>JAZDHZ010000035.1:0-73855 GCA_043805415.1 Candidatus Omnitrophota bacterium | reverse complement strand
AACATGCGTGATAAGCCGCCAGCCGGGTGTGACTGAGTTTTCAATAACCTGACTGTCAGTGATGCTGTGTCCGTTAAGTTGAATGTCCGCGGAAATATCTTTGGCCGAAGAATCATTTTGTGATGGATCAAGAAGAAATTCAATAATAAACATAATGCTTTCAGGTTTGGCCACGATGCGGGTTGATTCTACTGAAGCCAGGCTAGATCTTTTGCGGTTGCCGCTATGCCAGTTCATGGTATAGGCAAATTCAAAAGATTCGCCGGGTTCAAAAGATTTATCCACAACCCAATAAGCACTGATATTATCATTATATTCATTTTCAGTCGGGATGTGAAGCAGTTCCAGGTGTCCGGGTCCCCACTCGCTTATTGGGGAGATCCAGACGCTGGGGCGTTTATCATAACGCGCCTCAAGATCCTGGTAGTGGTCAAAGTTCATGTCGCGCTGGAGCAGACCAAATCCTATTGGCTGGCTACCGCCGAAACTATTGATTAAAAGATTTTCCGGATTAATCAGCGGATGCCAGATCCATTCTCCGGAAGGCTCCTGGATCAGGAGGCCGTCTGAATCATGCACTTCCGGTCTAAAGTCAATTTCAGCTCTGGATTTTGTATTTTCAGCGCAAAGGAACATGGAGGTCAGTGGCGCTATACCCAGTTTTTTAATTTTTTTGCGGAAGAAAAGAACGCTTTTAACTTTGACCAGTGTTTCTTCTCCTGGGTGAACGATAAAAGAATACGCGCCGGTCAGGCTTTTACTTTCCAGCAAGGCGTAAAATGAAATTTCTTTGGCTTTGGGAGAAGGCTCAATAATCCAGAATTCACGAAAGTAAGGAAATTCTTCTCCAGTGAGTTCCGCGATATCAATGGCTAAGCCGCGGGCGGATATGCCATAGGCTAAGTTTTTGCCCAGAGCGCGGAAATAGCTGGCCCCAATAAAAGAAATTAGCTCATCAGCGTATTCAGCGGAATTTATTGGATAGTGTACTCTGAATCCGGCAAAGCCCAGATCATTTGACATCAGTCCTTTGTGATCGCTCTGCGTGTAGTCAAAAAGATCCAGAGAAAAAGGAATCTTCGTGGTATTGTCCTTGTTAACGGAATTAATGATCACTGGTTCTTGATACAGACCGCCGAGGTGGAAAAATTGAACGCTGAAAGGCTTGCCTAGCCACAAGCTTTTTAGCGGGTTAAAGCGGATATCCCGCCATTCATCGTAACCGATTTTTTTAAGCGCATCAGGCACATTATTGCTGGTCTCGAGAAAAGGCTTTTCGGAGAGTATTTGCGCTTTCGCCACCACATCCTTAAACCGAGTGGGCTTCAGGGGCGCGGCTTGGCTTGTCATCCCCCAAAGCAGCAGAGCAATGCATGAGAAAAAAAAAAGTTTTTTTGGGAACAATAAAATTCATCATAAATAGAATAAAATATTTCCAGGCTATTTTTTAAGCCGTGCTGGGTGGATAATATATACTGATCTTGATTTTATTCTTAAAATAATATTTAATTATGCCGGATAATCCATTTATTGTATCATTAACCCGCGCATGATTCCAGAATTTATATTCCTGATTCTTCTTGCTTAAAAAAACAGCGCTTATCACAGGTAATTCCTTGTATAAATTGGTAAAATACTGTATTCTTAATTGAGCTGATGATTTAATGATTTTAAGCAGGAGAAGTATGAAAAAATTTGAGACTGATTTAAATAAAATTACGCAATTGGCAAGAGATAAAGCCGCGGAGAACAGGAAATTCCGTGTTTTTTTACAAGCTAGCCAGTATCCTCAGAAAATAGATAAAATCGCGCACAGGCTTTATAAACAAATAGCTCCAGAGATAGATTGTACGGCCTGCGGTAATTGCTGCAAACTCATGGACCCGGTCTTAAGAAAAAAGGACATTGAAAAACTTTCTAAAGTTTGGGTGGGTCAAGCAGAGAAAAGTATAAAAAATTACTTAATAAAAGATAAAAAAGAAAATGGCTTTATGTTTAAAATAAGTCCTTGTCCGCTTTTAAAAAAGAATAAGTGTTCGCAGTATTTATCTCGCCCAGCTGGGTGCAAGGCTTATCCGAATTTAGAAAAAAAAGATTTTAGTTTAAGATTAAAGAAAGTACTCGAAAATTATTCAATTTGCCCAATCGTGTTCAATGTATATGAGGGTTTAAAAGCTGAATTACAGCATGGTTATTTAAAGTGAAAAGGTAATGATTTTCATTAGGCTAAATCTAAAGGAAATACAGTATATAAACTTGTAAGATCTTGGATGAAACCGGATAAGCGCTAACTTATGAATAATAAACTACTTATATTGTAATGCGCGCATAACAAATAGTCATGATAAATGACCAGAACGAATTCCTGCTGCTTTGCTTTTTGCATTTTTAAAAATTCTTGCAAATAAAAACATTCAGCAGGATAATGAATCAATAAACAAACAAACAAACAAACAAACAAACAAACAAACAAACTAAAAATTCAGATAAATAAGTAATATAAACCACCTTCTACTTTTAAGGGGTTTTAAGTTATGAAAAAAAACATCAAATCTTTTTCTAAGAGCTGCCAAAAGAAATCATTGCCCATTTTTAAAGCAAAATCTTTAACTACTAAAACACCTGATATTCCCTGCCTAAACAAAAATATAAGCGTAATCGGAGTGGGTGCTTCTGCCGGAGGGCTGGAGGCGATCATTGCTTTGCTTAAAAACCTTCCTACTGATATGGGCGCAAGTATTATTATTATCCAGCATATGGAAGCTTCGCGCGGCAGTTTATTGGATGAAATCTTAGCGCGGAATACTACAATGCCAGTCTGTTTTGCCAAAAATAAGCAGGGCTTATTAGCTAACCATGTTTATATTCTTCCGCCTGACAGGACGGTGAAAGTCCTTAAAGGAGAATTTAAGCTAACTAAACTAGAGGCAGAAAGTAAGCCGCATCACCCGATAGATGCTTTTTTTAAAGTTTTAGCCCAAGCTTATGAGAATAAGGTTGTGGGTATAATTTTATCCGGTACTGGTTCAGACGGGGTGGTTGGTTTAGGAGAAATTAAGGCTTTGGGCGGGATAACCTTTGCTCAGAATGAGCATACCGCGCAATATCCGGATATGCCGCATAACGCGATTATCAGCGGAAATGTGGATTTAATCAGCAGCCCTGACGAAATAGCGAAAAAATGTGTGGAAATCTCTAAATTTTCCCATGGTTTTGCTGAGACCCGGAAAAAATCATTAACCAAAATTGATTTGATAACAGAAGAACCTCTAAAGGTGATTCTTGAGTTATTAAAACAATATTCAGAGGTTGATTTTCCTAATTACAAAAAACCCACTTTAATCCGCAGGATTGAGCGCCGGATGATTCTGCTTAAACTAGATACAGTTAATCAATATCTGGATTATATAAAACATAATAAGCTTGAGCTAAAAGAACTGTATGCTGATGTGCTGATTAATGTAACAAGTTTTTTTCGTGATCCCGCGGTTTTTGCTTTATTGCGGGAAAAAATCTTTCCTTTAATATTAAAACATAAATCTTCCAAAAACCCGATTAGAATATGGGTTCCCGGGGTTGCTAGCGGAGAAGAAGCGTATTCTATTGCTATTCAAATGGCGGAGGTTTGTAAAATTAAAAATGTTTTGCCGCATATTCAGATTTTCGGCACAGATATAAGCGAAAAAGCTTTAGCCCATGCCCGGAGGGGAATATATGGCGAGAATATTAAAGCAGATGTTTCAGAGCATAGGCTGCGGCAATATTTTATTAAAACCGAAGAAGGGTTTAAAATAACAAGATTTATCAGGGATATGTGCGTGTTTGCCAGGCATGATATTACGCGAGATCCGCCATTTTGCAATATGGATTTAATCAGCTGCCGCAATGTTTTAATTTATTTAGGAAATTCTTTGCAAAAAATAGTTATCCCTATGCTCCATTATGCTTTGAAGCCAGGCGGCATGCTGCTCCTAAGTGATGCTGAAGGAATCGGGGTTTTTACAAATCTTTTTGCTTCTGCTGACAAAAAACATAAATTATTTTTTAAAAAAACCGCGGACGCGTATTTAGCGCCAAACTTCTATGTTCCGCGTCAAGATTTGTCTCAGGAAGAGAGCGTGTATACGCTATTGCCGGTGAATAAAACCGCGTTTGAGGATAATCTGCTTCCGGAAGTTTCCCGGATTCTTTTAAACAGATTTGTGAGTACCTCTATTCTGATAAATTCTGACATGGAACTGCTGCAGTGCTGGGGTGATGTGTCGTGGTGTATTCAGCACAAGAGCGGAAGAGCAACGCTGAATATATTACAGATCATCCGTGAAGAACTTGTTGCTGATTTGCGAGCGCTTATTTTAAAGGCATTTAAGAAAAAACAAAAAACTTCGATAAAGAAAATACAATTTCTCTGCAATGCTGAAATTAAATGTGTGGATATTGAAGCTATCCCAGTCAAAGGCAAAGATGAAAACAGCGATTATTTGCTGATAGTGTTTAAAGATGCTGAGCTGGCTAAGAATAAAAAAAGCATGGAGCTTAAAGCAGTTAGAAAAATAAGCAGCAAGGGTAACAATGACGCGAAAAATGAAGAAATTATAGTTTTAAGGGAATCATTGAAAAAAAACAAAGAATACACGCAAACTGTGATTGAAAGAGCTGAAGCTACTTCCGAAGAGTTAAAATCATCTTTAGAAGAGCTGCAGTCGAGTAATGAAGAATTGCACAGTACCAATGAAGAGCTCCAAACCGCTAAAGAAGAATTACAGTCAACGAATGAAGAATTAAAAACAATGAACGAGGAAATTAATAATCGCAACGCGGAATTAAATATAGTTAATAATGATATCCTTAATCTGCTTAATTGTATAAATATTCCGATTATCATGGTGGGAAGAGATCTGTGTATCCGCAGATTTAACCCTATGGCAGAAAAGTTCTTGAGCTTGATTCCCCGGGATATCGGCAGGCTGATCACAGACATAAAACCCAAACTGGAAATTTCTGACTTGGAAAAAATGATAATCGATGTAGTTGATAATTTAAAAATCCAAGAGCGCGAAATTCAGGATAAAGAAGGCCGCTGGCATTTAATTCAAATAAGGCCTTATAAGACCGCGGAACACAAGATTGAAGGCGCGGTTATAACCTTAATTGATATTGATACTGTAAGACGTACCGCGGAACTGGAGCGTCTGGCTACGATAATTCGTGATTCAAATGATTCGATTTTGATTGTTGATTTCGCGGGAAAGATTACTGCCTGGAATAAAGGCGCGGAAAAGATTTATGGCTGGACAGAGAGGGAAGCACTGTCCATGACTATATTTAATCTTATTCCTAAAGAGAATATAAAAAAAGAAAAGGCGCTTATCCGAAAAATAAAAAACGGGCAAGTAATTGATTCTTTTGAAACAAAGCGGATTGTAAAAACCGGCGTATTGATAGATGTGGGAGTGACAATTACCGCGCTTAAAGATAACCGGGGCCGGTCTGTGGCGATTTCCATGACGGAACGTGATATTACCAAGATGCTCCAGGAAAGGCTTGTCCAGGGTGAGAAAATATCGGCCTTGGGACTTATTGCTGCCGGAGTTGCCCATGAACTAAACAGTCCTTTGGCAGGCTTGATGCTGATGGTGAATACTTACGCGAAAAAAGCAGAGAAGGGGACTGAAGATGCTGAAAATTTCAATGATATGAAAGAGGCATGTCTGTACATGTCGGAGATCATCCGTGATTTAAGCTTTTTCGCAAAGCCGAAAAAAGAACGGATTGAGCAGTTTAATGTAAATAAAGAAATAGAAAATGTATTAAAGTTCGCGTATGCTAAGATACAGGAAAAGAAAATAAAAATAATCAAAGATTTTGATGAAAATATCCATAATATATCCGGACATAAAAGCGGGCTGCAGCACATTGTGCTTAACCTGGTCAGCAATGCTTGTGATAGTATGTCCAAGAACGGAAAACTTATAATAAGAACGAGTAATATCAAAAATTGCGATAAAATAAAGATTGCGGTTATAGATAATGGTGAAGGTATTCCGCGGGAAAAAATCGCGAAAATATTTGAACCTTTTTTTACAACAAAGAAAAAAGGTTCAGGTCTTGGTTTAGCGATAGTTAAGTCCCTAGTTAACGCCTACAATGGGACAATCTCAGTAGAAACCAAAGAAAACAAAGGCACAAAGTTTAGTGTGATATTTCCGTCTCTAAGTTAGGGGGGCTATGGAAAAAAATAAAGTATTGATTATAGATGATGTTAAGATTGTATGCGTTGCCATCAGATTTGAGTTGGCTGAAATGGGCTATGAAAGTGACATAGTTTTAGAATATGAGACAGCGCTTAAAATGGTAAAAAATAAAAAATACGATATTGTGTTTATTGACCTGCTGCTGGATAATATTGATGGGGTTAAACTGTGTAAAATGATAAAAAGAGAATTGCCTGAGGCGATATTAATTCTGATGACAGGTTATATTGGAAAAGATCTGGAAAAGATAAAGTCAAATTTTGTAAAAGCAGGAGGAAGCGCGATTTATCTTGAGAAACCGTTTCTACCCAGAGAACTTGTTACAGTAATTAATGATGCTTTAGCTGAAAAAAAGCAAAAGGCTTGAACCTCAAGAAATATTCTTTCTAATGCTCAAACCGTGCCCATCCAAAGTGAATACATTGTATAATCCTGGATAAACAATAATTCCTTGAAAAGTAAAGATTTAGTCCGCGATTTTCGGGTATCAGGTAGTTGCGAAAAATAGCTTTGAACAATCCCTGCCTTTCTGCCATTTAATTTCACATAGATAAAAAAACTTAATTCGCAAAAAATTTCCGCTTATTACATGTTTAAAAATAGCGCTTAACTTGCCTATTTCCCGAGGTTTGCAGAGAGTCATATCTTGTGGTATACTTTAACATCATTTCAATGGCTAAGTAGGCTTAAATATATATAAATAAAGAAGTTGTGAATAAAAAATTTTGTTTTTCTTAATCTAGGCGATGCTATGCTTATTTTTTGGCATAAGCAAGGGGCAAGAGAATAATATGAGTACAAATAAAATACTCCTGAAAATGATCGCTCTGGTATTGGCACAGATATTCAGCGCGCAGGCCTTTGGTTTTAGCGCCAGCCTCACGCTTGAGAAAAAACAAATAGAGTGTCTAAGCCCGCAGGTTTTGGTTAACAATGGATTATTTCAGGACGCATATAAGCAGCTTTCACATCCAGGGAAACTGCCTGCTCCTGAATTTAGCGGTTTGAGCGAGGTTCTTTCGGTAGAAAAGGAAGTGACGATTAAAGGACATAAATTTAAAATCGAGAGCTTAAAACAAGATGATCTTGAGCAGGCAGTTAAGGTTCATAATGAAATCTGGGGCGCGAAATTTGAATTAAAACCAGATAAAGCGCGAATGATTTTTGACAATAATCCCAAGGGACATCTGGTTGCCCGGGATATGAATGATCCGGATAAAAAGATCATCGGTGTGGTCTGGTGCGCTTCGGTTTACGCGGAAAATGCCGAGGCTATTCCAGCTTCTTTGCAGCAGCTGATGAGTATTCCCCGGAATAGCGGCGGATATAAAGACAACTGCTGGATTCATTATGCGGTGGCTGTGCAGGAAGAAAAATACAAGCAATTGAGATTACGTCCTTACATTGCCACTGAATTGCTTAAAGCCACGGAATCTTTAACCAAAGGCATGGGGCGTTATACGCTTACTCCGCTTAGCGGATATGGGGAGTACCAGAATAAGATGTCGCCGTTAAGCTATCTTTTGCAATTAGACGCTTCACGAAGCTTGAGGAATAAGCAAAAGCAGCCCTACGCGTACGCGGATTATGCCCTTGCGCTGTTTCCTAAGGTTGTTACGAAAAAGAGTTATGAAAAAGAAATGAGTCAAGACAGAGAAGCTTATTTTGACAAGCCTGGTAAACAAGGAATTACTTTTCGCCAGCTTTTGTCAGAAAAGAATTTGACTATTGAGCAAGCTTCGTGGGCCGATTACAATGATTTTTTGGAAAATTATGGCGGTGAGCCTATCGGAAAATTTATCTTACGCACCGGCCGGAAATTATTATCCCAGGCAGTTAATCTGCATCTTAAGAATGACGTTAAAGTTGTCCGGATCATTGAAGGCGGACGGGAAGATGATCAAGACGCGGGTCAAGTCGCGGTGATCATTGAATACCGTAAAATGCCCTTGGGTTCAGAAAAAGATACAGCCTTGCAAGAAGAAATCGCAAGGTTAATCAATCACTTTGCGGTCCCGGGCAGATTGATATCAGAACACGATGTTCGCAGGATTAATTATCTGCATTATCGCGCGGCTGGATTGCCCCTAGAGGAAGCGGGGAAATACAGGACTGAGATGGTAAGAGTGAGAGATAAACTTAATGACGAGGGGCTTCAAGGGGATATTATTAAAATATTCCCGGCAATGAGTCAGGATGAGATTTCCCGGAACATGAACGAGATCCTCGCGCTTATGAATCATAATCCGAACAAATTGAATCCAGTGGATTTGGCCGCGGAGGCGCATTGGCGGTTGGTGATGGAGCTGCATCCTTTTTTTAACAATAATGGTCATACCGGCAGATCATTAATCAATATTATATTGAAGAAAAACAATATGCCGGAGTTTGTTTTGATTGAAGGCAGTAATGAGGAATGGGAGTATTTTAGCTCACAAAGCCGCCGCAATCCGGAGTTGTTCAGGCAATCTCCTTTTAGTAAACGGCCATATGAGGCGCATGATAGTTATCGGAAAAAACTTTTTAGAGAATTTCTGAATAAATATTTTAAAGAGCGGGGACTTAATTTATTTCCCGCGACAAACCATAGATTTCAAGACAAGCTTACTCATAGCTTATCAGTAGAAAATTGCCGGATACTTGAACAGGCAATTTAAAAAAAGATAAGATACTATATGGTAAAAAAAATAATTACGTTTATTATGATTAATGTTATCTTTTTTTCAGCATTGACTTATCTTTGCGCGCAAGAGTTTAATTGTAAGCCATCCTGCCTTTCTCCGCAGCTGCAGCTGCAAACCCTGGGCATGGTCTCGACCTGCCAAGCGATGTACCAGCATGTGAGTCTTATGCCGCAGCCAGGGATCTCGGGGCAGGAAAATCCCGAGTATGGGTCTTTTATGCGAAAGTTGACTAAACAGGTTGGCAGCGCGGATGACCTGATGCGGGGTATCCAGAGCGAATACGGCTATAAGTACGGCAAAGCCATTGAAAGGCTTGAAGCAAAAGAAGCGCAGCGGCCGGCGGATTACGAATGGGTTATCAAGCATGAAAAAGAAGTAATGCTTATTGCTTATTGCCTGGGCAAGGTTCTTGGATTCAGGCAAGAGCAGCTCGCGCAGATCGCGATTGGCTGCAGGTTCCATGATATCGGCAAGTGCGATACTGATCCCAAAGTTATCAGCGATGACCGAGTTTTTTCAGACATTACTCTGTTCTCCAAAGAGCAGCAGGAATCTATTCGTAATGAGATTGTCGAACATTCGGCAAAATCATACGATATTTTAAAAGAGTGCGGTATTAGCGATCAACTGATTCTTTCAGTAGCTTTTTATCATCACGCTAATACTGACGGTACCGGTTATCCTGATCCAGTAACCCGGCAAGATATTCCGCTGGAAGCAAAGATCGCCCGAGTGGCTGATTCGTTCAGCGCCATGCTTGGAATACGGCCGTACAATCAGCAGCTTAAACATTCCTTTGCCAGCGCGGTTGCTGACATACAGAACAATAGCTATGTTTTGTACGGGCCGCGGGTGGTGCAGAGTTTTTTAAGCCTTGTCAAAGGCGGCGAGGTAGTAAACCGCTATGAACAGCTTTATCATATTCCTTTGCGGGAAAGCCGGATTTTTCATTCCTTGTATAAGCAGGCGCAGAATATCCCATACCGCTATCCTTTTGCTAAAGTCAGCTGCGGTATTTCTTGCTCCTGGAACCAAGAGCCGTTTTGTTCAGCAACTAATACTATCGGAGTTCACCGCCACGCGGAAATCAATCTAGTGCTTAAGGTGCTTGATCAGGAATTGCGGGTAAAAAATCCGCAGTCCAGATATCTGCCGGAACTTATGCGGCTGGAGTTTCTTGCCTATACCTCAAAAATAAATAAATCAAAAGAAGCAATGGCTTTATTAAAAAAACTCACTGCTTTAGCCGGCGAGCCTTTTAAGAACACGGTTATTTATGTTACACTGCATCCTTGCAAAGCATGTCTGGAGGTTTTTAAAGAATTAGGAATAAAAGAAGTGTATTATGGCTCAGAACATCCTAACCAAAACTTTGTCCAATACAGCGAAACCGCGGCAAACGGTACTAATGGCGAAAAAATAAAGGTAAACCGGGCATACTATGTCAGCGAAGGTGTAATTGAACCAAACAGCCTGTTTTTCGCTTTATATCTAAAACCAGGATATGAAAATCTTGCCGCGACAATAGACGCCTGGTTTGCCGCGATGGTTAATCATAATGACATGGAGAAAATGCCGATAGCGGTAATGCAAAAAAAACAAGAAAGATTCCAGGAGATGCTCAATACTCTTCTTGAAGGAATTAATAAAGATTCGAGTTTGGACCAAATCGAAGCTTTTTTGCTGGCAACAAAAGGAAAGCTGGTTGCTCCTGAGGAATTATCGCTATTCAGTTGTCAGGCAGCAATGATTACTTATTTGGCTGCTTCTAAACATGTTCAGGCTATTCCGGTGCAGGGCATAGATTTAAGTTATGTTTCTTTTGAAAAAACAATATTTATCGAGCAGGCGATATAGCCACTTTTTGTTTTTTAATAAAATAGGATGGCTTTTAAAGACAATTCTAAAACAGAATTGTCTTTTTTGTTTAATCCGGGTTAATTTATCCGGCAAGCAAAGTTTTTTTGGATAAATCAAAAAAAAGTACTCTTGACATTAAAAATATAGTGTGCTATAATTATAATGTAAGCTAAAAGGAGACAGTATGCCGGAGAAATATTCTTTAAGAGAAAAAAAAAGCGCCAAAACCAAAATCGCTTTAATGCGTGAGTTTATAAATCGCCTGGAACATACGCGGTTTGAGGATATTTCAATCCGCCAGGTATGCGCAAGCGTGGAAGTTTCAGAAGGCACTTTTTTTAATTATTTTTCGAAAAAAATTGAAATTGTTCATTTTTGTATGCAGCTGCACTCGGTAAAAGTTGTTTGGACAGCCTATAATAAAGTTAAAACAAATAAAGCCTATGATTTAATCTGCCGCGCTTTTCAAGCCTTGTTTGAAGAGTTTAATAATCCTTATCTGGTTTATGAAATGATATCATCGCTGATTGGAGAAAAAGAAGATCCGCATGAATTTGAGATATCCAACGCGGAAAAATACTATGCTTATCCGGAACTTAAAGGCATAGAGGCGATAGGTTCTCCAGGGGATTGTCTGGATTTATTTTTTAAAGAGTGTTTGCAAAAAGCAATCAGCAATAAGGAACTGCCTAAGATTATTGATATTAATAATGTCTGTGTTGCCTTGAAAACAATTATGGTGGGAACGCCTTTGGCAGTTAAATTTAAAAATTTTCATACTTCTTCAGAGCAGATGGCCAGGCAATTAAAAACGCTCTGGATTGGTTTAGGAGGGAATTTAAAGTGAAGGCAATAAAAACTCTGGGTTTAATGATTGCGCTGCTTAGCCTGGCGTCTTCGGTTTATGCTGGTTTAGAGCTTGGGCTAAAAGACACGATTGACGCCGCGCTTAAAACCAGCGAAGCAGTGAAGATATCAGAGAACAATATTAAAAAATCCCAGGCAGTTTATAAACAGTCCCGCTCCGGGCTTTTGCCGCATTTAAATGCCAATGCTACCTGGACAAATAATACGGAATATCCCGTGAGCGCGGAAAAGACCACGGATTATGATCTGAAAAGCGGCATAAGCATTACGCAGCTTTTATGGTCATTCGGACGGGTCAGCGCGGCTGTGGACGCGGCCAGAAAATCAGTTGAGGCGATCCGGCTACAGGACAGAGCAAAAAAACGGGATATTATTTATACGGCAAAACTAAGTTATTATTCATTGCTTTTTACTCAGAATGTTTTTCTGATTGCCCAGGAATCGTATAATAGCATTGTTGCCAATAAGAAACTTTTAGAGCTTCGCGCTCAGTCCGGAAGAAATTCCAAGCGGGATATTATTAAAATGGACGCGGATATTGCCGCGCGAATCCCGCAGCTTAGTGAGGCCCGGGCGCAGTGTCAAACTGCTTTAAAAACATTAAATACCCTGGTTGATCTTCCCTTGGATACTAAGATAAACCTTATTGATCAATTTCCGGTAAATAATCAGACTATTTCCTACGAAGAACAGTTAAATAAATTATATGCCAATGAGCCGGCTTTAAAAGCTCTGGACGCGCAAATCAAAGCAGCGGAAGCCATGCTTAGCAGCAAGCGCGCTGATACTCTGGCCACGGTTTCTCTGTTCGCCGAAGGGGATTATAATGGCGGCTCAAATGATAAAAAATATATTGGCTCTGAGGAAATCGATACTTATGCTTCTGCCGGGATCAGCGTTAATGTGCCTTTGTGGAACGGCGGAGAAAAATGGGCAATGATTGAGCAGGCAAAAGCAGACAGGGATAATGCCCGGCTAGAGCGCAAACTGGAAGAAAAAAATTTATTATTAAGCCTTAAGACAGGGATTGAAGAATATGTTGAATATTTAAAAACCCTTGACGCGAATAATCAGGCGGTGCGGCTTGCCGAAGAATCATATACCATAACCCGAGATATGTTTGAAACCGGACAGGTTAGTTTAACTGATTTAAATGATGCTGAACAGCTGCTTACCAGCCAAAAACTGCAGCAGCAGCAGACGCTGTATAATATCGCGGTAACAAAAGCAAAGATAGAAAGATTGACAGTAAAGGACTAGAGAGATGAAAAAATTTTTAAATATTAGAACATGCGGATACTGTTTATTATTAATTGTTTTTATCGCGCTGGTATTAATCAGGCAAAATCAGGTTAGAGCTGAGCGCTCGAGAACCATAGCAAGCAGTATTGCCCAGCGGCAGGAAAAAGGAATTCCGGTTACTGTAAAAAAAGCCGCGCTCGAGGATATCGCGGAATATACGCGCCTGACTATCAGTCTGAATAAAGATAAACAATGGCAGGGTTTTGTCAGTAAAGATATTAAGGACGCGCTTTCCAGCGGACAAAAGATATATAAGCAGGAAAACGCCGCGGAGAATATCGGAACAATTCTTTCGGTTTCTGAGGCGATTTCGCTGGAAACCGGGATGTTTTTAGTAAAAGTAGAGCTAAAACAGCTGGTTTGGGAAAATAGCGCGAAGCTGATTGTTTTTGTCCAGACTAATACTTTTAAGCAAGTGATCAATGTGCCGAATGATATTTTAGATATAAAAGGCAGTGATTTTTATATCTGGAAAGGCAATGACGGAATTGCCCGGCAGCAGCTGATTAAAATAAGTTCGCGCAATGGCTATGGCGCGATTGCGCGAAGCGGAATAAACCCCGGGGACATTTTAATTTATAGCGGCCAATCAGCTTTGCGGGACAAAGATCATATTCAGATAATTAGTGAACTATAAGGCTGGAAAAATTTTCAGGAGAAAACAATGATAGAATTTTTTGTTAAAAGACCAATAACGACAATCATGCTGATTATTGTATTTGTGGTTCTGGGCATATTTTCTTTTTCCACATTACTGGTGGAAAAAACCCCGCAAATAGATTTTCCGATTATTACAGTTGCCGTGACTTATCCCGGAGCGACTTCGCTTGAGGTGGAGACGCTGGTGGTCAATAAGATCGAGGACGCGGTTTCCGAGATATCGCAGATTGACCAGATCCGCAGTGATTCTTATGATAATCTGGGATTTGTTTTTATAAAGTTTTTGCTTTCAGCTGATGTTAATGTGAAATCCATTGAAGTAAAAGACAAGGTGGAAGCGATATTGAATGATCTGCCGGATGATATTGAAGCGCCGATTATTGAAAAATATGATCCTTTGATAGAACCGGTAATTGAGATGGTGCTTTCCGGTAAAAATATCGATGTCCGGCAGCTTTATGAGTACGCGGATAAAACTTTTAAAACCAAACTCGCTTCAGTTAAGGGCGTGGCTAAGGTTGATGTTTACGGCGGAAAAGAAAGGCAGATAAATGTTGAGCTTAATCCGGAGCTGATGAAACAAAAATACATTTCCATTGAGGAAGTGATTACGGCGCTAAAGATGAAAAACCGGAATATCCCGGGAGGAGAATTGGAAAAGGGTTTTTCCTCCCTGAGCGTGCGGTTTGTCGGTGAGTTTCAGGATGTTGAGCAAATAAGAAATTTTGAGCTGCGTTCAAAAGACGGGAATAAATTTTATTTAAAAGATATCGCGGAGATTGAAGACAGTTTTAAAAAAGTCGAATCCATGGCCAGGTTTAATGCCCAGGAAGTTGTCGGGCTTTCGATAAACAAGGTTTCAGACGGAAACGCGGTGGAGATTGCCGGTCAGATCAGCAAAAGGATGGCTGAATTCAGAAAACAGCTGCCCGAAGGCATGGATATTCAGATTGCCTCGGACACAGCGGATTTTATCAAGAATGAAACCGCTGACGCGCAGTTTAATATTATTCTCGGGATTTTGCTCACCGTAGTTATTCTGTATCTTTTTACCGGCAAAGCGAAGCTTACTTTTATCGCGGCAATTGTTATTCCCGCTTCAGTAATTTCCACTTTCTGGCCGGTAAGCGCCTCAGGATTCAGTATTAATATGATGACGCTTATGGCCATTGCCACATCTTTGGGAACGCTGATTGCCAACGCGATTGTTATTATTGAAAACGTGCTGGTGCATCTGCAGCATCATGAAGACGCGCAGCACGCGGCTGTGAGCGCTACCCATGAGGTTGCCGGGGCAGTCATGGCTTCTACCGGAACTAATCTGGTGGTATTTCTGCCGATCGCGATGATGGGCGGGATAGTCGGGAAATTCTTTCAGTCATTCGGCTTAACCGTTGTTTACGCGACATTGTTTTCTTTGATTGCTTCGTTTACCCTGACTCCGATGCTTTGCGGATTATTGCTTAAGAAACAGAAAACCGCGCCAAAGCAAAACAAGCTTAGCGCGGTATTATTATTCCCGGTGCGGTTTACTGAAAAAATAATGGATGTTTGCACGCAGGAATACAAAAGGATTTTTGAATTTACTTTCCGCCATCCTCTGATAATGATTATGCTGGTGCTGCTGTCATTTTTGTCTTTAACCAGAATAATGCCGTATATTGACAGCGAGTTTATGCCTTCAGATGATGAGAATAAGATAAAAATAATGCTGGTTATGCCCAAAGGCTCGACTATTGAGCGGACATTATCAGTGGTAAAAATCATTGAAGACAGAGTAAAACAGCTTCCCGAACAAAAATCATACTTAAGTAAATTAGGCGACAATGGCGTGGAAAACGCGACAATCGCGGTGGATCTTATTTCTTCTAAAAAACGCCAGCGCTCAGATCTGCGGATAATTGATGAGCTTATCTTGTTTATGGCCGCGATCCCGGACGCGCAGATTAATATAATGCGTTTGGGTATGGGCGGCGGTGAAGAAGGCGATATATCGATTAATGTCTTTGGCGATGATTATGATAAAGCGATTGTGCTTTCCCAGTCAATGCAGAAAACAATGGAAGACAGCGGTTATTTCCGTTCAGTAAGTTCTTCTTATAAAGCGCCGAAAAAAGAGATAAAATTTATTCCGGATCAGGATAAACTGATTGCTTATGGCCTGACCAGCAGCGATATTGCCCAGACATTAAGAGCAAGTATTTATGGCGACACAACAAATATTTATAAAGAAAAAGGACAGGAATATGATATAAATATTGAGCTTGATTCTGAATATGCCTCAAATTTCGCTGACCTTAATAAAATAATGGTTTTATCCAGCAAAGGATTAATTCCAATCACAGAATTGGGTGATTTACAGGACGCGAAGGCTTTGCCGACAATTAAACACCGCGACCGGGATAGAGTTATCCGTTTGGAAGGCTATTTATCCAAAAGCAATACCGGCTTTGTCCGCAAGATTTTAGATAAACAATTTGAAACCTTATCCATAGATAAAGGATATGGTTATAAATATGTCGGTGACGCGGAATATGAATCTGAGTCAAATACGGAAATAGGCAAGGCTTTTCTTCTGGCACTGATCTTAACCTATATTCTTTTAGCCGCGATTATGAATTCAGCATTATATCCGATCGCGATTATGATGACAGTATTTACATCTTTTGTCGGAGTTTATTACGCGATGTTTTTTCTGGGCTATACAAATAATGTTTTGTCTTTAATGGGCATGGTTATGCTGGTGGGATTGGTAGTAAATAACGCGATTCTTTTGCTTGATTATGCCTTGCTGAAGATGAAGGAAGGCGTAGCGGTTAAAGAAGCGCTTTGGCTGGGCGCTTCGGAAAAATTCAGAGCGATTATTATGACTTCACTGGCCATAGTCCTGGGGGTTTTTCCGCAGCTGTGGGCAATGATGGAAGGAAAGCAGGCCATGGGCGCGGTTATGATCGGGGGGATTATGGCATCAATTGTGTATACTTTGATTTTTATTCCCTTGGTTTTCTGGTATTTGGAAAGAATAAAAAACTATTTTCAAGGGAAAAAGACATAGTTTCGAGGAATGCGGGCAGCTGGCTTTAGCGGCAAATTTGACAAAACCGCGGATATATGCTAATATGTTCATATAGATATGTAATTTCAGCCCAAGGAGCTTATGAGCATAAATGTAAAAAGCATAAGATCGGTTTTAAAAGCTTGTGCTGAAGATACTCGCTTAAGAATATTAAATCTTCTGGATACAAAAGAAGTGACGGTCAAGGTCATCTGCCAGACCTTAGCTATAAGCCAGTCAGTTGCTTCCAAACATCTTTCCCGGCTGCGGCTTATAAAGCTAGTGGTTGATCGCCGCTGCGGCAATCTGGTGTATTATCGCTTAACAAAAAATGTTGATTCATTTCAATATAAAGTCACTTTATTTCTTCATGAACAATGCCAGCAAATTTCTTCACTTCAAGATGATAAAAAGATGCTTTCTAAGGTTTTAAAAGAAGCTTAATCATAGAGAGAAAAATCAGATCAAAACATAATTTTAGACTTGACAAAAAAATAGTTTAGGAATATATTAATTTGTGTTAATATTCCAATATGAGAATATTCGCTTATTGTTCAATTTTAAGGGAATAAGGAGGTGACAAACATAGCAGAAAAATGAGCAGGAGAAGAAAAAAGTTGCGAAGGAAAGAAACAATTAATTAACATAAAAGCAGAATAGCTAAAATGCTTCCTTGTAAGCAGCCAGCATTTTAAAAACAGCATAGAATAAAAAATGCTTTTTCATAAGGAGAAAACAATGGTTAAAAGAATTTTAATGGTATTAAGTCTGATCGCGGTTCTCGGGTTTTGCGGAAGTAGTTTAATTTGGGCTCAGGCGGTATCCGACACTGGAGTTTTAACTGATACGGAAGCAGCTGAAGCCACAATAAAGGGTGTAATTAGTGAAGTTGCTGAGGACGGAAGTACGTTGGTTATTAATAATGAAACCCTGACAATAGATCAAGAGCTAAGAGATTACATGAACATCGAAGCTGGAGACAGTGTTGAGCTTACAGTAAAAACAGTTGATGGTAAAAAAGTTGTAGTTGATTTTGACTATGTGGAATCAGAATAGTTTAAATTATTAATTTGAAAGGAGTCGGTAATGGTTGTGAAATGTCCTTCATGTCGTGCTTTTCTTGACGATAGTGATAACTTTAGCGTTGGTGAAATTGTGTATTGTTCTGAGTGTGATGAGGATTTTGAGATTGTAAGGTTGAATCCGGTACGGTTTAAATCTCTTTCTTCTTGGAATTCTGACAATGCTGAGTTTTCAGAGGAAGATAATGCGGATTAAAAACAATACTTAGGAGGCTTGAATGATACTAGAGATAGGAATTGTGGCAGGAGATATTTGGCACTTTTTAGACGAAAACGGAACGATAAAACTGTCTAAACTTATTGATGGTATAAAACAGCCAAAGCAAATAGTTCTGATGAGTCTTGGCTGGCTTGCTCGCGAAGGGCATGTTAAAATAGAAGCTAATGGAGAATATAAGATTTGTTTAACGCATAAAAGTTAAACAGAATATAAAAAGTAAATAATAAATCCCACTCTTTGTAAAAAGGGTGGGATTTATTGCTTTGAAGTCTAGGCTTTCTGAGCAGGATAACAAGACTAAAGAGTTAAGTTATGATTGAGACTAGGATTGAGCGCTTAATTACCCCTGCTTTTTGCTTGACTTATCTCAAGCAAAGGAATAGATTAATATATGGATTTTGTCAGGATGTTTTTTTGAATGCAGGATCAGGCAGGTATAGGAAGGACAGCTTTGCATTTAAAAGGCTGTCTTTTATTTTTTAGGGGGGGCTATGTATATTAAGACGTCTAATCAGGAAAAAGTTGACCTGGGATTTGGCGGCTATAGCTGTAATTGGGGCTTGCATATCGCGGCTTTGTACGCGACTGAAAAAGAAAGAGATGATATTCTCTTTGGGTTTTTACATCAGGGAGCGGAAGATGGCGATTTGCAGCTTTACTGTTTTTGCGAAATGACGCAGGATATATTTGAAACAAAGTTTTCCAAGCAATATCCTTGCTGCGCTGCCAAGACAAAAAACAAAGATGTATTTAAGTTTGTTTCCGCGAAAGATTGTTATTATCCCGCCGGTAAGTTTTCGCTGGAGGATATAGAGAGGAATCTAAATTCTTTTTACAGTCAAAGCCAGAAAAACGGCAAAAGAAATCTCCGGACGATAGGGGCGATGAGCTGGGCCCTGGAAGCTGTCCAGGGAAAAGAAAATTTACTTGCTTATGAATCCAGGCTTAATTATTTTATTTCCGGAAAGCCCTGGATAGGTCTCTGCATGTATGATCTTAGAAAATTTTCCGGTGATATAATCATGGGTGTATTAAGGACGCATCCTTACACAATCAGCGGCAGAGTAATCACGGAAAACCCTTATTATGTAAACCCGGATATTTATTTAGCAAAACACGCTCCGAAGTTTTTAAAAAAATAAAACTAAACAAGAAAGCCAGTCAATGTCAAAAGATAAATCCGTTATAATCCATGAGTTTTTACTGCTGTTCCTTAATCTCGGGCAATTAAAAGAAAAGCAGCGGATTATTGAATTATTTGTTGAGGCGATTAATTCGCGGGATATTGGCCTGGAGATTGTTTATTTTGAGGATAATAAAAATAAAACCGGGGAATTGGCGGCGATATCGACTTATGAGAGCAACTTTGGGTATTTTCAAATAAAAGGCAATCTGGAAAAAGAAGATCCTGAGTTTTTGGCGGTTGTCCGGAATCTTATCAAAATGCTCGCGGTAATTCTGGAAAACAGAGCAAGGGAAGAGCAGCTGCAAGACAAAAAATATGAATCAGAAATTGAAATTAAAACTTTAGTCGATAATCTCGCCGGAGTAGTATATCGCTGTAATAATGACGCGGAGTGGACAATGCAATATATCAGCGGGGGGATTGAAAATCTTTGCGGCTATACTGCCGATGATTTTATCAGCAAAAAATACAATTTTAAAAATATGATTTATCCCCTTGACAGGGATATGGTCAGGCAAAAAGTCAGTCAAGCCTTGGCAGATAAAACCGATTATGTCTTTGAGTATCGCATCCGGAAGAAAAACGGAGAGGAATGCTGGATTCATGAACAAGGCAGAGGGATTTTTTTACCTGACGGAGAACTTAAGTATCTGGAAGGCATATTGTTAGATATAAATCTACGTAAACAAACTGAAACCCAGCTGCTGCTTAATTCAGCAATAATTAATAATACCACGGAAGCGGTTTATCTGGTCCGAATGGATAATGGGGAAATTATTTATACTAATCAGGCTTTCGAACGGCTATTTGGATATGATTCCAGGGAGATGATCGGCAAGCATGTTTCAATTGTTAATGACCCGGCGGATACTGACCCGCAAAAAAGAGCGGAAGAGATTATTGCCGCGTTAAAAGAAACCGGAAAATGGCAAGGGGAAGTAGCAAATATAAAAAAGAATGGTGAACGCTTCTTATCGCATGCTAATGTGTCAGTGTTTGCGCATGGGGAGTATGGGGAAGTTATTGTTGCCGCGCATACGGATATTACCGAGAGCAAAAAAACCGCGGAAAGTTTAGAGGAAAGACAAAGGTTATTAAATAAAGTAGGGGAGATCGCGAAAATCGGCGGTTGGGAATTTGATCTTGAGCAAGGCGGCAAACCAACCTGGACAAAAGGAACTTATGATATAGTTGAGCTGGATTATGATGAGCCTATTCCGGATATAAATGAACATGTTAAATGGTATCCTCCGGAATACCAAGCGATGATTGCTAAAAAGATGCGGGACTTGGCTGAAACTGAGCAGCCGATGCGGTTTGATGCTCAGTTTAAAACAAAAAAAGGTAATTTAAAATGGGTCAGAGCGATTGGCGAAGTTGTAAAAAAACACGGAAAAGTTATTAAATTAAGAGGCACTTTTCAGGATATTACTGAAATCAAAAAGGCAGAAGAATCCGTACTGGAAAACCAGGAGCGGTTAAGAAGAATAGTTGATTCAAATATGTTCGGCATTTTTTTCTGGGATGCCCAGGGCCGGATAAGCGACGCGAATAAAGCTTTTCTGGATATGGTGGGATATACAAAGCAAGAGCTGATTGAAGGAAAAATAAACTGGCGGGCAATAACTCCGCCTGAATATTTAGCACAAGATGAGCGCATGCTGAAATTGCTTCAAAAACAGGAAACAATCATCCCGTTTGAAAAAGAATATATTCATAAAAACAACACAAGAATACCGATTCTTATCGGAGTAACGACTTTAAATGAGCGCAATGATCAGGGGATATGTCTTATTCTTGATATTACCCATCGCAAAAAAACACAAGAGTTGATAAATAATTTAGCCAAATTTCCCGAGGAAAACCCCAGTCCGGTAATGCGGTTTTCCGCGCGGGGAGAAATTATGTATGCCAATAAAGGCGCAAAACATTGTTTAGAAGCATGGAGTATTAAACAAGGATTAGATAAAGACCTTTTGGATATTATAGCGCAAACATACGCTTCTGGTAAAATCAAGACTGTGGAAAAAAAATGCAAGGAAAAAACATTTTTGCTGACACTTACCCCTATATTAGAACAGCATTATATTAATATTTACGGGCTTGATATTACTCCGCGCAAATTACTGGAAACAGCTTTGGAAAAACGGATTATTGCCATGGCACAGCCGCTGAATGAAGCAGAAGGCATTGATTTTGATGTTTTATTTAATATTAAAGAAATCCAAGAGCTGCAGGATCTTTTTGCTAAATCAGCTAATGTTGCTTCGATTATTACGCAAACTGATGGAATGCCGATAACCCAGCCGAGTAATTTTTGCCGGCTTTGCAAAGATATTATCCGAAAAACCGAAAAAGGCTTGATAAATTGTTTGCACTCTGACGCGGTTATTGGCAAGTATAGTGAGAAAGGCGCAACTATACAGGCCTGTTTAAGCGCTGGATTATGGGATGCCGGAGCGAGTATTACAGTTGGCGGAAAACACATTGCCAATTGGCTGATTGGACAGGTTAGAAATGAAGAGCAGGAAAAAAATAAAATAAAAAAATATGCTTATGAAATAGGCGCTGACCCTGAAGAGTTTATGAGAGCTTTTGAAGAAGTCCCGGTAATGTCGAAAACTCAGTTTCAAAATGTGGCGGATACTTTGTTTGTAATGGCGAATCTGCTGTCTTCGGCGGCTTATCAGAATATCCAGCAGGCGCGGTTTATCAGCGAACGGAAAAAAGCCGAAGCAGCTTTAATTGAAAATAATAAGCAATTTCAGCAATTAGTTGATAATATGAGCAGCGGTGTAGCAATATTTAAAGCGATTGAGAATGGCGCTGATTTTATTTTTCAAGATTTTAATAAAGCCGGAGAAATAATTGAAAAGATCAGCAAAGCGGATGTGATTGGCAAGCGGGTAACCGAAGTTTTTCCCGGGGCGCGGGAATTTGGGCTTTTAGATGTTCTGAAACGGGTATTTCTAACCGGAACCCCAGAGCGTTTGGCGGATAAAATTTATAAAGACAGCAGGATTGAGGGCTGGAGACGGAATTATGTATATAAAGTGGCTAGTGGCGAACTTATTTCAGTCTATGACGATGTGACTGAGGATAAAAAAATAGAACAGCAGGAAAAAGAGATTTTTGCCGCCCAAGCCGCGGCTAGAGTCGAAAAACAAAAAGCCGAGGAATTATTAAAAGCCAATCAAACACTTAAATTAATCCAGGAACAGCTGATGCAGGCGGAAAAACTGGCCAGCCTTGGACAGCTTGGCGCAGGAGTAGCTCATGAGTTAAACAGTCCCTTGGCCGGAATATTAAGCTTGCTTCGCTCATATAAAAAGGAGAAAGACCCAAACAGCGTAGAATACGCGGACTTGGCGGAAATGGAAAAAGCTTCTGAGCACATGGCGAAAATAATCAAGGGACTAAATACTTTTTCTCGGCAGTCAACCGGCGAAGTAGAAGAGGTTGATTGCAATGAAGCGATACAAACAACTCTGAGTTTTACGGCATATCAGCTCAAGCAAAAGGGAGTAGGAATAGAAACCGCGCTTGAGCCTGATTTATGGAAAATAACTGCTAATGAAAATCAGATTCAGCAGATTATAATAAATATGATGAGTAATGCCTGTGACGCTTCTTTTGCAAATGGAGTGTTCAGAATAGCTACGCATAATATAAAGATTGCGGGTAAGTCTTATGTGGAGATGCTGTTTGAAGATAGGGGAACGGGAATTCCCCAAGAGAATTTGAAAAAAATATTTGACCCGTTTTTTACCACAAAGCGGCCTGGCGGCGGAGTGGGACTGGGTTTATCGATTGTATACAAAATCGTAGAAAATCACAAAGGAACGATTGCTGTTAATAGTAAAGAAGGCCAGGGTACGATTTTTACAATTAGATTTCCAGCAAATTAAAGAAAGGAACTTATGTGTGTAAGGCCAAAATAATGATAGTTGACGATGAAAAAATCGTTTTACGCGCTTATAAAAAAGAATTAGAAGATCAGGATTATAGTGTTATCACTGTTTCATCCGCGGCTGAAGCGATTGAAAAAGCAAATAATGAACAGTTTGATATTATTCTCACTGATCTTATTATGCCGGGATTAAACGGCCTTGAATTGTGTGAAGAAATAAAAAAAATAAGTCAGCGGACTGAAGTGGTGCTTATGTCCGGCTATCATGAGGAAATGCAGAAGAATTGGATGGAGTTTATCAAAGCCGGCGGGCGTGATTTTTTTCTGCGCAAACCTTTAAGCCCTGGAGAATTAAAAGATACAATAACAACTATTCTTATTGAAAAAAGGAAGGGGTGCTAGTATGGAGAATAAAGTTTTGGTTGTTGATGATGAAAGAATTGTTTGCCGTGCGGCACAGAAAATTCTGGAAATGGAAGGCTATGAAGTAGGCTTGGCGGCAACAGGAGAAGAAGCCTTGGCCTTAGCGAAAAAAAATAAATTTAAAATGGCTCTGGTGGATTTAATTTTACCGGGGATTGATGGGGTGGAAGTATGCAAACAGCTAAAAACGGAAAATGCTGATATGAAAATAGTGCTTATGTCCGGGTATTTATCCAAGCTAAAAGAAAGGCGGGTAGTGTTTGATTCTCTGGGAGGCTGTTTGGAAATCATGGAAAAACCTTTTGGCGGAGAAGATATCGTAAGAATCACAACAGATTTTTTTGAAAGGGGGCATGGGTGCTGAACACAGGGAAAAAAGTCCTGGTTATAGATGATGAACATATTATTTGCCGCGCATTTGAAAAAGAGCTCGGAGAACATGGCTATCAGGTAGACAGTGCTTATGATGCTGATCAAGCTTTGGAAATGATCAATAAAAATGAATATGATCTTGTTTTTATAGATCTTGTTTTGCCGGGAAAAGACGGCATTCAAACTTGTCAAGCGATAAAGGCAATGAATAAAAGCGCGACAATGATCTTTATGACTGGAAACACGGATAAGGATCCCATATTTAAGGAAATGGAATTTGTTGATGCCGGGGGAAGGACATATCAGCTGTATAAGCCGTTTCTTGAAGGTGAATTACTGGAAATAGCGCAAAAAGCATTGAATGAATAAATTATAAAGTTTTTTCAGCAGAGCTGGATAATAATAATTATTAAAAAGGAAATATTAGACTATTTGGGGATGGGGATAAATTTAAAAACCGCGCGGTCCTCCGCTATTATTAAAGGAGAACAAAAAGTAAAATAATAATTAGATATTTCAGTACAAACTTTTACTAAAGATAAAAAAACTTGACAATAATTATTATATGCTGATATTATATAAATAATAGAATAAAAGTAAACTAATTATCATGGCAACCTTAATCTGTTTAAGAAGGGGGGGGTAAAATTAATATCCAAGCTAGTAAGTGTTGGCGCTAACAGTTATTTAATGTGTTGCTTCAAGTCTAAATATTGAAATAAGAAATAATAATCTTATCAAGGAGGATAAAATGACAAGAAACACATTGTTAATAGTAGCAATGCTATTATTAATAATCGGATTCAATGGGATTGTTTTTGCTTCAAGCGTAGAATCAAAATACGATGTTACATTTTATGGTAAAATAAAAGCTGATCTCTCGCTGGATGATTCACAGGTTGTTAATGGTAACTATGGGCAATGGGTTGCCAGTGAAGCCACAGCGAAAGATATATCTGCCATGAATCTTACTGCTTCAGAAACCCGCCTGGGCTTGAAATTTGCCGGACCTGATTATGAAGATATGATTACCAATGGCTTATTGGAAGTTGACTTTTTTGATACCAGCGTAGGTCAAAACAAAGCAGAGATGTATATGCGTCATGCTTATGTTGAAGTAAACTGGACTGATATGGATTTAAGTTTACTTGCTGGTCAGACCTGGGATGTTGTTGCTCCCTTAAACCCAACTACGCTTAACTATTCAGTAATGTGGTGGCAGGGAAATGTTCAGTACCGCAGACCGCAGGTTCGGGTAAGCAAGGGTATAGAAATGGATAATGATATGAAATTGCTGTTTCAGTTAGCAGCAGCAAGAAATATCGGAAATGCCGCAGCTACCGCAGCCTATTCAACCGTAGATACCGGAGTTGATAATGCTTCGCCGATCTGGGAAGGCCGCGTAGCACTGACCCTTCCTTTATTAACCGAAAAGAAATCAACAATTGGTATTTCCGCGGCAAGCGGTTCGCAAACAGAATATACAAACGCCGCTAAAACAACATCTACAGATTATGATGTTTCTTTATTGGCATTAGATTTTGACCTGCCTTTGGCAGATAAGATCAGTCTTAAAACTGAATTCTGGTCAGGCACCAATGTTTCTACTTTCTTAGGCGGTATTGGCCAGGGGGTCAACACTACTGCCGGGGAAAGCATTGATGCTACTGGTTATTGGTTAGCATTTGCTTTTGGACCGTTTGAGGACTTTAGTTTTAATGTCGGCTATGGCGTGGATGATCCGGATGATGTTTATCTGACTACTCTCACTGGCAAAGCGAAGAATGAAATCATGTACGCAAATGTGCTGTATAATTTAAACGAAGCTGTTAAACTTGGTCTTGAGCTTTCCAACATGGAAACAAAATATAAAGACGTAGAGACAGCTGCTGACGCATCTCGTATCCAAGCTTCAGTGATCTATACTTTTTAATTAATTAGAAGTGGGCCAATATTGGTTTCGCGTCGCATTGGTCCACTTTTTAATTACTGTTTTAAGATTATAGAAATGCGAAATAGCGGAATCAATATATTTGGTTCAAAGCAATTTAAACAGGAAAAATAAACATTTAGCCAACGCGCAGTAACTTGATTTTATTACTAAAACTAGTTTTTGCTGATCTGGGCGGAGAAGATATAATAATAAATATAAATTAAAACCCTTATTATTCCGGAGTTTTAATTAAGCTGATGCGCGGGATAATGCTCAGGCATCGCTGAATATAAGAATTTTATTTTGGCTGGAAAAGTTAAAAAGACTTGAAAAATAAAAGCATAGGAATTATAATAAATAAAGTGAGTGTAATTTATTTTTAACCTGAAGGGGGGGCGTGAGTAATGTTTAAATTCAAAGTATGTGTAATAATGGGATTAGTTTTGGTGTGTCTTATTTTCAGCGTCAAAATTGTTGCTGCCGCGCAAGACACTGTAACAATAGGTTTAAATTGTCCTTTGACCGGTTCATATCAAGACCAGGGAGAAGATGAATTAAGAGCATATAAAATTGCGATTGAAGAAGTAAATAAAAAAGGCGGAATATTAGGTAAGGAAGTTGTATATATTTCAAAAGACAGTGAAACTAATGCCGCATTATCAGGAAAAAATGCCGAAGAATTATATGATGTTCACGGCGCGGTTATGGTTACAGGCGGTTCAGCTAGTTCTGAAGCGATTGCTCAGATTAAAGTGGCTGGAGAACGCAAGAAAATTTATATGTGCGCGCTTAGTCATTCCAACGCGACTACAGGATTTGAAGGCAGCAAGCAGGAAATTAATCGCTATGGTTTTCGCTGGTTTAATAATGCGCATCAGTCGGCAAAGGCAATGGCCAGCGCATTGCTGGATAAATATGGAAAACAAGCAAAATATTTTTATATCACCGCGGATTATACTTGGGGCTGGAGTGTAGAGAAGTCTACCCGCGAGGTTTTAGAAGCCGCGGGAACAACAACAGTCGGCACGGTTTTAGCTCCTTTGGGAGAAAAAAGTTTTGTTAAATATCTTTTAAAAGCAAAGCAAGCCCAACCCGATGTATTGGTCCTGGCTGAGTTTGGAAAAGATATGGTTAACTGCCTGCAGCAAGCCGGAGCAATGGGCTTGAGCGCGGATATGAAAATTGTTGTGCCTTTAATGGAGCTGAATATGGCTAAAGGCGCGGGCGCCAAATATATGGAGGGTGTTCTTTGTTCATCTATCTGGGAATGGCAGTTAGAAGATAAATACCCGGGTTCAAAGGAGTTTGTAACTAAATTTAAGGAACGTTATAGCCGTTATCCAGGCAGTGCCGCGGCGTCAGCGTGGGTTGCTATTTTCGCGTATGCTGACGCGGTAGAGCGCGCAGGTACTTTTGAAGCAGAAAAGGTCGCGCTGGCTCTGGAAGACCATAAATTCACTTTATTAAAGGATGAAGAATATTTTAAAGGATTTGATCACCAGGCAGTGACCAGCTGTGTTGTATTGCAGGGGAAAGCGCCTGATCAAATGAAGAATGAATGGGATTTCTTTGATATTTTAGCGATTGTGCCAGGTGAAAAAATTGCTATGACCAAATCTGAAAATCCTGTTGTTTGGAAAGAAGATTTTAAATAAAAATTATTTATAACATTTTATTTTAAGGCAAGGAGCCATATCTATGCCCAGAAAAATTATTATAATGGGTTTGCTGATGCTACTGGCATTTAAACCTGCGTGTGTTTTTGCTCAAGATAAGGTAGTTCTTAAGGTTGGTTTATTGCCGATAATCGAGTCATTACCTTTAGCTATCGGGGCAACGCAGGCTGAGGTTTCTAATGCAAACATGTCAGTGCAGATTGAGGTTTTTTCAACTTGGACTGGATTGGAAGCTGCTTACAGAACAGGGATTATAGATATCGCGGCAATGACAGCGCCAAAAGTAATAAAAATGGCTAACCGTAATATTCCGCTTAAAATAATAATGGGTTTGCATAGAAACGGAGATATGCTGGTTACTAATTTTAGCCAGGATTCCGCGGATAGCTTTAGGGGCACAATGATCGGCGTGTCGGGCAATGATACTGGCCAATTGCTTTTATTGGCAGAATTTTTAAAAAGTAAGGGGCTGGAATTGGGCCCTGATGTACGCTATATCGCTATTCCCCAGACGCGAGCCTTGGATCTTCTTAGAACGGAAAAGATCCAGGGCTTTCTACTGTCAGAACCTTATGGGACGATGGCGCAAGCTGAAGGAATAGTGAAAACAGCGGTTCCGGGTGTGGCTATAAGGGATAATTTTATTGACGTAGTTTTAATGGTCAATCCGCTAATCATTAAAAGACATTCCAAAGAATTAAAACAATTGGTTGACGCGATCAAAAAATCAGGCCAAATTATTGAAAAAGATTTAAAAAATTCCGGTGGAAAGCAAATTGCTTTTTCTCAATTCGAAATTTTGGGTATTGATCCTGAAATTGTCCAGAAATCATTAAACAATTCAGCAAGTAAAATAAGATTTGATGATATGCGGATCAAGCAGGAAGATCTTGAGAATGTTGAAAAGCAAGCACTAGATTTAGGTATTTTAGATTCAGCGGTTAATTTGGCTGATATTATTGATAATCAATTTTCTCGTTAAGGAAAGGTGCTTTTATGGGGGATGAGAAAAAAAATATAAAATTTGGATTAAGCCATAAGATATTGGCTCTGGTGATACTTACAATTTTGCTATCAGGAATGGGCGCTGTTATTACCGGACTTGTTTCCCAAGGAGTGCTTAAAAGAGAAATAACCTCGACAGTCAATACCGGATTTGATGGCGGATTTTCTAAAATTGAGGATATTTTCGTAAAATTTAAGGAATTAGCCGAACAGAGCGTCAGAGAAACCAGCGGGCTTGTTGCTTTGGATGTTATTAGGGAGATCGCGCTTAAGGGGCAAAGGAACTTGCAGGCGTTTAGTGAACAAACAATGAATGATGTAGTAACAGAAGTTGGAAGTTCCCTGGGAATTTTGCAGGAAGAAATGAGCCAGGGCTATGATACCTCGTTTGCCAAAGCAGCGGATTCTATAGGAAATTTAGTAGGGGAAAGCACTCGTTCGCAAACAATACTTAAAGATGTAGCTAGTTTGCGCTTATATTTCTTGTCAGATTCTACCTTCGCGAATGTGATACGGATTAAGAAGATTTTGGGAGAATTTAAGAGTGATATGCAAAATTCAACCGATGAAGCTCTTGCGCTTATTGATGAAAAAACAATTGGAATTATAATGGCTTCTCAGGATGCTGCTTCAGGCGCGGAATTTAATAGCGATAAGTTTAATGATTATTTAACCGGAGAGGCGATTGAGTCGTTAAAACAGAGTATTGTTAAAAACAATGAGAAAATCTTTTTAAGGGCTGAACAAGGGCTATTGCTGTTGACGGATAAGATGAACTTGGAAATGGAATTAATGCAAAGCGCGACAGACGCGGACTTGGCGCGTGAGGCCAAGATCAGTGGACGGGTGATGGATCAGTTATTTGAAACAATGATTGGCAGTTTGATTAATGTTCAAATGGAGGAAACCCGCAAGGCATTAGTCACGCAGGGAAATTTGGGTAGAAAAATCGCTTTGATGAAAACAGAGATGCCGAGAAAACTTAAAGAGTATGCCGCGCAAACTGAGTCTGAAATTGACCAGCGTACCGCGGCGACTGTCAAAGATGCTTCTTTAGTTATTGATAAAGCAAAAGCTAGGCTGGAGCAAAGCAAAGATGATGTGTCCTCTAATCTTGATATTGTTAAAAAGACAGCGGTAGGCCAAGTAGCGAAAAATGTTGAAAGTATGGGTAGGATGCAGGTTACGACTATATCCATAACAATGATTGTTATCGCGATCATTCTTATAATTATCGCTTTGGTAATTATTCGGGCGATAACAAGGCCTGCTACTTCAATGCTGAAAATGCTTAAAGATATCGCAATGGGCAAAGGTGATTTAACCAAGAAGATTGATATTAACACTACTGATGAAATCGGGGAGTTGGGCACATATTTTAACTTATTTCTTGAGCAAATGCGCTCGCTTATATCTAAAATTTTAGAAATGTCCAACAAGGTTGCTGATTCTTCAGATCAATTTTCATCAACTTCGCAGCAAATTAATTCCGCTGTCGCGGAAATGGGACAATCAGTTATAAATATCGCCAAGGGAGCTAATCTTCAAGCAGGAAAAATTCAGGAAATCGAGATGGTATTCAAGGACTTATCGGCAAGTTTGACTTCAGTAGGGGTTGATACCGAGTCAGCGGCAAGTCAGGTTGTTGAATCTACCAATAACGCGAATGAAGGCAGGAAATCAGTTCTGCAGCTTATTGATAAGATGGATAAATTAACTGAGGCGGCAATAGATTCAGCTGAGGCAATTGAACAATTGAAAAGCAGTTCTACTGAAGTTGGAGAGATTGTCGGCACGATTACCAGTTTTGCCGATCAAACAAATTTGCTGGCTTTAAATGCTGCTATTGAAGCAGCAAGGGCTGGTGACGCTGGACGGGGTTTTGCTGTTGTTGCCGAGGAAGTGAGAAAGTTGGCAGAAGGCTCTTCAAGAGCGGCAAGCAAGATATCACATTTGATTGAAAAAATTATAGCGGATATTGATAAAGCCGTTGAATACGCGGTATCTGAAAAACAGAAAGCGCAAGAAGGAAAAGATATCGCGGTAATGGCTGGAAAAGTCCAGGCAGTAATCGCGGAGACAACATTAAAGGCAAAGCAATTAATGATGAAGATCGCTGATCTTATTCCCAAGCAGATTGAAGGGGTGAACTCTGTGATGAAGGCTGTCAAGGATGTAGCTAGTGTTGCTAATACAAGCGTGGAGTCAACAGAATCAGTTTCTTCTTCTGCTGAGGAAGTAACCGGGTCAATGGAAGAGATGACTGTAAGCGCAACAGAACTTGCTAGAGTTTCCGCGCATCTACGAGAGCTTGTTGAGAGTTATAAGGTAGAATAAATTTTTTCTTTCGGCACGTTTTCCAATTCTGCTAAAATTTACAGACTCAATCCCTATTCTGGGCGGGCTTCCTGATGTTTCTATCTGCTTATTTCTGCTAATAATAAATAATAGTCGCTGATTAAAAATTTATAGATACTAAGCAGAATAGCTTTCTGCGAATATCATAAAACTTTCGGAATAATTAAGATGAGGGTGGTGAAAAATGAAAGTTTATTTAGCTGGTTTTAATGTGGATTCTACGGTTTTGCGTGATATGGAGGCAAAGGCAGGCAAGCGTGAAGATCTTACCCCTGAGGTGCTCTCAGCAGCTTACGCGCGGATTAGTAGAGACCCCCGTCCGATTAATGAAATCAGGCAAACATCTCGGCAGGAAGTAGAAAAATCGCGCAAATCAAATTCAACGATTATATTTAAAATGGGGCATCATTCTGTGGCTGAGCATGCGGTGTTCAATTTTGATATTTTAGGAGTTTCCCGTTTTGCGATGGAAGAGTTGGAAAAATTCAGATTATGTTCTTATACCGAGAAATCACAACGCTATATTACATTAGAGGATGATGTTGTTGTGCCAGCCGAGATTCAGGGAACTAAATTTGAAAAAATGTTTCGAGATATGATCGCGGTGCAGAATAAGGCATATTTTGAATTGTTTGAAAAGCTTAAAAAATATGTTTTTCAGCAAAACGCGGCACTGGCATTGGACCCGAAAAATCATAATCTGCTTGAAGGTTGGGCAAAAGAAGACGCGCGTTATATCACAAGCTTAGCTACTGAGTCTCAGGTAGGACAAACTATTAATGCCCGCAATCTGGAGCTTTTGCTGAGAAGGTTTTCCTCTCACCCTTTAGCTGAGATTAGAAGTTTAGGCAGGATGCTCTATGAACAGGTTGCCGAAGTCGCTCCTTCGATTGTAATTTTTCATCAGGCAAATGACCGTGACCAAAAAACATATCCGGAACTTAAAGCGCTGGCTAATATAATCATGTCAAAGGCAGCTAAAGAAACTTTTTATGACATTGATCTGGTTAAATTGGTTGATTTTACAAAATACGGCGACGCGATAGTCGCAACAGCTTTATTGCATTCCGCGTCCAATTATTCTTATAAGCAATGCCGCAAGATAGTTGATAACTTGCCGGAATTAGATGTTAAAAAAATATTTAAAACTGCCTGGCAGAATATGCAGTTTTATGATTCCATGCTTAGAGAATTTGAGTATGTGAATCTTACTTTTGATATTGTTTTGTCGTCGGCTTGTTTTGGGCAGTTAAAGCGGCATCGGATGTCAACAATTACGGCGCAAAGTTATGACCCAAGTCTGGGAATTACCATACCCCAGGCAATAAAGGAAATCAATATGGATGGCTTTTTCCAGGAGATTGTGGATAGAACCAATCAGGTCTATGACGCTATCAGCCGGGAAATTCCTTTGGCTGCTCCCTATGTTTTGACTAACGCGCATAGAAAACGGGTAATGATTCGGGTTAACGCGCGCGAGATGTATCATATTTCCCGTCTGCGGGAAGACGCGCATGCTCAATGGGATATCCAGAATGTTTCGCGGGCCATGGCTGTACAGGCGAAAAAGGCAATGCCGTTTGTGTTTGCATGTATTGGCGGCAAAGATAAATACAATGAAATATATAAAAATATATTTGGTCAAAATCCAAAAGTTGTGGAATTGAGTTTGCCGGGAACGAGAAAAATAAAATAATCCGGGAAAATATTAAATAGATGAAAATCCAAAAAAAAGTAATTTTTTGCCTGATAATTTTTTTACTTGCCTGCGGTCTTATTGAAATTTTTGCTTTTGCGGCATTACATTTTCTTTGGGGTAACAAATCCAGGATAAACGCGGGCGCGGTATGCAATGATCCAAAAGCTGATTTGAAAATTATCCTGCCGCCGTGGATGACAAAAAATGTCGGACGGTTTATCATTCATCCATATCTTGGTTTTATCTACAATCCCCAAGAACTAGAGATTACAAAATTTGGTTTTTTAGATACGAAAATTCCTATCCAGAAAAAATCAGATAATAAAATCATCATTGGTATTTTTGGCGGATCAGCAGCGGAGATCTTAGCGCAATTTGGCGCTAATACCCTAAAAGACGCTTTGAGCCAGGCTAATGCTTTTAAAGATAAAGAAATTATTGTGATTAATCTGGCAATTGGCAGCTATAAGCAGCCGCAGCAATTAATGGTGTTAAACTATTTATTGGCATTGGGCGGGGAATTTGATTTTGTGCTTAATTTGGATGGGTTTAATGAACTTGTTTTACCAGTGCTGCGGAATATCCCCAACAATGTTAATCCATTTTTCCCCCGCAGGTGGGATCTGAAAGTTGTAGATACGGCAATAATGGAAACGCAAATTGTAATTCTTGCTGATATCTTAAATCTCAAGCAAAAAAGCCTTAGGCAGGCTAATATTGTAAGTTGTGGAATTTTGCGTTTTTCCTCAACAGCGCGGCTTATAAACTATTGCTTAGAAAGGGATTTAAACTCAAAAATAACCGAAAAAAGAATGCAGCTTTTTAATTTGCAAAAAGAACAGACTAAAGACACGCGTAGTGTTCTTGGTCATGGCCCGGATTTTAATTATGACAATGAGCAAGCTTTATACCTAGCATTAACTGAATTTTGGGCAAGGTCTTCAAAGCAGATGCGGGATCTTTGTTCGGCAAATAAGATAAAATATCTGCATTTTATTCAGCCCTGCCAATATTTGCCTGATTCAAAAAACATGAATCAAACGGAGTTAGACATTGCTTTTGATCCCAATGCTTTGCACCGTCCGATAGTGGTCAAGGGCTATCCTTATTTAAAAGAACAAGGCCAAAGCTTAAAAGAACAAGGGGTTGCTTTATATGATCTGAGTATGGTTTTTAAAGATTGCGCTCAGCCGTTATATATCGATACTTTTTGTCATTTCGGACAAGAGGGCAGTCAGATCGTAGCCCAGGCTATGGCAGAAGCGATGCTTAAGGAATGCGAAAAAGCAGAATAAGAAAAGCGGGTCATTCTAACAAAGCCTTGTCTTTGTTAGCGGGTTTTGATAAAATTATTTTGTTCTTATAAATAGAATAATCTGTAATCTATTGAATAATTAAAACTGGAGGCAGGATGTTTACCGAGATCTTAAATAAGCTGGTTTTTGGCAATACCCTGCGCGAATATATGATTTGCCTGGGAATCTTTATCGGCAGCATTTTAGTGCTGATAATCGTAAAGCATATTATTGTTAAAAGACTTAAGATGCTGGCAAGGAAAACAGCGACAAAAATCGATGATTTTTTTATCCGGATCATGCAGCGTACTGTTATGCCGCTTTTATATGTGGGCGTGTTTTATTTGTGCATGCAAAATCTAACTTTGCCTCTCGGGGTTATAAAAGCAATGAATGTTTTTGTCACAGCGATTCTTACGATAATGGCAATTCGCTTTTTGGTGGCAGTAATAAACTTTTTTTTATTGTCCTTTCATATTAAGGGGCAGGCTAATGATGCCAGAGAGAAAAGCTTAAAAGGCGTAGCTACGGTTATAAAAGTTATTGTCTGGGGGGTCGGCATTGTATTTTTACTTGATAATCTGGGGTTTAAAGTTTCAACCATAATTGCCGGATTAGGGATTGGCGGGATCGCGGTTGGGCTTGCGGCTCAGGCGGTGCTTGGTGATGTTTTTAGTTTTTTTGCGATTATCGTTGATCGGCCATTTGAGATCGGCGATTTCATTATTATCAATGATTACTTAGGATCAGTTGAGCATATTGGCATGAAAACAACAAGATTGCGCAGTTTAGGCGGCGAGCAGTTGATATTTTCCAATACTGATTTGACCAATTCCAGAGTCCGTAATTATAAAAGAATGCAGGAAAGACGTGTTGTTTTTAAGCTGGGAGTAACGTATCAGACTTCTCTTGAACAGATGCAAAAAGCGCCAGTGATGATTAAAAAAATTATAGAGAATATAAAAGATGCTCGGTTTGATCGGGCGCATTTTTGCTCATATGGAGATTTTAGTCTAGTTATTGAAGTTGTATATTATGCCTTAACTCCGGATTATAATAAATATATGGATATCCAGCAACAAATTAATCTTGAGATAATGAAAGAATTTAAAAAAGAAAAGATTGAGTTTGCCTATCCCACGCAGACTTTGTTTGTGAATAAAGACTAAAGCGCTTCGCGCTTAGCTTATAGCTGATGGCTCATAGCAAAAGAAAAAAAACTTTAAGAACTGTTTTAGTTTTTTACGCGATACACACGACGCAATACAGAAAACAGAAGAGATAATTATGGCAAGAGAACTTATTGTGATTGGTGACCGGGTTTTAATTAAACCGGATAATTCTAAAGAAATGACCAGCTCCGGTTTATATCTTCCTCAGGGAACTTATGAGAAAGAAAAGGTGAATAGCGGGCTGATAATTAAAGTCGGGCCAGGGATTCCCGTGCCTGAACCTCAGGATATAGCTGATGAGCCTTGGCGAAAGCAGCCTGGGGATAAAACTCAGTATTTTCCTTTGCAGGCAAAGGTTAATGACCGGGCAATATTTTTACGCGGTTCGGCAGTGGAAATAGAGTATGAAAAGACAAAATATCTTATTGTGCCGCAAGCAGCGATACTGGCTTTAATCCGCGGCGATGAATTAGATGACATGCTTTAAATTTAGGAGCAAAGGAAAAAACTTGCGGATAATATTTTTAGGAACTAATGGCTGGTTTGATACAAAAACCGGGGATACAGTTTGCACATTGATAAAATCAAAATCCGGCAATATTATTCTGGATGCGGGCATGGGTTTGGTAAAAGCTGATAAGTATATGGATGATGCTTTGCCGACATATATATTTTTAAGTCATTTACATTTAGATCATATCGCCGGACTGCACGCTTTGGCAAAATTTAAGTTTACTAAAGGCGTGACATTATTTGTGCCGAAACAATTAAAGCAAGCACTGTTTGATTACCTTGAACAGCCGTTTACTATGCCAATAAAAAGGCTAGGGTTTAAATTAAAGATTGTTCAGACTAAGACTAGTTTTAATCTCGGCACGATAAAAATCCAAGCGCGGCAATTAGTCCATTCCAGTGTTTGTCTGGGCTATCGCTTTAGTTTTAAGCATAAAGTAATCAGCTACTGTACGGATACGGGTTTATGTAAAAACGCTTTTTATTTAGCGGATAAAGCTGATTTATTGATAACCGAGTGCGCCCTGCGCCAGGGCCAGGATGATCAGGGCTGGCCGCATCTTGATCCAACACATGCCGCAATGCTTGCCAAGCAAGCCAGGGTAAAGCAGTTAGTCCTGACCCATTTTGACGCGGATAATTATCAAACCTTAAAGTCCCGCAAAACAGCGCAAGGCCAGGCAAGAAAACTGTTTTTAAACAGCCTTGCGGCTGGGGATGGACTGCAGATAGAAGTATAAGCTGATTCGGATTTAATTAAAAAGGCGGTAAATGCGTAAAATCACTGTATTATTTTCAATTATTATTTGCAGCGTGTCTTGCGGATTTTGTTCTGCCGCGGAAGAGATTGATCCGCAAGCAATTGTGGCGCAAATTCAGAAAAGCTATGAGCAGTTAAAGGATGTAAAGGTTTTTTTAACGCAGGAAAGCCATAGCCAGGATTCGCAGGTAAACGCGCAGGGTGTGCTGTATTTTAAAGCTCCGGATAAACTTAAAATGGATTTCGAGATTATATCTGCTAATGGAAAGTACCGCGCGAAAAATTTACTTATTTATGACAACAATGTTTTGTGGCAAGAACAGACTAATCTGGATACTAAAAAAATAAGCGTATTCAAGTCGCAGCTTGAGACTAATTCAATTTCGATCCAGAACCTGCTTGAACAATTCAGTCCCAAGCAGCAGTTTGATAATTTTATCCAACAATACAATGTGATTGATGTAAAAGTGCTTAATGATGAAAGCGCCAGCGGCTATATTTTAAATATGGAGATAAAGCCGGACGCGCGTGACCGGATGATCCAGATGTTAAAAGCAAAAGGCCAGCAGAAAGCAGAGCTGATGGTTTTGGAAAAAGTGGTTTTTTATTGGGATCTGAATAAGGAATTTGCGGCAAAAATTGAAACCCAGAGCAAAAATCAGGAATTCAGGACTTTGAGCGAATATAGTGATCCAGAGGTAAATTCTAGGATCAAGGATCAGGTTTTTGTATACAGTCCGCCAGCGGACGCGCAAGTAATGGATATATCTGATATCACTGCTCAGGAAGCAGGGGTTAGGGAATATGAAGGCGCGGAAAATAAACAAGTCGGGCAGGCATTTCCGGAGTTTATAATTAATGATATTTTTAATGATAAATTTAGTTATCTTAATTTAAAAGGAAAAGTTTTAATTGTAAATTTTTGGGAAGCCGAGTGCGCTCCTTGTCTAAAAGAATTACCGCTGATTGAAAGCTTATATCAAGATATTTATACTGATCAGAATGTTCAGATTCTGACAGTTACAACCAATAAAGACAAAGCGCTTGAACTGGTTGAGGAAAACAGCTATTCTTTTCCTGTGCTGATTGACGCTCAGGCGCAATTGGCGCAGCAGCTGGCTATAGATTCTATTCCCAAGACATTTGTGGTGGATAAGCAGGGCTTAATCAGCGCGGTGTATATGGGCTATCATCCGGATATGCGGGAAATTCTTACAAAAGAAATAAGCAGATTAAACCCAGAGGAGTAAATAATTTTCATGAAAGAACTCGCGGTCGCGACCGATGCCGCGCTTTTAGCCGGAAAACTGATAAAGTCCTGCTTGGGCAAGCGCAAGAAAGTGCGCTATAAAGGGGCAATCAATATTGTTACTGATGTTGATGAAAAAGCTGAAGATTTGATTGTGAAAAAACTGAGCAAAGCTTTTCCGGGATACGGAATATTGGCCGAAGAAAGACCGGAAGAAAAAAAAGGCGAGGCTAAGTGGATCATTGATCCGATTGACGGTACAACTAATTTTGCCCATGGTTTTCCTTTTTTTAGCGTGTCCATTGCTTTGGAAAAAAAAGGGCAGACAGTTCTCGGAGTTGTTTATGATCCAATGCGTGAGGAGCTGTTTACTGCCTGTAAAGCAAAAGGCGCTTTTTTAAATAAAAAAAGGATCAAAGTTTCGCGGGTAAAGGACATGGGAAAGTCTTTTTTAGCCACTGGCTTTGCCTATGATTTTAAAACTACGAAGCAGAATAATATTCAGAATTTTTCTAATTTTCTCATGGCTTCCATGGCTGTGCGCAGGGCGGGCGCGGCAACGCTTGATTTATGCTATGTGGCCTGCGGAAGATTTGACGGGTTCTGGGAGCTTGATCTCTGTGCTTGGGATACAGCCGCGGGAGAGCTGATTGTCAGAGAGGCTGGAGGCAAGGTCACTAAGGCTGACGGCAGTAAATTCAGTAATTATGGCAAGAATAATATTGTGGCCAGCAATGGTCTGATCCATAAAGATATGGTTAATATCCTGAACAAAAATAACTAAGCGGAAAAGGTGTATTATGCGTACTGGGCTATCCTACATGGGGCATCATAACCCCAAACATATGCAAACCGATCTAAGCGATATTAAAGCTCTTGGCTGTGATGATGTTTTTCTCGCGGCCCAGGAGAATGATTTTGTTTATATGCGCGGCAAGGTAGATTTCTTTCCGCGAATCGCTAAAGATAATGGCTTAACTGCCTGGGCGATTTTCTGGGGGGCATTGAATTATTTTGGCGGAGGTAAATCCAGCCAATTTCTGCTGGAACATCCCCAGGCGCATCAAGTTAATAAAAATGGTTCCTATAATCCCAGCGGTTGTTATAATAATCCGGATAGCCTGGTGTATATTAAGAGTCTGATTGATAAAATCGCTAGCGCGGGATTTGACGGCTATTTTATCGATGAGCCTTCAATAATTGATTGTTATTGTCCGGCTTGTCAGGAGCTTTATGCTTCAATGCATCGAGCTAATTTATTCGCCGCGGACTCAGAGCAGCAAGAGTATTTCCGCAGAAAAAGTATTGTACGCTATGTCTGTCTTTTAGCGGATTATATAAAACTCACCTATCCGCGGATGCAGACAATGTGCTGCCTGATGCCCCAGGACAAAAAGGCCTGGGAAGATATTGCCCGGATAGATACTCTGGATAGTCTGGGTACTGATATTTACTGGGTTAATGAGCAGACTGATGTGGAGCAAACGCGTCCTTTGATCAAAGAAATGGCTGGATTGTGCAAGGCCAATAAAAAACTTCATCATCAATGGCTTCAGGCCTGGGGGGTGCAAAGCGGCCGGGAATCGAGGATAATTGAACAAGGCGGGATTCTGTTAAGCGAAAAACCCGACGCGCTTTATGCCTGGGCATATCAGGGGCAAATCGGCACTTCGGAAACTTGTGAAAATCCGCAAAAATCCTGGGATGCTGTTTGTGAGATATTGAGAAAAGCAAAAGGATTATAAGACATGCAAAGCAGGCAAATTATTATTTATGAATAAGATAAAAACTTTCAGATTGCTTGTTATTTTTTGTTTAGGCCTTGTATTTTTTAATTTGGCTTATGCCGACACTGTATATCTTAAAAATGGCAGTGTAATCGAAGGGGTTATAGAACAGCAAACAGATAAATATATAAGAATAAACTTAGGATTTGGTTCAACTAAACTTTATAGATCAAAAATCAAAAAAATTGAAAATTCTGATGGGCAAGAAAAACAAACAATGCAGGATAATTGGGAGCAAGAAGCTCAGCAAAGAGCGCAAAAGCATCAACAGCAGCAAATAGAGGAAAAGAACAAAATAATAAAGAGAAGACTGACTGAAGAATTGGATGATCAAAAACAACAAATAGAAAAAGACGCGATTGAATATATATCCAAGCGTAATAGTATTGGTGTTGAGGCTATTTTAAATGGTAAGAAAACCTTGAATTTATTGGTAGATACAGGAGCAACCGCAATAATGATAAATAAAGCAGCCGCAAAATCAGCAGGATTTGATCGCATTTCCGGTTCGGATACATATGTGATTCTTGCTGACGGGAGTAAATCTCCTGCTAAAAGGATTGTTCTGGATAAAGTTAAGGTCGGGTGCATGGAGGCCGAGGATGTTAGCGCAGTTATTCTCACCGAAGAAAGGGGAGTCGATTATTGGGATGGGCTTCTGGGTATGTCTTTTTTAAAGCACTTTGACTTTAAGATTGATTCTGAAAATAAGAAATTAATTTTAGAAAGACAGCTTGATTAATTATGAAAATCATCAAGCTGTATATTTAAACCATTCTTCGTCCTGCGAATAATATTAATCAGGCACCTTTGGGGATAATCCTTATCAGTGCTGTGTGCCGGGATACTGTATATGAAATCTTCTGAAAAGCAAAATGGATTTAATTTTTATTATCTAATTGAAAGTTTTTAGTTATGAATCCATCTATAGCGCTTTGCCTGGTTCCGGCTTTTTGGCCGAAAATGCCCCCTTTAAGTTTGGTTTGTCTGGGAGGGTTTCTTTTGGCAAAGAGCTACTCAGTCAGCATCTTTGATCTGAACAATCGTTTTTATAATTTAGCGACTGATGATTTAAAAACTAAGTGGTTAAAAAGTATTGATTCAGAGCTTGAGGAGAATATTTTTTCTTGGCTTAATCAATTATATCCTGCGCAAACAAACCAAACTGTTGAGGAGCTGTCGCAATTTGATATCGTGGGATTTTCCTGCTATCAAAGTAATTTTAAATCAACTCTCAGTTTTGCTGCCTTGCTTAAACAAAATAAGCCAAAGATAAAGATATTGCTGGGAGGCCCGCAGATTACGCGTTTGTATTTTAATGATCCGGAAAATTTTTCGATCAGCGCTTTTGCTAATATTGATTTGCTGGTAGTTGGCGAAGGAGAACAGGCACTAGACGATTATTTGCAGGGAAAAATCAATAAAAATAAAATAGCTTTGTTTTCTGAGTTAAAAGATCTGAATGTGTATAATCCGCTATTAGGCTATAGTCAAATCGATTTAGATTCTTATCCGCGTAAACATTCTGTTTCCTTGCTGTTTTCACGCGGCTGTAGGCGCAAATGCGCTTTCTGCTCAGAGCGTTTGCTGTATAAACATGTCCGGACAAGAAGCATTGATAATATAATTAAGGAAATTGCTTATCATCAGAAAAATAAAGCGCAGTCATTTATTTTTCATGATTCAATGCTGAACATGGATTTGGTTAATTTAGAAAATTTGTGCGACGCGATAATTAAAAATTTCGGCAGCATAAACTGGGAAGCGCAAATGGGCATAAGGCCGGATATGTCGGATCAGCTTTTTGCTAAGCTGAAACAAAGCGGCTGCTATAATTTGTTTGTCGGGCTTGAATCCGGTTCAGCTAATACCTTAAAAAACATGCGCAAGGGATTTACCAAACAAATCGCTGCGCGGTTTTTTGAACAATTAAAAAAAGCCGATGTTTATTTTGGGGTGAGTATTATTGTCGGCTATCCTGATGAGACGGAGGATGATTTAGCGGAAAGTCTGGAGTTTTTAATTAAGCATAAGGATTTAATTCCGAAAATCGAGCAGGTTAATCCTTTTGTGTATTATTCCGGCACGGAAGCGGATAAACAGCAGGATTTTTATAATAATAAAGCAATAGCTGATAAAGTCGAGTATTTTATCAGTCAGTTAAAAAAACACAAATTTAAAATGACTAATGCTTTTTTAAATAATCTTATTGAAAAATAAGGACACAAGGCTGCAAGCTAAAAGCTATAAACTATAAAGGGCTAGAATAATTATTTAGGCGGGTTTAAAGCCTGATTTTGATAGGACTGGCAAAATCAGAGCTTTATCCTCGGAGCCTTACAGGAGGTAAGGCGAGAATGAGCCAAAATGATTGATTCTAGACCGAACCCTGTAATAAAGTATGTTCTGCAGCAAAAGAGTTAATTATGAAAATTATTGAGCAAAATGTTGAAACAATCCTGCGTCCGACAGGCATAAATCTGGCGCCTTTTGTGATTAATCCTTATCAGGGCTGTCAGCTGGGCTGCTGTTTTTGTTATGCGCAGTTTGGCAAAACCGCTAAAAAACAAAATCATGCCTGGGGAACTTATGTTAAGGTTAAAATTAATGCTATTGAAGTGCTGAAAAAAGAGCTGGAATTGATTAAGCCGAAAAGTGTTTTGCTGGGTTCAATTACTGAGTGTTTTCAGCCGGTTGAAAAAAAATATGGAATTACCCGGCAGATATTAGAATTACTCAATGAGCAAGCTATTCAGTTTACAATTATGAGCCGCTCAACATTGATTACTGATTATCTTGATGTTTTAGGAAAAGGTAATTGTCAGAGTATTTATTTTACAATTAATGCTTTGCCGGATGTTCTAAACAGTGAATTTAATATGCAGGCGCCTGATTTTAAACCAGGTCTGGAAACAGTGCTAAAACTGCAAAATAAAAAGCTTAAGGTGATTAGTTATTTTTGCCCGATTTTGCCAATGATCTCGGATATTAAACAGATTGTGAATTCAGCCAAAGAAATTGTTAAGCAAGCGGAATTTGAGATTATTAATTTTAATATGGCAAAGCAAAGCTTGATGGTTAAAGCAATAGAAAAACATTACCCAGAGTATAAACCAAAGTATGAAAAACTGCTTAAGGATAAGGTTTTTTTAATGAAACTATAAAAAATCTAAAGCAGGTCATTTTTCAGCAAGCCGGGACTAGTTTTCAGAATCTTAAAATTCATATCCCTGAATATGAAGGGTATTTTGCCAATAAATATTAAAAAACAGCGTGTAGCGTTTAGGAAAAGCAGAAAGCGCTTCGCGCTTAGCTTATAGCTGATGGCTGATAGCTCATGGTCGATAGTAAGAGCAAAAGCTAAAAGCAGACAGAAAACAGATGACAGAAGACAGGAAAAACAGCGAATAGCGATCTAAGTTTATAAGGTTATAAAGTAAAAGCAGAAAATAGCGTGATATTAAGATTCTAAATAAACTCAAATGACGAAAGCCGAAAATACAAAAAAACAAAAAGCGATTGACTATAAACCTTTGACTATTGTGACTGGAAGTTTTTAACCATCGACCATTAGCTATTGACCATTGACTTGGTGATGCGCAATACGCACGACTCACGACGCAATACTGAAAAGCGTATAGCTCTTCGACTTGGTTCGATTATACTCACCACAGGTCGCTCAGGGTAAACGGTTAGTTTCTTTTAGACTCTTAGACTTTTATGTTTGCGCGGAGTTGCTTTTTTTCGCTATTCATCTTTTTTTCTTTTAACATCTTTTCTTTTGTCCGCTTGGAACGTTTTTGTTTTTGTTTCCTGATTTTAGCGATTTGTTTTTGTTTGGCGCTTTGTTCGTTTAGCAGTTTTTCTTCGATTTTTTCTACGAGGATTCTCCGGGCAAAAAACCGGTTCATTGCTTGTGAACGTTCTTGCTGGCATTTAATCTCAATATTGCTGGGAATATGCTTTAGATAAACACAGCTGGATGTTTTATTTACTTTTTGCCCGCCGGATCCGCTGGCACGGATAAATTTCTCCTGGATATCCGCTTCTTTTATTCCTAAAACTTCCATCTTTAGTTTAAGCGCTTTTTCTTTATCAGTACTGATATTATGCCCAGCCATTTTTAACTCTCCTTTTAGCTATAATAACATGAAATCCGCGGGAAGAGAACATAATCCCTTGATAAAACAAGCAAAAAGCGATATAATTTTTCTATTCCTAGATGTGGTTTTTTCCTTTTAACCAGTATGATTTTAGCCTTAACGGATTCCATGGATAAAAAAAACGAAAAAGATGAGTTATTGCGGGAGATGGAAGATCTTAAAGCCCAGATTTCCCAGCTGACCAGCGGGAAGAAAGGCAAAAACCTTGCTGAAGAAGTACTGCATGAAAGTATGGAATTATACCATACCTTAGTCGAGATCTCGCCGGAAGCAATTGCCTTATTAGATTTATCCGGGAATATCATTATGCTTAATGATCAGGCTTTGGAATTATACGGGATTAAAGACCTGGAAATCCTGATCGGAAAAAACGCTTTTGAGCTTATTGTGTCGGAAGATCGCGACCGGGCTAGGACTAATTTGCAGAAAACCTTAAGTTCTCCTTTGCGTAATATTGAGTATGAGATACTCCGAGGCGACGGGCAGCGGATATCAGTTGAAATAAATAGCTCGATAATTAAAAATCGCCAGGGCCGTCCAGTGGCGTTTATGATTGTTTTGCGGGATATTACGCAAAGAAAAAAAGTAGAAGAAGAGCTGCATTATAAAAATGAATTTAAAAATGTTATTACAGCATTATCCGCTAAATTCATTAATCTTAACGCGGCAAATTTCGATAATGGGATAAATGAAGCTCTTGCCAAGTTGGGTGAATTTGCCGGCATTGACCGCTGTTATATATTTATTTTTTCAGATAATGATAAAAATATGAGTAATACTCATGAATGGTGCGCGCTGGGTATTGAACCGCAGATTCAAAGATTAAAGCAAGTTCCGATAAGCAGTTTTCCCTGGATTATTAATCAGATTAAAGCCATGGAGATTGTGCATGTTTATTCTCTGGCAGATTTACCTGAGTCGGCGCAAGCGGAAAAAAAAGAATGGGAATTAGCCGGTATTCGTTCTTTGGTAAATGCGCCCATGGTTTATCAGGGAGGGGTAATCGGTTTTTTAGGTTTTGATTCTGTGCGAGAGGAAAAACCCTGGGCTGATGATATTCAGGGTCTGTTAAGGCTTGTCGCGGACATGTTTGCTAATGTGATCAGGCGCCGGCAAATGGACCGGGATATAAAATCATTAAATAAAGAACTGCTTAAGATGAATATGCGGCTTAAACAGTTAGCTTTACGGGATGCTTTAACTAATCTGTATAATCATCGTTATTTCGAAGAAGCGATTGAAGCTGAATTTATGCGGGCCAAAAGACATTCCTTGCCGCTTTCAGTAATTCTCCTGGATGTGGATTATTTTAAATCAATAAATGATGTTTACGGCCATCAGTTCGGCGATTTGGTTTTAAAGCAGTTTTCTGAGCAATTAACCCAAATGGTGCGTAAATATGATACTGTGATCCGTTATGGCGGAGAGGAATTTATTATTATTACTCCCGGGGCGGATAAAGAGATTGTTTTGGTTTTAGCTCAAAGGCTGCTGGAAATTATTAAATTATACACTTTTGGTAATAAAACGCATAAAGTTAAACTGAAAATAAGCGTGGCTGTTGCCTGTTTCCCGGATGATAGAATTCATAATCCCGGTGATTTTATAAAAGTCGCTGATAGTATTCTGGACAAAGTCAAAGAAACCGGGGGAGATAAGGTATATTCATATCAGGATATTGTCAGTACCAGACCGGTTTCAACGCTTGATTCAGAAAAAGGCACGGATGTTGTGGCTTTACAGGATAAATTAGGTAAGCTGACAAAGCGGGCAAATCAAAGCTTGGCCGAAGCGATTTTTGCTTTTGCTAAAACAATTGAGATAAAAGACCATTATACCGGAGAGCATGTTGAAAAAACCGTGCATTATGCCACTGAGCTGGCAAAAGCAAAAAATCTGCCCAAAGATGAAATAGAGCGGATTCGGCAAGCTGCAATACTCCATGATCTGGGAAAAATCGGGATAAGTGAAAAAATATTAATGAAAAAGTCAAAGTTAACTGCACTGGAATATGAAGAAATAAAAAAACATCCGCAGATCGGAGCGGATATTTTAAGGCCGATTCATTTCTTCCAATCAATTATTCCGCTGATGCTTCATCATCATGAGCGCTGGGATGGTAAGGGCTACCCTTATGGCTTAAAAGGCGAGGAAATTCCTTTGGGAGCGAGAATCATTGCTCTGGCTGATACTTATGAGGCTTTGACTTCCAATCGGCGTTATCGTAAAGCACGTAGTAAAAAAGTTGCCATGAGGACGATAAAAGAGGTTGCCAGTACTCAGTTTGATCCATTGCTTGTGGATTTATTTCTGGGGATATTAGAAAAAGAATAAAAAGAACAGCAAAAAATTATCTTTGAACCGGAGAATTTTGTGGGACAAGTAAAGTTAAACGTACAGCTTTTAGAATCAACAGAAAATGCGATTTCACTTATTTATGCCGCATGCCGGCAGTGCTATAGCGCGCAATTTGCCGGAGATATATTTAATCAAGATAATGTTTCTCTCCAGGATAAGACTGAGTTTGTGCGGAAAGTTGTTGCCTCAGGCCATGACAGCCCGCTGGAACATGTGAAATTTACTTTTGCCGTGGAAGGGGTTTCCCGGGCGCTTACTCATCAATTGGTCAGACACCGCATGGCCAGCTATTCGCAGCAAAGCCAGCGTTATGTGCAGGAAAGTAATTTTCAATATATTATTCCGCCAACAATAGAATCAGATGCTGAACTTAAAGCTGAATTTGTCCAGGCCATGCGGGATATTCAGTTAAGCTATAACGCGCTATTGGCCAGGTTTAAGCAAATAGGAAAAACCGGGGAACAGGCTAATCAGGACGCGCGATTTGTTTTGCCCCAGGCCGCGGAAACTAAAATTGTTTTAACCATGAATTGCCGGGAATTGCTGCATTTTTTCAAACATCGCTGTTGTATCCGGGCGCAGTGGGAAATCCGCGCTTTAGCCAATCAAATGTTGGCCATGGCTCAGGAAAAACTGCCTTGTATTTTTGAAAACGCCGGAGCAAAGTGCGAAGAACTGAAATACTGTCCTGAAGGTGAAAAATTTTCCTGCGGCAAGTATCCGGCAAAAAGTTCAGCGATTAGCGGATAGACAGTCACAAAGTCACAAGGAAAAATATTCTCTTAATCTTTTCCGTTTTTCGGGTCTGACCTTGTTAATTTCTGTTAATTCTTATTCGTTTTTCAGACTAATTAAGTATTGTGTCCCCTTATTTCCCTCTACTTTATCTTGACTATGATAATCGGTCTGCTATAATAGCTGATAGTTAAATAAACACAGGTGCTTTACAAAGCTTAAAAGGGAAAACGGTGAATTGCTCGGCAATGATTCCGTTACGGTCCCGCCGCTGTAATCCTGCCCTGATAATATCAGGGAACTTTTTTGACAGAGTTATTTGCCACTGCTTTAAAGCGGGAAGGCAGTCAGAAAAGCAGGAGAGTCAGAATATCTGCCTGGGTTGTGAGAAGAATATATTTTGAACCTCGCGGAAGGGTGAAGAAACAGGGTGCAATCCTTTAAGTCATGATTTATGACATAAAGGATTTTTTTTGTTACAGGATGTAACAATCTCGCCATGAGCACACGATGTGTGTTTTGTGGCGGTTACAGGATGTAACAATCTCCCGCCGGAAAAGCGGCGAGGCAAGCGCAATGAGCACAGGTCGAAGGTTTCGCCATGTTTTAGGCGGATGATGAATTTTATTTAGGAGAAAGATGATAAAAAGATTATTTTATATACTGCTTGTTTCTTTTATTATTGCTTTTAGTGGTAATTGTTTTGCCACCGAGCAGGACAGCGGCCCGAAAAGGATTGTTTCTTTAGGTTCATATTTAACCGAAGGGCTTTTTTTATTAGGCGTTGAGGATGACATTGTCGGAGTAACGACTTATTGTAATCGTCCGCCCGAAGCGCAGAAAAAAGAAAAAGCCGGTTCAATTGTCGAGGTTAATCTGGAAAAGGTGATATCTTTGCGCCCGGATTTAGTATTAACAACTCCTTTGACTAATGCCAAGGCGAAAACTAAAATGCGCCAAATCAAGCTTAATGTTGTGGATTTTGAGCAGGTAAAAGATTTTTCTCAAATTTGCGATCAGTTTTTAAAACTGGCAAGCTTAGTGCGTAAGCAGGCACAAGCAAAAGAAATTGTTGCTCAAGCGCAGAAAAAAGTTAAAGCGCTTAATCAGGGAATTTTAAACAAACCTCGGCAAAAAGTGTTTATTCAAGTGGGCAGTAAACCATTGTTTACAATGAATAAGGAGTTTTTTGTTAATGATTTGATTAAGCTTGCCGGAGGGATAAACATCGCGGAAAACGCGCCAACCGGCATATATTCCCGGGAAAAGGTTGTGGAACTAAATCCGGATGTGATTATTATTGCTTCCATGGGAATCGCGGCAGATGATGAAAAGCAGATATGGAATAGATATCAAACAATTAATGCTGTAAAAAATAAAAAGGTTTATTGTATTGATCCGAATGTGATTTGCAATCCAATTCCGGATAATTTTGCTAATACGCTTAAGCTGATCATTGAATTTCTATATAAGGAAGAAATAAATGCTGTTTAAAAAAATTGTATCATGGCTGATTTTAATCGGGATGCTGCTGCTCATCTTATTTATAACCGCGGGTTTTGCTTTGTCTGTCGGGGCAACTAAAATCCCGCTGGAAGAAGTGCTGAAATTTTTTCTAAGTCCTGATAAGACTTCAACAAACTACAGTATCCTGCTTAATGTGCGTTTGCCGAGAATAATTCTGGGCTTTGCTGTGGGCAGCGCCTTGAGCCTTGCCGGGGTTATTTTGCAAGGCATGTTCCGCAATCCTTTGGTTGAACCATATACTCTGGGTATATCCGGCGGCGCGGCTTTAGGGGTTTGTCTGAACATTGCTTTTCATCTTAACAAAACTCTTGGGGTTATATCCATGCCCCTGGCCGGATTTTTAGGTTCAGGTCTGGTGATTTTATTTGTTTATTTTTTAAGCTACCGCAAAGGCGTCTTGAAGCTGCAGGGACTTCTTTTATCCGGAGTGATGATCAGTTTTATCTGTTCTTCTTTGTTTATGCTGATTATGGCGGTTATGCGGGTAGAAGATCTGCATGGGATTATTTTCTGGACAATGGGATGTTTGGAACAGTCCAGCTGGATACTGATAAAAATAATGGTTTTAATTTCCATTCTCGGTTTATTTGTTTCCTATATCTTCTGCAGAGAGTTAAATGCTTTTTCCTTGGGCACTGAACATGCGATGCATCTGGGAGTTAATACCCAAAGAACGCAGAAAATTCTTTTTCTGTTGACTTCCTTGCTCACCGGAGCCAGTGTTTCGGTTGCGGGAATTATTGGCTTTGTTGGGCTGGTTATGCCGCATTTTGTCCGGATGTTTACCGGCGGAGATCACCGAATATTGCTGATATGCAGTTATCTTGCCGGAGCAATATTTTTAATTGCCAGTGACGCGATAGCTAGAAGCATCATCTCTCCCTTGGAATTACCAGTGGGAGTTATTACCGGCATTGTCGGCGGGACAATTTTTATTTATGCTTTAAATCATAAAAGGGGCAGATAGAAATGTTGCAACTTAAAAATATCAGCTGTGGATATTCAGAACAATTCTGCTTAAGAGATATTAATTTTAATGTTCGGGAAAAGCAGATTGTCGGCATAATCGGGCCCAATGGCTCAGGCAAGACTACATTGCTCAGAGCAATAACCAGAGTATTGCCGCTGCGGGCTGGATCAGCGATATTTAACCAAAAGAATATTAGCAGGATGAGTTATAAGGAACTTGCCCAAAATATTGCGGTGGTGAGTAATGATATAGAAGCTAATTTTGATATTAGTGTGGAGGATTTCGTTGCTTTAGGCCGGATTCCGCATCAGGGGAATTTTCAGTTTTTTGAAAACGCGCTTGATCAGAAAATTATCCGGCAATCCTTAGAAATGACAGACTTGGTTGGCTTTGCTAAAAGAAACCTCTGCGAATTAAGCGCTGGAGAAAGGCAAATGGCAATTATTGCCAAGTCCTTAGCGCAAAAACCCAAACTCTTATTATTAGATGAGCCAATAGTTCACTTGGATATTTTCCATCAAATGTATATTATGGATTTGTTAAAGCGTTTAAATAAAAAACATAATTTAAGCGTGATCATTGTATTGCATGAACTTAACTTTGCCGCGGAATATTGCGATCAGCTGGTTTTAATGGATAAAGGATTGGTGCATAAAATCGGTTCTGTGGAACAGGTTTTAAATAAGGCAACTATTGAGACTGTTTATAAAACTGATGTTTTGGTTAGTAAAAATCCAGTTTCGCAAAAGCCGCATGTTTTTCTGGTTGCAAAAGATAATGAGGAATTATGAAAAATAAAAGAGGGTTAATTCAGATTTATACCGGACCAGGCAAGGGAAAGACAACTGCTGCTTGCGGACTGGCTATGCGGGCCAGTGCTCATAAAATGAAGGTTTGCTATATTAGTTTTCATAAAGATCCAAAACAATGCAAGCCAGTTTATGATTTATTAAAAAAAATCAGCATAGCAGTACATTGTTTTGCTAAAAGCCATCCTTTGTGTGCTACAAAAAAGCAGGCTTGTTTTGAAACTCTCCAAAATGACTGTGCTAAAGGGATCAAAGATATTAAAAAAGTTTTTAGAGAAAACAAGTTTGATCTTTTAATTGCCGATGAAATTAATATTTGCGTGCGGGATGGTTTTATCCAGGAACAAGAGGTGCTTGATTTGATGGATTTAAAGCCAAATAATCTTGAGCTGGTTTTTACCGGACGCGGGGCAACAAAAAAAATGATTAAAAAAGCTGATCTGGTAAGTTTTATCAAGGAAGTAAAACATCCTTATCAAAAAGGGATTGCGGCAAGAAAAGGAATTGAATACTAAAAACAGGAAGCGCAAAACGCTTAGCTCATAGGTCATGGCTCATAGCAAAAGCTTGAAACTCATAACTATTAATTTAATTAAAGTTCACAAAGTAACAAGGTTGCAAGCTAAAAGCGATAAACTATAAAGGGCAGGAATAATTATTTAGGCGGGTTTGAAGCCTGATTTTGATAGGACTGGCAAAATCAGAGATTCATCCGCTGATCATCTTGAGTATTGAGTACAGCGGATAGAGTAGAAACGTGTCCCCGACACACAAAGTCGGGACAAGCAACTATTGCAGGATAAGACGAAAATAACGAAGATGGGATATTAATTGGGAGAAAGGAGGCTGGGAGGTTTAGGAGTAGAGGCGTAAATATTAATTAATTTAAATTAACTTAAAAGTCCGAAAAAGAGATTTGCCCTAAAAGCAAAGGAAGTCTTTGTGTGATTCAAAGCGCTGCCGCGCAACGGTAATACATTTAGCTTGTAGCTGGTAGCTCTTAAGCTCGTAGGAAAAACAGAAATAAAAAAACTAAGAGCCAAGAGCTAAGAACTAAGAGCTATTTTGTTAGTCCGGTCGATTGCTTTAATGGGAGAGTATTCTCGCGGGAGGAGAAAAGAAAAAATGAATAAGAAAATATTATGTGTTTTATTATGTTTGATTATGTTAATAGCAATAGATAGTTGTAAGGTATTTGCTCAGGATTATGATCTGGGCAATGTAATTGTTTCCGCGACTAAAACTCAAACCTATCAGTCTGAAGTAGGCGCTTCGACAACTGTGATTACCGCGGAAGATTTAGCCAGTGAAGCCAATAAACCAGTTTATGAGATTCTCAGCGAAGTTCCAGGCATTTCGGTAGATTCAATCGGTTCGTTTGGCGGCGCGGTTTCAATTAATATCCGCGGCGCGAAAAGAGGCCAAACTTTAGTCATGATTGATGGAATAGAAGTATATGATCCCATGGCAGTAAGTAAGGATTTTGATTTCGCGCATTTAACTTCAGCTAATATTGAACGCATTGAAATAGTGCGTGGTCCGCAGAGCACATTGTATGGCTCAGACGCCATGGCCGGAGTGATTAATGTTATTACCAAGCAGGGGCAGGGACCGGCAAAAACAGAGGTAATGGCAGAGTATGGCTCGCATAATACATTAATGGAATCAATCGCCATATCCGGCAGTGAAGAAAAAGTTGATTTTTCCGCCGCGGCATCGAGAACTGACAGCGATGGGATATCTAAAGCCCGCGACGGACAGGATGATGATGGATATTCAAATACCACATTTTCCTCACGCATTGGAGTGGGAATTTGTGAAAACACTAAACTATTTGCCAATATGCGCTATGTAAATGCTGAAGTTGCGGTTGATGATGGCGCTTATGAGGATGATCCGAATCGGATTACTGAATCAGAGCAATTTTCCGGAAGTCTTGGACTATCGCAAAAGCTAAATGAAAACTGGGATCATACATTAACTTTATCCGGAGTTAGTTTTGACCGTAATGACAGTGATCCGGCGGACAGCATTGATACAACGGAAAATGAGTATTCGCGGTTCAGGGGAGACCGCAAAAAAATAGAATGGCAGCATAATATTTCTCTGGCAGAATGGGATACGGAAACTCTGGGCTGTGAATATGAACAGGAGCGGGGAGCTTCTTACTCCACCGGATCTAATTGGTGGAGCAATAATCAATCAGACAGAAGATCATTGGAGAATAAGGCTTTTTATTTTCAGAACCAAGCTGAATTCGCTGACCAGCTGTTTACCAGCGCGGGATTTCGCGTTGATAAGCATGATATTTTTGGTTCAGAATGGACCTATAAGCTGTCTTCATCATATCTTATTCCCAATACAATGACGCGTTTAAAAGCAAGTTATGGGACAGCATTCAGAGCGCCGAATATTTATCAGCTGTATGACGGCAGTTATGGGAATGCTAATCTTCAGCCGGAAAAAAGCCGCGGCTTTGATCTTGGAGCAGAGCATCGTTGTCTGGATAATAAACTGTTTTTTTCAGCAACATATTTTTATGATAAATATGAAAATTTAATTGATAGCGATCCCATAACCTGGGCGTATGTTAATATTAAAAGCGGTACTGCCAGAGGCTATGAGCTTGAATCAAAGTTTGATGTTTTGAAAGCATTAAAAATCGGCGGCAATTATACTTATACAAAAACCCGGGATTCAGATACAGCCCAGGAATTCGGCCGCAGGGCAAAAAATCAAGCTAATGGATTTTTTGAGTGGGCTTATTCGGAAAAAGGCGATATTCGGTTAAGCGCTCAGTATGTTGGCTCGCGCATGGACGCGCCGGCTTATAATGATAATAAGAATAAACAATATTTTATTACTAATCTTGCCAGCCAGTATCAGTTAAGGGAAAATATTCAATTATTTGGACGGATTGATAATATTTTTGACATTGCTTATGAGCCGATACGCGGATATAACGGCATGGATAGATCGCTTTATGTGGGAGTAAAAGGTGTTTTTTAAACATCGTCAGATAATATGACAGATAAACAAGTTGTTTTTTACGCGTTTATTATATCCGGCGCGATGCATATCGCGCTTATCGGCGCTCTGGGAGGATTGTTTAATTTTCCGGTTAAGCAGAGCATGCCGAAAACTCAAGTTGTGCAAATCGATGAAAAAAAATCTCCCCTATTGCCTGAGATCTGGGTTGTGGGGGAGATTAAACAAATCGTGCCTCAGCAAGAAAAGCAAGAGAATGTGCAAGAACAGGGTAATGCTGTTTTTAATGCGCAGGCTGCAGCTTTAAAATTAGAAGAAATAAAAGCCGAAGATATAGCCAAACAAGCAATGCTGCGTTATCAGGATATGATTAAGCAAAGAATTGAAAGATTTAGAAAATATCCTCTAAGAGCGCGACGCAATCAAACCAAAGGCAGTGTTGGTTTAAAGTTTTCAGTTTTTGCTAATGGAACAACTGGGCCTATCCATATTGTGCAAAGTTCAGGATCAGAACTATTGGATATAGAAGCACTTAATACCATTCAAAGATCCAGCCCGTTTTTACCTATACCGGATGAACTGTCGCAACAAATGGTAAATATTCATGTTGCGATTGTCTTTTCTCTTGATTAGTTTGTTTGAATTTGACTTTTTAAACCAAAAAAGGGTACAATACTCAATAAGCAGTAAAATATAAATTTTTAAACCTTAAAAATTTTCAAATAATCTTATGAAACCCAGAGCAATAATTATATTAGCCCAAGGCTTTGAAGAAATGGAAGCAATTATTAGTATTGATATTCTGCGCCGAGCAGGGATTGATGCAATGATTGCTTGTATTGGTGCTGATTTACAAGTTGTCGGGTCTCGGAAAATAACAGTTCAAGCGCAAGTAAAGCTCGCGGATATAAATTTCATTCCTGATGCTTTGGTTTTGCCAGGAGGTATGCCGGGGGCTCGTAATCTTGAGTCTTCAGATCTGGTTATTGAGTTGATTAAAAAAACCGCAGACCAGGGGGCGGTTGTCGCGGCTATTTGCGCAAGTCCTGCTCATTCGCTTGTTCGGGCCGGAGTGCTTAAAGGCAAATACGCGACTTGTTATCCGGGAGAGGAAGCTTTATTTTCTCCGGATATTATGTATAAAAAAGATGATCTGGTTATTGATAAAAATATTATTACTGCCTCCGGGCCTGGAGCGAGTTTTGATTTTGCTTTGGCAATCGTAAAAAAGCTTTGCGGTCAAGACACAGCAGATACTGTTAAAAAGAATGCGCTTATAAAATAATATTAACTGTAAGAGACCAAAGAAAGGCAGTGTTATGGATCAGAAAAGAGTATATAAAAGGATTGAAGATCTTGTAGAAGTCGAATTTGTCTCCAGCGCTTCAGAGGTAACTACAATTATTCGGACAAAAACACGCGACATTAGTGCCGGAGGGATTAAAGTTTATTTAAATCATAAACTAAGTTCCGGTGATAAAATGCAGATGTCAATAGTTCTTCCTAAAAATAAAGAGCCGATTAAGGCGGAAGCAGAAGTTATTAACTCGGAATTAATCGGAGTTATTGGGGATAAAGGCGAAGAAATGCTGTATGCAACAAGATTTAAATTCAGCAAAACTTCGCTTGAGGTGAAAAATTTAATAACTGCTTATGTCTTTGCGTGCCGCAAGAAATCTTTGAATGCGAAATACAAGCAAGATTAGTCGGATATCAGACAGGGTATAGAGGGCAGGGTTATTGATGAGCTTGCGCCGATAAATTTAAAAGAGAGGGAATCATGAGTGTATTAAACGCGAAGTTAAATTTTTCTTTTTTATGTGATTATGCTTCTGTTAGCAGAGAAGGAAAGCTGAGTATGAACGGCATATTTGAAAATATAAATGTTCTGCAGCTTCCAACTCATCATCCACTCATGTTTATTGTGGCAAATATTTCAGGAGTAAATGACAAGGATAAGTTTACCTGCGAACTTATTCTTGATGATAAAAGTCAAAAGCAGCTAGCTAGCATATCACAGGAAGTAAAGGTAGACCCGCGGCGCAATTTTGGGTTTATTGGCCAGTTTGTTAATGTGCGGTATGAAACTGCTGGTGATTATTTGATTAAATTTTATATTGATAATAAAGAAATAGGCTCGCATAACTATAAAATCAGGCAGGTATAAGCAGCCTAAGCATTTCCAGCTTTACTTTTACCAATCCCCGAACAGCATTAGTGCAATATATTGCGTCTGCTGTTTTTAGGTCCTGGAGATAGAGTATCTTTTCCTGCAGCTTAAGTTTTTTCTGATTAATTAAATAAGTTCTAAATACTCCGGGTAAAACTCCGCATTTAATAGGCGGGGTATAATATATCCCCTGTTTCTTGATGAATATATTAGAGACAGCTCCTTCGGTAATCTGATTTTTTTCATTGCAAAAGATCAAATCAAAAAATCCAAGCTGTTTACATTTTTCATATTCTGAAGTATAAAGTTCGCGATTAGTGGTTTTATGATAAAGAAAAATATCAGCACTGTCGGTATGTTTTTCAGATAACATGATTCTGTGTTTTAAATCAGTTTTTTTGTTTAAAATAACCGCAGGGTCTAAAATTATCTCTCCGGATTGATCAAGTAAAAGCCTTATTTTGTAGGGCCATTGTTTATTTAATGTGAGCGTTAATTTGTTGAGATTCTGCAGTATTGCTTTTTCAGAATAAGGATATTCGAAGAATTTAGCTGAGCGCTTAAGTCTATTTAAGTGATGCTCTAAAAGATAAAACCCGCATTTTTTTCTCCAAAGCATTGTTTCGATTAATTTAAAATCAGGCATAGTTAAAAATTTAGCTTTTAACTTGCATTCATTATATTCGGCAATCGGATCAGAGCTATAGGTAATCCCTCCGCCGATTCCCATTTGCCCATGATTGTTTTTTATGGCAATGGTTCGAATGGCTACATTAAAAACTGCTTTGTTTTTTGGCGCAAAAACCCCAATCGCTCCGGTATATATTCCTCGGGGCTCTGGTTCCAGCTGATGAATTATTTCCATGGTGCGGATTTTCGGCGCTCCGGTTACTGATCCTGAGGGGAATATGCTTAAAAATAATTCCCATAAACAAGTGTTGGTTTTTAATCTGCTTGTAATGGTTGATGTCATTTGCAGTAATGTTTTGTAAGTTTCCACAGTAAATAGTTTGTTTACACGCACGCTGCCTGTTTTGGAGATTTTTCCTAAGTCATTGCGCAGTAAGTCAACGATCATAAGGTTTTCTGCCTGATTCTTAATGTCAGCGGCAAGGGCTTTTTTATTTTTCCTGTCTTCGCGGATATTAATGCCGCGAGCAGCTGTTCCTTTCATTGGCTTTACCAGAAGTTTGTTTTTGTTTTGGCAGAAAAACAGTTCCGGCGAAAATGAGAGTATGTCAAACTCCGGGCTTTTGATAAAAGCGCCATAGGCGATTGACTGATTATTGCGGAGCTTTTTGTATAAAGCCAGGCTGGATCCTTTAAAATTAAACTTGTATTTAGTTGTATAATTTACCTGATAGGTATCGCCGGCTTCAATTAAACGTTTAATTTTTTTAATATTGCGGATATACTCAGCTCGCGAAATATCAAGTTTTAGGTTTTTTAATTGATAATGGGCAAGAAAGTTTTCTTTAGTATTTAAAAAAGGGATTTTACTATTGCTGGTGAATTTATTTTTTTGATGATCAAAAATAATCGGTTTTTTAAACACGCCCATCCAGATAAGGGGAAAATCAGGCAGGGGTATTTTTAATTTTTTAAATTTATCACTTATTGTATAACCTGTTTCATAGCTGATAAAGCCGCTTACATAGTATCCGCTTTTTTTTGCCTGCTCGATTTGATTAAAACAGGATTCTATTTTATTAAGAGAGTTTGTTTGGATAATTTTGATCGGATCAGTAAAAATATAGGAAAGATGATTTTGCTGATCATAAAGCGAGCTTTCAAGAAGAATGAAAGTTTGCTTTTTATTTAAGAAATTCAGAATATTGTTTATAGGAAAAACACTATTTTTTGACATTAGTTTTGTGCTTTGCTGTTAAATAAAAAAAACCACCCCGCGGATCTGGGTGGTTATGAACCTATGCATAATGCGCTTATTACAGTATATCGATTTATTTTATACAGTCAAGTAATAAACCGCGAATAATAATCGTAAGCTCAAGTGATTTAATCGCGTATACTTAAAATTATAAAATCGAATATTGAAAAAAATTAGAATCAATCCTACACTACTGAATAAGTTTTAAAAAGCAATTAAGATTGTTTTAGGGTTATATTTGAAATTTAATATCCGAAAAGGCAAATCAGGGGAAATCCGCGGACGCAAAGCTACGGGTCTAAAGCTTAACTCATTAAAAGATTGCTATTATCGCTGAGTTTATCTTGTCATTAAAAAACCCTGCCTTCTTTTTCCACTCTAATGTATAATAAAATAAAGCGGATTTTTCGACAATTTTTCTTATAGACAGCTTTTTAAAAAACCTTAGGGATAATGAGTATAAAAAATATTTCTTTTATTTCGATAAATATTATTATCGCGGCTATTTTTATTCTTGCTGTGGGCCATTACATGTTTTTTACAACAAACGGGTCTACGGCTGTTGCTACTTTTTTTTTAGGCCGGTATCTAAAGACGCGGAATATTAATTTTGAAAAAGCTGAAGGGACTTTAAGAACAAAATTATCATTACATCATGTGCTTATTGAAAATGCCCAAAAACTTCCTTCCGGAGCTTTGATTAAAGTACAGAGAATTGATATTACTTTAAAAGAATTCCGCTTGAGTCTTTTGTCGCTGGATGTATATAATGGCCGGCTGAAGCTGCCTTTTTCTGATACGATTCTTTTTTATGGTAATTATGCTAAAAGGGTATTGGATTTGAATATTTATTCCAAGAAAGTCAGCGCGCGTGAAATAATTGATTTGTTTACAAATAAGCGTTTTCTTAGCACAATGTCAGGGGTGTTTAGCGATGTTAATTTGCATATAACCGGGAAAAAGAAAAATTTGGCAATGGAAGGCAAGTTTTTTATAAATAAGATTTTTAAAGAAAATTTTTATCTTACCGGATGCGCGGGGTCAGTAATGATGTACTGCGATGATCTTTTTGAAGCAATGTCTTTAACCGGAGAAATTGTTTTTAAATCAGGTATTGCCGCGGGTAATAATACTGCAGTTATCACACTAGATCCTAGTAAAATAGTCTTTGAATCAGATCCAAAAAGGCCGCAACTTAATATTCGGGGCCGATCAACGGTTGAAGATGTAAATATAAGTGCTGTATTACAGGGAACATTCGATAATCCAAAACTAATATTAAGTTCTTATCCCCCCTTGACTCAAGACCTTTTATTGGTTATGCTGGCAACAGGCAGAAGCTGGGGAAGTCAATCATTAGGCTTAGGGAAAGACAATATCTCAGCAAATTTAGTGCGCGATTTTGTTGATTATTTTATTTTTGCCGGCAAGGGGACTCAGCTGGCTCGGCAGATTGGACTTAGTGATATTTCCTTGTCTTTTAATCGGCAGACAAAAGGTGTGGGAGTCAAGACTTCAATAGTAGATAAGGTCCAGGTCAGCTATGAGATTGAGCCTGGGGAAGTAGGCACTGGACAAGCTGCGGCTACCCAGACTGTTGGCGGACAGCTAAAAATAACTGATACAGTGTCTGTTGCCGCGGAAAAAGAATTAACACAGAAATCAGCAGAAGAAAAAACAGCTGAAAACCTAAGTGAAGAAGATAGAGTTTATTTGCAGTTTAAAAAGCAGTTTTAAAGTACAAATTGATAGGAGTTTTATATGCAGTGGAAATTTTGGCTTATAATTATTGCATTATTATTATTGGTGATTTTTGTCGCTCAAAATCATGAAGCAGTGGAAATTAAATTTTTATTTTGGGGATTTACAACAAGCCGGGCGATTGTTTTATTTTCAACATTAGCTGTGGGGATGATTATTGGCTGGACAACAGCTTTGTTGTTAAATAAAAAACAAAATGGAGTTATTGGAAAAGAAATTTAGGATCATATAATAATAAAAATTTTATCGGAGGTAAATATGAATGTACTATTGTTTATTATCGCGATGGCGGTTTCTTTTATTGCTGTTAGGCTGGGCGCGGTAGCGTTTGAGCTGACTGGTCTTGACTGGTCCATGGCAACGTTTCAATCTCTGTCCTGTTTTACCGGTACAGGTTTTACGACAAAAGAATCAGAGCTTATTACTTCTAATCCGCAAAGGCGGCGGATTGCCGGAGTGCTCATTATTATTGGACACGCGGGATTTGTGACTTTGGTCGCAACTTTTGCCAATTCATTAAGTCCTAATTTATTTTCACCAGGAAGTACAATTTCATTATGGCAGGGGATTTTTTCTCCTGGCTTGATTCCTTGGGTTAATTTGGGAATAATTATTGTCGCGATTTTTGCTAGTTATAAGCTTGCTAAATACGGCGGGTTTGACAAGAAATTAACTAATTTTTTAAGATCGAGGATTATTAAACATGAGATTATTAAAAGAGTTTCTTTTGAAGAATTGGTTGTTGCTACAGGCGGTTATGGTATTTCACAAATTGAAGTTTGCCCAGATTCTCCGGTATTAGATAAAACCTTAATGAATTCAGAACTGCGGGATGCGGATATAACAATCCTTGCAGTCCAAACTCAGGGAACAATTATTCCTAACCCTCCAGCGCGCACCAAGATTTCTCTGGGGGATAAATTAATTTGCTTCGGGAAGCTGGAAAATATTCGTAATACACTTTGTGCAGTTAAATAAATCAAGGATTAGTTTACCATCAACATGAAAAATTTTAATCAATGAAAACTAAAAAAACCAATCAAATAGGAATTCCAAAAAAAATTAAAAAACCTGAGCTTGTCGCGCCAGCTGGAGATTGGTCCGGACTTGTCACGGCTGTTGAAAATGGAGCGGACAGTGTTTATTTTGGAGTCAAAGGCTTGAATATGCGTAATTTAGCCGGCAACTTTGATTGTCTGGAATTAAAAAAGGTGATGGCTTTTTTAGTTAAGCATAAAAAGAAAGGGTATCTTGCGCTTAATGTTATAATCATGGAGTCTGAGTTAAAAAAAGTAGAGACAATCCTTACCCAGGCAAAACAAGCTGGCGTGGATGGAGTGATTCTTTGGGATCTGTCAGTGCTGAATATTGCTAGAAAACTAAAGCTTCCGATACATGTATCTACGCAAGCAAGTATTTCCAACAGCAGTGCTTTTGAAGCTTTTGCCAAAATGGGAGCAAAGACAATCGTTCTGGCGCGGGAATGCACTTTGGCAGACATTAAAAATATCATTGCTAAAAAACAAAGCAAAAATATTAAATGCAAAGTTGAAGTTTTTATTCATGGCGCGATGTGTATTAGTATCTCAGGCCGATGTTTTCTCTCAAGCTATACTGCATCTAAATCAGCTAATCGGGGGGAGTGTTTTCAATATTGCCGCAGAGAATTTCAAATTAAAGATGTTGAAAATGAAAGCGAATATATTCTAGGCACTGATTATGCGCTTAGTGCCAAAGATCTCTGCAGCATTGATTTTATCGAGCAGCTTATCGAAGCGGGGATTGATTGTTTTAAAATAGAAGGAAGACGCAGAGCTCCGGAATATGTTAAAGTGGTTACTAGTGTTTATCGCACCGCGATTGACGCGTATTTTGCGGGTAAGCTTACTGCAGTCTTGAAGAAGAAATTAAAAGAAGAGCTTTCCCGAGTATTTAATCGCGGGTTTTCTAAGGGGTTTTATTTTGGCAAGCCGCGGAAAGCATTTAGCAGCGGTCTGGGGAATACTTACGAAAAGGAATTTTTAGGGGAAGTGGTAAAGTTTTTTAAAAAAATTAGTGTTGCTGAAATACGCTTGCAGAATAAAGCAGTACATAAAGGTCAAGAACTTTTGTTTATCGGGAAAAGTACTCCGGCTAGTTTTGCAATTGTCCAAGAACTTCAGCAAAAACATGTATTTGTCAATACTGTTAACAAGGGCGAGCTTGTTGGAATAAAGCTGCCTTTTATTGTCAAACCAAAAGATAAAGTTTTTTTATGGAGTAAAAAAGAAGGAGTTGAATAAATGAAAATTAGTTTTTTCGGATTAGATCTTCCCGAGGGGAAAATCAAATATAATGATGAAATAATTATTAAGCTTACAGAAAAATTCACGCCTAAAAAAATATCCCCTTTTTTCGCGGAATTTAAAAAAGAAGATTTTATTAATGCTGATTGCATTGTGGTGGCAAAAGATCAGGTCCTTGATTTTTTAATCATGGATATGGAAAAAGTTGATACGCGCATAGCTAACTCAAATGATCAGGCAGAAAAAGCGGCTTTGTTGAAATGTCAGCAGAATTTGGAAAAAGAAGTACCAGCTTGTGATATGGATTTTAGCGCTGAAGAATATATAAAAATCAAAGAACTTGCGCCCTTAAGTCTAAAACCGACGCTGTTTGTTGATGGCGAGGTTGAGATAAATGATTTAATTGCTAAAGCTTTTGAGAAAGCCGGAATGATGTTTTTTTACACAGCGGGAAAGCAGGAAGTCAGATCCTGGCCGGTTAAGAAAGGCTCGGATGCAGTGACTTGTGCTGGTAAGATTCATTCAGACCTTGCCCGCGGATTTATAAAAGCGGAAATAGTGAATTTTAAGGATTTTGAAGCTGTACATAATATGCAGGAAGCTAAAGCAGCCGGATTTGTAAAGTTGGTTGATCGAGATTATATTATCCAATATGGAGATATGCTGGATATTAGATTTAATGTTTAATAATGCATATTTATTTTAAAGCATTAAGCGGTTAAGGTGTAATCATCGGATTCGCTTGCAATTAAAAAAGGGTATTATGAGGCAGATAAAATCAAATAAAATAACTTTCCAAAAAGAGTGTCAGGCGTGTCCGGCAATATGCTGCCGCGATCTTGCGATGTCTATTGGCAAACCTCAGACTAAAGAGGAAATAGAAGATTTAAAATGGCAGGTACGCTTTGATACTGTCGACATATTTATTAAACAGCATCATTGGTATTTGAGGGTTAAGGGCAAGTGTATGTATTTGGGCAAAAACAATTTGTGCAAAATATACGAACAGCGTCCGGATAAATGCAAAGTGCATAAAGCTCCGAATTGTGAGCGTTTTGGGGAATATCACGAAGTATTGATTAGTACGCCTGATGAATTAGTGGCTTATCTGGAAAGTAAAAAAAAACGCGGAAATAAGAAAAGTAAAATATGAAGAATATTAACTCTGTGTTTATTGCTTTTCTGCAAGCTGTTCTGGTATTAGCTGCGGTATTATGGGTTTTTCAGCAATCAGGCAGTCCTTTACAAGATGGATTGTATTTGAAATATGAAACAACGCTAAACGCTGTAAATGCTCAGCTCAAAACCACACATGAACTGCGTTTTACTAAAAAAGAGAAAAAACAGTATCAAGTTGATATTCAAGCGGATGGTTTTTTGCCTGATCATAAAAGCTATATTATAGATAAATATTTTATTGATCAAGAAGGAGTATCTTTACCTGGCCCTAGCGCGGCGGTTTTATGGAGCGCGCCTTATTTATTATGGATAGGTAATCAGACCGCTGCTGGAGAAGTGATTAAGCATACAAATTGGAAGGGCTATTCTGTGGCTGTTGTTCAAGATCCAGCGCTTGCTAATTGTTATGGATTTTACGAGCGCAATACTGGGCTTCAAGTCGGGTATATGAACTGTTTTAGTTCTCAAAAGCTATTAACCGTTCTTAAAGAAACTAATATTAAAGGTCTTTAGTCTATAATTGCTTTAAGCGATTGTTTGTTTAGAGTTATACTTAAAAAGATTAGTTCACAGCTTTAAGTGACCATATCAGTGAGGGTATTACTGGTGTTTTGAACCAGGTTTTATTTGTATTTGCAAAACAAATATGCTAAAATTCTGTTTTAATATGTTAGCCTAAAAAAAGTCCAAAGGAGCAATGTATGCAAGTTAAGGATATTATGCAAACTGATGTGCGCTCGGTTAAAAGAGGAACAACTCTTGCTCAGTTGCTTGCTAGCTTTAAGGATTTTCATAGTTTCCCGATCGTCCCAGTTGTTGATGCTCAAATGGTTTTGGTCGGGACAGTTCATATTCGCAGTTTTTTCGAAATATTCCAGCCGCACAATCAGGATCTTTTGATGCGTAACCCATTGTCAATGATCAGCCGCGAACCTACCGATATCTTTAACATAGACATTGAAGAAGGCATGGGATTTTTAGTGATAATGGCTGATATTATGGACACTAAGCTGGTAAAAATAGAACAAAGCGCAGATATTAGAAAGGCTTATGATTTGATGCAATTGCATGGAAAAATGGCAATTCCAGTGGTGGATGAAAATAAAAAACTAGTGGGAATTATTAGCGTTTTTGATATTGTGATGAAGATTTTTAATCAAAAAGGACTGATTTAAATACAATGAATGTTATTTTAGCTATTGGCATAATTCTAGTCTGCGGACTTTTATCAGGTAAATTTGCTGAAAAAATCAAGACTCCGGCAATCACGGCTTATTTATTGCTGGGCATTGTTTTGGGTCCGTTTATGTTGGGAATTATTTCTGAGAGTATAGTTAAAGTCTCTGGGACTATTTCAAATGTTGCTTTGAGCTTGATCGCATTCAGCATTGGTCAGAATTTTTCAGGCAAAATTTTCAGGCAAGTGGGTAAGCAAGTAATGTGGATATCTATACTTGAGGCAGTTGGCGCTTGGTTGATTACGCTTGTTGGTTTATTGTTTTTTAAAGTTCCTTTATACATGGCTTTGATCTTTGGGGCAATCGCCGCAGCCAGCGCGCCGGCGGCGATTATAATGGTTGTCCGGGAGTATAAAGCCAGAGGTAAGTTTGTTGATATTTTAATGGGAGTTGTTGCTCTTGATGATGCCTGGGGCTTAATAATATTTTCTCTTTCCCTTTCTGTGTCCAAAGCAATTTATTTGCATTTAGCCTCAAGCCTAGGCCGTGTTCTTATGGGAGCAGTGATTGAGATCGGCGGGTCTTTTGTCGTGGGTGGCGTGCTTGGAGTTATTCTTAGCCGGATTGGTTTGTATCTTAAAAACCAAACTGATCTTTTAATCTGGACATTGGGTATTATTTTTGTGGCTACAGGCATTGCTTTGCATTTTCATTTTTCTGTTTTACTTACTTCAATGTTTCTCGCTGCCGTTGTAGTGAATTTTAATAATGAGAGTTTTAAATTCTTTGATATATTAAATAATATTGACTGGCCTATTTATTTGATTTTTTTTGTTTTAGCCGGCGCTAGTTTAGAAATAGACTTGCTGGGTAAAATTGGAACCATTGGTATTGTGTATATGATTTTTAGAATAATCGGAAAATTTATCGGGACCTACCTTGGTGCGCGTATTTCTAAAGCAGATGATGATGTGAAAAAATATTTAAGCCTAGGGCTTTTACCTCAGGCTGGAGTTGCTTTAGGTATGGCGCTAATTGCAAAAGAACAGTTTCCGCAAGCTGGCAATATTATATTTACAACCGTTGCCGCCACAACTGTTATCTATGAAATCATTGGTCCTTTTTTTGTTAAGCTTGCTTTGCATAAAACTAATCAGATACATAATTAAGCGTTTTGTGCTATAATTAAATTATAGGGTTTTATTCTGGTCTTTTCTTAGTCTCCAAAAATGCGAGGTAGGGATGCAGGTTAAAAACATTATGCAAACAGATATTTTATCTGTAAAACAGGGAACCACTCTTACTCAGCTGCTTAACATGTTCAAAAATTTTCATAGTTTTCCGAAAGTTCCAGTTGTTGATAATAACGGGATTTTAATCGGGGTTGTGCATATCCGCAGTTTTTTTGAAATATTTCAACCGCATAATCAGGATCTTTTGATGCGTAATCCATTATCAATGGTCAGTCGTGAACCTACGGATATATTTAATATAGATATTGAAGAGGGTATGGGATTGCTTGTTATAATGGCTGATATTATGGATACAAAAGTAGTAAAAGTAAATCAAAATGATGATCTTAAAAAAGCATATGATCTTATGCAATTACATAATCGGGAGTCTATTTCTGTGGTTGATGATGATAAAAAGCTGGTTGGAATAATCAGTGTTTTTGATATAGTGATGAAAATTTTTAAAGAAAAAGGACTTGTATAAATGAATGCCCTTCTCGGCATCAGTGTAATACTTCTTTTAGGACTTTTATCTGCCAAAATAGCTGAAAAAATTAAAACCCCGGCAATTACAGCCTATCTTATAATCGGAATATTAATTGGTCCATTTTTTCTTGGTTTTGTTCCGGAAAGCGTAATTGCTGCATCTGGATTAATCTCAAACTTTGCTTGGAGTTTTATTGCTTTTAGCATCGGGCAAAGCTTTTCCAAGGGAATTTTTCACCAAATAGGAAAGCAAGTCATGTGGATTTCTATACTTGCTGCTTTTTGCGCAGGGGCTTTTGTTGCTATTGGGATGCTTGCCATGGGCATGCCTTTATATGTAGCATTGATATTTGGTTCCATCGCAACTGCAACCGCACCGGCTGCTTTGATCATGATTGTAAGACAATATAGAGCAAAAGGACGATTTACTGAGATATTAATGGGTGTTGTGGCTATTGATGATGCCTGGGGTTTGATTGCCTTTTCTGTTTGTCTTGCTTTTGCGCGGAAGATTCATTTTAATCATGCCGACAGTATCTGGGATGTAATGTTCAGTGCTTTTTTTGAAATAGGCGGGTCTTTTTTGCTGGGGGGTATAATCGGCTGGATGTTTTCAAAACTTGCTAGTTATATGCGCAATGAAAGGGATCTATTAATTTATACTGTAGGAACAATTCTGTTTACTGCGGGGCTCGCTATCCATTTTCATCTTTCCGTGCTTTTGGCGTGTATGATGTTGGCAGCCACTATTGTAAATGTACATAAAGAGAGCTTTCGTTTTTTTGAGGTTTTGCAAACAGTAGACTGGCCGGTTTATCTTTTATTTTTTGTATTAGCCGGAGCAAACCTGGAAATTGATATGTTGGTTAAAATCGGAGCTCTTGGCGCGGTTTATCTGATTGTTCGGATTTTAGGTAAGTGTTCAGGAACTTATTTAGGAGCAATTGTTTCACATGCTGGTTCTGATGTAAAGCGCTATATGGGCATTGCTCAGATGCCGCAGGCTGGTGTTGCTTTAGGTATGGCATTAATCGCTAAGAGTACTTTTGAACAACTAGGTGGTATGATTTTTACCACCATTGCCGCGACAACCATAGTTTATGAAATAATCGGACCTTTTTTTGTGAAAATAGCGCTTCATAAAGCGAATCAGATTCCTGCAGACTTTAACGATCAGAAAAAAGAAAAGTGTTTGTAGCGCGATTTTATTCTGATTAAATTATTTCAGATTTTTTTAAATAGCGCCATTTTCCCGGCGGCAAACTGCCTAATTCTAATTTTCCAAAACTGATTCTTTTAAGGCTGATAACGGGGTGGTTGAACAGATCAAACATTTTGCGGATTTCTCTTTTTCTTCCTTCGCCAATGCTGATGAGTAAAGCAGTGTTTGTTCTGGTGCGGGAAAGAACAGTGATTTTGCATTTAGATGTCAGGTAATCATCTATTTCTAATCCTCCGGCTTCAATTGTTTTAATTGTTTCGGTAATAAGATTTTTTTGCACTTTTGCTTCATAAACTCGTTTCACTTTAAACTTGGGATGGGTCAGGGTATAACTTAAATCTCCGTCATTAGTTAAAATTAGCAATCCGGAAGTATCTTTATCTAATCGTCCTACAGGAAACAGCCTTGCTGATATTTTAGGAAAAAGAGCAGTTATTGGTTTTTCGGCATGAGGATCTTTTATTGTGGTAGTATATCCTACGGGTTTGTGTAAAAGGATATATACCTTCTCTTCGGTTTTAAGCATTTTATTATTTACCAAAATATTATCTATTTGCAGATCAGCTTGAGTGCCTAAAGCTGTGACTGTCTGACCATTAATCGTAACTTTTCCTGTAACTATCAGCGCATCGGCTTTTCTTCTAGAACAAATACCGCTTTTTGCGATTATTTTATTTAAACGTTCCTTCATATTTACAATCTCTTTTTATTATATATAGTTATGAAATTTAACATGGTTGCTTTTCAGCGACTCTTACGATATCATAAAAGATACAAGTTGACAAGAACTCAAGCTTTGTTTACACTAGTTTTACATTCCTTTAAAATCTTACCCAGGAGGATATATGGTCGCTAGAGATATTATGACACAAGAGGTTAAAACTGTTAGTCCGTCAATGCAAATAAGGGAATTTGCTACTTTTTTGATTAAAGAAAATGTCAGCGGAGCTCCCGTGGTTGATGCGGCAGGCAATTTTTTAGGTATTGCCACAGAAGAAGATTTAATTTTCCAAGATAAAAAAGTTAATTTGCCTACTTTTTTAAACTTATTTTCCAATATTATTCCTTTGGGGGTGGCTCGAACTGAAGAGGAGTTAAAAAAAATCACTGGAACTGATTTAAAAGAGGTAATGCAGGCAGAGCCTCAAACAATATCTCCGGAAATGTCTGTTGAAGAAATTGCTACTCTGATGAGTGAAAACAAGACATATTATTTGACGGTGATAAAAGAGGGTAAGGTGGTGGGAGTTGTTACAAAACGGGATTTAATAAGAGCAGTGGCTAAGGGGAATATCTGGTAATCAAGTTGCAAGGGAGGTAGGATAATGGGAGAAAATGACGATTTTTTAAAAATCATGAAAAGTATGCAGGCAAAAAAAATTATTGCTCCGCTGAAAATCTTTTCAAAGCTTATTATTGTAGCGATAGTGGCAATAGTTTTTTTCGGCAATTGTATTTATTATGTTCGGCCGAATGAATTTGCTATAAAGCAGATCAATATTGGAATTAATTCAGGGATTAGAGAGACCCTGTATAATACTGGATTTCATATCATCGCTCCTTTTGGTATTCATATTATGCATCGCTTTCCGAAAGAGCTGCAGGTGTTTGAACTGAATGATTATCTTGAAACTAAGGCGAAAAATATTAAGTTTAATCTTAGTCTCTCTCCAATGGCTTCGGATATTTATGAGAGAAATAGAGAGCCAGGGGAATCCCAAAAGTCAGCGCATATTCAAACTTCGGATGGTTTTTTTGTTGATGTGGATGTGAGTGTTATTTATCATATTACTGATCCGTATAAGGTAATCACAACAGTTGGCCCTGGTAAGCTGTATCAGACAAACGGTATAATTCCGAAGGTTGAGCCAACGCTTAAGGAAACTTTGGGTGAGATGACCACAGAGGAATTTTTTAATTCTTCGCTGCGTGTTGCTCGGGCTCAGCAGGCTAAAGAATTGCTGAACATAGAACTTAAGCCTAAAGGGATAGCAGTAGATCATGTGTTAATTCGCTACTTTAAATACAGTGATGAAATTCAAAAAAACATTGAAGAGAAAAAATTAAAAGACCAATTGGTGTTTACCAATCAATCAAAGGCAAGAGCTTCGGCTGAAGAAGCTTTGGTTAAAAAAGTGCGCGAAGAGGGAGAAGCAAATATAAAAATAAAACTTGAAGAAGGTCAGGCATCTGGCGTTACAAAGAATGCTGAACGCGATCTATATGTTAGAACAAAACATGCTGAAGGGGATTTGATGATAAAGCTTGCGGAAGCAAAAAAGAAGGAATTGATCAACAATGCCTATCAGCAAAAAGGTTCTGATAAACTCGTTGGGTTAAAAATGGCGGAAGTTTTAAATGGGCTTAGTGTTATTATGCTTTCTTCTAGTGGAGAAAATGGATTTAATCCTTTGAACCTGGAAAAAGGTCTGGAGCTTTTTGGGGTGAAAGGGGGTAAAGAATAATGGAAAATAAAACAAGAATAATCAGAGTGGTTTTAGGGGTACTTTTAATTAGTGTGTTTTTAAGTGTTTCAGGTTGCATGCCGCATTCAACTGGTTCTACAGAAGTCGGAGTTAGAACAATTAAATGGTCTCCGTTTGCTAAAAGTGGAGTTTTGCAAAGAGTATATGCGCCGGGAACAACATATTTCTTCTTGCCGATTATCAATGACTGGAATGTTTTTGATACAAAGCTTCGCAATATGGAAATGACGATTACAAAAGGCCAGGGCGCGCATTATGGGCCAGATGATCTACTGTTTAAGACCATTGATGGTAATGACATTAGTTTAGATGTTATTATTGCTTATCGTATTGATCCAAAGAGGGCTGCTTATATTCTTCAGTATGTTGCAAAGAATAATGTTGAACTTGAAGAAAAAGTGGTGCGACCGCTTTCCCGCAATATTACTCGAAATTTGTTTGGAGAATTAAAGTCCGAAGATTTTTATGTTGCGACTAAACGTGCTGAAAAAGCGGATAAAGTGCTGAAGTTGCTGAATGAAAGATTAGGGGTTTACGGTGTTATCGTTGAGAATGTTTTGTCTAAAGATTATCGGTTTAACCCTGCTTATCAAAAGGCAATTGAGGAAAAGAAGATCGCAGACCAGATGGCTGAGCGGTTTAAATCAGAAACCAATGCCACATTTGAAGAATACAAGCAAAAAGTACAGTATGCTCAGGGCGAAGTAAACCAGGTTATAGCAGCCGCTGATGGTGAGTTTGAAAAAGCAAAAATCAAAGCAGATGCTTATTTTGAACAACAAGGCTTAATAGCTAAGGCTATTGAAATAGAGGGAAATGCAGAGGCTCAGGGAATTCAAAAGATGGTTGAGGCATTAAATAATTCCGGGGGTATTACGATGGTTAAGCTTAAAATGGCTGAGGCTATGATGGGCAAGCCGATATATTTGCTTCCTTTTTCAGAAACTAGTGGTATGGATCTAAAAACAACAGATGTGAATGGATTACTTAATACATATGGGTTGCAAAAAGCAGCACAGAAAAAAATATACAAGAATCCATAATGAAAAGTATGAAATACTGTAATTAATAGGCTTCCGTAAATATGCGGAGGCCTATTTTTTACAAACCCAATTTTTAAAATATGGTCATAAGAATTCTATTGTGTTTGAAATTAAAGAAACAACGGCAATCCGAACTTCAATGAACGAGCTAGCAGTGAAGCTATAGATAATATAAAAGATATCTCAAATCACATATATGACAGATCAGGTAATTCTCTGAATGCGGCTTGGCATGATCAAATAGGAGTCGGCATTTAAATCAATTGCAAATGTGTTTATTCAAAATTTAACAATATGGTTAATGCTGATTTTATTTAAGCAATTAGTGCCCATGGATTTAAAAGATGTAATCTTTAGCAAATAAAATCCTATGGACCATCATATTTAGGAGGGCCATTTTTATTTTCCCTTGTCAGGTTCCTTTCGGATATGCTAAAATGTCAATTCAATATTATAAGGAGGCATTAAAATGTATAGACCAGAAATTAAAGTTTTAGATTGCACGATTCGCGACGGAGGATTAATTAATAACCATGATTTTGATGATCACTTTGTTCGGGAAGTCTATAAAGCTCTTTCTGCGGCGGGTGTTGATTATATGGAATTTGGCTATAAAAACTCACGCAAGCTTTTTTCACCTAAAGATTTTGGCAAATGGAAGTTTTGTGATGATGAAGACATTAAAAAGATTATTGATGGGATAGATTCAAAGATGAAGATATCAGTTATGGCTGATGTGGGCAGAGTAGATATGGATGATATAAAGCCGGCTAGCGAAAGTCCTGTTGATATGATCAGAGTTGCTTCCTACGCAAAAAATGTAGATAAAGCTATTGCCATGGTAAATGAGTTTTCAGAAAAAGGATACGAAACAACAATTAATGTTATGGCAGTATCATGCACATTAGATAGTGAATTAACAGAGGCATTGCACCAATTAGAAGAAGAATGCAAGGCAGAAGTTATATATGTTGTCGATAGTTATGGCGCTTTATACCAGGAAAGCACAGAATTACTGATCAAAAAGTTTAAAAGTATATTAAAGACCAAAGAGGTAGGAATTCATGCGCACAATAATCAACAGCTTGGGTTTAGCAATACGATTGAATCAATTATCCATGGGGCTAACTATCTTGATGCTACTGTTTATGGGATTGGCCGTGCAGCGGGTAATTGTCCTTTAGAGCTTTTAATTGGTTTTCTTAAAAATCCAAAATTTGATCTTCGTCCCATATTAGATTTGATTTCAAAACAGTTTATTCCTTTAAGAGATAAAATAGAGTGGGGTTATATTATTCCTTATGCTATCACCGGCATGCTGGATGAACATCCCCGGACAGCAATGGCTCTTAGAAAAAGCGATAAAAAAGAAAATTACCGTGAATTTTTTGATAGTTTTAGTTCGCAAGAAATCGAGTAACCAAGGAAATATTTTAAAAATATAATGGATATCGCTCGTTTTAAAAAACTTCCAATAATGGGGATATTAAGAGGGATCAAGCTTTCGGCAATGGATGCTTTGATTGAAACCATTATTAGTTCAGGCTTAGAAACGATTGAAATTACGATGAATACACCTGATGCGGCTAAGTGTATTAAAAATACAGTTGATTTGTCTAAAGGCCGGATCATGGTTGGGGCAGGAACAGTTCTAAGCTTGGAATCAATGCGCGTAGCTTTAGATGCCGGGGCAAGCTTTATAGTTATGCCTACATTTATTGAAGCAATTGTGAATTATTGCACGAAAAATGATATTCCTGTTTTTCCTGGAGCTTTAACCCCGCAAGAAGTGTATAAAGCATATTCTAGGGGAGCCACAATGGTCAAGGTTTTCCCGTCAGGCTTATTTGGGCCTAAATATTTTAAGGAGCTAAAGGGCCCATTTGATAAAATAGCACTTTTAGCTGTTGGCGGGGTTAGGTTGGATAATATTAGAGAATACTTTAAGTGTAAAGCCGATGGAGTTGCTGTTGGGGCAAGCGTGTTTGATGTAGACAAAATACACAATGGAGATTTGTATCCAATTAAAGCTAGCTTATCGGAGCTTGTTAATGCTGTACAGTCTTGTGTTTCTTGACACTGCTTTTGTAATGGGATAAAATAATGTTTATGATAACTTTTATTCTAAAGCCCCTGATTGTTTCCATTATCTTTCTAGCGGGATTTTTCCTTTTGGAAAATTTTTTTATTAAAAAGCTAAAAAATAATAATAAACACATATATTCAATTTTAATAGAGATAAGTTATTTTATTTTTTTCTGGATAATTATTTACGGACGTTTTTTATGAATAGGAGTGATAGATGAAAAAAATAGCACTTTTAATCGGTTTAATGTTTGTTTTAGGCTGTGCCCAACATCAAGAGCAGGCTATTGCAAATAGTATTGCCTGGATTAGCGATATGTCGGTCGCTCAGGAACTTGCTAAGAAAGAAAACAAGCCGATATTAATAGATTTTTATACAGAGTGGTGCAGCTGGTGTAAACGCATGGAAAAAGATACTTATTCCAATGCCAAAGTCCAAGAGACGCTTAAACAATTTGTTTGCGTGAAAATTGATGCGGAACAAAATAGGGATCTGGCTAAAATATATAAAATTAATGGTTTCCCTTCAACAGCTTTTTTAAAAGCAAACGGAGAATTGATTGAAATTATCCCCGGATATCTTCCTCCAGCGGATTTTCTTAAGCTTCTCGATAAAATGTTGTCCAAATCAAAATAATTGTAAATTGACAGCATAATATTGATCGAAATTGCTTCATTGTCTTATATTGAAAGCAGTGAGTCATAATATGTGGAAAAACAAAATAAAGATTATTTTAAGTTGTCTGTTTATTTTGGGTGTAATTATTTTTTATAGCATGCCTTTAAAACCAATGGGTATTGGGAAAAAAATAATTTTTATTGAAGTAGCAAATAATGCAGACAAACGAGCGCAGGGGTTAAAAGGCAGAAGTTTTTTGGCAGACAATGCAGGGATGCTTTTTTGTTTTGAAAAAGAGGGATATCCTCAATTTTGGATGAAAGATACGTTAATTGCTCTAGATATTGCCTTTATAGATATTAATAAAAAAATTGTAGATATTCAGCAAATGTCCGCATTAGATGAAAAGCCGCGGTATGTGCCTAAAAATAAGGCAAAGTATGCTTTAGAGATGAATTTAGGCTGGTTTCAACGTAATGGTATCGCTATTGGCGATAAGGTTTTTTTCTGGAGATAGGATTATTAAAGAAAAAAATTGACGTTAAAACCAAATTTTGGTAATATAAGTTTTATTCTTGTCAATTAGGAGCTAAGATTGAAAAAAAAGAGAACTGTAATTATTATAGATGATGACATCCAATCATCTGGTGAAATAAAGCTTTTTCTTGAGGAAAAAGGGTTTAGTGTCTCTTATATTGATGATGGAAGTGTTGCTATTCAGAGCATTGAAGATATCAGGCCGGACATAATCCTCCTTGATATTATTATGCCTAAGATTGATGGCTTTACCCTTGCAAAACAAATTCGTTACGAAGAAAGATTAAAAGATATTCCAATTATTGTATTCTCAGCGCAAGGGGAAATGAAAGAATTATTTGCAATTGAGGGGATTAATGATTACATGATTAAACCCGTGGATAAGGGTGAACTTTTAGAACTAATAAATAAGCGGATAGGATAGTAAGTCAATTTAGTAAATACTATACTTAGTAACTCAAAACATGACTTTTTTGTCCCTGCCCCTAAAAAAAATCAAAAAAAATGCTTGACAATGTTTTTTTATATGGTATATTTTAAACTTTACATATCGTATGTTTAATTAACTGTTAAGCGCCCTAAAAAGCGCTGCTGTGGCTCAGTCGGTAGAGCACGTCCTTGGTAAGGACGAGGTCATGGGTTCGATTCCCATCAGCAGCTTTAATTACTGAGGAGGTGCAAGATGGCAAAAGAGAAATTTGAACGGAATAAGACACACGTAAACATCGGAACGATCGGACACGTTGATCATGGTAAGACGACGTTGACATCCGCGATCACGAATGTTTTAGCATCCAAAGGTCTAGCAAAAG
>JAZDHZ010000034.1:0-169549 GCA_043805415.1 Candidatus Omnitrophota bacterium | reverse complement strand
AACTTGTCACTTTTAACTTAAAAGTGATGAGCCGCGTCCCGAATGAAGTATCCTCCGCAGGATCAACTTCGGGATCCCGAAGATATTCCTAAGGAGTTACATCATTCGGGAAAGGTCTCGCCTACTTCATTCGCGACATCGTGCCGCTCATTGCGCAGGCCCCCCTTCGTTCACTACCCCGAATATTATTTTATAATATTCGCCCAGAGGGCCGACTGATTAAATCTTAAAAGATTTAATCACGCTGTCGGGGGATGCCCTTTTCGGGCGAAATTTGCCGTCCAGGCAAATTTGAGCTCCCACTTGGTCGCTCCGTTCTCTCGCTTCGAATCCCAGCTTTGGGGAAAATAAAAAACCACTCTTTCGAGTGGTATTTTATTTGGCGTCCCCAAGGGGATTCGAACCCCTGTCGACAGCTTGAAAAGCTGTTGTCCTAGGCCAGACTAGACGATGGGGACAGAAAATAGTGGTGAGCCGCCTTGGTCTCGAACCAAGCACAACCGCCTTAAAAGGGCGGTGCTCTACCAGATGAGCTAGCGGCCCACTAAACTTCCATTATATCGTTTTCTTTTTTCTTAGAAATAGCGTCTAATTCTTTGATATATTTATCAGTAAACTTTTGGATATCATCCAAAGCTTTAAAACTCTCATCTTCAGTGATTTTAGAATCTTTTTCCTCAAGCTTTACCGCTTCATTAGCATCACGTCTGATTGCCCGGATAGCGATCCGGCTTTCTTCAGTCAGCTTATGAATAACTTTTACCAGCTCAACGCGTCTTTCCTGTGTTAAAGGCGGCACATTCAGACGGATAATCTTGCCGTCATTTGAAGGCGAAATCCCCAATTCTGATTTTTGGATCGCTTTTTCAATTGCTCCCAAACATGATATATCCCAAGGCTGAATCACAATTAATCGCGCCTCAGGAGTTCCAATCCCGGCAAGTTGTTTTAAGGGAGTAGATGTTCCATAATAATCCACGCGAATCCCTTCAACTAATGCCGCGCTCGCCCGGCCAGTACGCACAATGCTGAAATCACGCGTTGCCACATCAATTGTTTTCTTCATCTTATCTTCTAGCTGGTGAATAATTTCTTTAACACTCATTTTTTTATTCCTTTAAGCTATTTATTGTACAAGGGTCCCAATGTTTTCGCCCTGAATCACTTTTTTAATATTCCCTTTTTTAAACAAATCAAAAACAACGATCGGCAGATTATTTTCCATGCACAATGTTACTGCTGTGCGGTCCATGACTTTTAAATTTTTATTCACCACTTCAATATAAGTCAATTCCTGGAATTTCTTGGCTTTTTTATTTTTAATCGGGTCATCGGAATAAACCCCGTCAACTTTTGTTGCTTTTAAAATTATATCCGCGTTTATTTCAATTGCTCTTAATGCCGCGGCTGTATCCGTGGTAAAATAAGGATTCCCGGTTCCTCCGGCAAAAATAACAATTCTCCCTTTTTCCAGATGCCGTACAGCCTTTCTCCGAATATAAGGCTCGGCAAGCTCCTGCATATCAATCGCGGTTTGGACTCTGGTATGCACCCCGATTTTTTCTAAAGCATCCTGCAAAGCAAGAGCATTAATCACTGTTGCCAGCATGCCCATATAATCCGCGGTAACCCGCTCGATTGCCCGGCCGATTGTTGATGCCGCGCGAAAGATATTGCCCGCGCCAACAACAATCGCGATTTCCAGACCAAGTTTTTGCACATCTTTCAGCTGTTCAGCGATATTTAAAAGAACACTGGCATCAATTCCAAACCCTTTTTCCGTCGACTGCAATGCTTCTCCGCTTAGTTTTAAAACGACTCGACGATAAGCTGGTTTTTTCTTTGCCATAAATTTATTTTTCCGTTTATATTAAAACGCGGTAATTATACGTTAAATCTCTTCGCCGATTTGGTAACGGGTAAATCTTCTAATCCGGATATTTTCACCAATCTTAGCAATAAGCGAATTCAGATAATCTTTTATCTTAAGCTTATCGTCTTTAACAAAAGTCTGCTCTAAAAGGCAAACTTCCTGATAAAATTTATTGATCTTTCCCTCAACCATTTTTTCCACCACATTCGCTGGCTTATTTCCTGCCTGAGAAGAAATAATTTCTCTTTCTTTAGCCAGCAGCGCTTCTGGAACATCTTCTTTATTTAAAAACTGAGGGCTGGCCGCGGCAATCTGCATTGCTACATCTTTTACAAACTGCTGAAATTGCTCATTACGCGCCACAAAATCAGTTTCACAATTAATTTCCACTAAAACCCCGATTTTACCGCCTAAGTGAATATAAGATTCGATTAATCCTTCTTTGGCTGCTTTATCCGCGCGTTTAGCGGCAACAGCAAGGCCTTTTTTCCTAAGCTCGGCCACAGCCTCTTCTATATTGCCATTGGTTTTCAATAAAACATTCTTACAGTCCATGAAACCAGCATTAGTCTGTTCTCTTAATAATTTAATTTGCTCAGTAGTTACAGCCATGATTATTCTGCCTTTCGCTTAATCTTTGCAGCTTTTTTCTTTGAATCATCAGCTGATTTTGCTGCCGCTTTCCTTAATTTTGCTTTGTGCTCATTCTCGATTTTTTCATCATCCAGTTGCTCGGTTTTTTTCAACAGCTGCTCAGCTTTTTTCGCGGCAACTTCTTTCTCCGTTTTTTCAATCTGCGCGGCTTTTGTTTTCTCATACTTGCTTTTGCCTTCAATTACTGCCTCAGCAATAGTTGAGCACACAAGCCTGATCGATTTTATCGCGTCATCATTGCCGGGAATAACATAATCAATAATATCTGGATTTGAATTAGTATCAACCAAAGCTACAACCGGGATATTTAAACGTCTGGCTTCTTTGACCGCGGTTTCTTCTTTTTTCGCGTCCACGATAAACAGCGCTCCGGGAAGTTTATTCATTTTGCGGATTCCGGCTAAATTTTTCAGCAATTTAATCATTTCTTTGTTTAAAACCGAAACTTCTTTTTTCTTAAGTTTATCAAAAGTACCGTCAGTACTCATCCGCTCAAGCTCATCAAGACGTTTTATGCTTTTGCGGATAGTCTCAAAATTAGTCAGAGTACCACCCAGCCATCTTTGTTCAACATAAAACATTTCACAGCGGCTGGATTCCTCAACAATCGTCTGCTGCGCCTGTTTTTTAGTTCCGACAAAAAGCACATATTCTCCCCGAGCAGCCACGGTTTTTAAAAATTCACACGCGTTTTTAAGCTCTTCTTCTGTCTTCTCTAAATTAACAATATAAATACCGTTACGCTCACCAAAAATATACCTGGCCATCTTTGGATTCCATCGTCTAGTCTGATGTCCGAAATGAACCCCTGATTCTAAAAGTTGTTTAATTGAAACTGTCAAAATTATTCCTCCTTTGTAAACTAATATTTATTGACTTACGCAATAGTTTAAGCATTTTAAGTAAATGTTAAAATACTATAACACACCTTTTAATTTTTACAAGCATTTTTTTTATTTTCCTAAAATCACGCTATCTTTATATTTTTCAGCCAATTGGGGCCAAGGGATTATCCGCGAATAGTCCTCTATGCCAAAAACTCTAAATCAAACAGCTTTTTATAAACCCCGTTTTTCTTAAGCAGCTGCTCATGGGTTCCTTGCTCAACAATCCGGCCTTCATCAAAAACCAGGATTCTATTTACTTTTTTCACAGTAGCCAAACGATGGGCAATAACAAAAGCCGTGCGATTGCTTAATAGCTTATCTAAAGCCTCCTGAACCAGGCGGGTTGACTCAGCATCGAGTTGCGAAGTAGCCTCATCTAAGATTAATATCGGCGGATTATCCAGTATTGCCCGGGCAATGGCCAAACGCTGCTTTTGACCTCCAGAGAGCTTCATCCCCATATCCCCGATAATTGTGTCATATCCCTCCGGCGTACTCATAATAAACTCATGCGCTTCGGCTATTTTTGCTGCTTTGATAACTTCTTCCGCGGTCGCGTCTTCCCGACTATACGCGATATTATTCCTAATCGTATCATTAAACAGCATTAAATCCTGGGTTACGATGCCGATTTGCGAACGCAATGATTTAAAAGTTACATCCTTTATGTCTATTCCATCCAGCTTTATTGAACCTTGAGTCGGGTCATAGAATCTGGGGATTAAATTAACTAAAGTAGTTTTTCCCACACCGCTGGCTCCCACCAAGCCAATAATATCACCTTTGCTTACGGTTAAATTAATCTGATTTAAAATCATTGTTTCGTCATAACCAAAACTCACGTTGGTAAACACCAAATCCTTTTTAAACCCCGGCAATTTGATCGCGTTTTTAGCTTCCGCTACTTTTATCGGCGAATCTAAAACATCAAAAACCCTTTTTGCCGCTGCCAAGCCCTGTTGATTTATGCTGTGGATTTCACTTAATCGCCTAAACGGCTTAATTAATGACAATAAAGCAGTAAGAAAAAGCACAAAAATTCCAAAAGACATATTGCCGTTAATAACACTCCTGCCTCCATAATAAAGAAAAGCCAGACCGCCACAGGCACCGATAAATTCAGTAAACGGCCCAAGGATTTGAGACCTTTTTTCCAGTCTCATCATTATTTTATAAAAAGAAAGATTATGATTACCGACTTTAATAATTTCCTTATCTTCCATGGAAAAAGCTTTTACAATTCTCACTCCGGAAATTGTTTCAAATAATTTCCGATTTAAATCTCCCATTTTTTCCTGCGCTTGCGTACTGATTTTCTTTATCATCCGTCCGATGCTAACAATTGGCCAAGCAACTAAAGGCACAAGCGCCACGGACATCAGCGCCCATTTCCAATTTATATAAAATACAATCGCTGCCAAAAAAACCATGGTCAGGCAATTGTAGATCATTGTCAAGCCAACGGATATTGTGCCTTTTAAAATATCAACATCATAAGTAATCCGGGAAACCAAATGCCCGGTAACGCTTTGGGTAAAATAATCCAGAGAAAAATTCTGTATTTTTCGGTAAATCGTATCTCTAATATCCCGAATAACCAATTGACTTAATTTAGTTACTAAATATGTCCGGCCAAAAGAAAATATTCCCTTTAAGATAAATACCACTAGAATTATAACTACAATTATATTCAGCATTTCTAAAGGAGGAGTTTCATTTATCTGTTCAACAATTTTTGCCAAAAACTCCGGCAGCGGCTTATCAAAAACAATCTTATTTTGTCCAAGAACTTTATCACTTAAAGGAACGAGCATAGTTAAGGACGCGCTGTCAAAAATAGCTGATAAAAACATAAACAGCACCGAAAGCCCCAATGTGAATAAGTGCGGCCCAATAAAGTTTTTTAATAAGCGGTAATACAGTTTCATGAAATCACCTTTCCAGACTAAGTAAAAATTTTATTTGTTCTTTGAGCTTTATTGATATATCTCAGAACAACTTTTTTTGCTTTGGCAAACGCTTTTGCCCGATGGCTTATTTGGTTTTTAAGCTTAGGACTCAATTGAGCGAATGTTTTTTTATATCGGCTGACTTCAAACAATGGATCATAGCCAAATCCTTTTGTCCCTTTTTCTTCCAGAGCGATATAGCCAGGGCAAATTCCTTCGACTACAGCAATAATCCCCTTAGCATCGGCAATCGCCACAGCGCAGACAAACCTGGCCTTGCGGTCCTTTTTATTCGGCAAATGGTTTAAAAGTTTCAGCAATTTAGTATTATTTGATTGATAGGTAGCCCCTTGTCCGGAAAATCTCGCGGAATAAACCCCGGGAGCGCCGGCTAAGGATTTTACTTCCAAACCCGAATCATCTGCCACGGTTAACCGCTTGGTACTGCGGGCAATTTTTAAAGCTTTGATACAAGCATTAGCGCTAAAAGTATCGCCGTCTTCTTTTATTCTTTTAGGCGCAAGCGGAAATCCTTGCAAGTTAAGCGCTTTGATCTTGGCATCAGATAAGATCTTGCTTATTTCCTGAAACTTATTTTTATTTCTCGTTGATACGATAACTTCCATTTCTAAGAGTTCTCCAGTTCACCGGTTGCCAGATCACAGTTAATAGCTAATAGTCTATAGTCAAATTGATAACAAAAAGTTTTAGAGTTATCGTGTTTGCGCGTTTTTTAATTTTTTATATATGCTGAATACTTTTACCTTCTTTATTTTTAAACTCATAATTCATAACTTGTCATTAATAATTATTCTATATGTTAAATGGTAAATCATCCAAGGCTTTTTTCTGCAGCTTGATCAGTTTATCAATGCCTTTTTTCGCCAGTTTGGTTAATTGGATAAGCTGCTTTTGATTAAACGGCACGCGCTCTGCTGTTCCCTGCAGTTCGATGAATTCTCCGGATGAGGTCATGACAACATTCATATCCACATCAGCGTTAGAATCCTGCTCATAATCAAGGTCTAATGTCGGCGTTCCGGCAACAATCCCGACACTAGTTGCCGCGACATATTTCTTTACTGGAAATAACTGTATTTTGCCTGCTTTCTGCAAAGCGTATAAAGCATCTACCAGCGCGACAAAACTGCCGGTAATACTGGCTGTGCGTGTGCCGCCGTCTGCTTGAATAACATCACAATCAATCCAAATCGTGCGTTCTCCTAATTTTTTTAAATCAACTACTGTGCGCAGCGATCTGCCGATCAAGCGCTGAATTTCATGCGTCCGGCCGCCGACCTTGCCTTTGCTTGATTCCCGCGGACTGCGGGTAAGACAGGATCTGGGCAGCATTGAGTACTCGGCAGTTATCCAGCCGGTACCTTTATCCCGCAAAAAAGCCGGCACTTTATCTTCAACCGAAGCAGTGCAGATAACTTTTGTATTGCCGACTTCAATCAAACAGGAACCCTCGGCATATTTCATATAATTTCGGGTAATGCAAACCTTGCGCAAAGCATCCGGCTTTTTTTTAGCTGTTCTTGGCATAAATATTACCCCCCTTGGAATCAATGGCCACAATTAATGGAAAATCTTTGACCGTAAACGCGAAAACAGCTTCCGCGCCTAAGTCTTTAAAACAAACCAGCTGTTTTTTTATCACATATTGAGCTAAAAGCGCGCCGCAGCCGGCATAAGTGGAAAAATAAACTGACTTGTTTTTTTTGATCGCGTTAATAACCTCAAGCGACCGCTCTCCTTTGCCCACAGTGGCTAATAATCCGTTTTCCAAAAGCCTGGGAGTAAACATATCCATGCGGCTGGAAGTTGTCGGCCCGCAGGAACCCACTATCTGGCCTTTCAGGCCAAGAGTCGGACCGCAGTAATAAATTATTTTATCCTGAATATCAAAAGGGAGTTTTTTACCTGTATCAATCAGCTCAATCAAACGCTTATGCGCCTGATCGCGGGCTGTATATAAAACTCCAGTGTACAGAATTTCCTGACCGACAACCAGGTCTTTTATGCTTTCTTTGGTTAAACTTACATTTAATTTATTCATTTTATCCTATATCAGTTTTTTAATTTAAATAATAATACTCGCGCTGCGCAAAGCATGACAGCTGATATTAACGCTGACCGGCAATCCTGCTATATGCGTGGGATAAGTTAAAATATTTACTTTAAGCGCGGTTGCCTTACCCCCAAAGCCAAATGGCCCGATATCAAGTTTATTGATTTTTTCAAGTAAGCTTTGCTCTAATCCCGCTAATTCTTTATTCCTGTTTCTAGCTGTAATTGGTTTTAATAATGCTTTTTTTGCCAGCAAACAAGCATAATCCTGAGTGCCGCCAATGCCCACGCCGATAATATAAGGCGGACAAGCTCCAGCTCCGGCAACTTTCACAGCCTGAACAATAAAATCCTCAATCTCCGCGATAGAAGCAGTGGGATTGAGCATTTTAACCTGCGCTTTATTTTCGCTGCCAAATCCTTTAGGCAAAACAGTTATTTTAAGTTTATCCCCTTTTACAATATCAATATGCGTAATAATCGGGTCATAAGCTAATTTACTTTGTCTGAATATCGGATCTTTTTGAATCGATGCCCTTAAGCCGCCCTGCTTATAGCCCAGGCTTATGCCTTGAGTGATAAGCTGATTAATATTATCTTTAATATAAACATTGCTTCCCATTTCGACAAATACTACCGGCATGCCGGTATCCTGGCAAATCGCCAATTTCCGGCTTAAAGCAATCCTGGCATTTTCAATAATCGCGGCAATCGCTTTTTTGGATAAAGCCCGGTCTTCTTTTAATAATGCTTTTTTAAGCAATACCAATACGTCTGAACGCAATTTGGTATTTGCCTCAATAGCCAGTTTTGTCACTTTATTTTTAATTAATTCAGATGATATTTTTCTCATCCTATTATTTTTTCCTTGTTTTATACTCAGCCGAGACACTGGTTTTAATTCCCCCGCGGAGATTAAATTCACCCTTAACGCTGATTGAACGGGGTTTACAAGCTATGACTAAATCATCTAAGATCTTGTTAACCACATGTTCATGAAAAATCCCGACATCACGATAGGCATTAATATACAGCTTGAATGATTTTAACTCAAGACAGGATTTATCCGGAGTGTACGCGATCGTGATCTTAGCAAAATCCGGCAATCCGGTTTTGGGACAGATACAGGTAAATTCCGGCACATCCATTTGAATCAAATAATCTTTATCCGCGTACATATTCTGCCAAACTTCAATATCCGGCAGTTTTAAGTCGCGAATGTCTTTTTGCAGATTCTCATACAAGCTTTTCTTTTGTGTTTGCTTTTTCATTAACGGACTCCTATAAGTTTATGCATCTGCGGAATTACTCTGACATCAGTTAAATACTGCTGGCTATTTGTTTGCCAAAGCATGGCTTTTTTTATCAGCTCAGGAGATAATTCATCATGATTTGGCTGTAATACCAAAACTATATCCTTATTTACCTGGCTGATTAATTCCGCTGCTTTTTTTATTTCCGCTGCTTTTGTTTTCAGACTGATAACTGCTTTAATAAATACCGACTTTGGTTTGCATAATTTTAAAAACCGCTCATGCTCAGCCCAAAAATCACTCAGCCCGGTTGCCCCAGGCAGCTTAAAATCCATTGCCACAAGATCAACCTGATTTTTTATTTTTAAAAACTCAGAACACAGCAGCCCATTTGTTTCCAGATAAATCCGAGTTTTATTTGATTGCGATTTAATTAAAAACCGATTAATGAAATCAGCTTGTAAAAGCGGTTCGCCGCCGGTTAGGGTAATATACTTTGCCTTATGCTCTTTTACTAGTTTCCGGACCCGGGCAATCAGTTGGGCAACACTATATTCTTTAAAACTGTTTTTATTTGTGTCGCAATATCGACACTTAATATTACAGCCGAAAAACCGGATAAAAACATGCGCCGTGCCGGCGTAAATCCCTTCGCCCTGAAGACTAAAAAATATTTCCGATATTTTAGCTTTTAACATCCTGCCGGGTCTTTCGTTTTTGCTTGGGCAAAACCCTTTTGCCGCAAACGGCAACTGTCACACACGCCGCAGGGTTTTTTACCGCCCAGATAACAAGACCAGGTTAATTCCAGCGGCACTCCTAAACGCACAGCTAATTTCACAATCTGCTGTTTATTCTTTTTAACCAGGGGAGCGCGAATTCTCGTCTTAAATCCCTGTATTCCGCATTTTGTGCCTTTTTCCAAAGCCAGGGAAAAAGCATTTAAAAATTCCTCCCGGCAATCAGGATAACCGGAATAATCAATTTCATTTGCGCCGATAAAAATCGCCTGGGCATTTACGCTCTCAGCAAAAGAGGCGGCAAAACTTAAGAAAATAATATTTCTTGCCGGAACATAAGTCGATGGCACTGCCGCGTCAATTTTTCTCTGCTGGGGAATCTTTTGTTTTCGATCCAGTAAAGATGAGCCTTTCCAGGGCAACGCGATTTTTACCAGCTGCCATTTACTTTTCGCTTTTTTGGCGATTTGCCGCGCTAACTCAATCTCTTTTTTATGCCTTTGGCCATAATCAAAAGTCAGGCAATGCGCCTCATAACCTTTACTTAAGGCATAATACAAGCTGACCGAAGAATCCAATCCTCCGGACAATAGAACAACAGCCTTCTTTTTTCTGTTTTTTTTGAATTTGTAATTTGTCATTTGTAATTTGTCATTTACGAGTAATCCCCATTACTCGTAGTATGTTGCTTTACTCCGCGGGCTTTCCCAAACGCTAACTTGCTTAACAATACATTTATATTTTTTTACTTTTTTAACCAGAGTTTGAAAAATAAATTTGGCAATGTTTTCCGAAGTCGGGTTATATTTTTTAAAATATTCAGTTTCATTAATATAGCCATGGTCAAAATACTGCAGCAGCTTTTTCAGCATTTTCTTTGCCGCATTAAAATCCATTACCATATCGCCTTTAGCCAGCTGTTCTGCGGCAAAAACCGCTTCTACCTGCCAGTTATGTCCATGCAGATTCTCACACTTGCCTTTATAATCTCTTAAATTATGCGCCGCGCTAAAATCCATAATCACGCTGATTTCAAACATTAGCTACCTTCCTTACATTTTTCAAGGCAAAACCAAGGAATTTTTGACCCTGATGGGCAAAATTGTCAGGTTCATCACTGACATAAAAATAAACATTGGGTTGCTTAGTATTTTTTTTAGTTGTTAATAAACCCTGGGTTTCAAGAATGTATTTTGCTTGATAAGCTACTTGTCTTGCTGAGTCAATCAGCTTAACGTTTGGCCCTAAAACATCTTTTATCACTGGTTTAAGCAAGGGATAATGCGTGCATCCCAGAACAATTGTATCAATATTTTTGTTTTTAAGCGGCAATAAGTACTTAGCCACAATCTCTTTGGTGATCTTTGTCTTAAGCCAGCCTTCTTCAACCAAAGGCACAAATAAAGGACAGGCGCTGCTATAAACTTTGATCCTGGGGTCAATTTTTTTTATTTGTTTTTCATAAGCCAGACTATTAACCGTGGTTTTTGTGCCGATGATCCCAATGCGTTTATTTTTCGTTATCCGGATTGCTTCACTGACCCCGGGCTCGATTACTCCCATTATCGGCACTTTAAAGTTTTTCTCTATAGCCGATAAAGCTACGCTCGAGGCGGTATTACAGGCGACAATAATCAGTTTTACATTATTTTTCAGCAAAAATAAAATATTTTCAATCGAAAAGCGGATAACTGTTTCTTTGGATTTCGGACCATAAGGCACCCGCGCTGTATCGCCGAAATAAACAATCTTTTCATTGGGAAGATTGCGCATGACTTCTTTAACCACAGTCAACCCGCCCATTCCTGAATCAAAAATTCCAATTGGCCTTGGATCATTCATCTGCTAAACCCATCACTTAGTTCAAACATTTTTTTATAACTTATAATTCCCTGAGCAATTGACTCAGCAAGCATCTGACGATAATAAGGGTTATTTAATTTCGCCCCTTCTTCCGGATTACTCAAATACCCGGCTTCCAGTAATACCGCCGGCATCCGCGTTCCTTTTAACACTAAAAACTTCGCGCCTTTTACAAAGCGGGTTCTTAACTTTAAGCTTTTTCTTAATTCTTCGGCAATCGAGTTTGCCATTTCAATTGACTCGATTCTATTTTCCGACAAGATCATATCCCAAAGCGTGGCATTTAAGTCATCGGCTTTATTATAATCCGCGTTTTCTTCATATTTAATAACCGCGTTTTCCCTGATCTGCACGGCTTTGCTAAAATCATCATAAGCTGTTGATAAAAAGTAGGCCTCAAAGCCATTGGCGGATTTTGCTTCCGCGGCATTAGCATGGATGCTGATAAAAAAATCCGCTTTTGCCTGATTAGCGATTTCCGCCCTTTTTTCCAAAGCATGAAAAACATCTGTTTGCCGGGTTAAGACAACTTCCATTCCATCAGCAACCAGTTCTTTTTTTAAACGCAGGGCAATATCCAGGACAATATCTTTTTCCTGAATTCCTTTGGTCCCAATCGCTCCGGGGTCTTGGGATCCATGGCCAGGATCAATTACAATTTTCCGAATACTGAAATTGCTTGGCTTTGCTTTTGTTTCTCTATAAGGCACTACTTTTCCAGCAAACAACCTAGCAAAAGACGCTGGCACCTTGATTATACCCTGGTCTATTATTACCGGGCTTTTTAAATCACATACTTGATTATCATAGAGAACTAAGCTGCTGCCCGGATACAACTTAGCGCTGACTTTAAGATTTTTAACAGTGATAATATTGGAAAAACCGTCCCAATCCCAGGTTAAATTAATATCAGCACAAACCTGAGCAATAGATCGATATTTGTCCTTGTTTAACCTTAGCCCCTTTTGAGAACCAGCACATCCTGATAAAACACAAAAAAGCACTACTAATAATATTATCTCTATTTTCTTCTTAAAAAGCATAAATCCTGCTCACTAATTATCTGTCATAGTTTTATTATGTAAAATGTATTATATCATGCAAACTTATTATTCTCCAGTAGAAAACAAACATCGCGCAAATAAACCGGGATTTCCCCTTATTTCCCGCACTTAATTTACTCTTTGCTCACCATATTCCCTGTTTAAAATAGGCGATATTTACACTAAAAAAAATATATCCATTTAGGTTAACAACAAGCTCGCGGTTATTATCCTTTATAATCTTTCTGCTAAATTGAATTAAGTACCGCGGTTTCTGGAAATTGAAGAAATTCCGGGGAATGTTTGATTAAAGCCTGATTCTTGTTTTGATTCGCGAGATTATGATTAATTTGTTTGATTGTTTTTTGAATAAGATTTTCAACTTGCTGGTAAAAAATATTGCCGCGATTTTTTTCCGATATCAATTCCACGAATCTTACCATCCTGGCTTGTTCAAAAAATTCCGTTTTTAACTGTTGATCATTTTGCGAATTTATAATCTCTTCAAATTCGATTCTAAAAGTTTTCCAGATTTCCGCTATTTCCGGATTTTCTTTTGACATATAATTATTTAAACCAATGCTCAAGGGCACAAAAGTCTCGATTATTGAATCCAGATCATCAAGGTCTTCGGTCCAAACCCCGATATAAGAAACCCTGCGCTGGCCGGGGAATAATTGACTGCTGTCTTTGATTTGCTGATCATAAAAATAATCATAATAACCTTTGGCCATAGTATTTGAATCAATAAAATTATGCAATGCCAAATATGATGCCCAGATATATTTTGAGGCCCAGGGCACCCCAAGATTAATGTGCATGGCATTTACTGAACCAATATTGTTCTCCACTCCAATGGAAATATTTCTGGCATCATAATTCGGGCCGGGCGCGTATTCAAGATGATTCGCGTCGTCATAACCCCGATAGATGAACTGCTGCGCCGTATTAGCGAAAAATCCTATTTTCACTTCTGACATAAACCCACTCGGGCTAAGGCCAATTGTTATTAAATCTTTAAATATTTCTTTTGCTCTTATTGCCGCTGTTGATACTTCCCATTTATTTTCCAGCATCTTTTCTGCTTGTTCCATTGTATAATTTCTCTTAAAAATATACTGAAAAGCCTCAAGCAAAAACCATTCTCTATCTCCGCCCATAACTATTATCCCTTTATCTCTAAGCCGGGATATTAACTTTTGGCAAACCAAATAAGCTTTTACATAATCTACGGCATTAAAAAGCTCAACCCCTAGCATATCGTCCGCGATCATTGCCTCATTTACTTCTTTGGCATAGCCATATTCGCTATCCAGTTTTTCCTCTAAAAGCGCATGCCAATTTCCCTCAAAATATCTTATCGCGTTACTAAGCCGGGAAAGCTCCTCACTTAAAAAAGCAAGTTTACCCGCCTTGAGCATAAGTTCATCAGCAACTTGCTTATCTATGCCTGATATCATTTTTATTTGCCCTTGAACTTGCTCTAGACTTGCCGCTGATAGCTCCAAACTGTCAAAGTCTTTTTTATCGTCGCGTTCTATTCTGGCAAACTGTTGTTCATCGCTTATAAGCTGCCCGGCATATTCCATCCGGTCTGAATCGCTTAAGAATCTCGCCGCTCTTATTCTTTCATTCAGCGTTAAGTTTTTATTAATTGCTGATTCCTTAATAATCGCGTATGCTTTATCATCAGCATGCTTGCTTTGCGCTAAAGCAAGCGCTGCCTGCAAACGCGCCTCTGTATCCGGCGAATCTAAATCATCGCGAAATGATTGCAGCTTTGATTGTTCATTGGTTTGGGCAATAGGTTTATCCGGCTGCGCATATACCTTGGCATACGCGCTTATTGATTCATAGCCCGGTAAGCCAGTCATCTCTTTTAATCCCGAGAAATATGCTTTATCCTTGCTCACCCCGAACAATACCAATAAAGCACCGGGCTTAAGTTCTTTTAAAATTTTATTCTGCAGCTCATCTTTATATTCAGAAACCATGCTGTTCCAGTAATAGAATATAATGTCAAATTTAGAAAGATCCTTGCTTAAAAAATTCGCGCGCTCAAACTTTATTCTTTCCGGAGCAAGAATATCTTTTAAATCAATTTGCGCTATATTATTACTTAACCATACCAGCTTTTGGTCAATTTCATAACCAATTACATTTGCCCCTCTGGCGGCAAATAAAGCACTGACATTACCAATGCCGCTGCCCAGCTCACAAACCTCAGAATGTTTATCTACTGGCAATATGTTTATAATTTTATTTACCTCATCAAGATCAGAAACCAGAAAAATGCCGATATCTCTGTATCCATCATCTGAATCAAGCATTCGGGTAAAACCCGGATAAGCATCTAATTCCGTGATCATGCTATAAACCTGTTTGATGCTTTTAATTTTATTATTAAGCGCGTATATCTCGTCTAAATTATCATCAAAAGCTTTTTTAAAATTAGCATTGCTTACAACTGCTACCGGAGACAAAGTATTCATCTGCCCTGCCCAGGCAAAGCCATTAATCAGCAATAACTGTCCCAGGATTAGGCATATAAATCGGAGCAATAAAATAAATTTTCTTATTTGATAAATCATTTTTTTTGCTTTCTTAATTATGAATAAGGCGGATATGTCTGAAAATTAGCGTATAAACAGCTGCCAGGAACGCAACCATTTGAAAATTAACGATAAACAGCAAAATCAGCCTAACAAAAACTACCAAAAATATACCTGAATTCAGCTAAAAAAGCAAATAATCCGGCTAATTAACTTTCTGAAGCCTAAAACCAGAAAACCCCTGCCCTGATAAATTCTCAGAACAGAGGTTTTAGTTTGTTAAAAAAACATGATTGGATAATTAAGGATTGCATCCATGCATTTTCAATTGTGCCCCCGTATATCCAGGCAAGAGGATTTGACTATTTATATATTTTATTATTCGGGGTAAGACCTGTTTCACTTTTTTTATAAGCATCATCAATCAGCTGCTTATAGGCAAAATATGCTGTCTTGGGGCCATAATCCCAAGACAGCAATCCAAAATAATCAACCCCATCCTTAAAATGATCTGTATCCCGAAACATTGACCAAAATATTTTTTCTACATTTTTATGCGTATCTATTAAAGAATAGACTTCATTTAAAAATTGAGCTTGTTGCTGCTCATTTTGAGATTCACCAAGCCACCATTTGCTTGCGCTGGATTGGTCTATGCCAGGACATGCTATTTCGGTTATCCAGATCTTTTTATTAAGATTACGTTTAACTAGTTCCTTATCTATACTATTCAGTAAAGATCTCACCTGCTTTATCCCCTCGCCATTATTCGGGCTTACATAGGGATGGATATTAACAATGTCAAAGTAGTCAGCCCCGTCATTTTTCAATACATTCTTTAAGGAAAAATAGGGACTGTTTGCTAATCCACCTAAAACAACTACGGCGGAGGGATCAATTTCTTTAATAGTTTTATACACTTTCTTTAGCATTTGTGTATATGTTTTCATTTTGTCCTGCGGATTCCAGTATAGGTTTGTATCCGGCTCATTCCAAAATTCCCAATATTTTATTGAATTTTTATAGCGTCGCACAACAACCTTCACATAATTCAGGAATGCTGTTTCATCGGTCGGAGCATCATTCCACTGTTTTCCTGTCCATGGAGCTGAAAATCCTAATATAGCTAATATTTCAATGTCCTTCTCCTGGCAGACCTTTACAATATAATCATATCGCTCAAAGTTAAAAACCCCTTGATTTGATTCTATTTCATTCCAAGAGAATTCATTTCTAATAATGGAAACTCCGAGCTTTTTTAGGATCGCTACAGCCTTATCTACTTCCTCTTCATTATTGTACATATAATTATTCCACTCATGGTTCCAAGAAAGGAATGTGCCGACACCAAAAGGAGTGTTATCCGCCGCGTTAACCTTAGAGCCGATGATAAACACAAGGCATAAAGCTAAAAGCAATATGCTAAATTTTATTTTTAATTTAATCATATTTATTTCCCAATAATATTCCCGAATACATCACAAACACTAAAACCGCACGAGTCAAAATCCGCCTATATTTTCAATTCTCATATCCAACGTTAAATAGGCATATTTACTCAAAAAATGCTTTAGCGCATTTCCTTATTCAGGAAGTTTTAATTTTCGATTCCTTTCTCAAGTGACCCAAATATCCAAAATTTTTCAATCTATAATAAATATATTATAACTCATTATACTTTAATTATTAAACAAATAAAAATCCCCAGCTACGATAGGTAACTGGGGCTATATCCAAAGAAAGTTAGCGATTATTACTTAAGCAAAAAGGGGATTACACATAAACAAAATAGTCTCAAGCAACTGCATCCAGGCTCAGTCATGGCTTGTTATATCGAATGCTCGATAACAAACTGCTCTCTGCTGTATTGAACAGCACTTTTTATTTCAATATTAAAGGTAGCCGGCAGGATAACAATAACTTTTGAGCTTTGCAAAAATTCTTCGATAGAACCTTTGTTCCACCAACCTTTGAGCGGAGGATTGAAAAGCAGATACGGCTTATTAAAAGGTACCACCCCTGGACTTAATTTAGCCCCTTTCGAATCCTTTCCGCGAACTTGAATCAGTTCAGAACCTCCAAAACTTTTGCCTAAACGATCAAATGCTCTGCGTATAGCAATATCCTGGTAATGGTTGCTTGTCGTTTCCTGAATGGAATAATCCATCCTGCTATCCAGATTAGATGTACTATTATCAAATACGTCGATTGCTGTTTCTTCCAACCAAGTGGCTAGAGGACTATTATCCCGTAAATACGCGACATAGGCATCTTCATAAAACACAAGCATCTCATCCTTAGTACTAAGATTCCCATTGATCGCATAACGCTCCTGCCAATTACCTTTTCCAAACCACTCATTGAGCCGCGCTTCAATTGCCAATCGTTTGCTTCCATAAAACCCTGGACGGAAAAACCCGTTTCTCTGATACTGGTTTAAAAATTCATACTTTGTCATATCCAGTATATTATTTGGTTTAGCTTTGGACGCCTTCGCATTCTCTTTCTTTGAAAGCCTGGACACTGAGCCTTTCTGCCCGTTTTCAAAAAAACTGATTGCTTCATTGTACAAACGCAAACTCTGATACGTAAGCTCAAGGAAGCGATAGCGAGACTTAGTAACTCTAAAGTTAACCATTCCCGTAGCAGCATCTCTTTGCTCAGCAATAAATGGCCAGTTCAAATCAACAAAACTCACCTGAGGGTCTGTCGCGCCTTGACGCACCTTGGGAACATTTACCGAGCTTCCACGTCCGTTGCCGATAAATACTTCAGCGCTCTCCACATCAAGCTCTCCCTTCTCAGCATAATACTCAATAACCGCTCTTACATAAAGCGCTGTTTTCCCTGTCGCATCCAAATCAATAACCCGGATCTTCTTAAAATCTCCATGAATCGCTCTTTTTATCTGGTTCAATATAAGTTCCGATTCTTTGCGAACATGCTCTTCGGAATTAATCAGCTCGATTATTTTCTGCTTAAAAAGCGAATAAAACTCATTGTATTCATCAGCGTTAAATTCTTTATTATCAGCCTCGCCTCGGGTTATTCTCTGAACAGGCTTTCCCAATTTTTGCAAAGTGCCCTGAAAAGCCTGGGTTATTCTTCTCATGGTATGTTCTAAACTTTCCTCATCCACATATGCTGTCCGCTTATGTTTCTTGTCAAAATCAGTTTGAAACGCGCTGCGAAGCCCTGGCTGATAAACTAATCCTGACAGGGCTTGTGAGTTGCCTTGTAAGGTTTGCAGATGGGTGATAAATTCATGCGCGCTCATCGCATCCCGAGCGAGAAACAGAGCAAACTCATCAGCTTCTAACTTCATTGCTTCAAACAAAATTCCATGATCAACAACACGCTCATCAATCTGGACACGTCGTCTGGAGGTTAACAGGTGATACGGATCATCTGCCGCCAAAGCATTAGGATCGTTAATCTTGGGAAGAACCCATGGATCATCAACCTTCAATTCAAAGAATAAATCGTTTAAACGCTTCATGAGAAAAAATATTTCGTCGTTTTCTAAGGGTCGCGGCTCATAGTCTTGGTCTTTTAAAAAAGTTAGGGGGTCCATCCACAATAATTCTTGCAAGTCTTCTAATGTTACAGAATCTCTTTTAAGCAGTTCTTCCATTCTATCTTTAATGTGATCCTTAAGCGATAAAAGCATCTGTTGATCCGCATAGCGCACAGTTCCTCGATCCCCTGTTCCAATTTCCGCGATTGATAACTCGTTTCCATTCCAGACAAAACGGATTATCCTCATGTCTTGATCAACCACGCTAATAGAATTTTCCTGGTTTAACGGAAAAACATAACGGATATACTGTTGATCTGACGTAGTCGCGGTAGCAATAATGGCAATATCCGGCCGATAATCTACTGATGTCTCTGTTTGACTGAGTGTAAACGCCACTCGCTGGCTAACAGAAACAGCAATCTCTTCCGGCCATCCGAAATTATCTGTAAGAGTTTCGAGAACAGGTTGTAAAGCAGCCTGTTGGGAAAAATCATATAGTTTGGAGGCACTCGTTTGAATTGATGTGGCATCAATGGTCAGATAAGGCGCCAGAAAAACTGTACCCGCGTTGGCACATACACTGTCTTGGGCACTTTTCAACGCAAAAGCAGATGGCGTCTGCAACAGAAACGCTGCTATAAGTACCTTTATGAAAATATTTTTAAACTTTCTCATACCTGCCTATTCCAGAAAAAATTAATTTCGTCTAATAAGTTTTGAGAAAACAACTTATATCTTTAAAGTCCAAACCAGCAATTAAATGCTATAACCTGTTCTTATATTTATAATAACTTTATTAATTAGCCTCAACTTGGACTGTAAAATATACCATATAATTCAATAATTTACAACGTTAACATCATATAAGGGGACACAATACTTAATTACTTAACAGGGTAAGATCAGGTATTGGGACATTAATTCTAATTAACTACCTCAATTGCCTCTAATATCCGAACTATTTCCATAGTCCACTTAAGATACATTATACCCACATCATATTACAGAAAGTAAGCATAAAAAGTTTGGATTTTTAATTGGCTCCCTAAAAAGGTCTCGAAATACTGCTATTATTTTTGCGATAATCCCCGCCCAAAACAAAAAAACCCCTGCCCTGATAAATTATCAGAACAAAGGTTTAGTTTAAAAAGCATAATCGGTTAATTAAGTATTGTGCTGCCTTATACCCCACTGATTAGTGAGATATAAATGGATAAAGACTGACCATTTCATTTGTTGTCATATCAACAATAAACGGCCGCCAGCGGTATTTTCCGCGTACACCCAGGCTCGGAACTTGAAGAATCTCGAGAATATTCCCGATAAAATAGTGATGACCGGCAAGGGCATTGATAGTCATAGGCACGGAATCTCTTCCGCTTGCCAGATAACAATTCGGCAATACTACTAATTGATGCTTCCCAGGCATTAATTGAATTTCAAACTGACAATTAAACCCACTGTTAAAAACCTGCCCCATATACGGCAACGTAGAATCTCCGGTCTCTCCATCGACAGATTTAACAACCGCCATAGAGATTAGCTGCCCAGCAGATGATCCTATTTTTTGGCAAACTAATTCTTTAACCTCAGCATTGTTTTTTGATGTTAATACCACAATGTCTTCCGGCGATACCCCGGCATCGGAATAAAGTATATACGGTTGTATTGCTCCGGCGCAGCCGCAGACAAAGCAAACAAAAAAAACACAAACTAGTAAATACTTCACAATTCCTCCGCAAGCATAAGCGTTTCCAGAACAATCTCTAACTATTTAAACTATTTTTTTCCTTTACTATTCTTTTTGCTGCTTTTTCCTTTAGTTGCTCCGTCCGTTTTACTACTTTTATCTTTAGCCGCTGTTTTAGCTTCAGTCCTCTGCATTTTGCGCTCCTGAATTGCAACATGAACTTTAGCTGCCAAATCTTTGCCTTTAAGTCCTTGGGCATGAGCCTGGGCTACTGCCTGAGCAATAAAAGTTTTTATTTCTTGCTTACTTTCCCCTTTTTCAATCATCTCTTGAATCGAAGGCTCTAGCGCCTTTGCCTCATCAGACGTAATCTTACCTTCATGCTGCAGTTCATTGCTCAGCTGATTAACAATTGTTGATCCCTCTTCGGCTTTAACCACTGAGGCCGCAAACAGAAGAAAACAAACACAAATACCCAGAATAAGCTTTGCCTTAATTTTGTTCATACCCCCCCCCTTTTTGACTGTTTAAGTTTAAATTAAATTTTCCACATTATAATTATACTCTTTTTATTTAAAAAAGCTAAATAAAAAAACCGTTAAAACGATTAATCTCTGCTGATTAAAAACCAAATTTATTCTCTTAAAACAGGAGAAATCTCCCTGATCTCCGCACACAAAAAACCCCTGCCCTGATTTCTCAGAACAGAGGTTTTTGTTTATTTGGTGGAGGTGGCGAGAATCGAACTCGCGTCCTTAAGCGACAAATAAGAGTATCTACATGTTTAGCCTATTGTTTATCTTTCTGTTTAAATCCCCAATAGGCGAGGTACTTAAACAGGCAGCTTTTGAGTGTTTAACCTTACCTGTCAAAAACCAACCAGGTAAAGCGAGCCTGTAAATGACGTTCTCTGACCCCCCAGACAAAAGGCCAAAAAACGGGTTACTTTATTTTATTAAAGTAACACTGCTGCAGGTACAAATCCTGTGAAAGTCGGATGAGCAATGCCCGATCCAATTCTCTCAAGAAGTGCATCTACACTTACTGGAACTTTAGTTTCAGCATTTATTATTTTGCCAGGTGTTTAACGAGGCCTCCCGACCACCTCGACATGCTGCCCTTATAACATCCACATAAGTCGAAACCCTTCACCCCCCAATCTAAAAAAAAGTCGATAGCTAATAGCTTATGGCTTATAGTTTAAAGTAAAAACTATTGACTATCGACCATTGACCATTAGCCATTTATTTCCGAATGCTGCTTATCTTGCGCAAACGCTGTTCAGTTTCTTTATCTTTAATCTTTTCCCGCTGATCGTACAATTTGCGGCCTTTGGCCAAAGCCAGTTCGACTTTTGCCCGGCCTTTATCATTAAAGTAAATATTCAAAGCTATTAAAGTATAGCCTTTTTCCCGCATTTTCGCAAACAGCTTGGTAATCTGCTTTTTATGCAGTAAAAGCTTTCTGACTCTTTTGGGATCAGCATTATTATAACTTGCTTTTTCATAGGGACTTAAGTATAAACTATGCAAAAAAATCTGTCCGCCGTCAATTCTGGCAAAGCTGTCTTTTAAGTCAACCTGATTGGCTCTGAGTGATTTAACCTCTGTGCCTTGCAATTCAATGCCAGCTTCGATTTTTTCAATAATCTCATAGCGATGCGCTGCCCGCTTATTAGACGCAATGATTTTTTTTTCCATAGACGAGGATTATACCACAGTAGCGATATGTTTGCAATTACTTCACTGCTGACAAACAAGTTATTGCTTAGGAACTTTACATTTTTTGCAAACCAGAAACAGATCTTCATTAACAGTTTTACACTGCTTGCATACCCAGCCTTTTATTTTAGAAACCTGAATATTTTTTTCTATTTTGGCTTTGATTTTGTTTTTAAGAAAACTCAAAGGAAAAATCAGCCAGAGCAGCGCAGTAATTAACCAAGGAGAGAAAACCGGCTGAAGAAAATACGCCATCCAGCTGCAAACCGGAATCATGCAAAAAATCAGCATTCTGGCGCAGCGTTTTTCCCATTTATAATTTATCGCGCCAAAAGATAAGGCCATGGTTATGAGCATTAAAACCACGCTTAAAAACACAAACAAACAAAACAGCGGATATTTATAAATAAAAACCGTAAGCATTGATAAGCTATCGGGAACTCTGAACCGGCGCATAAGTTTTCTATCCTTTTGGCTCTGAAGACTGAACCATTTTCCGGATCTCAGCTATTCCGCTGGCAACTGCGGGATTATTCTCAGCCAAAGCAATCAGCACAGCCCAAATAACTGAATTGCGCATATAATAATCGCCAAAACCATAACTGCCGTCTTTAGCAATAATCACATCCGACTGGTTCCAGGGATTTTTATTTTTTACTGATATTGTATTCCAGACTTTTTTAGTTAATTTCAAACCTTCTTTAACAAATCCCTCATATATGGCTAAAGCAGCAAAAGAATAACACACTCCAGGCCAGATATTCTGGGAGTGATAAGATTCCAGATCTCTTTTTTTATCCATAAATACTGAATTGGTCGCGCCGTATTTTGAATCTTTTTCATTTAATTTTAAAATCCACTTTATCGCGCTTTTAATATTTTCTTCAGGGAAAATTCTGCCCAGGCCGAGTAAATAAGCGTACCATTGGCCCGTCAGCTGGCCAAGAATGCAGGATTCATAACTTTGCTCCGCGCTTTTGGCAGTAATATAATATTTGCCGTTCCAGAGTTTTTGCTCAAAACTCTTTCTTCCTTTGCTAAATAGATCAATGCATCTTTTCGCCAGTTTTTTATCATTAAACTGCTCAGCCACGCGTCTTAAAGCCAAAAGGCTGACCAGAAACACTCCGCCATTATAAGCACTGGCGCCTTTAAATCCCCAAGTATCAAAGGTGGTGTCAAAACCTTCATTATCCGGCAAACCATCTCCGTCTTTATCCAGTTTTAAACTATATTCAAAGGCTTTTTTCATAACCGGATAAACTTCTTTTAAAAACTTAAGGTCCTTTGTCTCGCAGAAAGCGCGGTAACAGGAAAGAATAAACTTGGGATTTAAATCTTTCCACAATACCATCGTAGTCCCATTAGAAGGAAGATCAATCCGCTCTAAACCAATATCATGCGGCACATATCCTGATTTACGAATATGCTGTTTAAATAAACTCAATGCTTTTTTATCTAATGAAGGAAACAATAAACCAATTGCCGTTGAAGCGTAAAAATAAACATCCAGCGTACCCATTAAAGGACAGATTATCGGGGCCTCATACATGGTAAAGTCAGCTTTGCGGGTAAGCCAGCTCGAAGAAAACAAGGTATATAGATTATTTAATAAGGCGTCAGACAGCCAGTCTTCTAAGCCCATGCGCTCCAATATATTCGGCAGGCAAGCGGTTTTTTTAAAAAGCTCATCTTTGTTGCGATTAATATATACCGCGACATCGCGGCTTTTTTTAAAATACTTTTCATAAACATGGCCTTGAAAATGCTGGGGGAAATGCCAAGAATAAATAAACGGAACTTTTTTATTCTGCCGCGCCGCTAAATTAAAACTAACTGCTAATGCCCCGCCTAATTCAATGCTCTGGCTTTGGGTCGGTTCTTTCATTTTAATATTCGGCAATCTGCCATGACTGCTAAAATAATCCAAAGCATCCAGCCCGACTTTTGGCTCAAAAATAAAGTTTTCCTTTTGCATGTTCCAGCCGCTTAAAAAACTGATTTTACCAATGTCTTTGGGCAAACAGATAAAAGTATCTCCAGCTTGTTCATCATGGCTTAAAGGTTTTGTGTGGGTAAACTCCAGACCAGCCAAATCATGTTCCTGCTTAAAATTATTAATTCTGCCCACGGAATTTCTTGAAACAAGATTTCGGCCGATAAACATTATTGCCACTTCAATATTTTTATCCAGTTTATTGCTAAGATCAAATTCAAACACCGCCCCTGGCAAGCTGGAGTTTTTAATATCCCCGGGAATAAGATGGGAATAAACAGTCAGCGATATGTCCACCGGCAGATTATCGTCTTTATATACCAGCCGCGCCAAGGGAAACTTTCCAAAGAAATCTATGGCTTGAATTGTATTATAAGCGCTGATGGGTTCGGTTTGCAGAAGCTTGCAGATCGCCGCTGCCTGCGTATTAACATATAAGGCAAAGTGAAAACCCGTAATTCCCAGAGCCTTACCTTGGGCTTTATTACTTTGATTGGCTATCGGCCGGCTCCAGTTATTTTGATAGGTTATATAATCAATGGTCCCATAAGGCGTGATTTCGAATTTGCCGGCGCCGATACCGCCCAAAGGCATTCCGGATTGTACTTTTTGCTGGGAATTATATAAAGGCATTTTTAGTGTCCTCCTTGATAAATATCATTTTAGCAAGGGAGAAACAACAAGGCAAGATAAATACTTCGACTATATTGATTGAGCCACAAAAAACTCAATAAGCTCACTACCCGCGGCAGAACAGCCACTAAAAAAAACAACCTCTTTTGAATAAGTATAAAGATTACAATTTTTTTAAAAATTTTAATATTTGAGCCTAGATCGCTTCTTGACAGGCAAGTTCATTTACAAAGCCCTGCGCATCAAAAACAATTTGATCAATATACTTAACTCGCTTATAATCCGCGCCTTCAATATTCAAAAGTTTACTCACAATATCCTGATCCAGGTCATTAATCACATCTACCCCGGACACAACCGCCGGATAAATAGCTTCACTCATAAAACCATCAAAATTAAAATTTGGCAAATCATTGCCAAAATACCCCTGAAGAAAATAGCGAAAAGGATTATTCAGATGATTCATGCCTTCGGAAAACGCCGCTAGTTCCATTAAATCCCGATCATTGGTAAGAAAGTAAATAAAATGGGCATAAGCCGAGCTTAGATCTATCAATCGGTAGCCAACTCTTTTTTCAACAGGCAAATGGGAAATCAGCTTGCTGGCTTCAAAATCATTAAGCACGATATTTTTAAATTCTTTATCCCAGCTTACATTTAAAGTATGCGGATAACCATGATAAAATCCGCTGTCATGAAACCTCCGCAACTCCCGGCCATAATGCCTGAGAAAAGTTTCATGAACCTCAAAGAGTTCTACTGCTAAATTAGCGAATCTGACTTTATCAATCGTGAGTAAATCAAAAATCTCCTGATAGTTATCAAAAAACCAGTCGCCCATTCTTGTTCGCCTTGAATTTTCCACACCTGTGATGATAAATCCAAATTGTTTGCCCTGGAACGTATAATTCTTATACCTGCCGTATCCGATGGGATAATCATACTGGTAATTACCTTGCGCGTAAAGTTTTTCTAAAATCATATATTCTCTTTTAGCCGCGGCAAAAGGCATTCCGCCTTTTAAATGTACTCTTTTTTTCAAAGCAGTTAGATTGTTTTTGTCTAATCTTGGAACTTTTATTGTGTTAAACCTCTCCTGTAAAGGAGTAACCGCAACCTCATCTTTTCGGTAAACAACTCCTTTGATTTCAATTGAGTTGATTATTTTACCGTTTTCCAAAACAATTGGTTTATCCAGGTTTAAAATAATCTTTCTTTGCCCGCTATAATCATCAGGGTCTTGATTTTGCCAGTTAATGTTTTCGATTATCCGGTTAAGGGTTTCTGGTTTTAGATAGGAAAGTATTTCCTGATTAAAATTGATTGATTTAATCGGCATGCCTGTCTTAAGCATTCCCGCGGCTGTTTCCAGCTTTGTTTTTAATCTAAAAATTAATTCCTTATACATGGTTTCAGCCAAAGACGGGACCGCTCTTTGCCTTGCAGCCAGCTGCGCCAAAGCGCGCTCAAGGATAGCGCTAAGAACAGGTTTAATTCCTGAATCTTTCAGCAGCTCAATCTCATCCGGATGATTGCTCAGGAAATCATCTATTGTTTCTTTATCTGCCTGGTTCATAATTCCTTTAAACGCATTTCCCTGGGAAAACATTTCCAGGATCAAGCGAATATCGGTTATGACTTGTAAAAAATCTTCTAAATCCCGCGCTTTAAGATCGCGCCGCGGTTTATCCTGATCATTGATTTCAAAGATTGCTTTATATTCTGAATAAGTTTGCTCATTTACTAAATAGGTAAATGTTTTTTGCAATGATCCCAGATCAATATTTGATACCGGGCTAAGAAAAGATTCAGAAAGCAAATCAGCAAAGCAATTTTTTGTATTCAGGAGAAAAACCATAAATAAAATCATTGCGCATTTAAGAAATTTTAAGTTCAAAATCAACTCCTCGCATTAAACATTAACTAATAGTAAATAAAGATGTTACACACTTTTGTATTAATTTAAAAAGGTTTTAAGTATACCATAAAGCTTATGGTTTTACAAGCAAATCAGGGGTTTTGGCGCAGGGTTTTCCAGGATTGTAAGTGCTTGGCAAGTAATTACTTATAAATTAGGAATAATTTAAATCGCTTGTTCCAGAAGAGAGATATTTTTTGATTGCTGATTAAGATTATCACCTTGCAGAGAAAACGCAGGTCCGCGCAATCCAGGATCTATGGAATCAATCTTTGTGCCAAGTCTCAGGGTTCCGCTAACTTTCCGGGAATTAGCAAAAGCATCTAACTGCTGCTTATTTTGCTGCCATATAATTTTAAGATTCTCAAGCTGCGCGACAGCATCCGGGGCATTAAGTTCCGCTAATGAGCTCCACTTATCCGGGATACTAGGATCATATCTTAAAACCATGTTTCTGCCTTTTTTCGGTTTAGTTTTTTGTTCATAAACCGCGCGTGTCTGACTAATCCGCTCGATCACATTTCCGATATTTTTATCCTCTTGGCTAACTCGATCCCAAACAACTCTTAACTGCCCGACTTTTACAGCCGATTCATTCGGTTTATTAAAATAATCTCTTATTTGCCGCATATATTCAACAAACATTACCTGCACTTCTGTTGGGTTCATTTCAGCGGCTTGTTTTGTTTTTGGAATAAGAAATCCATTTGGTCCTGCCGGAGGGCCGCGGGCAAATACCAGATCAAAGTTCTCAAATAACCTGGCAAAGCGCATCGCGCCGATGCGCAGGCGCGCGATAATTTCATCACCCGCCACATAGCCATGCGCTTCATTAACCACTTTAAAATCACGGATATCTATCCGATTATCTTTAACTGCCCCAGGGGAAGTGTAGTATTCCGCTTTATATTGATCAATCTTTCCTTCCTGATCATAATAACCCAATCCTTGCAGCGAAAAAGCAATCGCCGCATTAAGTTCCTGATTGTCTCGCATCGCGTTAAGATGACTCCGCGCGGCATTTTCTGAAGAAAAATACAATACCTCCTCACCTTCGGCAAACTTATGCCTGATGCCTGTCGGGATTTGCTCAGCTTCCATTTGCTCAGCTTCCAGGCGATTAGCTTCAGCCTGCAGCTGTTCGAAATCTGCGTGCTCAGCAATTGCTTGCTCAGTCAAAAGAATACTCTCCCCAGCCACGCCCAAGGGCGCGAAACTGGAAACAGCTTCAATATGTCCATCTCCGAGTTTTTTAAATATTTCTTTTGATTTATCTTTTCTTTGCGCCGCGAAGTTGCGCGCTTTTTCATAAAGATTAGATCCAGGCACATTGTCAATTTCAGATACATTTGCCAAGCCGATTGACAAGGTAAAACTAACTTCATTGTTAACAGCCGGCTGGTCCAGCCAAGAGCTTTGAATGCTTAAAACTTCCGCTTCCGGGTTTTCCGGATTTTTTAAGCTGCTAATGGCATTGACTGTATCGAGAAATTCCTGCACACAAGCCCGGCCTGTTTTACCGCCTGTTTTCTGCCCAACAATTATAATATTATGCTTACCGATCGTGTCTATGCCGCATCCAAAACTTTCGATTTCCGCGATTCTTTCCTGAGAAAGCCTGTCAGTTCCGATTGAAGCAAGCGAAAATTTCGCGCTCTGAACATTATTTTTAAGTTTTGCGGCAATATCAATCGCTTGCTGCTTATTTTCGCGGGAATTAATTGCCAGAATAAATTCATCTCCTCCGCGGCGCAGGCTTACGGCATTTTCAGCGCCCAGAGCTTTTATCACTTTTTCAAATTCTGTTTCCAGAACATCAAGCAAAACATTCACATTTTTCTTGGCAACATACTGATTGGTTAAACGCATCAGATCAACATCAACAAAAACCACTGTATCCAGCTGGCCGCTTTCAAATTTATGTTTTAATTTTACTTCATCATCTTTTTCTTCTTCCGCGTCCAAAACCTTTCGCGAATTTTCTTTTCTTGTCTGAATCAGGGCTTTAATCTTTTGTTTCAGCTGTCGGTTTGCCCCGAATAATTTAGTGAATACAGGCGCTGGTATTTCCGCGATTACCGCCTGCTGGCTGGCAAGCTGAGAAACTCTTACAGTGGCGCTGCGCAAAGCACTATCAAGCACTGACATTTCCCCAAACAGCTCACCCTGAGGAATTTCCCCCACATGATATCCATTGACAAAAACATCCAGATTTCCGGATAGGATCAGAAAAACCCCTTGCGCATCAGGAATATCCTGTTGGACAATCGCTTGACCAGGAGAAAACTTCTTAATCTCCCAGGAAGAAGTCAATTCCGCTAATTCCTGCTCACTTAAAATTTCAGCAAATTTTGAACTGATTAATATATCATCAACAGTCGGAGCAAGCTCCGCGATGTAAGCAGCGTCTACCGCTAGATCAAACTGATTGTCTATTCCCCGGAAAATCAGTCCGTTTCTGCTGTTTATTTCCGAGATTAACTGCGCTTTTTGCGCGTCATCGTATATGCCTAATCCAAGGCCTTCATCGATAAATTCTTTTAAAGCTATAACCTGAGGAAGCTGATCAGTGTCTTTAGCCAGGCCGATGATATTAAGGTTTTCATCAACTCCGCTGGTCAAAACATTGGTTAAAGATTGAACCTGATTGCTCTTTTCAATCATCGCTGTTCTGCGGTCAATAAGCGCTTTTTCTTTTTCCCCTTTTGCTTGTTTTTCCTTTTGTTCCGCGTCAAGATACTGCTGCATGCCCAGCATCGGATAATCCGCGCTATTTAAAAAGAAAACAAACCTCATGTCTTGAGCAAAGCTTTGGAATCCGCTGCTTCCCCCGACCTGTTCCAGATTGCTCATAGCTGCCGGGCTTTTGGCTGCGTTAGGATCATTATTATTCAGCATTATCTGTTTATCATAACGGAATTCCTGACTTAATAAAGCAACCTGATAAAGATATGTCTGGTCCTGGCCCCAGATATCCGCTAAAGCCAAGGCTTTGCCACCCAAAATAGTATCCAGCACCAGCTGCCGGTCTCGCGGATTCCGCGGATTCGCGTCCGGAAAGTTTTTTTCCATAAAACTTGCTAAAAACTGTTGATCCTCAGCAGTTAAACCTGATTCTTGCGCGTTATTAATTCGATCCAGCAAGTCATAGGTTTTATTATCATCGCTGATTTCATTTTTAATCGCGTCACCGGTTTTAAGCTGCGTTTTATCAATCAGATACATAATCGACTGGACTTCAACCGCGGACAATATTCCGGGATTTTTCTTAACAAATTCAAGAACCTCATCTTTACTTCTTTGTTCATGCCCAGGAATAAGCAATCCATCTTCTGAATAAAAGTAGCCCAGATCATGCAGATAAATCGCCATGCGGATCAAACGCTCGGCGCTGGCTTTATTTTTAAACGGTAAATGCTTTGATATTGCATCAAAAAACTCAAACAACTCATTAAGATGGCGCTCATTATGATAAACAATAATACCGCGCCGATCAGAACTAAGCATTTGATCTAAGACAAATTCACGAATTAAAGCAAGGCCGGAGTCATTAGGATATGAACGCAATATGCTCTCAGCCTTTATATATTCCGCGGACTTGCGCAAGCTGTTAACCTCGATATAAGGATCTTGAATAATAATATCAAACAAACCGGAATCAGGACCAGATGCTGTTCTAATCCGCTCACTTGCCGCTGACTCTGACAAGCCTTTTTCTAATAGCCTTTGTTTGCGCAGCTGTTCAGCAGCGGTTATTTTAACAAATATATCCGGATTAGCATACGCGGCATCTGCTGCTAATACCGCACTGGCCCACTGGATTCCATTGCCCTCAACAATAACTAATTTTCCGCGATGCCAGATTTTTTCTAAAATCACGATATTCGCCTCATTATAATCACCGCCAACCGCGTAATCATCACGCGACAATACCTGTATTTCAGATGGCTGTATTCCGGCAATACCAACTGCCTTAATATAATTAGCCAATGTTGTCTTGCCCGCGCCGGAGGGACCGTCAAAGGCGATAATAACCTGAGTTTTCCCTTGAGCAAATAAAGCGCTGATGTCAGTGTCTAATTTTTTTAATTTATCCAAAGCCGCCTGGCTGGGAACAATCACCGCGGCCTGCTGTTCCGCGTTTTTTTGTTTAGCTAAACTAAGCGCTTTTAATCCCGATTTAACTAAAAAGCCAATTAAGGCGATTGTGATAAGGTAGGTTACTATTGATTTAAAATCAGAGGAAGCAAAAGCCTTATCCGCTCCATTTTCCATGGCCCAGAGATTAGCCACGGAAAACAAATTAGCAAAAGACGCGGAGATTACAGACACCAATCCCATGATTGAGATTTTTTTCCAGCCAGAGCTTGCCGCGCTCTTTGGTTTCTGGTCTTTCGCGGCTAAAGCAGAGCCTTTGCCGTAAATAGCTTTGAACCCCTTTACTAACTGGTCATTTACCCATTTAGCATCAGCATAAGCTGTAAAATTCGGTGATTCAAAAACAGAAATGATTCCCGGGTCTATACCGCGTTCATGCAGCTTCGCGAGCTGGTCAATAAACAAATCAATATTTTTTTGCAGCTGCTGCCTGGTCGGCTGATAGTGGACTGTCTTAAGAATCGACTTTGCTAATTTCTGAGAAGCTTCATCTTTTCTTTCAAGCAGCTCCCGCATATAAACCCAATTCATATCTTCCCGATGCAAAGTAAAATAATCCAGATCAATGTCCAGAATAAACCCATTTTTTAACTGAGCATTTTTCCCGACTAAAGATAAATCATCGGCATTAAGCTCATACCTTTTGATCCTCTTGTCATTTGGATATTTCTCAGGATGATCCGTGGGGAACGTTCCATAGGGAGCACTGACAATATATTGCTCTTTCGCCGCGCCCTGCCATTCTGCTTCCGGACGAACCCAAAAGGTTGTGCCCAATATTGATTGACCGGTTGGTCCGGTTAAATAAGCCGGGTAATAAAACGAATCTATTCTCAGATGAGCCGCGATATCCCGCACTGCCTGGATTTTTTCCTGAGAAGTTTTTAAATTCTTAACTTCGTTCAAGGCCAGCATATCCGCGTCCATTACCGCGCCGGAATCATCAGCATGAAAATCAACATGGATTATATCCGCGTTGGGCTGAATAACTCCTCTGATCACCGCCTCGGACCAATCAGCTAACGCGTTATTATGCTTTCCTTCCTGTGGGCCAAAATGGGAGTTTACTTTAAGATCAGTGCCAAGGATCGGATTTATAATCTGTTCATTTTTATACTCGGTTATTTCTGTTTTCTCCTGAGGCTGGATAAAAACATCACTTGCTTGAGTAATCGCGGGACTAAGAAAACTGCTGAATTGAAAAGCAAGCAAAGGGATTAAAATAATTGACCAAAAGAAATTCCCTTTGCGTTTACCGCGTCCTTTTCTAATCAGACGCTTGTTATTTCTTGAATTGCTGTTTATCAGATTAGACAATCCCCCGCTGCCTGATCTTTGATAATCTCGGCTTTTTCCAGCGCGGCTGCTATTCATAAAAAACTTTAGGATTAACCATCCGGCAATCAAAGGAATAACATTGAACAAGCCGGTACCTAAAATATCCAACCCAACTATTTGCCATTTCTGACTACCATAAGCAATTTCCACATCAAGCGGGTCATAAGACATATTTCCTTTTATCGGCTCAATATAAAAAACTCTGGCCACTCCCGCCTGGATCTCGAAAGCTTCTTTTTCCCCCTGGGGAATACTGTACAATACATCCCTGATAAAAGTAAAAAAATTATACCGCAGCGCGGATTCCAGTAAATCTTTGGGCAAAAGAATCGCGTGATGACCTTCGTGAGATAAAACAAGCGCGATTTTGAAAGGATTATTCAGAAAATCTTTATTTACAAATACCATTGGTTTGCCGCCAAGCCCAAATACTCGTGAACCGCGCGCGTAACCATAGAAGGGGATCTCTGCCAGATATATAGAAGCATTATATTTTTTTAAACCTTGATAAATTTCCGGAGCAGCGCTTTGCAAAATAAACAGCGCCTTGCCAATCGCAAGAGCATCTTCTGACTGCCCTCTTTTTGTTATGTATTCATCTAATTCGCCATTAACATACGCTTTTTGCCAATTTCTTTCCGCTAACTGATTGATCTGCTCTACCCTTTCCCGGGCTTTGCTATTGCTGAATTCAAGATTCTTTTTTAAATTAGCTTTTATTGTGGTAAGCTCGCCCTGAGCATTCAGCTGCTTATGGTCACTTTTCTTACTGATTTCAATTAAGCCTTTTTTAAATTCTTGGCTTAAACTAATTGCCGGAGGAGCTTGTGCCTGCTTTTGCGACGCGTGAGAAAAAGCCGGGGAAGCAAAAGGCCAGGCAATTATTGCCAGTAAGATTGATCCCAGAATCAGTTTTTTTAAATTAGCTATTGAAAAAAAGCGGTTCTTATTTTTATATCTGTTTTCCGCTTGTTTAACCCGGTTATTTCTAACTACCTTTTGATCGGCAAGAAGCGCGCTTCTTGGTTTATTTATCCGCGGTTTTGCTTTAGCAAAAAAGCTGAATACATATTTACCGGTTCCAAACAGAATTTTTCCAACTATCGCGAACAGCCGGACAGTAACAAATCCCAGAATCCAAAAACCCTGCAATGGCAGCCGATAGATAAGCGAAGGCACTGGTTTTTTACCCAGCTTGACCCTGCGGTTTATAATCCAGGCAATCGCGCCGGCCGCGCCAAGCGAAGCAACCCCGACCGTGGAACGCATTGCCCAGCTGGTCATTCCCTCCAGGGTTTTCTGCCATTGTTTTTCCTTAGATATTTGTTTAGCCAGTTCAATTCTCGCGATCCGGGCCTGTTCTTTAGACTTAAAGGCTTCTTGCCGCTTAGCCAAAGAAGCCAGCTGTTTTGAATCTAAATACCGCCGGATATTTACCGCGGCAGCATATCCCGGCGAATTCACATCTGCCAAAGCCGGTGCTAAAATATCAAGTGTCTGGGAAGATTTAAGAATTTCCTCTTGCCATTTTTTATCCAATCCATGGGTTCTTAAAAAACTATCCACATAATCACTGCCCGCGATCTGGGCAACCCAGGCAGCCAGCTTATAATCAAAACCATCATCGCGCCGATAAGCCGCGTATATCCGAACCTTGTTTTTGTGGATTAAAGCTCTTTTTTCCAGCAATCGGTCTTGGATTTTATAAACGCGTTTATAGCGTTCGGCAATAAGCTCGTTTTTAATTTTTTGCTCTTGGGCCGAGAGATCTCCGGTATTATTAAACTTATCTTCCAGAAAAACCCTTAAATAATTTATCGGCTCCCGAATATTTTGGGGATTGGCTCCGATCATATTTTTAATCCATAAGGGAAGATTATTCGCGTCTACGGCATTACCAAAATTCAGCAAAGCATCGTCCACACTGCCAGTCCCGGAATTATATGAAGCTGCCGCGGCAAGACTCACGGAAAAACCATTAGGCTTATTTTGAAAATAACTTAAAGGCCTTTCGGTAAACTCATATTGATTATTTTTATTTTTCCTTAGTTCCAGGCGGCGGTATCGATCCCAGTTCAGCGTAAGATAAGTATAGCCAAGCTTTTGGTTGCCTATTTTTGTCATCATCTGCCGCGATAAGTATTCCATGGTGTTGACTAATATTTTACTTTCCGCGCCTTGCAAAAGCTCAGCAATCTTCTCGGGATTAATCATTTGATAAAGCAGATTTAAGCGGAAATAATCACTCTCAAACTGCAAGCCGGCTTTTTCCAGATCCATTGGCTGATATGCCCCGGAACCGGATTCAATAAGCGGAAGATTTTTTCTGGTCAGCCCTTGTCCGGTTTGCCCCATTGATTCGGCAAGCTCAGCGGTAACTCCCGCTCGCAGATTATTCCTGTTTTGTAAATACTGCCAAACAGCAAGCGCGTAATATAAATTCACGCCGATAAGCTTAGGATTACTATTGATCTTTCTGTGAATTCGTTGAATTATCTGTTTTTGTTTTTCAATATCTGATCCGGCATTTTTATAAGCCGCGAAATCAGCATAGACATTAAACTGTTTCAGGGCTTCGGCTTCTTCCCCGAATTTCTTATTCGCCTTGAGTGATTTCTTTAGCTTTTCACTATCAGAGGAAATCATTCTTTCCAGCTCATTCATGATTTCCGCGTAGCGGGATATTCCACCCTTATGCGTTACTATCCACCTGGCAATCTGCTTAACAGCCTGAGATTCTATAACCTGGGTAACTCCGATAGCATTGGTATATGACCTTACTGGTCTGATTCTGCCCTGGGCATCGGTTTCCCATTGGTTAAATTTACTCTCAACCCAGGTAATCCCCTCATAAAGCCCAATAAGCTGCGGAGAATCGATCTCCCCGAATCCCAGGCTGGCTGAAAGACGCGCTACTTTATTCGCAAAAGCCTGCATGCTCCGATAAGTAAGCGATTGCTTCCAGCTCGCGTCACTAGCTGTGACCACAAACCCTTTGGCCAGACCTCTGGCTTTAGCCTGAGCATTAAGCGCGTAAGATAATTTTTCCGCGTTCAGCGGGAATAACCCCTTAATTCTGATTAATGTCTGCGCTTGTTTTTTTTCTAAACTGTATAACTCTTTAAAACCCTGAGCTTCAATAATCGCGATATATTTATTTAACTCCGCTTCAGCAACCCCTTTATCAAAATTGATCACTAAATCGCTTAAAGCCACGGTTAAGTCTCTGGCTTCTGCCGGCGCCGACAATATCAGATCCGCTCCGGTTAATACCGCGGCAGCCCCAATAACCTTTTGCCCAACAGTTTTGAAAAACGCTCTCCGGCTGATCAGGGGAGATTGGTTGGGAATATTAACCATCGGCTGATCAGAAGGTAAGGAAAGTTCATTGATCTTAGCTGAATTTTGCGAACTGTAAACATAAGCATCCCAGACTTCCTGAGTGTTTAAACTAATTTTCGGGGCAAGCGTAGCAGCCTGAGAAATTTTATCAGCAATAGGAAATTCTCCGCCTATTGCCCAGGCAAAATCAAGCACCAGAAATGCCTGGATAAGCACTAATGAGATTATTCTAAAGATTAGCCTGAATTTTGATTTTTTATAATTCATTATCTTGTTCCATTTACCCAATCATATTGCCCTAGAGAATATTCATATTGACTGTCCGACTAATTGTTCGAGCGGCTTGCGGTTTATAATACCGCTTAAAGGCGCCGCTTTTCGCTCAGCATCAGCTGCCGAACGCAATGCCGGAATATTCATTAAAAACCCAGCAAAACCCAGGATGGATATAGGTTCTGCTGTTATTGCCCCATATTGAAAATAAAAATCTCTCAGCTGCTTATTCCGCGAAGAAGGAGTTTTAAACCACCGCGTGATTTCCCGACCGGTAATTTTATCTTCACTCACACCCATTGACTCAGTTATCCCGGCTTTTAATCCGTTGATCATTTCCGCTATTTTCAGCTTCGCGTCCTGAGACATATCAGTCTTATCTATCGCGAATATATCAATCTCTGTTTTATGCAGAGTAAAAAACCGGTGCGTGAATTCCCATCTTTCAAAAAATTCCCAGTTACTAAAAGGTTTCGCCTGACCTAAAGCAATCGCCGCGTCAACTTCATTATTGTACCTGGCAAAAAACTCAATAATTTTTACCTTATTCCCCGGCCGGCTAATAAAATCAGTTATTAATCCTTTAATTTTATTTTTCACTCCGGCATTTTCCGCTTCTGAAAACTCTTTAAAACCGGCAAAAGCCGTCCCAACTTTAGGGATAACTGATTTTTCATTATCCCTTAAATCGTATTTTACCGATTGATTAGAAAACCCGCTTCCATTTGCTCTTTGATACAGAGAAAATGACAGACCATTTAATCTTTCGCTTTCCATCCGGCTGATTAAATAAAGCGCGGTTTTTATTGAAAATATGCTCTTAATTTCAGCAGTGGAAATATTGCTTGGCATAGACAGATAATCGCTGAGATTGTAGATCATTTGTTCTACTGCCACGCCGATAAATCTATTTCGTTTTGTATCCTTATCTTTATATAAACCCTGATTTATAATTAATTTTTTAAGGGTTTTAATTTCTCCGGCAAGATAGCGGGAAAGCTGTTTTTGTTCTGCTTCGGGAACTTTATCCAGTATGGCTTGCAGCTGCTGCCGCGCTGTCTCGTGATAGCTCAAAGTCTCGGCTTTTCCCGCTGAAAGCTTGGAAAAATTAAAATCAACCCCGCCGACAATCCGGTTAGCCGCGACAAATTTAAACGGAAACAAATATAAATTGCCTTTGCCTACGGCATGCGGCTGTTCGGTGACAATACTCACGGACTTATCGCCATAGATCGCTTCAAAAGCAGCTTTATGCTCCTTGAGAAAATTTTCTAATATTTTTTCATCAAGCAGCAGCTTAACAATTGCCGTAAAATCCTCTGGGGAATTAATTTTAATCAGAAAATCAAAATCCGGATTTTCCACAGTAAGCCCGCGATTTGATGAGCCTGTATCCACAACCGAAGATACGCTCATTTTATCAGCGAGAAGATTCTGGAGTAATTGAGCCATCTTGGCGCTAAGCTTCTGGATATCACTATCCAGCTTTGTGTAGGAAAGATTGATCACTTCATAACGCAAGTCAGCAAATCTCATTCTGGCCCAACCCGTATTCTTTTTGTTTTCATCCTGAATCGCCCGCGAAGCATCAACCAGCCTGATTATCCCGTTTTCTTCTCTAATAATATTTTTCGCGAGCAAATGGTTTTTAACCGCTTGGTTCTCGCTAAGATATAAATAATTCAGGTTGATTAAAAATTCATACTCTTGGGCATTAAGTTCATCGCGGATAAGCTTTCCCGCCTTTTTATAATCCTCACGAAAAGCCCAGCCCATCGCAGCTTCAGCCGGGATATCCTCAGCAACCTGGATTACAACCGGGAATATCCGGGCATTATCTTTCGCGTCTCGGGCAATCTTTTGCCTGAACGCCTTAACCACATAATCCGCATCTGCCAGATCATGCGGCGAGCTGGAGATAAAAGGGAAAAACTCAGCTAAGCGTGTCTGCGCATTGACTAAGCCGGAATTTCCCATTTCAAAGAAATAAACACCCTGACCGCTAAGCGAGTGCTTTGATTCTTTAATCCGTCCTCCGGACAATAAAATACTGTTTAGATCTTTAAGCAAAGATATATGATATCTTGCTCCCGGACTTACCGGCAATGTGTATAAGGCAAGCTCGCGGTAGATTCTGTCTAACTTATCGCTAAACGCTTTAATCGGACTATAGCGCTTAGCTAATTCAAAGATAAGATGCAGATTATCCGGATTAACATTTTCTTTCGCGAATAATTTTTTTGGGCTAAAACCAGGAGTTCCCGCAGCCGGGAATATGGTTTCATAAAGATCAGCGGATTCCTTATTCAGCATCCCGCACTCTTGAAGCAAGGGTTCAGCAATAGGCTCAATAGCAATGTTATTCTGCAATAGTATCGCTATCTTTAATTTTGCCGCATCGTTTTCGGAAAACCGATTAAACTCAATATCTTTAAACAGCGCCTCGAACATCGGGTCATTAAGTTTAGACAAAGACATACTTGCTTCAACTTTGTTTCCAGTCTCAGCATTTATGGTTTTAAGAAAAATTTTCATCGCGGAAGATAAATCCCCCTGCTTGTTTTTAATCCCAGCGGTTAAAGCCCGATCCTTATCCTGAAAAACCTCCCGTTGAAAAGCCCGCAGCAAATAATGGTTACTGGACGGATCTTTCTTCGCGATTGCCAAAGCATCTTCCGATAATTTTATCCTGCCGATTAAACTGCCATTTAAGCTGATCAATAGCTGGTCATCCTGGCCAAGCGAAAAATTCAGCATTCCTGCTTGCGCTAAGAATTCCCCGATTTCATGCGTCTGAGCAATCGGATTACTGAATACCGAGGAATGAATCGCGATCATCTTATTGCCAGCAGAAGCAAACCCGAACAAGTCCTCAACTAATGTCTCATATGAATAGAACTTAACATCCAGTTTGCCGAATTCAAGGATCATCGCGTTTAGGATCTTCTTATAATCCGCTTTGATATCTGTTCTTTTTTCGATATTTTGAATAACTGACGCGGTGTTTAGCTTTCCTTTTAGATTCAGGCTTAAACTAAATTTATCGCCTAAAGCATTTTCCACTTCTGCCTGCTTTAAAGAATCAAGGCCTTTAAACTCTGCTCTTTTGCCCATTTGGAACGCGGCGGATTGAACAAAAAGAGTTTGAATTGAAGCTTCAGTGACTTGGATCGCGGGAGAAATAGTTGTACTGCTAATTGCCGGCGCGCAAACAGTATTGCCTTGAATAAACTGATCAGCACCGCACCAGGCAAAATTTGTAAATAAAAATGCCTGTAAAAGCACGCTGGCAATGACTCTAAATATCAGCCTGAATTTTGATTTCTGTTTATAATTCATTTTCCCTTGCTTTTGGTAAGTAAATAAATAAAAATGAATAAATCACTACCTTTTCGTCATTCTATTTTTTTTTAGAATCACTACAAGTAGCAATATAAAATAATCACTATTTCAGCAATAAAATGCTGTTAATTTTTAATATTCAATTACTTGCACTATTATAAAACCGTAAAAAAGCTGGTAAATTATACCACATTATTAAATTTCCCGCCAGTATTTACTCTTTAGCTTAAAACGCTTAACTTACTGCTAAATATAAAGATATATTCATAAGCCTTAAAAAATAAATCAAGGGGTTGCTGAATCAGCAGTTTCTGGAGTTACTGCTGATTTATCTTCTTTTTCAATCATTTCCTCAAACGGCGTTTTCTTGCCCTGCAAAGCATTAATATAGCGGGTATCATCTGTTTCCAGCTCTTCGATCTTGGGCACGATTACAATATAAGTTATTCTTTTGTCTTTTAAGTAATCGGTTATACCATCAGTATGAAATCCTCCGGTGATCAGGATTCCGATGTCTTCGTTTTCTTTAGCCATGCCGTCCAAAGTATTATTGGCCAGGATATCATTGCGCTTCGAAGCATAGCGATAAAAATCTTCTACTGCCGGTAAAGTCTCTTCCATTTGCTTTAACCGCTCATCATCCGGTATAGCTAAATCAAGCTTTAACCGCTTGGCTTCTTTTTGAATATATGTCTTCATCTTTTTAGCATTAAAGTCTGTGTGGTATTTGCTGACTAAAGTTAGATCTTTATTCAGCAGCTTGGTGGAAAATAAGCTTCTGGCTAGTCTGACGATCTTTAAATTATAATCTAATGTCTTTTGCGTATAGCTGGTATATAAACTGTTTTTTATCCGTTCCACTAGTTTGTCGATCTGGGTAAATAAAGCGAATTTATCCAAGGTCTCATGTCTTTTTAAGTATTCAATGTATCCATTTAAATCCGGCCATTTCCGATCTAAAGTCAGGCTCTTTTTATCCATTTGATTGTATAGTTTCTGCAAGGTGCTGTGATAGGTCAGATTGTCCATGGTTTTTGCTTTATATTCTACGGTTGCTTTTAAAAATTCTTCCATCTCGTATCGAGACAAATTACTGGTCAGATGATCAATCAGTTCTTTTCTCTGGGCTTCGGCTTTTTCTATGCTTATCGAGTCTTTGAATTTAATGCTTTCTACCAGCTGGTTTACCTGGTCAAATTCCTGCTTTACGTTTTGTTCCGCGGATAATCTGGATATGTATTGGATATAGTCTTCAAATCCCATTTCTCCATTGTCATAGGCCACGATATGATCATCAAGTTCTCTGAGCTTTTTATTATAGCTTTTGTTTTTTAGAATGTTCAGATCATTTTCTAATACAGCGATTGTCTCCAGAATAATTTCCCTTGCCGGCAGGGCCCGCATAAACGCGTCCAGGTTTTTATCATAGTATTTTTCATCTTCCGCTCCATATAAGCGGATCAACCGATCAGTGGTAATGGCAAAGTATTCTGTGCCGTTTATTCTGGCTTCGCGTAAAAAATAATCCGCGACTTGTTCTTTGATTTTTTCATCCGGTAAATCCTGATAAAAACTGGTATCAATTTTCCCGGATCCGCCTTCTACGCTGATTAGTTTTAAGCCATAGGTCTGGGTTAAATATTCAAGTATGCCGGCTATGTTTTTCTGGGCTTTATAATTACAATGCAGATCCTGGATATTGATGATCATTTTTTCTGTCGGAGTCTTGGGCACGTGGATTTCTTTAATAAACCCTAATTCCGCGGGAATATCCAGGTTCCTCAGTACTTGCTCTACTTTGGCGGTTTTCTTTAGCTTCGGGCCTTCCAATGTTTCTATCTTGGTGCTGAGAAAACTAGTGCTTTGCTGCGCGTGCAAATAACTTGCTGGTAATACCAGCTGCGCTAATACCAGCAAACCAAGCAAACCAGTATTAACTAACAATCCTCTTGCTAAGTTTTTTAAAAAAATACAATGCATTTAAACCTTCCTTTTTAAAAAATAGGGATACGAAGACAGGGGAAGTAGGGGCCAATAATCACCTTAGGGGATAAGGCGATTCTGGTCTTCGTATCCCTATTTTACATATAGTTTTAAATTACTTTTTAAAATTGTTTAATTTTAGACGATAAAAAAGCCCCAAAACCCCCGTTTTTCCATAACTTCCTTACTTCATTAGAATTATACCATATTATTCCAGGAATTTCAATGTTCAGAGGATTTTTTTAAGCCATGAATAGAATTAAATTGAAGCATCAATTAAGCCATGATTTTTTTTCTGCAAATCAGCATTCAAACCCTTAAACATATTCATAGGCATTGAATTGCGGCACATAGCATGCCACCACTGTCTTTCCTCAGCCTCTGTTTCCAATGTTTTAACATACCAAGCTTTAGCAATATCAAGCTCATAGCCCATGGTTAAGCTGAATCGTTTCATTCTGAATTTATTCGTCCAGGCCTTATCAGTAAGATTAGTAATTGATTTTTGCTGCAAAGGTTCAATGCCGCTAAGGATAATTGCCGCGTCTTCAGCGGAAAGATGCAAAATTGCCAGAATAATATCAATTTGCTCAGCATATTCTGATAATTCTGACTGCTTTAAAGCAAGTAAAAGCTGCTCTACAGTGCTTAATGCCGCATATTTAACCATATCTTTTTCAATTCTGGCAAAGTAAGTAAATCGATCATTGGCAAGTAAAAGGTTTAGGCTTTTTGTTAATTCAAAAAAGCTCATTTCTTTGTTATTAAAAATTATGCTTGTCCTGCCAACTACCAGCGCGCGGCTTTTCAGATCCCCTGGCATGTTTAAATTATTGTCTAATAAGTCAGAGTTTAGACTCTCAAATCTGGATTGAAAATCAGAATTGATTATACGTAAAAACGGGGAAAGGCAATATTTTCGGCTTGATTCCGGATTATTCAAAGCAAAAACCGGTAAAGCAGTATTGCTGATTGCAATAAATAAGCAAACCATACAGATTATTTTGTTATGCAGCGGATTTTTCATAGCTTATCTGGATAAATACTTTGGTTTAAATGTGTTAGATCTCAAACAAATAAAAAAAAGGAATGCGAAGAACGGGGGAAGTAGGGGTCTTCGTAAACGCCTTAATAAATAAGAACGTTTCAACTTCGCATTCCCTTAATATTTCATTTTAACTAATAGTTACATATTGAGATTCAGCTACAACGGAGTGCAAGTATACCATAGGTTTTTTTAAATTACAAGGCTGGCAAAGAATTTTTTAAAAAAACTTGCTTCGAGGAAAAAATCATCATAAATAGCAAAAAAACTCCATTTCAGGAGTTTTTTGGTGCGGAGAGAGGGATTTGAACCCTCACGAGATTGCTCCCACTAGCCCCTCAAGCTAGCGTGTCTGCCATTCCACCATCCCCGCAAAATATTGAGTGTTCTATTTATACCATGAACCAAAAAAAATATCAAGCAATTTAGACTCAAGACACAAAGTCACAAGACACAAGGACAATAACAAATTTCTACTCTCTGTTTCTGCTCTTTCGTCCTTCATCCTAACACATCAATCGTCCATCTGTCCTCCATAGCCTTGGCAAAGGAGGATCATCCCTCGGTTTCTGTTCTCTGCTTTCAATTTTTGTCATTTGACATTTGTCATTTGGAATTTATTTGCTCTATGATAATAGTTCACTGGCAATAGTATCATATTGCAATAAACCTTTTTTGCTCAGTTTATAGTGATTATTATGAAGCAAAATAAAGCCCTGCCTAACAAATTCATTTAAAATGTTCATACTATCCTGCCTGATCTTATGATTCAGCTTATTCTCTATATCCTTAAGCCTAAAGCCTTTTAACAGCCTTAGCCTGAGGATTAATGTTTCTTGCATCAGCTTTACCAAACTAAGCTTTTCTGAATCATAATGCTCAAACTTGTTTTTTTTTGCCTGCTGTTCATAAAGATAAAGATCATTTGCTTTGCTAAACCTCTGGCGATTAATATATGAATAAGCGCCTGCTCCCAAGCCAATATAATCTAAGTTATTCCAATATATCAGATTGTGTTTTGACTGCCTGCCTTTTTTAGCGAAACTGGAAATCTCATAATGGTTAAACTGGTTTTTTTTTAATAAACCATCTGCTTTCTTATACATTAAAGCCTGCAAATCATTATCCGCGATCAACAGCGTATTTTTAATTTCATAAAAAGGCGTTCCCTTTTCAATGGTTAAATCATACAGCGATAAATGACTCAGCTCGCAATCAATGAATTGATTTAAATCATCCTCCCAGTCTTTTAAAGACTGATCCGGTAAGCCATAAATCAGGTCAATACTGATATTATTAAATTCCAGGTTTTTAAGCATTTTAAGCGCCTTGAACACATCCAAAGCGCTGTGCGCTCTGCCGAGAAATTTTAAATTCTTAGGTTTAAACGATTGGACTCCCATGCTGATCCGATTAATCCCGGATTTTTTATACTCGAGAAGCTTTTGCCTGGATACACTGGCCGGATTTACCTCAATTGTAATCTCTGATTCTCTTGCTACCGGAAAACACTGTTTAATTTCAGCTATGATATGAGCAATGTCTTTTGCCTCTAATATAGAAGGCGTCCCGCCTCCGATATAAATACTTTCCACCGCAAAGGCTTGCCGGTTTTTAGCGGATAATTGAATATCCAGGAATAAAGCCTTAAGATATGCTTTTATTTGCCCGGCGCTGTTGGCAACCAGAGAATTAAAGCCGCAATAACCGCATTTTTTAACACAAAAGGGAATGTGGACATAGATACCAATAGGCTGCATAAAAAATCCTTTAAACTTATTTCATTTTATTTTTGATATTCATTTTTCCAGTCTCTTTCCAAAACCTCTACTTCAACATACAGCACATCTTTAACCGCTTTATAAATATTCGTGCCTTTGCCCAGCTCCTGCAAAAGCTTTTTTATGTCATAAAGCGATGAGCGATTAATAATATACTGGACAAAAGCCTCGGACTGGGCATAAACCAGCTCGATCCTGTGCGGAGCAAGATAGGATAATTTACTTAAATCCATTGTTCCTAATTTATCTAAAGGGAAGATTGTTCCTTTTTCAATGGCCTTGGATATTAATTCTTTTCTTGATTTATTGACAAGCGCGGTTTTAAATTGTTTTGCCTCATATTCCGCTAAGCCTTCATTTAACCAGAGCGGAACATTATCCCCGCCCAGCATCCTGACAATAACATGCGTATATTCATGATATAAAACTCCCTGCATCAGCAATGGGTCTTTGCCTAAATCTTCGCCAAACCTGATTTTCCCGTCATAGGTACCAGCTGCCCAATCTGGAAAATAATCGAGTTTTTTCAGCTTAACAAAAGGATAAATAATAACCGGAACAGTTGCCCGAGGATAAAGATCAAAGTCTTTACCCACTTGCTTATAAGCATTTCTTAATATTTCCGCCGCTTTATCCGCTAAGCCCTCACTGGCAATGCCTTCAAATTTTAATTTAAAGTTCTCAAATTCCCGAACACTAAAATTTCTCTCCACATCCTGTTCCTTTTCCAGTTTTTCCAGCTTCATCCTAACCTGATAAAGGCTGGGATTTAACTTTAAAGCTTTCTGCCAATTATCACGCGTAGCAAAATAGCTATCCCGGGTATAAGCAATGTCTCCCCTGACAACATAGAGATATGGATTCTGATCATCATAATGCTGCACCTGAAGCAGCATCCGTTCAGCATTGGAATATTCATTGTTTTCAAAAAACTGATAAGCCCAGCCCAAATAAATTGCCGCGATATTTTTTTTAAGCACCAGCTCTTCTGGGCTATACTCTATCGCTGATTTTAAATCGCTAATCGCTTTATCATACAAGCCTTCGTCTTTCCGCTCCAAACCCCGGCAATTGTACATATACGCCAGAGCATTCTTTATGCTCGCGATCTCCGGCTCAATATCCAATGCTCTTTTTTCATGTTCTATCGCTTCATCCCATAAACCCTCATTAGCCAGCTCCATCGCGTAATTATGATATAAAACGCTTAATTGTTTTTTAATATTTTCATCATAAGGATCATAAGCGTATTTCTGCTCATACTCTTTTATCAAAGCTTTAAACTCCGCTTCAGTCTCACAAAAACCAGAAGCAGCAAAAAGTAAAGCGAGAAATACAAAAACCACGCATATTATGCCTGCTGAATTTATTTTTTTCTTAACCACTCATTCCCCCAATCAAAACAAAGTTAAACCAGCTTATGATCTTAAGATTGATTCCTTTATCAGCCCGGGCATAAACTGCCTTGACCTGCTTACATTTTACACAGTTTAAGCGAAAATTTAAATTATTCTTTTTTAATAGTTTAAAGCTTAATTTCAGTTAATCGATTTTCTAACTAAGAGATTGACAAACTAAAGACACTAATTATACAATGAAGGCTATGTCAATCGAAGAAACACCGAAAAACCTACAAGATAAATATCACGCCGAACTGCTGATGCTTTATGAAATCAGCATGGCCATGAGCTCGACTCTCAGGCTGGATGAAATTTTATACATTATTCTTACCAGTGTTACTTCCGGCGAAGGCCTGGGGTTTAACCGGGCTATGGTTTTTCTGGTTAATGAGAAAGAAAATATCCTGGAAGGCCGGATGGGTATTGGCCCTGATTCAGAAGCTGACGCGAAAAATATTTGGGAGTTTATTGAAAACACGCATAAAACTCTTGAGGAGCTGTTAAAAGATTATAAAGAATTCGGCCGCAAACAGGATTCGCATTTTAATAATAATGTTAAAAATATCAAGCTGCCGATTAATCCAAGTTCGGGAATTTTAGCCCAAACAGTGCTTCAGAAAAAACAGTTTGAGATAATAACCCCTACGTATAAAAAACAAATTTAAAAAAACGACCCGATCATCTCCTTATTTAATATGGAATACGGTCTGACGATTCCTTTAATGGCAAAAAACCGGGTTCTCGGAGTAATGCTGGTTGATAATTTCTATTCCAAAAGAGATCTTACCAAAGATGATATCTGGAAACTGACTATGTTTGCCAATAATGCCGGACTGGCAATCGGCAACTCTCAGGAATTTGAAAAAACCCTTATCTTATCCAACACCGACCGCCTGACAAGTCTTTGGAACTATGGATATTTTCAGCACCAATTAGCGGAAGAAGTTAAAAGAGCAAACCGGTTTAACCGCCATGTCAGCTTATTAATGATCGATATCGATCATTTTAAGAAATTTAATGATAGCCTGGGGCATTTGGCCGGAGATAAATTATTGCAGGAAATCTCGGAAATTCTCCAGTCCACCTGCCGGGAAGTTGATCTGGTCGCCCGCTATGGCGGAGAGGAATTCGCGATTATTCTGCCGGAAACATTTAAAGAAAAAGCTTATTCCTCTGCTGAGCGAATAAGAAAATTAACTGCCGCTCACCCTTGCCATTATAAAGAGGGACAACCTTCCAAAAGAATCACGATCAGTATCGGAGTCGCCAGTTTTCCCCAGGATGCCTCGAACAAAGATGATTTAATTGCTTTTGCTGATAAGGCTCTGTATGTAGCTAAAGAAACCGGAAGAAATCGGGTGTGCATGTTCAGCACAGAATTTATCTGATTCGCGGTTCGCGGGGATAATCAAATAATCGGCTAGATTATAGCTTCTTCAGGAATAAGCTCTTGTTTTAATTTATCCGAGTCTTTAAATTCGCTGAATTTCACACTCACCAGCCGAGAAATACCCGGCTGCTCCATTGTTACCCCATACATAACATCCGCCATGGAAATAGTCTTTTTATTATGGGTAATAATTATGAATTGTGAGCTTTTCAAAAATTCCTGTAAAACCCGGGTGAACCGATCAATATTCGATTCGTCTAAGGGGGCATCCATTTCATCTAATACGCAAAACGGTGTTGGCTTAATCTTAAAAATCGCGAACAATAAGGCAATTGCCGTAAGCGTTTTCTCGCCTCCGGAAAGCAGGGTTATGCTTTGCAGTCTTTTGCCTGGAGGCCGCACCACGATTTCCACCCCGCATTCTAAAACATCTTTTCCCTCGGTAAGCAGAAGCTGCGCGTCGCCGCCGCTGAATAAAAGCTTGAAATACTCTTTAAAAGCGATTTTTGATTTCTCAAAAGTCTCGAGAAAAAGCGCTTTAGTTGTGCGGTTGATTTTTTGGATTGCCTGCATTAATGTCTGCTTAGCCGCGAACAAATCCTCGCTTTGACTATTAAGAAAGTCAGCGCGCTGTCTTAATTCTTCCTCTTCTTCTACTGCCGCCAGATTAACTGCCCCAATCCGGTCAATCTTATTTTTTAAACCATCGATCTGTTCTTTCCGCGCCTGCCAGTCTATATCTTCCGGCAATTCAAGTTCCAGGGTTTCCAGTTCGATTTTATAAGCCTGCCTCGCTGAATTTACCAATGACTCGGTTTTAAAATTCATCTCGACTTTTTTAACATCAATATCGCGAATCCGATTCTTGGTATAATTTAATCGGTTTTCTTTTTCTTTTATTTTATTCTGGATATCTTCAAATTTACTTAATAATTGACCGCGTTTTTCTTTAAATTCTTCTAAAGACATGCCGATTTCTTCTTTTTCCTGCTCAAGGACAAGCGTGGATTTATTCAGTTCACTTACCTGAATCGTCAGCGCCTCGATCCGCTTTATACTCTCATCCTTATACCGGACAAATTCTTCCGAGTTCAGGGTTAATTCTTTGAGCGTATTATACAGCATTGAAAAACTCTGATTTAAAGATTCTTCCTGTTCATTGAGCAAAGAAAATTCTGTTTTCATTTCCGCGATAATAACTAAAAGCTCTTCCCGCTCCTTGTTTTTTATCCCGATCAATTGATGATTACTTGCCATTGTCTGTTCATTGCCGACTATTTCCTGATCCACAATGCTCAGCCTAGCTCTCTTAGCCGCTTCTTTTTCTTCAAACTCCTGAACATCAAGAGTTGTTTCATCAATTTCCAGATCAATGACTAAAAGCTCATCCACAAGTTTTTTCCGGTTTATTTCAATACTGGATTTTTCCGAGTCCCGATTCGCCAGACTAATCTTTTCTTCGTGCAAAGCATCATTTAATTGAGTAAATTCTGTTTCCACAAACTTAAGCTGCTGGATTTTAGTGTCGATTTCTTGTTTATATTTAACTACGGCTTGTTCCAGGCCGACACTTTCCTGCTTAAGCTGCCTTATTTTTGCTTTTTGATAAAACAGGCCTGTTGTCTGGTCAGCAACCGGCCGGCTGATTAATCCCGCGGTTGAATGCAGCTCGCCGCTCATACTCACCAGCGTTTCCAGAAAATTAAAATCAAATGCCGCCGGCTTATCAGCCTCAGCAACCAAAGCATCCTGGGATTTTGCCAGCACTTCGATAACTGAGTTTTCATGTCCGTTTACATCTATTTCTTTAAGCGGATTGTTCGGGTCAATGATCCATTGGCCATCAACCACCAGCTTATAAGTATAGCGTCCTGGCGCGAGCTTTAGAACCTTTTGCCAAAGCTCCGTGTCTTTGCGTTCCAGATCACTGTCAAAAGAAGCATTCCATCGATTAAAATCGCCGACTATTTTAACGCTATTGGCCGCGTTTGTTTTAAAAGAAAACAAAAGCTCAGCTTCAAGCAAGCCAGAAGCATCTGGCTCAGCACTCAGCGTATCTTTGATATTAGTCAAAGGATTTGACGGATTGTCAAAAATATTTTCTTGTAAAATAAAAGTGTTCTTAACCAGAAACGCTAAAACTTTCGCGTATTTATCATCGCAGGTAATTACTTCTAAAAAATTCTTTGTATTTTCAATCTGAGACTGCTGATTAGCTATTTGCGGAATTGAATCCAGAGTAATAAACCGAATTCTGCCGATATTATGCTGATTAAGAAATTCTCTCAGCCTTAAAGCCACTTGTCGGCTATCAACAACAACGGCCTGCAAGTATTCGGCTAGCGCGGTTTCCACGCAAACTTCATATCCCGGCTTTACCTCCATAAGATTTACCAGTACATCATGGACTCCGGCAAAAGCTTCGGGATAGTTTTCTTTTTGGAGCATAAATGATTTCACTGAGCTGGAAAACCATTCGTATTCCTTGCTCAATCTTTCCAGCATTTCCAGCTGGGATTTACAGCCGACTAAAGCTTGCTTGCTGTCTTGGATATTTACTTCCAGCTCTTTTATCTGAGTATTAAGCTCTTCATAATTATTTTTAAGATTCTGAGCGTCGCCTTCTTCTTTATTAACCTTACCTCTTAAATTTTCAACTTCCGCTATTTTGCTTTTTAATTCCGCGTCAATCTTCTCGCGTTCCTGATTAGTTTTCGCTTTTTCCTGATTAAGCCGCAATAAGCGCGCGTTAGCATTGCTGATATTCGCCGAAAGCTTGGCCAGTTCATTTTTAATCTGCGCGTGTTCACTGAGTAATTTTACCGCCACGATCCGGTTTTCTTCTCCGGATTTTTGCGCGAGTTTTATTTGGTTTTCAATTTCCGCGATTGTTGTCTGGCGTAAATTTAAATTAAGTTCTTTCGCGCTTTTCTCGTCGGAAAAAGCGGAAATCCGGATTTGCAGTTGGTTTATCTGCTCCTGCAGTTCTTTGATTTTCTTTTGGGAGTTTTCCAGATCGCGGTTATAATCCCGCACTCTTTGGCTGAATTCCTGGATGCGTTCATTATTAATGGACACAGCGTGAACATTCTGCTCAATCTGCGAAGTAGTCCTGACAAATTGATTGTTCAAGTGACTGTAATTATGTTCCACTTCAGAAAGGGTTACTTTTAAGGCGTCAAACTCTTCAGAAAAAACAGCAAGCTCTTTTTCTAATCCCGCCTGCTCAGCATGAAAAGCAGTCTCTTCACTGGCAAGTAAATCATTTTTTTCCTTAAGCTGTTTATATTGAAGGTATGTATACTGCGTATCTAATGTTTTAAGTTCATCAAAATTTTCCTGAAAGCGGCGCGCTTTACTTACCTGACGCGCTATGGAATTTAACTGACGATTAACCTCTACAATTATATCATTAACCCGTAAAAGGTTTTCTTCTGTTGCCTGCAGCTTGCGCATTGCCTCATTTTTTTGTTTCTTATATCTGGTAATGCCGCTGGCTTCTTCAAACACCACTCTGCGTTCTTCCGGCTTGGAACTAATAATCGCGTCAATCCGGCCCTGCTCGAGCAAAGAATACGATTCCGTGCCTATGCCAGTGCCCATTAATAGTTCATTTATATCTCTTAACCTAACCGGGGTTTTATTAAGAAGATACTCACTTTCTCCTGAGCGATAAAGCCTTCTGGTTACAGTTACTTCATCATAATCAATCGCCAAAACTCTTTCTTCATTAGAAAGCGTCAGCGAAACTTCTGACATATTTACCGGAGGGCGGGTTTCTGTGCCATTAAAAATAACATCTTCCATCTTTGCCCCACGCATAGACTTGGCACTTTGTTCTCCCAATACCCATTTAATCGCGTCAGAAATATTACTTTTTCCTGTACCATTGGGGCCAACAATCGCGGTTACGCCTGGTTCAAAAATAAGAGTTGTTTTATCAACGAAAGATTTAAATCCAAAGAGTTCGAGCTTTTTAAAATACATTTTATATCCCTATATTATCTTAAGCAGGGGCAATCCCTTGCATGGAAAAATTATATCAGATTAACGCAATATATGCAACATATTTGCTAAAAAAAACTTTTTAAACACAATATATGGTGGGTACGGATATAATAATTATGGTTAATGATACGGCCACGTCACGCCGTGGCCCTACGTTTTCTTACCAGTATCTGATTTTTACTTGATAATCAATTGTTTTTTCTTCATCTTTATTTAATTTTACCACAAATTTAATGGTATTGGCTTCGGTTTTAATATATTTTTCCGAAGCATTAACTATTTGCCAGTCTCCGGGAATCGGCTCAACAACTTCCACTTCCACTGGTTTTTCCTTGTGATTGCGCAGCTTGATCTGCCATTGCTGCTCTGTATCAAAACGCTGCGCGGCGTTTTTTGAAAGAATCCGATACTCCAGCTGTTTTCTTTCTCCAACTACATCAAAAGCATCGCCCATTTTAATTGTGATTTTCTCATCTTTAGGAGTATGATCGATTTTATCTTCTCCGATAAATTGCAGACTGCCTTCTTTATCTTTTTTATAAGCGCGGATAACTCCGGCCGGAAGCGGCATGCCTAAATTATTTTTCTGCTTATTTTCAATTTCCAAAAACACCCCGATTTTTTCCTTTGACTGCGCCTGTCCGGTATACTGGTTGCGGAAATAATAATCCGCTCCATAATAAATCAATTTTTCATTGATCGGAATATCCATTGCTTTTAATAATTCGAGCTGCTTGGTTTGATTATCTTTAATTGTCGATTGTCTTTGCAATGTATATAAATGATATTCGAAAAACGCTTCTTCGGCAAAGCTTTTCACCGCGTCTTGTTCCATCATCCTGCTTGCCTTTGCCCGGCCAGCATAACCCCGATCTTCCTGCACCCGGTTTACATCTCCGGCAACCAGTTTTATCTGAGCATTTTTATATGTTGCTCCGCTATTATTCTCAATCGTAACCCAGCCGCTTAAATCCGCGATTGTATTATCCTGATTAATCACCGCGATATAGTCAGCCTTCCAGTTAATCCCATTAGTCAAATACGAGGCTTCAATATCCTGCTGCTTGGGATTGCTGTTTTTCAACATCCAGATCAGCGTGGGCTTGGCAATTAAGTTATCCGGAATCTCCGGGAGAATTATCCGGCCCAAAGGATTAACCTGGATCTCATTATTAATTTTGTATATTGGCGAACCATTATTACTTAAAAGCTCGGCGGTTACTATTTCTTCTTTACCGGTATAATAATTTTTATCCAATAGTTTTACCTGTTTGCCCACATATTTATCCAAAAGTTTTTGCGCGTTCAATAGATCATATTCATAATTCTGCTCAAGCACAGAGAGTTTATCCGGCGCGGATAATGATTTTATATTCACTGTCACCGGCCTGATTTGACTGGCCACATCCATGAATTTCAGATCATGCACGCCGGAACTTAATTTAATCTCCCGCACATCTTTAACTAAGCCCAGGTTATTATTGTAAATCGTAATCGCCACTTGTTTTTGATCTAAAGCCGTGCTTGTCTCTTCGCCAGCCAAAGCAATCGCATTCGCGTTCAGATTAACCAATAAACAAAAGCTTAATAAAACCAGAATTTTCTTCATCTTTGCCTCCTTTAATTCTTAAACTCTGACCTTAATCCGGCTCATTTCCTCTGTATATAGTTAGACAAATTTTTAAACAAAAAGTTCCCGCGGATTTAAATTTAATCGAAGATTTTTGCCAGACCGGCGATTTTATCAAATAAAGGCTTTGATTTATCAAAATCATTTGTCTGGGAAGTAAAGGTAAAGATCAGCATATTCCGCTTATGCTGGTTTGTAAGCACCACTTGGTAGCAAGCCAAGTCTAATCCTTGCGCATTTCGATAAACTACTTTATAGCGCATGCCGAGAAATTGATCATTCTTAAAGCTCTGCTTAAACTCAAGCTTCGAGGATTTTAAAACCTCGAGCACGGCATTAATAATCGCTTTAAACATTTTCTCCAGGTCCGGAGCAAGCCGGATATCATGATAAGAAATATTAAAATTTCTTGTTCCGCTGATCCCCGGCTCAAGCAGCTGTTCTCTGGCTTCTTTATACAAACCAGGTTCGCAGGCAGCGGTAAGAAACCAAGTCTTTGGATAGCAAAACGCGAATCCTTTTTCTTTGACTATCTCCTGAGCAAAATCCTCGGGAATTAAGGCCGTGATTTTCTTTGAATCAAAAAGCTTATTATTTACGATTGTAAAAATTTTTTCTCTGATTTTTTTAATTGGTGCGCGCAGAATAAAATAGGAAAAGATTATAAATAGCAGGATCAGGATCAAGTCTTTTAGCAGCTGCCGCTCATAAGCGCTCACCGGCGGCAGATCAAAAGCCAGGAGCACGCCCAGCACCCCGACGGAAATCGAGATGATTAAAATCGGAAAAGGAATCAGTTTTTTCTCAGAAGAATTTGACATGTTTACTATTATAAATAGTTCTAGCGCGGAATGCAAACAAAAACAAACCTAAGTCTATATTGCCTGTCCAATCAAAAACTCCGCTTCAATATTAAGCCAAAGCTCAAGGGGTTTAGCCGCGGACAGGGCTTCGATCTGCGCGAACAAACCAGACATAAAACCAAGCAGTTTTATATTTACGGCTATTTGGCTTTGTTCTCCTTGGTCAGGATTATCCGCTTGTTTGAGCGCGTCCAAATATTGCCATATTGGGGCTGCCTCTGGTCTTGCTAAACCCGGGATACTCTCAAGCACAGTTTCCGCTAATTTAAAAAAATCTTTTTCATGGTGATGATGCAGTAAACTGTATCGGCCTCGCGGGTTTTGCGAAATTTGATTATATAAAATATTGAAAACCTGCTTTTTCTTTTTGTCTTTAATTTGTTCTAAAATCTCCCGGCCATACTCATAACGCAGGGTAAAATCAATCGAGGATTCTATATTTTCAAGCATTCCCTTTGTAAGCATATCTCCGGTCAGCAGATTGCGGCCAGCATCTTTTGCCTGATAAAACATTTCATCCCAATCCCTTAAATATTCAGCGGATAAACGCGGGATATAGACCGCCAGCTCTGGTTGCCCGGTCTTCGGAGAACTGACTTCAAGCTCATAGCCATTGCCTTCTTCCCAGCCCTGGTTTTCATGTTTTTCCTGCCACAAAAAATTAAACCTGTATTTACCCGGAGCCAAGCCAAAAACCATTGCCAAATATTTGCCGCTTTGCTTGATTTGCAGCGCCGGGATTCTGCGGGATTCGCTTTTGCCAGCTTGTTTAATATCCACAACAAAAGCATGGTCATTTTTTATGGCCAATACTTTATTTACCGGCATGCGCAGGCATTGAGTTTGGCCTTTTGCCTGATCCCAAACCGCGAAATTCTTAGTCTCAGAACAGACCAGAGCCAAAACAGCTTTTCCCGCCATTGCACTTGCACTATGCTTAAATCGTTTTAAAGTATTTTCAATTTCTCTTAAGGCTTGGGTTTGCGGCTCATTATTTGTTAATGAATAAACCTGCTGCTGCAGCCAAATATTTATATCCTCCTCACTGTCCATAACTTTTACCGGTGGAGCAGGCTTAGCCATCTTATCCAGATCAAACACTTCCGGAGTTTTTCCCGGCTGATAAAAAACTAACTTATTGCCGCGGAAGAACAGCCGCGATAAGGGGCTTTGCGGCGATTTTTTAAACGCCTGATATAAAGGAGATTGTTCAAGCAAATCGCCTGTGCTTTGCTCCAATCTCTGCCGAAACTGACGCGGAGTAGCCGGCTTATGCGCCACAACCCTCAGCTTTCCGCCCCAGAGAACCCGATCTCCGCCGCACATCGGCAAAATATCGCCCAGACCTAAATCCCGTAAATAAATCATTACATCAAATCCCGCGCGGGCAAAATTATACAAAAGCTCCATATAACGCTTAAGCCTTTGTTTTTCAGGAATAATATCCTCGGCTTTTTTCTCGTCAAAATTAGTAATTGAAATAACCAATTCCTGAACACTGCCGGCTATGCGTTCAAAAGCAGCTCTTAGATCAAACGCGCTGCCGCGGTAAATACTGGTCATTACCGGCTTATAATAACAGCGGAAAGGTTTATAGCCGTATTGCGCTATCTGCGGATCATGATTTAACGCGGAAAACTCATCCCAGCCCCAGATATTCGCGTACCCATGATATGTTTCTAAAATAAAATATATTTTTTTGCCTTTTGCCGCCGCGTACCGCACTATATCAAAACAAACACTCTTAAATACCGAATAATCTCCATGATGATTCAACTCTCCGGGTAAATCCACCCTGAATCCATCCACGTCAAATTCATTGATAAAATATTTATAATACTCCAGCCAATAATTTCTCCAGTATTCCGCTGCCTTTGTTCCGAATTTAAGATTAGGCGAAAGCTGATCTGATGAATCAGGCCGATGAAATACCCAGGCTTTTTTCCCGTCCGGAAGTTCTAAGATCGTGGAAGAACCACGGGAAAGCAATAAATTCCTGACATCCGCGTCTTTTTCCAGCAGACTATGATGATAATACATATAATTATCCGAATTAAGCGCTTCCGGAGACTGCCAGGAAATTCCGTCAACAATCGCCTTTTTGCCTTTGCCACGCAGCCTGGAGATCTGGGTTTTTATCACTTCTTTATCCACATAACGCGAAAGCTTACGGCCTACCGGCGAAAATTCATTTCCCCCGAAATCTCTTAGTTCAAAAATCCCATTTTGATAATAATACTTTTGCTGTTTTGTCGGATAGCCCCATTTTGTACTGATGATCTGATCATTGAATTTCAATTTTATGATCAGGCAGGTTTCATCAATACTCTCAGCGGAAAGAACCTGCGGCGCTCCTTCCAAATCATCATAACTGTTGATTATCCCTTGGATAAATTTCGGCAGGTCTTTGATCTTGCTGTTTTGCACATCCTGGTATATCTGCTTATAATCAAGCTGATGCGTAAGGATTGAGACCCAGGAAGGGTCAAGCAGTCCGAATATATATAATGCCCACTGCACACTTAAGGGGTCAAGTTTATCAATCAACTCCGCTATCGCGGCGCTGATCTTTTGTTTACTGATAATAATCTTAGCTTTGTCACTATCCCAAACCGCGCCTTCGTTCATTAATTTGGCAATAAGGATTAATCCCAAAACATCTTTTTTTTCAAGATCATCCCCAGGGGCAATGCCTTCCATCCCCTGAAAAAGCTTTAACAAATCAGTGTAATTCATATTCTCAGCGTAGAAAAACGCCATGTTCTTTAACAAGCCGCGAGCTTGTTTGGCGTTTATGTGGGCAGCGAATCTGCCTGTCGCGTAAGGCAGCAAAGCGGCTATAAGATCCTGGGCTTGCAGCGATAAACTATAATCCTCTTCATTATTATTATCCCAATACCCATTATTTGGATAATGTACATTGTACTTGATGTTTTTAACTTCTTTTAAATTCTGGTTAGGGATGTAAATCGAGGTCTGGTACAAACCGTCTTTAGAAGCCAAATGCATCTGAGTTTGCACTGCTTTTTTTTCATAAGCCCGGGTTTTATATAATGTCCGGTCCGGCCAAATGCTTTTTGGCGGCAACTGCCAATCATTTATTCCCCAATGTAAAACCAGCGGCTCATTACTTACAACCCAGAAATCAATTCTGATTCCTGCTTTGTTTTTCACAATCTGGGTAATAATATTTTCATGCGCGTCATAAAACAAAGGAATATTGTTTTCATCTATTTCCGCTGAATCTTTGGCCGCAGCCAGCCTTTTGTTTATCAAATTAAGCAGATCGTGCTTTTTTTCAGGATCATCTGCCCCGGCATTTTCAGCCAAGCGCGCCAAGGCCAGGTTCAAGACATTAGAAACCGGCACAACATAATCCTTATTTTCAATTGCTTTCTTATATTCTTTGGTTTCTGGGCAAAAGAAGGTGAAATCAATATTGTTTATTCCTGAAACTAATTCCCAGGGGATATCAATATTAAAAACATAATCTCCCTCAGCTGAAGCCTCGACTATGGTCCGCATTGCTTTGGTCTGCTCATCAAAATAAGTGCGGATATTCTCTGCCTGGGGCCAGATTTCCTTAAAAGGCTTTTGCCAATTATTAAACCCCCAATGTAAAACAAGCGGCGTATTGCTCTGAGTCCTGATCTTTACTCTATAGCCTTGCTCAAGGGCCAGAACTTCTATTTTTGTGGTTTTATCCTTGGCCTTATACAGCTCTAAGCAAATATCTTTTATAACCGGATCTATATTTGCCGCGGTTTTTAAATCAAAGGATTGGGCAAAATATTGTTTTAGCGCATCAGCGCTGATTTGAAGCGAAGGAGAAAGCGTTGCGCTGGAATAAACTAAATCATTCGCGCGCAAATCATCCGCGGCCCAGGAAAAATTGGAAACAAGAAATATCTGCAAAATAACCAGACAGAGAAATCTATTTAAAATTTTAGTTTTAAAAATTCCTGACATATTAAATCGCCTGTCCAATCGCCTGATACTGCCTGATCGCGACTGTTGCCTCAGGAAGTGATTCAATAGCTTTGCCGGATTGGAGAACCGCCCCCAACTCTTTGACTGAGATTTTGTTTAATTTTAAATCAAAACGGTTTAGACCGCACATTGTTTTTATAATTTTTTCCCGCAAGGCAAGATCCGTTTGCGGCAAAGGATTTTCCAGTAAATCAATAAAAATCGCGTCTATGCTGCTGTCCCTTAAAACCAGTGCTCCGGAGATAAAGCTGGTAAGAAAATATTGTTCATAAAAAGATGCTTTTTTTCCAGAAAATCCTTGAAGCAAAATATCGCGAAGCTTATCTGCCTGTCCGGAATCAGCCAAATAATACGCCAAGAAATAAGCAAAATTATGCACAGTGGCTAAACTGACTTGATTATCAGTATTTTGTTTTAAAAACAAATCCATGACTACGCGCCTTAAAGAGTGGCTTAACAGCGTATCATGTCCCAGGTTATAATGAAACGGCAGCTTCCATTCATCTATTACTGAATTAAGATTTGTTTCAAGATATTCCAACATGCCTTTTATCCTTTTGTGTTCACTGTCGATTAACCCTGGCAAAGTCGCGTCGTCTCGCGCCCAAAGCGCTAAAAATGCTTTAAGGGTTCGGCTTAATTCATAATCCGCGATCGACCCTTGGCGTGATATCCGCGCGCCGATTATTAACGCGGCGGAAAGTTTAGTTTCAGAATTATTATTTGAATCCAGATTCAGCCGCGACAAATTAACATACAAATAACTTTTCCTGCTTTTTGAACCATGATCAAAATACTGAACAGCCTCAACTGATGTTTTGTCCTGATTTAAAACCAGGACAAGATTTATTTCATTTAATGCTCCTCTTTGATTTAAAAACCGCAGGCCCTGGCATAAAGCCTGAACTTGCTTATCAGCTTGATACTCTTGCGCTAATTTGCTAATCTCAGCGGCGATTTCCGCCGGGTTTAACCCAAATTCGATTATCTTGATTTCCGGATTGTTTTTAAAAGCCTGGATCAATTGATTTGCCGGAACATTGTTTAAAAGACCCTGGAGAACAAAAGCCCGCGCTGTTTTTCCCACACAGGGAAAATCCAAAGTCAGCCCAAAATTATTTAATAGCGAAAGAATTTCTTCCAGCGGCAGAGATTTGCCATTATAATAATTACATTTAGACCGCAAAACATTGGCTGTATTATCCTGTAAACTCTGAACCATAAAAACATGCGTGGACTGAGCCGGAAGATCAAAATACAAACCATGCGCGATCAAATCTTTTCCTTCACGCAGGTATATTTCTCCGCTTACCCTGTCAATCAAAGCATAATAACTGCCTGGAGTGCTGGAGATATTAAATATTTTGTCAAAATTATGCTGATTGAGCAAAAGGGTTCCGTTAATGCGCGAGTCATTGAAATTACTGATTACCATCGCCTTTCTGCCATTTCCCATATACCGGGCAAAAGACAGCACCTTCTGATTAGCTTCAGGATCATTAAACTTGTTTAAGACAAACAAATCTCCTTTTCTAAATACCGAGTCATGAGCAATCGCGGCGGCATTGGCAAACGCCTGATCTAATAATACCCGCTTTTCCCCGCTAATAGTGTTGTCGTGGCCAAGAATAGTGGTAAGACTTTCCATAACAGACTCTGGATTTCCAGGTAAAACCGCGATATTAAGCAAAGTCTGCGCTATTTTATTTGGCACTGCCGCGGAATACCATCCCGACCTGTTCATATACTCAGCAATAAGTTTATTATTCAAAGCAGGATAATTTTCCTTGATTAACTGTTGGTAATCAAGGTTAAGTAATTTTTCGCGGATTAAATTCACATTCGCATATAATAAATCTTTATCCAGTCCGCTGGGATTAATGATTTTTTCCTCATCATTACCGGCATATTCTACCTGATAATTTTTTAATGCCTGCCGCAGGGCCTGCGCCAAATCAGGATTCAACTCATTTAAAATCCTTTGCAGTTTTTCCTTGGAAATCCCGGCCGCGATCCGCAGCACAGCTTCTTGTTCTTTAGCCAAAGGCGCTATTTTATCCAAAGCGCTTACAACCAGACTGGTATTCTCCTTAACCTCTCCGGCTCTTACATTATCCGCCTCAACCGCGACTCCCCATTTGCCTGGCTGTGTTGCTCTTATTCTTACTCCATAAAGATAGGTTCCGCTCTTTAATTCTTTTACTAATTCCATGGCCACTGCCTGTTCTTTAGGATACGCGCCATTATGCTCAGGCATATTTGTCAGCAGATTAACCTTAGCTGGTTTATCACCCTGTACTGCCGCCCAGATAATAAACTCCTCGCCTGGTTTGCACATCTTCTTGGCATTAACACCCGGAGAAACACCCAGAATATGCACGCCTTGGCCTTTTTTGTACAAAGGCACGCTAACATCCCGGCCGGAAGTTTGCGCCAGCAGCCGCATTAATTCATCAGCTTTTTTTATTTCTTCATTTATTGCTTTATTCAATTCCTGTCCGGTATAAGGATGGCGGTAGCCCCAATCTCCGGGCCTGCCCGGAACATTTATCCGAAACTCTTCACCCTGCCGGAATATATCCTGCATCGGCAGAAATACTGTATCTGCTTCGGAAAAAGCCAGGATTCCGAAAACAGCGGTTTGCACGCCAAATGGCAATTCTTCAAGATCAACCAAACTCCTTGTAATAACGCGGACTTTTTTCAACTGCGTTTTAAAATTATTCTCTGTGAAAAAATCTTTGCTTTCAGATTGAAACTCGCTATGTTTGTTTATGTTTGCTGTATCTGCTTTTAACTGCTTTACTAAATAATTAAGGTATTTTAAAAACCCTTTTCTCTGTTCAGATGTTAAGCGCTGCCAAATCTCCGGAATATCATCATGCGTAAACCTGTCCAGGAATATTCTCCGTTTAACACTATCCCATTGATTCCAAGCGCCAAACCAGGTCTGAGTATCATGCGTGCCGGAAAAAGCAATCTGCCCGGAATATTGCCGATGAACTATGTCATCATCATCACCATGGCCGAATATCGCTACCCGAAAGCCCTTAACTTCATTATCCCGCATCAGATCCCAGACTCCTTCCAGATATGAGCCCAGATCTTCGGCAAAAAAACGTTTAAACTGTCCCAATGCCAGATTAAGCAAAGGCTGCAATAATTCATCTTTTGGCCCATCTTCAAACTTACCGTCCCGGCCAAGCTTGCCATGAGGAATTACCCAGAAATCATTAAGCGCCCGGAAGTGATCAATCCTGATACCATCCGCGTTCTTTAATTCATGTTTTGTGCGTTTATAGAAAAATTGCTTAAACGCCGCATTTATATAATAAGGAGTCCCGCCCCAGTTTTGTCCGTATTCGCGGTCATACTGGTCTGGCGGCGCTCCGCTGTCAGCCATCTGCTGATAGCGGTTTTTCGGATCAAGCCGGAATATCTTATCTTTATACACCCAGGTTTCACAGCTTATGGTTGACACATAAAAAGGAATATCTCCTTCTATGGCAATGCCATTGCTGTTGGCAAATTCTTTCATGTTTTTTTCCTGCTCATTAAAAATAAACTGCGCGTACTTATGAAACAATATTTTATCTTCCAGTTTTTCCCGGAATTGGGCTAAAACAATAGGATCGCGCTCCACCAATCCGGCATTGTCCCAATTTCTCCAGTCAGCCATACATTCCTGGCCAATCGCGTCTTTGATATCATAGCGAAACGCTTGTTTGGAACGCTCATAACCATCCAAAAGTATTTTCGCGCATTCCGGTTCATCTGCCTCAACAAGCGATTTAATATTGCCCCGCACAAGGTCTTTTAAAATTCCCTGTTTTATTTTGTCCAGCAATGACTGATAAATATTCAATCTAAAGATATCGGTTTCGTTTGCCACAATACTATTCTGGTAATACTGCGCGAAAAAATCATCAATCATTTCATATAAACGCCCGACATCTTTAATTTTATCAGTGCTTATGGCCACGTTCAGGTCATGCACCAGGCCTTTTAATTTTTGGTCGATGTTTGACCAGATATCTTCATTTATCTCAAAAAAAACAGCTTTTTTTGTATCCCAGTAATATTCGCTTATGGCCATATATTCCGCGTATTCACTTACCCAGTCATTATCTTTATCATTTAAAAAACTATCAAAAGCTTTACCGCGCGAAGTATTTTTATTTAAATGATTTTCTTTAAAATACTCCATTGCCAGCCACAAAGCCTCATTTTTCAATCTCGCTACTTCCATTCCATTTACTCTATTCGCATTATGTAAATCCTTAATCCGGTTTTTATTTTGCTCATACCAAGCCTGCGCTTGTTTTGAATTAATAAATTCCTCCACTTCCGGCACAGCAATATCCGAATCTTCCCCGGCAAACGCGCTGCGTGAAGCATAGGGGCTGGGGTCTCCGAATAAAGCCCGGGTTTTCCGGTTAGGTAAGCGCATCCAGCGGGAAAAGCCATTCTTGGCTAACCATAAAATATGCTGGCGGCTGGATTCACCCATGTCCCCTTTTCCCCAATCCCATAAATCAAAATTATTATCTTCACTGCGCAGGCTACTGATTGCCGTGGGTACTCCTAAGGTTTTTCTAGCCCAAAGGTCATTCAAAAATACGTCTTTGCCGCTTAATAATTCTTTGATACTTCCGGTATCACGCAATGATATCAGTGTTCCGGGAAGATTGGATGCGGCAATCGGCTGTTGACTTTTTTCGGAAAAAATTGCTTGAATCAAGTTCATTCCGATGCTTAAGTGCGGAGAAAGAGTACTTGTTTGCTGGCGGCTTAAAACAATCCGCTGTTCCTGGGCAAAAATACTTTGACTATTTATAATTATAAAACACTGTAAAATAATAAAAGTTGTGATTTTAACGCGATAACTATTTCTTTTTCTAAAAAACATTTTTACTCCTTTGACCTTAACCTAACAAGCCGACATATTTAGAGTTATAAAAAATTATAAAAACCGTGAAAGTATACCACATAAAACAATGTTTTTCAATGGACTAGCGAGCTTTTTATAATAAACACTACTCTTTTATTTTTAGTTAGTTATGACTAAGGTATTAGGTTTATTATAAGAGTAAAACATGGCTGGGTTTATTGTTCTTTGCTGTTTTTATTAACTCCAGGGTATTTTCAGGCAAGGATAATAAAACAATTATTAATCAAAATACATCTTTTTTCCATATTTGCAGATATTAAAAATCAGCGAAACAATATTTTCCGCGATTATTTATAATCAGCCTTGTTGAAAAAAACTGTTTCCACAATCTCTTTGGCGTCTTTTCCCATAAGATTATCCCCTTTGACCAGACAAGCAAAGGCATATGTTTTTTGTTTGTTTTCCACAAAACCAACATACCATCCCAAATCATAGCTGCCGGTTTCATTTACACCAGAACCGGTTTTTCCATAAACAGTTCCCTGTTCTGTCTGTTTAGTTCGCATCATTTCCTTGAGTACAGCGATTGATTTAGCGGAAAAAGCCGTGTTCCCGGAAATAAGCCTAGACATTAACTGCGCCTGTTCCATTGGCGAAATAAGAATCGTCTTCCTAGCTTTGGCTGCAAGCCAGAAACAGTCGATTCCCGCGGATATATCCTGATTGCCATAGCTGATTTTTTTAATCCACAGCCGCGTGGTTTTAATTCCGATTTTCTGAGCAAGGTTCTGAAATGCCGACAAGCTCAAAGGTCTCACCGCTCAGATAATATTTGATCAACGCTATTTTGCAGCGGGTTGCGATCCATTCAATCTTACAGCCGCCTAATCTCCAGTCCAAACCAATTCAATATCCCATTGATTAAGGATTTAATAAATCCTTTGACCCCGGTTTTTTTATTTTTCCCGCGAGACATGTCCTCCGCATCAGCGAGAATCCGCTTTATTTCATCCTCGCTTTTTCCATTGATCCAGGGATATGCGGAAATTTTTACTGGTTCTCCCTTAAAAGCAATAAGCGAAATCCTATCTTGCGGCTTAAGCGGTTCCAGCGGCACCATGCACTCACAGACACTAGTGAACCCAAGATCATTAAGCAGTTTAAATAAAGACTGTTTGGTAAACCAGAAACTCATTTCATTATCCAATGAAGATAATAATCTGTTTCTCCGGATATCAGCTGAATCCCGATTATCATGCTCACGCACCTGTTTACCATAGTATATCTGTCCCTTATACTCAACTGTCTGCTCTCCGTTTAAGGAGATATGCGTATCAATAATCATAAACTCTTGGCAGATATCATAAATATTCTTTAAAACAGTAAATATATCGCTTTTATCAAGATGATACAAAATCCCCAGGAAAAACACAACATCAAAACTTCCCTTTAAGGCAAGATTAACCTCGCGGACATCAACCTGCTCAAACTTAAGATTCTTAAGTTTAAGACTTTCCGCGATTTTTATTCCTTGGTTCATCCGCTCAGTTCTGGCATCAATGGCTAATACCTTTGCGCCTCGCAATGCTGCTTCAATAGCATAAACACCCTGGCCGCAGGCTAAGTCCAGAATCTTTAGCTGATCAAAAGGCTTTTTTGCCAAGTCGCGGGTAATCTGCATAATCCGTCTTATCTTAACTGCATTAGGATTAAAACCCTGTGGATTCTGTGTTCCCGCAAATAACTCAAGCGTCTCATTGTCCAGAGGATACACGCATTCTGCTGACATTTTTGTCCCTTTCAATTATTATTACATTCAATGCTTAGCACATTTCTATTCTTCCAGCTTCTATCCCCTAAGCTGTTTTTGCTCTATTAAAAATTGGTTCAATTGATTAGCAAATTCATGCGCGTCTTTTTGGCTAAAAGCCGCCGGGCCTTTAGTCATCATCCCATTATCCCGGATCTCTTGCATCAGATTACGCATGGATAAATAGTATTTGATATTATCCTCGCTGAAAAACTTTCCGCGGTGGTCTAAGGCATAAGCTTTTTTTGTTATCACTTTGTCAGCTAAAGGAATATCCGCGGTAATGATCAGATCCCCTTCTTCAGCCATTTCCACAATCCGCTGGTCAGCTTCATCAGGTCCAGCGTCAACAATAATATAATTTATGTGCTTTGAATTTCCAATATTGATCCGCTTGTTTGAGATTACAAATGTCGGCAAAGCAAAGCGTTCAATCGCCCGAAATAAAATTTGCTTCAGACTATTGGGAAAAGCATCGCCGTCAATGTATAGGTTCATCAGCATATTTTTTTGACCCGTCCGACTTCTCCGCTGGTTAATCTTATTTTACCTTAAAAACCGATAAAAGGAAACTGGCTTGTTTTGCTTTGGAAAATCATCGCGGAAGGAAAACTTTGATTATATCTTACTGCTTGAACCAGCACAAGGCGTGGATCAGACTGAACCATCGAGAACATCATTTACTATCTCAAACTGCAACTTAGCTATCGGCTGCCGCGCGGTTTTTAAGGCAAATAAAAACATGCCTTCAACACTAAGTAATTTGCCGCGCTGCCCAGCCAAATCCCGCGCTATGCTAAACGCGGATGGATCATCTGGCTTGAGGTTTTTATAAGACAGGCCATAATCACCAATTTCCTCAAATCCGAATTTTTCGTACAAAGAAGTTGTCGGCTGGTAAATAAGAAAGCGATTAATTCCATTTTGCCCAGCGTTTTCAATAACCGCGGCAAAAAGCACGCTGCCATATCCTTTGCCTTTGTCTTTGTCTTCAATCCGCACAGCAGGAGTCATATCATAGGATTCCTGCAACACAGCCTGAACATCATCAATAGTGTACCAGCATTGTCCTAAGTATTTTTCCCTGCCCTTGGCCTCTACCCGGGTCAAGGCATGATGAACTTCCACCTCATCGCCGTAATCTTCTACGCGCTTGCGGACAATTAGTTTTTCTCCATTAAGATTTACTCGAAAAATAACTTTACCCAGTTTATCCGCCGGACTCGGAGATTCCGCGGTAAATTCCTGAGCGGTTTTTAGCAGCTCCAATTGAGGTTTAAGCAAGTATCCCTGAAAAGTAGTTTTATCCAGACTCAAACGCGGAGACAGAGCATCCAGGGCAAAGCAGTTGCCAACACACACACTAATCAGCAAAATAAAGCCTATAACAATATTTTTCATAACCATGATTCCCGCTTTTTCTAAAGTAATCCGCAAAACATATTGCCTAACTATACACTATTTCTCTAATTTATGCCAATGATTAGGGTTAGCAAGTCTTCTCTGTTTTTGGAGCAAAGAAAACGCGGAAAAAGTCAGGCGGATAAAATTGTTCGATATTTAATTAGCAAATCCCAGGTTTCTAAATAAATCTTTGGATGATTTAAGATATTTATCTTTGCTGATTTCTTTGAGCCACTGTTCTTTTATATAGGAATTAGCTTGAATCCGCGCGTCACCCCAGCCTTGATCTTTCCACATAGATTGTTCTTCCCAATTGCTGTTAATATAGCTGACTGCTTTAATGTCATATTCGTCGATAAGCTGGAAAAAACGTTCAAACCATCTTTTCCAGGACATTTCTCCCCATATAGTTCCTACTCCTAAGGGGGTAGATTCAGCAATCATCACAGGTTTATTCTCTTTTCTCGCGAAGTTAACTACATGTTCCATTGCTTTAGGGTCTTGCGCGAAGTAAGAAATACCTACCCAATCAACATAATCTTTTCCCGGGTACCAAAGATCAAGGTTGGTATCTGTCCTGTGCGCGTGCAAATGCCATACATACACCGCGTTACCAATGCCGGCAGCTTTCAATTTATCTACCAAGTAACAGTAAGCTTTCTTATAGTTTTCGGGATCATAATGGTTATGCATTCCTTCACATTCATAGCCAATACGTAAGAATACCGGGATATTTATTTTTTTCAACCAATCTGCCAATATTTTAATATTATCGTCATATACTCCCTGGTACGTTGATTCCAGGCCATCTACCATATATAAGCCGATCTGCAAAACCGTATTGGGGTATTTTTGAATAAGTTCATCCGCGTAAAAAATACCTGACCCATAGTCTGGTGAAGGACTATTGAGCCCTTCCATTTTCTGAATAGAAGTATATCCCATGAATCCCCCGGGCACTATTCCCGTTGATTCAATATACGCATCTATTGTTTTGTTGTCCTGGCCCACAATCAGTAATATTTTACCTGGAAGCGGTTTTCCTTTTACCTGGGTAGAATCAGGAAAAACTAATCCTGCAGAAACAAAGATAAAAGCCATTACTAATACTGTAATTGTTTTTGTTTTCATCATTTATTTTCTCGTTTAAGAAACATGGGTCAGCCGCGCGCGTCCGCTGGAGCTGATTGTTCGACACACGTCATTTATTTTTCATATTCTTTTTTGCGGTCTTAACAAAGCGTCCGAATGCCCTGTCCTTTTTCCGTTTGTCCAGGTAAGACATGTCGTGAAACTCCGACTCTTTCTTGAGCTTCATAAAGCTGGAATAGCGCTCTTCATTCAATCCCCCGTTTGATACCGCGGCTCGAACCGCGCAACCGGGTTCATGGGTATGGCCGCAATTCAGATAACGACAATCCAGCGAAAGCCGGAAGATTTCTTGAAAACCTTGATTGACCCCTGCGCCTGCACCGAGAAGGCCCAGCTCCCGCATTCCTGGGGTGTCAATAAGCATGGAGCCTTGCTTAAGCACAATAAGCTGGCGGCGCGCAGTTGTATGCGTACCTTCTCCTGTTCCACTCACTGCCTTTGTGTCAAAGGCGTCCTGCCCAATCAAGCGGTTGATCAGAGTAGTCTTGCCGACTCCTGATGAACCGAGAAGACAATATGTTTTTCCCGGAACTAATACCTGCTGAAATTCGTCAAAACCATTGCCCGTGATATTGCTGAGAGCAAGGACTCTGGCTGTACTGGTGCTTGATTTAATGGCAACAAGCTTGTGTTCCAGTTCTTCGGAACTAATCAAATCCGTCTTAGTAAGAACAACAATCGGTTCAACACCCCCGTCTGCTGCCATCACCAGGTACCGATCCATTCTCTGCATGTTAAAATCAAAATGGCACGACTGGACAATGAAAGCAATATCAATGTTGGCTCCAATCATCTGGAAATCCACCTTTTCACCAGCGGATTTACGGCGGAGAAAGGTCTTTCTCGGAAACACATCGTGGATAATTGCCGCAGTGTCATTACTGTGATATCGCACAGTTACCCAATCGCCGACACATGGCAGATCAACCGGGGATTCAACCTGGAAATAGAACTTCCCGGCAAGCTCAGCTGGAATCTCTCTGAGCTCATTCCTGATAAGGTACGAGTTGCGGTCAACTGCTGACACCCGAGCAATGCCTTGATCCTCTTGGCGCAGGGCATCGGCCTGTGCTTCAAGCTGAGCAAGCCTGACATTGACATCGACTAATTTCACATTGCAATTAAGACACACCTCGCATGAATCATCATACTTTTTCGCGCACTTTGGACAATTTTTCATGCTTTCTCCTATTTATTTTCCTTAATCAAACTACAAGTAAATACTGCTCCGGCTGTTTTTTAAGATCATGTTTTCCTGATTTAAAAATTTTACAGAAATGTTTCTCTTTATTTTCATTCAACAGAAATCAGGATATCTCCTCCCTTAGAGAGATCCTCCTCTTTAAACTCGATTGCTCCTGAATCATCTTTTCTGTCCGGTCCAATACTGTATATTTTAGCTGTATTTTCTGTTTTAATATATGATAATGGCTTGAAGTCATTATAGGTATCCATGGGAATTTCTTCTAAATACTCCGGCACAAGCAAGGCTAAACTATCCGGCAAGCTTCCTTTAGCTGATTTATATAATTTTACAGCTAAAACAGTCCTGCATAGATTTAATTTATTATAGAAAATATGATAATACGTAATAATATTAGAAATATCCGGTTGAGCTATAGCTGCTAAAATATCGGCAATGATTTCAGCTTTTATCCGCATAATGCTTTTTCTTTCAACTATAAATTTTTTTAGGCCCAGCTTAAGGATATTAAATGGTTTTCTAAATTCCTCCTCCTGCAACTTTCTGTTTTCTAATAATGTCAGCTCATTTTTTTTAGCGCATTGGATTGCCTCTTTAAAATAATCATCAGTTAGCAAATCATATTCTCTGTAAACACTTTTAATGAAATTATCCGCTTTTTTCTTAAAAAATATTTTATTAATTCTATTAACTCCCGCCTGCTTTGAATGCTCTTTTCCTATCATTCTCACCAGACTTTTAGAAACAAGCAATTCAGTTTTAAAAGCACTTTCAAAAAAATCCTGTTCTTGATAAATCAGATTCAAATACTTGAGCAATTCCTGATGATATTTATTGTTGAACTTATCATTTGAAATTGTATTACAAAGACAATTATAAGCTTTATTAAAATAAGCTCTTTCCATTAACTGCGAAACCAATGTTTTAAATTCCTCCCGCGAACAGTGCATTATAAATCTGATTGCGGCAATATAATTCTCTATTGCTTTAGGATATTCTTCTTTTGATTCAAACATAAGTCCTTCAGCAAGCACTAATTTAAAAAGCAGCATTTCTTTAGAGCAACTCGACATCGGCATATCAAATGTGATCTCTTTTGGTCTTTGCGTAAACATCGCCTGATTACTTTCCTGCAATGCCGCTTGTTTAAACAGATTAATCGCCTGTTTATTATTATTGATCGCGTCAAACACCAACTGATTATCTGCCCACCTTGATGCTAAAATCTCATTTAAAGCAGTATGAACTTCTCCTTGCTCTTGGATTGCGGCTTGAATAGTATTTTGAACCGCTTGTTTATACATACTATTTACCGGATAAATATAGTCATCCTCTTTTGAAGTGTTTTCCGCATAGGAATTAACTGAAAATAGTAATAAAATAATTGTAAATAATATTTTCCGCATTCTGTTTCCTTTTTTAGTTTTTTTACATAACACTTGAGCGCGAATATTTATCTTGGCTTCTTCCGCGCGCAGTCACTAGCCAGCTAATCTTTTAGATTGCTTCTTTGTTTTCCGGTTTTGCCTCATCCGGCTCTTCAATCAAAGGAATTGGCGTATACCCGCAGTTTAAATTTGAAATAAAATATAATAAGAAATTCTTAAAAAACACAGCAAACGGCAAACCGATACAAGTAATAAATAAAACTACGCATACAGCAAAACACACAGCAAAAATAATTGCTAAGACATTAAACAGAACCTTTAATTTCAGCAAAAACACAATTATGAAATATATAAGTCCCAAGCAAACTCCCCCGATTAATAATGATATTAAAATACCCGCTAAAAATACTACTATATATATAATCCACACTGCTATTCCCAGCAGAATAGACATCAAAATAAAGAAAAACATATCTTTTTTATGTTCGCTCAGAACTCTGATAAGTTCCCTGAACCCAGGCCAGAAAGTCGTTTGCTTTACTGCCATGAAAACAACTATAAACTTAGAAAGGAAAAAATCCCATAAATTAGAAAAAATAAACCAACCCAAAAGAGTAATTAAGGGAACTTGCAATACTTTAAGGACTTCTTTAAAATTAAGGTTATTAAAATCAGCGCAAACTCCAGTGCTTCTTAATATACTAAGCATCCATAAAACAATAAGCCCAAAGAGAATCAGCCCAAAAAACATCATCAAGATGGATACTTTAAAAATTGATGAACCCTGTTGCTTATACCGCTTAAAAGGCTCTTTAATCGCCGTCTGATCTTTAACAATAGCTTCAAACCAGATAAATAAAAACCTGCTGTATAACCAGGTAAAAATAATTATAATCCCAAACAAAACAAATACACCGATGGCAATCGGCAAAAGAAAATGTCTAAATTCTTCAGATACTGCCTTTTTTTTAAGTTCCGCGAAGAATTCTTTAGCCTTAAAATCCTTATCTGCCACAAATCTAATAAATATATCTGTTTCAGTTGCCTGCTTGGATTCTGGCTCATCATTAGGCTCTGCCTGATCCGGATCTTTCGCAATGTCTTCGGACTCTGATACGGTTTGAGTCTGATCAGAACTATTGTTTCCACTAAAATTATAATTAAGGTTTGTTCCTCCGCTCATGGCTCCTGCCATATACGCGATAAACAGCAGCCACATCCATTTCCTAAAAGAAAAGGGCTTTAGCAGCATCTGCTTTGTCCTGGCTATACTTTTTTCAATCAAAGCTCCAAACTTTAATTTTTCCACTTTTCTCCTTATTTATTCTGTTAACGTGAAGTTTAGTCACGCGGCTTGTCCTCGTCCGCTGAAACGTCTGGTTGGGTATCGTCCGCCAAACCTTGTTTGGATGCGTCTAAAACAGGCTCCCTGAGATAGCGTGTAAGCAGCGGGTCACGCTGTTCCAGCAAATGACCAAAGTCTTTTCTTTCTGCAATATACTCTTCCAAAAAAGCAATCGAGTATTTTCTAATAACTTCAAACTGCTTTTTCGTGCCACTCAGCAGTTTTGTCCGCAAATTTTTTGCAAAACAATTATTAAACGAAAAATGGCTGGCTCCCTTTACTTCCAGGAAGTACTTCGGCCCGGATAAATTTTCAAATATCTTAGCTGACAGCTCCGACATTTTGTGGGAGCCGCGGCTTTGTTTTTCTTCTCTTTGACCCATAAACAGCATACAGGGAATCCGCACTGCGCTAAGTTCCTCTTCTGTGTAAAGATACCCCCCGGCACCGGTTGAAAACAACAGCAAAGCCTTAATACGAAGATCGCGGCGTTCCTTAATCGTCCCGCAGAGTCCCAAGGCCGTGAATCCGCCAAAAGAATGTCCGCCCACAGCAATCCGGTCTGGGTCAATCAATTGCCCGAATATGCCGGAAGCCTGCATGCCGTCCAGCACAAGCTTCATCTCATCCAGGCGGTAAAAATACTTGCCGCGGTCTTCAGGGCCGGAAGATGCTATCTCTTTGCCTTGCTTCATAAACCCCAATCGGTCGAGGTTTTGATTTTGTCCGGTCCGGATGCGGACAGCTGAATATTTGTCATGGTGATCCGGGCAGGCGACAATCCAGCCAAGAGCAGCAAGAGTCTCAGTGAAAAACATAGAGCCAAGTCCACTGCCCCCGAACCCGTGCGAAAACACCAATAAAGGATATGGTCCGGCTTTGGCATAAGGTGTTGCGTCTACAGCAACATTGCCGTTTGTTGGCCCGCCGTAGTTGTATGTCTTTGGCTGTTGCGCAGTCGGATACCAGACAGCCACAGTAAGACTTTGCTCCTGATTGTCCTTTATATATTTGAGATCAAGAACCTGATAGCCGACATTGAACAAGGGCTGGGGTGCTTCTGCTCTTAGCTCAGAAATGTTGAAAAAAAGAAAAACACCCAGCAATAAACAGACTGTTCCCGACCTACAGATACTTTTCATACTCATATCCTTTTAGCACCGCAAAGACATTTCATGCTTATTGCGCGCCGAACGTTTGAGCTCAGCTACTGGGTTGAACTCCATTTGCGCGCGCACTCCAGTTAGCTAAAGTGATTTTTTATAAATTTACACAAATTACTATTTCCCTAAGTTTTTTTCAATAGGGATGTATTCACTGATAAAATGTGTTGCTTCATATACAGTCATCAGTTTTTCAAATACCAGTAAAATTGTGGAAAAAACCAGAATTCCTATAGTTTCAACACCTTTAGTGATAACAGTAACTAAAGCATCAACAACCCAAATAATTAGAATCAACTGTACAATTGCATCGCCTAGACCAAGAAATGGATGCCTTGTATAAAAATAACCACCTCCAGGGTAAATCCAAGAAATTTTATCAGAGTCTTTTTTGTTTAAAAAAACAAGCTGGCAATTTAAACACATATATTTATTCTGTTCAAGCTCATGAGCACAACGAGGACAAATATGTGTCCGCCTATGATATTTACTGGCGTTCTCCCCAGTCCCAGTCAAATCTTTTATAAGCGATTTGATTTTTTTTATGCAGCTACTTTCAATATAATGAAACTGTTCTTTTATATTATTCTTATATTTACAAATCAAGCTCCTACTTCGAACAGTTATCGTTTGACAATCCTCATAAAAAATCTGCGCGATCGAATTTCTATACGAATAATCAGTTTTAGTTGGAATATGGAAAATCCGCTTATTAGTAAATACTAAAAGCGACCGTTTTAGATAAAAAATCATCCAACCAACAAGAAACTGCTCGGTAATGGACATCGGAGAACAAGCAGTTGTAATCATTATAATATTTTCATCACCAGACAAGAATGGCTTTAAAAAAGCAATTTTTTTTAATAATCTTGATTGACGTTTTTCAATTCTTTTTTTATATACATTTTTATGATTGGAAAAAATAATTTCCTTATTGATTGGGAGTCCTACTACTTCTTGCACCTTAGACTGTTTTAATTCTTCATTAAAAGATACAGACATAACCCCTCCTTATTCAAGTGATACAACACATAACGTTTTGCGCTCAGGCAGAGCTATCCAACCCTAGCTCTTAACATAGCGTCTTTTGATCCGCCTTTGATTTTCCTTAAACGGCCCTTGATTTAACTCAAAAATCCTGATAATCGGCTCAAGTGCCTGCGGATACTCTTCCAAAGCCTTCTTATAATCCAGACTTAATTTAGCCAGACCGGATGACATTAATTCACTTAATTTCTTTTCAACCCGGGATTTTTGCTCTATATCCAGTAATTCAAATTCAAAACAAGGATGCGGATTGCCTTGAGTATCCTCTTCCAGTGATATTGAAAATGAATTAATATTCTGTGCCAGCATCAAATCTGAATATATTACACTTTCCACATCCTCAGGGTATATATTTGCTCCCATAACTGATACAGTACTGTCTTTTCTGCCGTATATGAATAAAAACGGTACATACCAACGCGGATATTTACATTCCAGTTCCAATTCCAATAAATCAACATTATGCGCTTTCAGCTTTTCTTTCATCTGATCAAAAGTAATCATGCCCCCTTCATCCTTGATATTATATCTTATCCTGGGAGAAAGCGTCCAAGGCTTACTTATGGTCACAACTATTTCTTTTTGGATTATTTCAATAAAATGATCCAAAGGATTATACTGAAAAAGCATGGGCATGCGGTGATCTTCGCCAAAAAGCGTGTTTTTTAACTCAGGATCTTTAAGGCATAACTTCCTGATCATAACAGTCAAAGGATTCTCACCTGCGATGCCAATCTCTAAATCAGAAGCCCCATAACCGGAATAAACCGTCTTCGCGTACCTAAGCAGATAATCCCTTAATCCTTCGGACATGCCTTCTCCGCCGACAAGCACATGGATATTATAATCTTTCCACTTAAATCCCCGCTTATCTCCTTCATCAAACAGATATTTTAAAAATGGCGGATATCCATTAAGAATATACGGATATTTACCGCTAAAAAATTCAAGCGTTCTTAATATTTTATCCACATCCGGACCAGTAGACTTAACCACACCCAATGACTGTGCTGCTAAAGCCATATTAAACCCAGTTGCCCAGGCTCCCATACTGAATGTATTCAGAATAATAAAATTCTGATTACCATAACAGTATCGCAGATACACCCCAATCAGCTGTTTAACAATTTCCCTTTCTTCCTGGCTTCTTACCCAGTTATAAGGAATACCTGTTGATCCTGAAGACTCATCAATAACAACCCCTTTGTCAAAGAACTTACCGTTAAGACATCTATCCTCTGTACTATAAGGAAGAATATAATTAGCTTTATCCATTAAAGGCAATGATTCAAAAATACGTTTAGCATCCCTGGATTCGCATTTCCAGCCACTCTTCTTCAGAAACTCTCTATAAGCCGGAACATCTTTATAAGCAATCATAAATTCTTTGATTGCTCTATACCAGCAAGCTTCCGCTCCGACCGTTTGCGGAGCCCTACTCACAATCAAAGTAAACACAGCATAATTCTTGATAATCTTATCCTGCGCTTTATCAATAATCTTAATCAATAAAACAAAGAATCGATCAATAAGCCTAATATGGAACATTTGTCTCCTTAAATTATTTTAACTAGCGAAAAATTTATATAACGTTTGAGCTCAAACAGAGTAATTAAGTATTGTCTCCCTTTATTTCCCACATAGTTTTAGTACAATTAATGCCCGCCGCCATGTTTCCGCCTATCGTTTTGGATCAGTTCATTAGCTTGCTCAAAATTATTTGGGTATAAACCTGGAGGAACCTGATGTGTAGATTTAAAATATGCATATACTTTATAACGAGCACATTGCGAATAACTACTAAGACAAAACCTTACTTGTATTATTTTTTTCCGTTCTTCCAACATATGTATTTGATTATTATGAAATGTACAGCTACCTTCTATCGGACAAGCCATGATATTCCCTCCTTAGTTATAACGTTTGAGCTCAGGCAGAAGAAACGCACAGCGTTATTTGATTGCCTGCATTTCCAATTGTTTTTAGTCTTCAGTTTTCAATGCCTGACCCTCTAGTTCTATTCCACTGTAATTTTATGCGATGTTGTACTAGCTCAATAATTCGGGCACTTTTTAACCCCTTTAACCGTTGCTTTCTATTAGAGAAATGTTGAGATTACAGACTTGACCCCTTTCCTGCAAACTTATTCATGCAAAGACAATAAACTGACCGGAAGAATCTTTAAAACCTTTCCTATAAAGATAATCCCTTCCGCTCGCTGGCTTTCCCCGGTTAGGATATCTCTCCATTCTGACGGAAATCCTTCGGGTAAAATGATCGCTGTATCCTGCCAGACCGTTTCTCCCAAAGGCAACTCATTCTCTTTAACAACCTTTGATAAAAATCGCGGAGCGATGACAACACAACAGCTATTGTCCTTTCTGCGGGCAAAAGCAATAATGTGGTTTTGTAATGCCCCCTTGACCTCAAGAGGGATATATTCGCCGTTCTGAAATAATTCGCTAAATTCATTTCTTGCCTTCAAAAGACGGTAGAGCGTGAACATCTTTATTCTTCCGTCTTCTTTGTGGGCAAGCAATTCCTTGATCAGAGGTGATAAATCGTTCTCTTTACCTTGTATCTCATTAAGAAATTGCTTACGTTTCTCAAAATCAACCGGCCTTCTGTTATCAGGATCAACCAAATTAAAATCCCACAATTCATTGCCTTGATAGATATCGGGTATACCCGGTGCTGTTAATTTAAGAAGTGTCTGGGACAAAGAATTAAACATCCCAAAATATGCTACTTTTCTTTGAAAAGGAATAAAATTATTCAGGAATTGATTTTCACTTGAAGAATCTAAAATTCTATCAATGAACTTGACGCAGGCCTCCTCATATTGTGTGTCTGGTTTCAGCCATGCCGTATGAAGCTTCGCTTCACGAACAGCTTTAACGATATATTGCTTCATCCTTTCCTTAAAATTTTCTGCTTCCTCTGGTTTAAATGGAAAAGCGCCAATGAACGTCTGATAAATAAGATATTCATCATTTTTGCCGGGCGCGAGCTCATGACCGATTTTCGATTTGTGCTTCTTATTTTGCTTATGTGATAATTTTGCGATATTTTTCCATTCTTCCGGCATTTCAGAAAGCACATTAATCCGCGCCCTGACATCTTCTCCCCGTTTGGTATCATGTGTTGCCGTCGCGCTCATTGAATACGGCCAGTCTTTCAGTCGTTTAACATTAAATTCGTGAAAATCTCCTAATGCCAGGCCAAACTTTTCCGGAAACCCGCCTACTTCATTCAGCGATATGAAACGGTTAAAAATATAATCCGCGGTGTCTTCTGAGCCTTTGGCCATCAGAGCGCCGGTAAACTGCTGAAATCTTTTCGTAAAATGACGGTATTTTTCCTTTTCCGCGTCGTTTATATTAAGCGCGGAATCCAAAGAAAGGATTTTTTCAATCGCGTCTAATTCATATAAAAGGTCTTGCCCTGTCCTCCGGGCTCTATCCAGCGCCTGCTTAATATAAAACATATCTGACTCGCTTATCCCAAGTTCCGAAGCATAAGTTCGGTACACCGGAAAATGCGCCATAATTTCGACCAAAGCCCGGCGCAACCCATACATTGTAAAATCAGAACCATATATGTTCCCACTCAAAATATTTTTCAATAAATGGGCGAGATTATCGATATCGCCGGCCATATGCTTTCCCATAAATAACCGTTTTTTTTCAACGACAAGCGACTCAAACCGAAAACGCATACCACTAAACGATATATAGATTCTTTCCATCGCGCGTTCAGACGCGGCGTCAACAAAAACCCCATTAACATAGTTCAGGAAATCATACCCCGTCGTTCCTTGTACCGGCCAATTCTCGGGCAGGTGCTCATCTTTACAAAGAATCTTTTCCACAACAATATACCGGTCTCCTGTTTTTTCCCTCAACCGCCGCATATAAATAAGCGGAGAATCTAAACCGTCAATATGATCCAGCCTGATACCGTCTATTTGCCCATTATTAACAAGCTCCGATATCCGCTTATGAAGAAAATCAAAGACGCTGAATTCTTCCACTCTTAAACATATCAAGGAATTGACCGTGAAGAACCTCCTGTAATTTAACTCATCATTACCTACTTTCCAGAAAGAAAGACGAAAGAGTTGATCAGAGATTAGATTGTGAAGCAGGTCTAATGAATCCGTTTTTCCATTATTCATTTTCTCTAGGAAACTGGCGATAGTTTTTTCAACTCTTTTATCTTTCGTAAACACGCGCCAAAGGCCGGCTTTGGCAACAGTCACCGCCTGATTGTCACGCTGGTTTAAAGCCTTAAAAATCCCAATCGCGTGATTGAATTGATCCGCCTCGTCTGTCGTGTGATTATCCGCGTGTTCTAATAAATCAAGACATCCTCTGAGAATTCCGGCGTAGGAGGATAACAGTACCGGTAATTTCAATTCATAGTACTTAATAAAAAATCCATTCTCATCTATCCCGACAACTATTTCACCTTTTTTAAGACAATTGCCGTAGAAATCTCCCAAAAAAGGCGTCAATGCCTTTCCTTTTAAGTTTAAGTAAGGATGATTCCAGTTAATGTCAAAATAATCAAAAAATTGGGACGCCTCACCTTTCTCAAAAACATCCATCAACATCTTGTTTTCACTGTCAAACGCCATGTGATTAGGCACAATATCCTGAAGCCACCCCATATTCAGAGCCCTAACCTGCTCAATAAGCCGGTTAAATTTTTCTTCTCCGCCCAATTCCGGGTTGATCTGAAGGGGATCAACAACATCATAACCGTGCATGCTCCCCTTCTTGGCTTGAAGAATCGGCGACGCGTAAATATGCGATACCCCCAGATCCTTCAAATACCGCGATATGCCGGCAGCCGATTCAAACGTAAAGCCGGCGTGAAATTGAATTCGATATGTGCTAATAGGTACTTTCACTGTTTTTTCTCAAATACTATTAAACTAAAAGGTTCCAAAATAAATTCTCCGTTATTGACGGCCTTTTCCGGAACATTTGTCCCTGGCCCTAACCACTTAATATCCGATGAGACAAGCAATCTTTTCCACTGTCCCTCAAGCTTTAGAGACGTATACGCGGCATTTTTATTGTGAAAATTTATCGCGAGATGAAGCCCTGCTTGTTTTTGTAAACGCGTTATAGAAATTACTTTAGTTTCTTCATCGGCATTGACCTCAAGAATAGCTTTCGCAAACAAGCTCCCGGCCGATTTTCTTATCTGAATCAATTTCTTATAAAATTCCAACAGAACACGCTGTTTCTCATTCTTAATTATATCCCATTTTAATTTTGATTTTAAAAATGTTTCTTCAGCGTACGGATCATCCGGTTCGCCCTGCCAATTAAATGAAGCAAACTCTTTTTTTCTCCCGGCGCGAATCGCCTCAATCAACTGCTTATCATGAAAACTCATGAAATAGAGAAACGGCGCGTTCTCGCCGTATTCTTCTCCCATAAATAATAAAGGAATATTCGCGGACAGAAGGACAGTCCCGGCGGCAACTTTCAAAGCCTCAAAAGAAACCAGCGCGGAAAGCCGTTCACCTTTCACGCGGTTGCCGATTTGATCGTGGTTTTGAGAAAAAACAACAAACTGGCCGGCAGAAATATCTGTTGATGCGCTTCCGTGATATCTTTTCCGGAATTTCGAATAATCCCACGAATAAACAAATCCTTGTTTTAGCGCTTTAGCCATTTGTTCAACCTGTCCGAAATCTTCGTAATATCCCTGATTTTCTTTTGTCAAAAGCGTATGCAGGCAATGATGAAAATCATCGTTCCACTGCGCGTCCAGCCCATAGCCGCCTTTGGAGTCAGGATCTATGACGCGTCTGTCATTTAAATCACTCTCAGCAATTAGGTAATATTTTCTTTGCTTTAATCGTGAAAATTCCGTCACTTTTTCCGATAATTCTTTAAGAATATGTTTCGCGCTCATATCAAAAATACCATGAACCGCGTCCAGTCTTAAAGCGTCCATGTGGAAGTGTTCCAACCAATACAAAGCATTCTGAATAAAGTAATCTCTAACTCCATAACTGTAGGCATCATCAAAATTGATTGCCTCGCCCCACGCTGTTTTATATTTATCCGTAAAACACGGCATATATTGACGCAAGAAATTCCCTTCCGGGCCAAAATGATTATAAACAACGTCAAGAATAACGCTTATTTTTCGTTTGTGGCATTCGTTAACCAGCCTTTTTAACCCGGCTGGGCCGCCGTATGAATTTTGTACGGCGAAAGGATAAACCCCATCATATCCCCAGTTTCTTGTTCCGGGAAATTGAGCCACCGGCATGATTTCGATTGTATTAACCCCCAAATCCTGCAAATGCGAAAGCTTTGTAATGATCCCATCAAATGTTCCTTCTGGCGTAAATGTCCCGGCATGCAGCTCATAAATAATCATTTCCGCGGCCAAGCATCCCTGCCAATTTTTATCATCCCAGACAAAGGCCGAATGGTCAACAACACAAGAAGGGCCCATTACATCGTCCGGTTGATAGAATGACGCGGGATCCGGATACTCGCTATTAGCTTCAAGGTGAAAAAGATATTTTGTACCCGGGACAACTTCATCAACAGTAACGCTAAAATATCCGTCCGCGTCTTTCTGCATCGGAATAATCCTTTGCTTATCAGAAAGGATATGAAGCGAGATATCCTCTTTTAAAGGAGCCCATACAGAGAATTCGCAGATATTATTATTTGTATAGTTAGCGCCTATTTTTTTGTTCATCCAACTATTTTTCTCCTATCCCTATCCGTTAACCGCTGTTTTTTTGCCTTAGGTACTCTATTATATCTATAACATGTAGTTAAATGGTCATTGACCATCCCTACTGCCTGCATAAACGCGTAACAAATTGTTGATCCGACAAATTTAAAGTTATTATTTTTCAGCGCTTTACTCATAGCGTCCGACTCTTTAGTTGTCGCCGGTATCTCCCCATAAAATCTCAGGGTCAGACCTCCACTTTAGAAGTTATTATCACGCCTGATATTTCACATTTTGTCCAAAGTCAAGGTTTGACCCCGCTTACGCAGTTTTCACTCTAGTTCTATTCCACTGTAATTTTATGCGATGTTGTACTAGCTCAATAATTCGGGCACTTTTTAACCCCTTTAACCGTTGCTTTCTATTAGAGAAATGTTGAGATTACAGACTTGACCCCTTTCCCTAGAGAGAGGGAAAAACATCCTTGTCCGATCCTTTTAAACGAAGAGATTCAATTTGTGCTCTACGTAGATCAATTACTTGCTGCGATAATTTTCTAGCTGCTGCACCAAGAAAAAGATCTTCAGGTTTAATCGGAGAGCTAAGCTCTCCTTTGGTTATCCTTTGTTGAAAGTATTTTACTCCGAGTCCAGTCTCAAAACCACAGTTATTACAACGGAATCGTCCAACAATTTCCCCCGAAGATTTATATGCATCAGAAACTAGCTCGGATTCTTTTGATCGAACATGAACTAAAAGACCTCGGGCACAGTTAAAATTATCATGCAGTCCAAGCCATATACTCATACTCATACTTGTTGCTAGATCAGAACTCATTAAATGATTAATAATGCTCTGAGAATTTAGGGATCGAACGATTTCCTGCGCATCATTATTGCGTTTAACGATAAGGGATTTTATCTCCAGATCAGACATTCCTTTATTATTTGTTTGATGATTTTCATTCATCACTTGTCTCCTTTTTCAATATCTGACACTATTATTTCTCTATAATTTTCTTTTATATATGTTTGAATCAACGCCCCCTATTTCACTAAATTTTATGATTTACCAAAAAAAACCGCAAAATCAGTGTTTAGCGGATAGCGTTAAGCGCTTAGGAAAATCTCCTCTGAAGACTCTAGTTTTTTTAATTCGTCAATCTTTTTCATTTTTTAGGCCTGCCCCAAATTTAACCGAAAAACTAAATCCCCACATCCAGGAATCATCATCTCTTCCCTCAGTTGAAACATAATATCTTCCAAAAGCGGAAATACTCTTTTCTTTGGCTATATTAATCTGCATACCAATCTCAGGATAAATTGCAGAAATAAAGTTATTAACTCTTTTTTTCTCACCCGGTTCATCCGTCCAGGCATCGCCGTCATTGTTAATTCCGTCATGATCGGCATCTTTATAATGAGCAGATTCACCCAAAAAACTTCCGATTCCTACAAAAGGAGCAAAAAAAGCCTTTCCATGTAATCTGACTCCCAGCGTAATACCTCCAAACAGATCAGGTTTATTGGAATCAAATATGCCTGCTAACCCACATCTTAGCCAAAGGTATTTATGCAGTTTTTTTTCAGCAGAAATTTCAGCCTGATAAATATACGGCTGCCCATTTGTGACCGCAAGTGTAATGTCATCCACCCCAAACGGCTCAGGTGATTTCTCAGAACAAAATATCTGATTGCATAGGACATTTTGAAAAAAAATGACAAAAAAAGTAATTTTTATTATTTTTTGCATATAACATTTAAACTTGAGTAAAAATTAACGTTGAACGTTTAGGGAAATATCTAGATTACAGACTTGATCCCTTTTCTTATTTGACCCTATTATTCTTTTCTGTCTTCTTTTTTCTTCTTCTCATATACACTGTTTAAAATAGCTCCTAAATAGCCTTTTTCATTATCATTTAATTCATCAGACTCAATAAGTCCAACGCAATATTGATATAGTAAGCTCGATTGATTGCAATTACTTTCTAAAGACCAAAGGGCAGAACTGAAAGTAGCTTCAAGCATTGCTTCGCGGTACACAGATTTTTCATTAACATCTAGTTCTTTTTTCTTAATTTTTTCCAATGTCCCCATGAATTCACTAAGCTGGAATGAAGATATAATCTGCCTTACTGGTTTTAATCTACCAGTAGCAAAAAACTCTCCCCATAGCATATCCAGCTGACTAGGATTATCTATTTTATCGTAAGGATTTGGAGCCTTTATTTTTTTAAACCCTTCACTATATTTTACTAAATCCCCTTTTAAATCAAGCTCTTTCGTTTTTCCTAAAAAATAGAATAGTAAAATTATATTCTCTTTCTGCTTTTTAGTAGCTTCATCTTTAAAAAATTTTACGATTTGGGGAATTAGAAAATCATTTTCATCAAAAACACATTTAAAAAACCATATCCCAGACCATACAACTTGCCCTTTTTCATTTATAAACGGGTATGCAGAATTCAAAAAATAAGCCATGGCTTTTTCAGGGTCAGGATTATAGTTGTACGTAAAAAACAGATCTACATCATCTTTTAAATCAGGCAATTTAAACTCTTCTAGATTAATTTTGTCTTCATGAGCTACTTTCTGATCTTTAATTTTATCAAAAGATTCTATTCTTATAGCATATTCACCGAATGTGTCCTCAGGCTCAAAACAAACCACTAATCTATTTTTCGCTGGTAACAAATACGGCCCATTAACTTTACCCTTCCACCCCTCAAGATCATTTATCTCTGCATAAATACTATTATCTGGCTTTAAAATAGAAACATTATATATAATGTTTGCTTTTTCCCCATCCTCAAGACCGTAATTACGGAAAATAGGTATTATTTTAAAAATTTCTTTTTTAGAAACACTACTGACTTCAGAAATATGCGGACCAAATTGAGAAGGAACCCCATTCCACCAATCCATTTCTTCACTCTGTTGAGTTAAGAAAATCTTAAAATCGAAATCAGAATTTTGCTCCTGAGCTAAAGAAAACGGACAAAAAACACCAATTAATAAAATTACAAGCAATACTCTTCTCATTTCTCATCCTTTAAATTTTAAATTACGAAATTAGCATTAAGCGTTAAAAATGTCAGGATTAGAGACTTGACCCCTTATCTTTCACCGAAAATGGAACCGTCCCTTTTTTCCTTCATTGTTTCTATAACTTTAAATCTTTAAACTACGCCCCTCAATATCTTCTTTTATTGCTACAACTTATCTGCCTCGAGCCAATACCCCTTATCCATAACTTCAGCCATCATTTCAGCCATAATATCTTTTTTTTTGATTAATTGTCTAAATTCAGGCAATTTAATTTGGGAAATAGACTTATTAATCTTCATTAACAAATTAATTTCCCTTGAGTCAATATAGGCAATAATATCCTCATTGAAATTTTTTAAATTTTTTTTTAATTCTGTCTTAAAATATTTTGTTGGCTTTGGCCCCAAGACAAGCAGCTTCTTAAAATATTTATTTTTTATACATTCTTGAATCAAATAATCAATCCATTTAGTGTAATCTGAAATATGAAAATAACAAAAGTTATTTAAACATATTTTACTTAAAATTTGTTTCTCAAACCGATTTAAACCTATTTCATCACTTAAAATAAATTTATCTTTATTAAATCTGCCTCTTTTGGAGATGATTGCTTCGGCTAAGCTTACCATAACCATTGTTTTATAATCAGCATTTTTATAGATCGCGTAATAAATTTCTCTCATTTTATCTATCAAACCTTTAAGCTAAAACAAAAATTAGTGTCAAACGTTTATAAAAATATCAAGATTACAGACTTGACCCCTTTTCTTGGTGTCCGTCAATCCCGGGTTAGCTCACTACGTCCCCTAGCCTTCCACTCTTTCTCAATAAATTTTACTTGTAGTCAAGTAGAGACTTGACCCTCTGTTTTTCCTCCGAAAATGGAACCGTCCCCTTTTCCCCTTTTTTTGCTTTTTTCGTCCATTATCTAGATTCAAGACCTGACTCCATTTACACTTTTTTTGGTCATTCCTTTTTAGATTCAATCACCTGTGTTTTTAATTTGTAATTTGTAACTGATGCAATCGAAGCGGTATCTGTGTAGATAATGCCACTTCCGTAATTTACATCATCATTTTCATCGAGGTCCCATGATCCCTGGTGACATGCGACAAGCTTGCCATCCTTATCATGAAACGAGATTGAATAGATGGCTTTGACTTTCTGTTTGGTTGTATTGTCAATATTAGCATTTGCACTAATAGTAGTCTGGCCAAAGAATTCATCCTGATATATCTTGATTTTGAATATGATCTTTTCGCCCACTCGAATTTTTATTTGTTTGTCATTATCAAAAGGGTCAGCTTTCTGAATCTTTAAAGGTTTTTCTTCATAATATTCTTCTATGGCAGCATATGCGATGCCCGTTGCCAACACTAATACTGTGACCATAAAACCTATCACCTTCTTCATTTTGCTCTCCTTCTTGTTTGGAATGAATAAATATATATATTTATTCCAAAAAAATATAACCGTCCCCTTAAAATCACTATTTAAATAAATCAATTTATCAAACAACGTCCCCGCTCACTACTTCTTCTCTTACAACTATTGTGCTTCCAATAAAATCGTGTATCGACCGTTTTTGCTTATTAATTAATAAACAAATAATATCAGCATATAACCAGAACAATCCAATAAAACTAATTTTATCTTTTGCCCTTAAAATTACATTTTGCTTTTCTATTTCTGGCATAACTAGCCAGTTTACTGAAGGAATAGATTTCATTGCTGCAACTACAACAATTATTGTGATTAAATCAATCAATATATTAACAATTTCTCTTTTAAAAGCAGCATAATAATCAATTTTGCCAAAGTCAACATTAACTACTTTTATTTTCATTGCCATTTTTCCAAGTGTTTGCCCCCATCTACCATGAAAATAAATTCTGTAAGCAATCCAGCCCAGAGGAAAAACTCCATAATATAGAGTAACAACCGATTTTGCTTGAAAATAAAACCTATATAAAAATACCCATAATAATAGCACCGGGATTATGTCTAAAACATATGCCCAAAATCTAATCCAGAATCCAGCAAAAATTCTTTGTTTTTTATCTTGTTCTTCTGAACTACCCTTTGGCTGATTCTTCCTAACTTCAATCTCCGCAATAATCATTTCATACCTATCAGGAAACTTTTCCTTATCAATATGAATGGAAACATCCATAAGTTCTTCCAATGTATACTGCGATATTTTTTCTTTATAGTCTTTTTTCATATTTATTATTTTTTCTCACATAACGTTTGCGCTTTTACCCTGAGTTTGTCGAAGGGCAAACAGCTTGCCCCGCCGATTTATGCGGGAAGCAAATTTTATGGTTTACCAAAAACAAAACCATCCCCTTTATTCCTTTTAGTTTTTTCACTATTTAAATAAATCAATTTATCAAACAACGTCCCCGCTCACGAGTAAACACGCAACGTTATCCATCTTCAAAACCAAGTGATCTAATTTTCTTTGGTTTAGAAACGGATAGCCCCGCCTTATAAACCGAGGAACAAGCACGACGGAGGAACGCCACTCTCTCAATTAAATAGAACCGTCCCCTTTACTTCTTCTAATTTATTTGTTTCGGCCATATTTTTTGATTATGTTTCGGCCAGGTCTCGACCTGGCCCTACGGGATTTTGTTTTATATTCATTTATTTATCCATGGTGAACAAAAAAAAGCAATTCCTTTCTTAAGGAATTGCTTTTTGGCTATTGATCTTAACGCTCATCTTACACGTCTTTCTGTGTTTGAATCCGTTGATCTTACTTCTTTTTCGCGAATTTTTTGGTCAGCATGGGTATTACTTCAAATAAGTCTCCGACGATGCCGTAGGTCGCCAGCTTGAATATCGGGGCATCAGGGTCTTTGTTGATCGCTACGATGATGTCTGATGACTGCATGCCGACTAGATGCTGGATCTGGCCGGAAATACCGCAGGCAAAATAGATTTTCGGGCAAACGGTTTTGCCAGTTTGTCCGACCTGATGGGAATAGGGAATAAATCCGCTGTCAACCGCGGCGCGCGATGCTCCGACTGCTCCGCCGATTGCTTTGGCAAACTCTTCTAATATTTTAAAGTTCTCAGCCTTGCCCATGCCTCTGCCGCCGGAAACAATAATATCAGCTTCAGCGATATTCATTGTTTCTTCCATGTCTTCAATTAAATCAATTAATTTAGTTCTGGAAGTTAATAACTCTTTTTTCGGCTTGATTTCAATAATCTCGCCTTTATTGGTTTTATCAATCACAGCTTCCTGCATAACCTTATGGCGCACAGTTGCCATTTGCGGACGGCGTGACGGGCAGATGATTGTGGCCATGATATTTCCGCCAAATGCCGGACGAGTCTGCAAAAGCATGCCTTTTTCTTCATCAATATCCAAAGCAGTACAATCCGCTGTCAGCCCTGTCTTAAGTTCAACAGCCACGCGCGGAATCAAAGCCCGGCCAATGGAAGTCGCGCCGGTTAATACAATCTCCGGTTTATACTGTTCAATCACACTGGTCAGTACTTTGGCATAAGTATCTGCCTGATAATGTTTAAGCTCAGGAGCGTCAATTACATAAACCTTATCAGCTCCACGTTCAATTAATTGCTTGGCAGCGTCTTTTAATTTATGACCGATTAAAACCGCGGCTAAATTCTGATTTCTTTTCTGAGCGAGTTTCTTGCCTTCGCCAAGTAATTCAAAAACAACTGACTGAATCACGCCTTTTTTCTGCTCAGCAAAAACCCAGACATCCTGATAATCATCCAGAGAAACTGAGACTTCCTCGGTTTTGCGCAGTAAAATCGCGTCAAACTTACAGCTGTCAACGCAGGCACCGCATAAAGTACAATTATCATTAATTTCCGCGACATTATTAACCATATCAATCGCGGCAAAAGGACATGCTTTTACGCACAACCGACAACCAACACATTTTTGTACAATAATTTCAATCGCCATTTTAGTCTAATATCCTAAATAATTGTTATTAAATCACGTCTTTTATAAGACTATACAATTTATCCGTAACATCTTTAGCATCACCATGGAGAACCTGTCCGCCTTCTCTTACCGGCGGGCTGAATATTTTCACCACCTGCGTGGGCGAACCGTCCAAGCCGATCTTTTTCTTATCTGCCTGAATATCATCAGCTGTCCATTTGATGATCTCAGCTTTTTTTGAACGCATCATGCCTTTTAAAGACGGCAGTCTGGGTTCATTAATATCTTTAACCACGGAAATCATGCAGGGCAGAGGTATTTCCAGAACATCCGCGCCTTCTTCAGTCATTCTTTCCACGCGAAAAGCCTTAATATCTTTCTCAGTTGTGCCATCGATCTTTTTAGCAAAAGCAACTTGCGGAATGCCCAGCCAAACCGAGATTCCCGGTCCGACCTGCGCGGTATCACCGTCAATTGCCTGCTTACCGCAAAGAATCAGATCAACTTTTCCCAGTTTTTTAATTCCCATGGCCAATGCGTAGCTGGTTGCCAGTGTATCGCTTCCGGCAAAAGCCCGGTCAGAAAGTAAAACCCCTTCATCCGCGCCTAAAGCAATGCATTCTCTTAAAGCAGCTTCAGCCTGCGGCGGTCCCATGGTAATAACCGTTACCTTGCCTTCAAATCTTTCGCGCAAACGCAATCCTTCTTCAATCGCGTACATATCAAATGGATTGATAATCGAAACAACTCCGTCACGCACCAGAGTATTTGTTTCCGGATTGATCCGCACATCAGTTGTATCAGGCACTTGTTTTATGCAAACTACTATATTCATTGACTATTTCGCCTGCTTTGACGCGGCAAGCGACTCCTTAATTAAATTGTTTCCGATAATTTCTCTCTGGATCTGATTGGTGCCTTCATAGATCTGAGTGATTTTCGCGTCACGCATGTATTTTTCAATTGGATATTCGCGCATATAACCATAGCCGCCGAAAATCTGCACAGCGTCTGTGGTAACTTTCATCGCCACATCAGAAGCAAATAATTTAGCCATTGCTGATTCTTTGGCAACCTTTACATTACCGCTATCGATCTGACGCGCTACGCTATAAACCAGTCCGCGCGCTGCTTCAATCTGAGTGGCCATATCAGCTAACATGAATTTGATTCCCTGATTAGCGCAGATCGGCTTGCCGAACTGAATTCTCTGTCTGGAATAATCAACTGCCAAATCAAGCGCGCCCTGAGCGATTCCCAATGCCTGCGCGGCAACACCCGGACGGGATAAATCAAAAGTCTTCATGGTTACAATAAAACCCATGCCTTCTTTGCCCAGCAGATTTTCTTTAGGAACTCTGCAGTCCTGGAAAATCAATTCGCGGGTAGAAGAAGTGCGGATACCCATTTTTTCTTCTTTTTTGCCAAATGTAAAACCCGGAGTGCCTTTTTCCACAATAAAAGCCGAAGAACCGCGCTGGCCCTTGGTTTTATCTGTCATGGCAATAATTACATAAACCTCAGCGTCTCCGCCATTGGTAATAAAATGCTTCATTCCATTAATAATATAATGATCGCCGTCTTTTTTGGCAGTAGTTTCAATTGCTCCGGCATCACTTCCCGCGTTTGGTTCAGTTACGCCAAAAGCCGCTAATTTTTTACCGCTGGCTAAAGCCGGTAGGAATTTTTTCTTTTGTTCTTCAGTTCCAAATAAAATAATCGGGTCTGTTCCCAAACCGGACGCGGCATAAGTAACCGCGACACCGCCGCAAATCTTGGAAAGTTCTTCAGTTACAAGACATAAGCCAAATACACCCAGCCCCATTCCCCCGTATTTTTCATCAATATAAACCCCAAACAGATCAGCGTCTGCTAATAGTTTCATGATCTTCCAAGGAAACTCTTCTTTTTCATCAAGTTCTTTTACTATTGGTTTTAACTTTTCCTGGGCGATTTTTCTTGCCAGGTCCCTAACCATTATCTGCTCTTCAGTTAGCAAATAATCCATAGCCACGTCCTTTCATTAAATTATTAAAAAAAAAAATAGCAAATGTTTTCCTATTGGAAACAATCAACAAAAAATAGCTATATATAATTACTTAAATAGACAAATATTATAACCGAAATAAATTATGATGTCAATAAAACAAGGACTTAAAATTAGAGGGCAACTTTTTGACGGTTGCCCTCTAAGGAATTCATTGAACATTAATTATTTATTCGTACTTTTTAAGCACCAGAGTCACATTATGTCCGCCAAAACCCAGAGAATTAGATATTGCCACATTAACCGGCTGTTTTCTGGCAATATTCGGCACATAATCTAAATCACAATCCGGATCCGGTGTTTCATAATTGATTGTTGGAGGAATAATCCCGTGTTTTATGGATAAGGCTATGGCCGCGCATTCCACGCCGCCGGCCGCGCCTAATAAATGGCCGGTCATTGACTTGGTGGAGCTGATCGCCACTTTTTTCGCGTAATCGCCAAACACAGTCTTAATTGCTAAAGTCTCAACCCGGTCATTCATCGGAGTTGATGTACCATGCGCGTTAATATAATCCACTTGCTCTATATTAATCTTGCCGTCTTTTAAAGCCAGGTTCATGCAGCGCGCTCCGCCGTCACCAGCTGGATCAGGAGCAGTCATATGATAAGCATCACCGCTCATTCCGTATCCCACGATTTCCGCGTAAATCTTCGCGCCTCTTTTTTTCGCGTGTTCCAGTTCTTCTAAAACCACAATCCCTGAGCCTTCAGCCATAAGAAAACCATCCCGGTCGCGGTCAAAAGGTCTTGAAGCTTTTTCCGGAGCGTCATTTCTGGTAGTCAAAGCCTTTAGCGCGCAAAAACCGCCAAAACCCAAAGGAGTAATGCAGCTTTCTGTGCCGCCGGCAAACATTGCCTCAGCATCGCCTCTTTCAATAATCTTAAAAGCATCGCCAATGCAATGACCGCCTGTGGCGCAGGCAGTAGTTACACAGGAATTCGGGCCTTTAAGTCCTAAACTGATGGATATCTGGCCAGGAGCCATGTTCACTATCAGCATGGGAATCAGAAAAGGTGATATTTTTCTTGGTCCATGTTCCAGATACTTTTTTTCCTGCTCTTCAACCACATGCAGGCCGCCGATACCTGTACCAACAAGTACTCCGATCCTGGTAACATCTTCTTTTTCAAGCTCAAAGCCGGCATCATCGCAGGCCATTTTACTGGCAGCCACAGCGAATTGGACAAACCGATCCATGCGCTTTAGCTCTTTGGGCTGAATACAAAAGGTGGGATCAAAGTTCTTTACTTCCGCGTCAATCTGAGAAGTAAATTCCGAAGCGTCAAAGTAGCTTACTCTGCCGGCTCCGCTTTTTCCTTCGCATAATGAATGCCAAAAATCATCTTTTGTGTTTCCCACAGGGGAAACAATACCAATGCCTGTAATAACAACTCTTCTTCTATCCATAATATTTTAAAATAAGAAAACAATCCCCTTGTTGCTAGCCTATTGTTTATAAACTAGAGATTAATTTAAGCTTCTGTCTTGCTGGCGATATATTTGATTGCTTCGCCAACAGTTGTCATCTTCTCAGCATCTTCATCAGGAATCTCGATCCCAAATTCTTCTTCCAGAGCCATAACCAGCTCTACTGTATCCAAAGAATCCGCGCCAAGGTCATCTACAAATGATGCGTTTGAAGTAACTTCTTCCGCTTTAACACCTAACTGATCAACGATTATTGCTTTTACTTTATCTTCTACTGCCATTTTATTTTTGCCTCCTTTCAAGAGACTACATTAACATCCCGCCATTGATTGAAATCACCTGGCCTGTTATGTAGTTTGAGTCATCAGTGACTAAAAATACTACTAAATTCGCGACATCTTGCGGGCTGCCGAATTTGCCCAATGGTATCTGCTTAAGCATTGCCTGCTTAACATCATCTGTTAAAACCTGGGTCATTTTTGTTTCAATAAACCCAGGAGCAATAGCGTTAACCCGGATATTACGTGTTGCAACTTCTTTGGCCACACTTTTTGTCAAACCAATTAAACCAGCTTTCGAAGCAGCATAATTAACCTGACCAGCATTACCCATTAAACCAATTATTGACGCCATATTAACTATCGCGCCGGAACGCTGTTTCATCATTGGTTTAACCACAGCTTTGGTGCAATTAAAGGCTCCTTTGAGATTAACTGAAATCACCGCATCCCAGTCGGATTCCTTCATCCTAATCAGCAAACCATCTCTGGTAATGCCAGCGTTATTGATTAGTATATCTACTTTTTGAAATTTGTCAATAATTTTGTTCACTGCTTCTTCGCAATCAGCCATGCTGCAAACATTTAAAACAATCGGCATTGCTTTTACTCCAACTGCTTCGATTTCAGCAGCGGTTTTGTTTAGCTCAGATTCATTAACATCACAAATAACACAGTCTGCCCCTTGTTTAGCAAGAGTCATGGCTATTTCTTTACCAATTCCCGCGGCTCCTCCTGTGATAAAAGCGACTTTTCCTTTTAATTTCATGATTATCTCCCTTAAATTCAGATCTATTCCTTTAATATTATAACTATTAACCGCAACATTCAGCTATTTTTTCAAAATCACTGGTTTTATCCAGATTCAGCACATTCAATTCTTTGTCAATCCGCTGAAGCAAACCGCGCAAAACCTTTGCTGGCCCCATTTCAATAAAACAGCAAATGCCGTCTTTTTTTAACAGTTCAATGCTTTTTCCCCAATAAGTAGTATTTGCTACTTGTTCGGTTAACAGCTTGCCTATTTGTTCAGGATCAGCCGCATAGCCGGCAGTCACATTGGGAATAAACAGTACATTTGGTTTGCTGATCTGGATATTTTGCAATTCTTTTTTCAGCTTATCAGCGGCTGAGCGCATTAAAGATGAATGAAAAGCACCGCTTACCCCAAGCGGAATAACTCTTTTCGCGCCAGCAGCTTTGGCCAGTTCTTCGGCTTTTTTCATCGCGCTCAGGCTGCCGGACAGCACAATCTGGCCCGGGCAGTTAAGATTCGCGATTTCCGCGTCAGATTCCGCGCAGATCTGCCTGGCTTGTTCCAGCTCAATGCCTAAAACACAAGCCATGGTGCCGGGATTATCCAAAGAAGCCTGATCCATAAATAAACCTCTTTTACGCACTAGGCTTACCGCGTCTTTAAATTTTAAACTTCCACAAGCAACCAAAGCAGAATATTCACCTAAACTCAAGCCGGCGCAGGCCGCAGGAGCCATACTAGCGCAAACAGATTTAAGCGCTTCAAAAGCAGCAATGCTGTGGGTTACTATTGCCGGCTGACAAATCGCGCTTTTGGTTAATTCCTCAATCGGGCCTTCAAAACAGATTTTAGCCAGATCAAAGCCCAAGACTTGATTAGCTAGGTTAAAAATTGCTTTGGCTTGGGGAAAACTATCATATAAGTCTTTTCCCATACCTACATACTGCGCGCCTTGGCCGGGAAAAATATACGCGGTTTTTTTGCAGTCACACATTTAAAATAAATCTCCTTGAAAAACTTCTGATTTAAAAAAGGCAGGCCTAACTTTTATTTTCTAATGCCTCGATTATATGCTGATTAACATTTTTTAATAATGATTCATGCGCGACTCGAATAGCATTTTTAATCGCGTTGGCTGAAGACCCGCCATGAGCAATAATACATACGCCATCAACTCCCAGCAAAGGCGCTCCTCCATACTCAGAATAATCAGTTTCTCTTTTCAGCGCTCTAAATGCCGGAGCACTAAGCAAAGCTCCGAGCTTGGTAAAGATATTGGTCGAAAGTTTACGCTTAAGCATTTCTTTAATCGCGTCAGCCAAGCCTTCAGATACTTTTAAAACCACATTACCTAAAAAACCGTCGCAAACAATAACATCGCAGTCACCGACATAAATATCGCGGCCTTCGACATTGCCGATAAAATTTATATTTTTATTCAGCTCAAGCAATTTAAATGTTTCTTTAACAAATTCCGGGCCTTTGGTTTCTTCTTCTCCGATATTCAGCAGCCCGACAGTCGGGTTCTGCTTATGCAGCACATAATTGCTGTACACGCTGCCCATAATCCCATATTGCAGAAGATGCTCAGGCTTGGCGTCAATATTCGCGCCCATATCAATTACCTGAACCACATCTTTAAGTGTGGGCAATAAAACGCTTATCCCCGGCCGGTCCACTCCAGGAAGGTTTCTTAAAAACATGCTTGCCGCGCAAACCACAGCTCCGGTATTACCCGCGGAGACCATGGCCTCGGCAGTTTTATCCTTAACCATTTTTACCGCGACATTTATTGAAGAATCCTTTTTCCGGCGCACGCTTACTGCCGGAGATTCATTCATCGCGATAATCTCAGTAGCATTAAAAACTGAAATATTGCCCGGAACCTTCTTCTGCTCCGCAAGCTTGCTTTTAATAATATCTTCCGGTCCAACCAAAATAATATCAATATTCATTTCTTTGGCTGCTAATATTGCTCCGTTAATTATTACATCCGGAGCATGGTCTCCCCCCATGGCATCAACTGCTATTCTCATATAGATTAAATACCTTTTACGAGTTATGAGTTATAAGTTATACTTTTTCAGTATAGCGTCGTGAGTATCGCGTATTGCGTAAAAAAACTAACTGTTAAAAAAGAAAAACTCAATATTTAAACTATTTACTTCTTAGCTCTTAACTATCAGCTATTGACCATTAGCTATTAGCCATTAGTTCTTACTTTTTCGGTTCTTTTTCTTTTTTTACTATGTACTTAATCCCTTTATATTCTCCGCACTGCGGACAGATATGGTGCGCTGGTTTAGGCTGATTGCAGGCCGGACATAATGAACTGCCTGGTGTATCTAATTTTGAGTTTGAAGCCCGTTTTGTATCACGCCTGGTTTTAGAATGTTTCCGTTTTGGATGCGCCATTGTTTATTCCTCCTTAAAACATATCGTAATGTTCTTGTTTTTATATCAATTATCTAATCTATCTATATGAATTCCGAGCGAACTTTCGCTTATTTCGCATCGGCATGTATGCACATTCCTATTTCTGCCGCATCTCTGGCACAAACCTTTGCAGTCTGACTTGCAAAGCAATTTTTCCGGATAAGCAAAGATTATTTCTTCTCTGGCAATTTGAGTTAAATCAATTATTTTTTCTTCTTTTGCGTCTTTGATTATATCAATATGCTCTGCTAAAATCCGAGTTTCATCTTCCAGGCATCGGGCACAAGCAAAGCGTATTTCACCTTCAATATCCAGATGTATTCTGATGCTGTCATATTCGCGCTTAACTTTTGCTTTAATCTGAACTGGTTTTATAAATTCAATATCACTGCGCTCTATATCCAGCACTTTCGCTGATTCTGACTCTTCCAGCTCCAAACCCTGAGGCGGAATTTCATTTACAATAACTTTCATTGCTGAATCTTACCTTTTTATAAGTTCAAAAGTATCCAGGGCGATTAAATGCTCTTCTTCGGTATGAATAATCAGCATTTTCATTTTCTTGCCCATCAGATTTCTTAATTCTTTAACCAGCCTTTGCTTGACCAGCGGCATATTCTCACCAATCCCACCGGTAAGCACAATCGCGTCCGCGCCGTTCATGGCCGCGATATATGCGCCGATATATTTTTTCACTTTATAAATAAACATATCTATTGCCAGCTTTGCCTGCTTATGCCCATTTTCCGCGTGCTCAAGCAGATCGCGCATATCATTACTTATTCCGGAAATACCCAGTAAACCGCTTTTGCTGTTCATCATCTGCCCAACCTGCTCAGCGCTGAGTTTTTCTTTTTCCATAATATAGCTGATTAAAGCCGGATCAATATCCCCGCAGCGGGTGCCCATCATTAATCCTTCCAGCGGAGTAAAACCCATGCTTGTATCCACTGAACAGCTGTTTTTAACCGCGGTAATGCTGCAGCCATTGCCCAAATGGCAGGTAATCAGCTTTAATTTATTTAAAGGGCGCTTTAGAATTTTGGCAGCAGCTGATGATACATAACGATGGCTGGTGCCATGAAACCCGTAACGCCTAATGCAATATTTTGTATACAGCTTATACGGCAGGCCATACATAAATGCCTCTTCCGGCATTGTCTGATGAAATGCTGTATCAAAAACCGCGACCTGCTTAACTTCAGGAAAAATCTTTTGAGTTGCTTGAATCCCATTATAAGCCGGAGGATTATGCAAAGGCGCGAGGCTGCTGTAAAATTTTATTCTTTCTAAAACATGCTTATCAATAATTACCGATGTTTTAAATTCTTCGCCGCCGTGCACAACCCTGTGCCCGATTGCCTGAATATCTTCTTTACTGTTTACCGCTCCCCAGACCGGATCAGTAAGCAGCTGGGAAATCTTTTCAATTGCCGTAAAATAATCATTTAATTCCAGCTTGGCTTTATAGCATTTATCGCCTTTTTTATGGGTAATGCCTGATCCTTCACTGCCGATCTTTTCCGCGATGCCGCTTACCAGGGATTGGTTTTTTTCCATACAAAACAGCTGATATTTTATTGATGAACTTCCGCAATTTATAACTAGTATATTCATTATTTATTCTCTTGGGTAACCCGGATTGATGTTGTACACACAGCATTAACAATTTCATCGATTGTGCAGCCGCGGGAAAGATCACTGCAGGGCTTGGACACGCCATTCATCATCGGACCGATAACTTCAGCTTTGGCTAAGCGCTGCACCATTTTGTATGATATATTTCCGGCATTAAGATCCGGGAAAATCAGAACATTTGCCGCTCCGGCGACTTTACTGTCCGGAGCTTTAATCTTGGCTACTTCCGGGACAATCGCCGCGTCCAGCTGCAATTCTCCGTCGGCAATTAATTCCGGATATTTTTCATCAATAATCGCTTTGGCTCTGACTATTTTATCCACCATTTCATGCTGGGCACTGCCTTTAGTCGAGAAACTGAGCAAAGCTACCTTTGGCTCTTCTTCAACTAATAAACTGAACAATTCTGAAGCAGACGCGGCAATATTCGCGATCTGAGACGGCGAAGGATCAGGCACAATGCCGCAGTCAGCAAAAACAAAAGTTCCTTTTGAACCATATACGCAATCCGGAACTGAGATTAAGAAACAGCTGGAAATGGTCCGGCTTTTTTCGCCAAAACCAATGCAGTAAATCGCGGCTTTAGCCACATCCGCGGTTGTATTCATCGCGCCGGCAACCATGCCGTCAGCTTTGCCGAAACGCACCATCATTGCTCCGAAATATACTGGTTTGAGCATCTGCTCTCTGGCTTGCTCCTCAGTAATTCCCTTGGCTTTTCTCAGCTCAAAAAATTTCTCGTAAAATTCCGTCAGATCAGGACTTTTTGCCGGATTAACTACCTGGACCTTTGTTAAATCCAGTCCCGCTGCTTCTGCTTTTTGTTTAAAATTATCATCCAGCGCCAGGATTATAATCTTGGCTAGATTTTCTTTAACAATAATTTTCGCTGCTTCTAAAATCCGCTTATCATCACCTTCAGGCAGAACAATTGTTCGCTGATTGTCCCTGGCCCTTTGCCTGATTTTATTTAAAATCTCCATTTTCTCCTCGCGATTATTAGAATCTTTATCCTAATAAAATAAAATTGAACCAATAATTTACTTAAACCATTTACTTCAGTAACTTACTTTACTAATATTTTTTTTAATTTCTTTTCCACAAAACTTGGAACAAATTCCGCTAAATTCGCGCCTAATCTGGCGACTTCTTTGATCAATTTACTTGAGACAAAGGAATATGATTCATTGGGCATCATAAACACAATTTCAATATCTTTATTCAGCTTGCGGTTAGTTAAGGCCATTTGAAATTCATATTCAAAATCCGAGATCATTCTTAATCCCCGGATTACCACATTAATATTTTTACTTTGCACATAATCAACCATCAGCTGATCAAAAGCATCCACTCTTACTCTAGACAAGCCCTTTGTTGCCTGCTTAAGCATTGATACCCGCTCGCTGACACTAAACAATGTCTCCTTTGAAGAATTTGCCGCTACGGCAACAATGACCTGATCATAGAGCTTTGCCGCTCTTTTGATTATATCAATATGCCCATAAGTAACCGGATCAAATGTTCCGGGATACACTGCTCTTTGTTTCAAAATAAACACTCCTGATCCGATTCTAAACTAGAAACTTAACACTCTGCAAATAAAATAGTTATACTCTTACACCAAAATATGGAATTTAAGCATAGGTATAAAAGGAGACAAGAGTGTCCCCATAATTTTTAAGCTGCCACAGCTTTAAATTTCCGCTGATCGTCGGCAGCTCATCCTTTTTGTAGTGTTCAATAACTACTATTGCAGGCGCGAGTAATATATCACAGCTGCTGATTTTGAGCAAGCATTTTTTTGCCAAACCGCCAAGATAAGGAGGATCAGCAAATACAAGATCATAGCGTAAACCTTTGGCATGCAAGCTATCCAGACTTTCCAGCGCGTCGCCGCTAATTACCGCGCACTTGGGCTTAACAGCCAAAAGCATCGCGTTGTCATATATTGTTTTGATTGATAATTTGCTTTTTTCCACAAAAGTAATCCCAGCCGCTCCGGCACTTAAAGCCTCAAACCCCAGGGCTCCGCTGCCGCTAAAAAGATCTAATACCTTTTTTCCTTCAATTTCTCCGGCCAAAACAGCAAAAATCGCTTTTCTGACTTTTTGACTGGTAGGCCTGACCTCCCGGGAATTAGGCATTTTTAAGTTCCGGTTTTTAAATTCTCCGCTGATAATCCGCATATTTGCCTTTTAAGATTTAAACGCAAAAGGCAGAAGTTATAAAGCCAGAGAACTCTTTTCCGTTTCCCTTATCCACCTTCTGCCTTATTTATCTATGTTTAATTTTTCTGCTCTACCTTAGACTGAATTTCAAAATCAATAAGTTCCATATCCTTCAGTTTTCTGCGATTAGAATAATTTAAATGGCTATTAGTGAAATACATTGATTTTTCTATCGCGCCAACAAAATCCAGCACTTCCTGCAAAGTTTTTGCCTGGCCTCTGATTACCATAATTCCCTGCTCATTTATCGAAAGCATATTAAGGTTAGTTGACACCGGAGAAATATCGACGATATCAGTAATCGCGTCTAAAATAAGCAGTTGGGAGCTTAATTGGGCTTTAACTATTTCAAGCTTTCTTAATTTATTCTGCACTGCCTGGGCCTGCGGTTTACGGCCGGCTATTTCTGTATTCAGCTTTTCCAGATAAGCCTGTTTTCTATTTAGCTGAATCATGAATATTCCGCCGCACAATAGAATATTCACAAACAGAAGCAGACAGCTGATTACAATTTTCTTATTAAAGGATCGCAGTTTTCGCTTTAAAATAAATTCATTGCTCAATAAATTAACTCCGCTATTTCCTAAAGAAGCTAGTCCATAAGCAATGTCCATTTTTTCCTCTTGAATCGGCACGCTAAATCTCTGTTTTAAAACCTCAGCAATGGCTTTTAACTCGCCATTGGGAGAACCGAGGATGATTTTTTTTAGTTTATTCTCTCCGGCATTACTAAAAAACAGCTCCATGCTGTGGCGGATTTCACTGATTAAAACCTGGGCAAAGGTATTAATATCTTCGGTCAAAAACCCGCGGCTGAATTCAATAATCCCATTTCGCGCGATAATAATTTCCACCGCGCCATCTTCAACATAAACCAGTAAAACATTATCATTGCTATCTGAAATATTTTTTCCCAGAATATGTTTAAGGCCGCTGAGCAAGGCTAAACTGCTTAGGTTCAAAGATTCTATTTCCATTGCCGAAGCTTTGATTTTATCCAGAAGTTTTGTCACTTCTTCTTTATGCGTGACAACAACCAATGTATCGGAGTAGCCATTATCTCTTTTTTTTAAAATAAGATACCTGATTATTGTTTCTTCCGGCTTCAGCGGCAGCAATTCCGCGGCTTCATATTGGGCCATGCGGCCGATTTCCGCGTCTTCATGCGAAGGAAAAGAGAAAAATCTTACACTTACCTGATGGCGGAAAAGACAGCCCGCGAGATTAGTCTTAACAATCCCCTGTTTAAGAACAAGATTCTTAATCGCTAAAGGATTGATCTCCTTGTTTTCCAAAGCGATGCTTTTATCTTTAACAATCTTGATCAATTGTTTATTGATATTAAATTGAACGATCCGCGCTTCTTTATTCGTAAAATAAATTACTGTTTTTATCAAGGTCAATTCTCCATGGACGATAAAACGCGTATTTTTTGCTCTTGCCGGCTCACGACTACTTCAAGCTTTTTAGCAATATACCTATCTTTTGATTGAGCTTTGACTAAAATCCTGAATACAGCTGAACGCACTTTAACAAATTTAATCAGCGAACTAATCTGCGCGAGAGGTAAACCCAAAAGCGATAGTTCAGCTGAAAGCGAATCATTGCTGATAAACGGGTTTGCCTGCCGATGGCTAATAATTGTCTGGGCTGCGGCTTCCGTCATATTCGGAATCAGCGCCAGGACTTTTTCAGATGCTGTATTGATATTCAAAGTCCCGTCAGTAAAAGTAGTCAGCATATCAATCAGGCCTGTTTGCTCAACCAAAGGGGCTATTTCCCCTTGTTCTAATAAATCTTTAACCTCGGTTTTTAAATTAAACGGCCGGTTTTTCATAATCGCGTCTATCTGCTCAGCTGTGATCTCAGGAAAAAGCAGTTTAATATTATTTAAAATTTCTCCGGAAACACTGTTAATGTTTATAAATCTATTTTCATCAATTATCTGAACCGTTACTATTCCTTCATCTTTTTCTAAGGATATTTTTTTGCTCCAGTTTTCGTTAAGTGAATCAAACTCCTGATCATCGCTGATCAGACTATCAATCGCCCGGTTTACCCCTTCTTTTGCCAGATAAAACATGCGCAGACTTTCATTATTCAGTGAGCGCAGCCTTATATTCATTCTATTGTTCGCCCCCAAGGTAAGCACAGCAACAGAAAGAAAAAACATTATCCATAAAACAATAATCAGAATCAACCCATCTTTTCTTTTCGCGATTTTATCCATTTAATTTATATATTGTACAATATCAGCCCGCGTCTTCGTCAAAAGAAAACTGTATTTCATTCGCGATCGGGATACTGATATATTTTTCTAAACGCAGCCCAGTCCCGCCATTGTCCGCGGTCTTAAAATCTATTTCCGCCTTTACTTGCGCCGGGCAGCTAATTCTTCCGGCCAGTCTTCAAACCATTGATTTTTCCCTTGATCAAAATAGCTTAATTTAAAAGCGCTTATTCGATTATTCACAACTTCCGGAATCGATTCTGTCTGCTCTTTTTCCTGCCCGGGTTTTTGTCTTAAAACCAATAATCTAAATAAATCTTTACCGCTGGTACCGGCAGGCTCAAGATAAAAGCTGACGGCTTCCAGCTGCCCTGATTGATTTACCGCGAAAAATTCAAGTCTTTCCAAACTGCCTTTAAACTTTATATTCTCATTATCCGGATTAAGAAAAGTACTGTGCAAGCTTTTTTCCAGCAAGCCAAAGCACAGCATGATTTCCTGAACGCTTGAATTATTTCTTTCTTCATTCTTCCAAACTTTTATCCCCAGATAAAGACTGGTATAAACCGCGCCGGAGATAATCGCGAATATTGTAATCCCGATAAGTAGCTCTAAGAGAGTGAAACCTTTTTTCATTTGATTTATTATATCACAGATTAAGTTAAAGACACAAGACACAAGGCACAAAGACACCATTAGGGCCACGTCACGCCGTGGCCCTACAAAAAAGGCCGGGATAATTAATCCCGGCCTTTTTTACTTTATCGCGTTTTCAACTTTATACTTTATTTTGTTTTTTTGCTTTTGCTATGAGCCATGAGCTATCAGCTATGAGCTAAAAGTGCTTTTTACTTTTTCGTATTTTCATCTATCCAGTCAAGATACGGTTTACTGCCGGTGATAATCGGTAAAGCAATAATCTCCGGCACCTCATAACTATGATTTTCTTTAATCAAAGCTTCCAGCTTTTCATATAAAGCATATTTTGTTTTTATAATCAGCAATACTTCGTTTTCAGTTTCGACTTTACCTTTCCAGCAAAACATGGAGTTAACCCTTGTTTTAGCAACACAAGCGGCCAGTTTACTTTCCATAAGTTTTTTTCTTAAAAAATCAGCTTCTTTGGTTGAGCCGGCAGTAACAAAAACAACAATATATTCATTATTTTTAAGCATAAGCTTTAGAGTAAGTCTTTTTTTCTAAGACTGACTCTGGAACCGTCAGAATTTTCAACACTAACATGGCCTTCTCGGGCTAACCATCCCAGGCCCATTAAAACTAAATTCCGGGGTTTATCTATTCCCTTGATTAAATCTTCAAGAGCGACATTTCCGTTTTCATCCAGATAGTGCCAGATATCTCCAGCAACAATACCAATTTCCATTATCATCATAAACACTCCTCCTTAGCTAGCTGCGTAGCTGATATTTAGTGTATACACATCGGCTATAGTAGAAATCCGATTCTGCTCAGATCAAGCATTATAACTCTATTCATTATTTTCTTCAGTAACAGCGGGAATATCTTTTTTATTAAAACTGCCGCAACGCGGACAAACAGTTATCTTATCGTCAAATACGCGTGAATAAACAAACCCGCAAATCAAACATTGCCACAAGGTGAATTCCTTAGGATACCATTGCTTATATTTTCGCGCGAAAGCAAAGGCACAACTACCGATAAATATTATAATAAAAAATAATACATAAAAAGCAACTGCTTGGTCAAAAGATAAGTTTATCATTTAAGATTAAAAACCAGTTTAATGATTCCCCATTGTTCCAGGGATTTAGACCCCTCAGGCAAAGGCATAAATTTCCATTTTCTTATATATCTAATTCCGATTTCATCAAGTTCGGGATAGCCGGCAGAAGTCACCTTGTCCACACTCCCGACTGTCCCGTCAGGCAATATAAGAAATTTCAATTCAATCTCAAAATAGTTTCCTAATTCTTTTGCCCATTCCGGGTATACGGGTAAAGCCGGCTTTACTAATACGCTTCTTTTAAGCTCGCCCTTTATACTTTCCGAAATCGAAAACTCCGCTAAGCTGGCTGTGTTGATCTCAATTACCGGATCTTTTTTTTCCGAAAGCTCAGAGACCGGGAGTATTTCTTTTTTCAACAGATTAAACTCTATATCTGTCTGATTATTTTTAACAGTTTCGCCGACTGGTTGCCCATTTTTTATTTCCGACCCAAAATTAATATCTTTTGGCTCAAATCTATGCGCCTCCAGAAGTGATCCCCAAAAATTTATCTCTGGAAATTTGCGTTCCGCGAGTTTCTCTGGCCATATAATATGAACTGCTTCTCCTCCGACAAGATGCCATGCCAAAGAAAATGATAAAGCAAGAGCAAATATATTTTTTTCCCCCATTGCTTATTTTACTTCCTGTAAAGTCGCGATATTAATCTGGGAAATCCCCACTTTCCGGCAAATATCCCATACCATTACAACTGATCCCAGCTGCGTATTTTTATCCGCTTTGATTAGCAAGGGTATTTCTTTGTTTGACTTTACCATTTCACTAAGATGATTTGTAAGCTCAGCTAAAGTGATCGGTTTTTCATTAAGATAAATAATGTTTTCACTATTCACGGTAATAATGATATTTTTATCTTTTATAACTTCTGAGGTAACGGCTTTGGGTAAATTTATTTTTATTCCCGGCATGACAATAAAACTTGAAGTAAGCATAAAAAAACAAGCAGCAGAAATACCATATCCACTAAAGGAGTGATATTGATTTCTTTCTGGCCTTTTTCAAGCTCTAAATGCTTTCTAAACCGCATTAAACAGTCCTCCTACCTTCGCTGTGTCAGGATATTCACAAGATCAGTGGCCATTATTTCCATCTCGACAACCATGTTTGCCACTTTTGCCACTAAATAATTGTACGCGACAAAACTCGGGATAGCCACAACCAAACCCGCGACTGTAGTGATCAGTGCTTCCCAAATGCCCTGAGCAAGCACCGAAGGATCTACCGGACACATTGCCTGAGCTTTCTGCTGGATAATCTGAAAAGTGCTGACCATTCCCGTAACTGTTCCCAGCAAACCGAGCAAAGGGCTGACATGGGCAATGGTCGCGAGCGAACTGAGATTCTTTTCTAGTTTAGGAACTTCATGTAAGCCCGCGTCCTCTATTGCTTCGCGGATCTCCGCCCGAGGACAATCATGCTTAGCAATCCCGGCTTTTAATATTTGGGCAATCGGCCCCTGGGTCTGCTCGCAGATTTCTAACGCGTCAGAAATCCGATTTCGCTTTAAGGCCGCGGTAATTTCATCCATAAATCTGGATGTATCGATTTTAGAGCGGTAAATATTTATAACTCTCTCTAAGATAATCGCGAAGGCGAATATTGAGCACAAAATTATCGGAATCATAACCGGCCCGCCCTTGTTTATCACATCGATCTTAAGATATAATCCTGTGGCGATTAAGCATGATGAGATAAGGCTGATCAGTTTAAATATTATGTTTTGCATTATTCCTCCTATAAATAAATTTTATTTGCCGCTCTTTTTTTAAGGTATTAATCTAAAGATAAAACCCTGTTTTCAATGGTAATAAACTGTGATTCCGAAATTAAACTGGAAGGCGTCCGGAGATTTCTATATTGCTGTCGAATTTTTCCTAACTAATTGCGCCATAAAATGTAAGCTTAAAATCTGACCGTTACTCCAGATAATACACTTCTGCTCTGATTAGGGTATCCTCTAACTACATCGTAGTGATCATTTAATAAATTATCAACTAAAGCAAAAAATGTCAAGTAATCTTTCAGGTTATACGTAAGCTTTGATCCCAGAAGAAAATAGGCGCTCGAGCTCTGTTTTGAACTCACAGAATAATATCTTCGCCCGGAATAATCACCGACAAAATCTATCTTAGTATTTTCATTCATTTGGTATGTCAGGCCAACTGATATTTTCTGCTTCGGCTCAAAGGGAACAAATTCATATTCCGAGTCTTTGCTCCTTATTTTTCTAACATCCAGGCTTAGAAAATAATTGAATTCTTCACTCCAATTATATTCCGTCGACACCTTTATACCGCTAAAATCAACTTTCTGCATACTAACCGGAGCGTAAAAACCATCATTGTCGTTGTCCGCCAAAAACCAGGAATCTTTTTTCTGACTATAATAAACTAAAAAATTCGCTCTCCATTGAGAACTGATATGCTTATCCAGATTATAGGAAATTTCCGAGTTTCTCACCGGCCGCATTTCCTGCGGGTTTACTTCCAGATAATTATCTTCCAGATATGTTTTATTAAACAGTACCGGATCAAACTCACGGGTCAAAGTAAATTTATGCAGACAATCATCATTTTCTTCAAAAACCAATTCAATAAACGGCGAAGGGCTTTGTCCGAATTTTTCCTGAGCAAAAGCATTAATTCCCACAATAGTCTGCCATCTATCGGTTAGATCCAGAGGCATTGTTCTGAGATTAGCTCTCCAAATTCCGTAATCATAATGACTGACTAATTTATTGTGGTAAGCATCCATTTCCAGGGAAAGTAATTCATTAGCCGCTTCAAGCTTTAAGCCGACAACTTTATTCTTAAAATCCTCGCGGATCAGATAATCATTAAATATCGAAACCCCATAGTAAGGTTCGGCTTTTAAGCTTATATCGCCGGCTTTATGGGCCAAGCTGAATGAAGAAAACATATCGCTGCTTCCTCGGTCGGAACTTAATGTGGGCATATCTGTTTTGCCCGGCAAACCCATTTTTTTATCAAAGTAATCAATTTTAACAATCAATTCATTTTCCGCGTAAAACGGAATCCCCACTGTAAGATTCGGCCGATAAGTAGTAAACTGGCTATTCTCTCTATCTCCCGCGCTTTTTTCAAACTTAATATCGGCATTATAATAAAATGTGTCGGATTTCATTGAGTGTTCCAACTCAAACAATTTAGAATCAAAACTCCCATAGGAACTACTTAAAAACCCCTGGGTTTCATCCTTGTCCGGAGGAATATCATTTAGACTGCTTTGGGCTACGGTATCAGCGGAAATAATCCCGCTGTCCGGAAAATTATCGTCAGCCTCGCCTTTTCCGGTAATATTAACCTGCGGCAATTTAATTACCGGCTTTTCTAATTCATCAGCGCAAGCTTTTCTATTGGCGGTTAGAGAAATTAAACAACCGACCGCGATGATTAATAGGATGATTTTATATTTACTTTGATCCATTCCAGCCTCTCTTCAGCTACTGCTTTTCCCGGCAAATCATTAACAATAATCTTATTATAAATATTGATCGCTTTACTATAATCCTGTTCCAGTTCAAACAGCGCGGCTATTTTCAAGTATGCCTCACTGACTGCCGCGCGCATATCCGGAAACAGATAAATCACTTTTAAATATTCATCCATTGCCTGGTCATATTCTTTTATCTTTTCTCTTATCGCGGCTATGGCAAAATGCGTCTCTACCCTGAATCCCGGAGCAGCTTCTTTTGCCTGCGATGCTTTTTCTAAATTAAGCAACGCTTTTTTATATGAGCCTTCTTTCTGTTCAATATCCGCCAGTTTTTTATAAGCGATATTTTCATACATTGAACCCGCGTATCCTTTTACCAGCTGATTTAATTCTGTTTCCGCTTTTTCTATCTTGCCCTGTTCAATCAGGATATCCGCGGTTTTTATTATTGCTTCGGGAATAAAATCACTTTCCGGAAAATCCTGTTTAAGCAGATCAAACTGCTCTACAGCCAGGTCTTTATCGTCTGATTTTAAAAAGCAGATTCCCAGCTGAAATAAAGCGTCATCTTTTAGTTCATTGCGCGGATTATTATCTTTTATAATCAAAGCGAAGTATGCTTTGGCCTTATTATACTGGGCATTGCGCAGATAATACTGCCCCAGCCAAAATTGAGTGTCGCTGACAATCGGCGCTTCCGGATACTTGGTGATAAATTCCGTAAACGCGTTTACCGCTTCTTTTTCCTTGCCGCTATTATAATATGCCCAAGCCCTCTGGTGCAGGCAACGCCAAAGCAGCTCTTTATCTTTAGCGGTTTTTATTATCTGAGTATAAACCGCGATTGCCTCATCAAATTTCTTTTGATTACAAAAAGATGTCGCGATATAAAATAACGCGTCATCCTTAAATCCTTGGTCCGGATAGGTTTCAATCGCGGCGTTAAGTTCTTTTATCGCGATCAAGTAATCCCCTTTTTTAAAATAAGCGATTCCCAATTGATAGCGCGCTTCGGCGATAAATTTACTTTTAGGAAAATTATTAATCACATTACTAAAAGCCAATATTGCCGCGTCAAACCTTCCTTGTTTTAAAAAACTAATCCCTAATTGAAACTGCGCGTAATCCGCGTAAGCACTATCGGCAAATTCAATCAGAATTTTATCATATTCCTTTTGCGCCAGCTCCACATCTCCTGCTTCTAAATAAACATCGGCGATTTTGCTCAGAGCATTGACTTTAATCTTGGGATCACTGGTTAATTGAACAACTTGTTTAAATTCCTTTAAAGCGCTTTTCTTATTATTAAGTTTTTTTAAATACAAAATTCCTAAATTATAATGCGTTTCTGAAACCAGTTGATTTTGCGGAAAATTTTTAAGTAAATCCTGATAGCAATTTATTGCCTCATCAATTCTATTTAAATCATTAAGGGTTTTGGCTTTCGCGAAAAAAGCTCTGGCCACCCATTTGCCTGTGGGGAATTTTTCTAACAGCTCATTGTAAAACTGCAGGGCCTGATCATACTTTTCTAATTTTCGGGTAGCTTCCGCTCTTTGCAGATAAACGATTTCCGCGAGCTTATGCGCGGAAAAAAACTCAAGAAAACTTTCAAACGCCCGCAAACTCGACTCATAGTCACCGGCATCGAAATAAGCCCAGCCAATACCGTAACGCGCGTAAGGAGCATAAGGTGAGCTCGGGCCATTTTCAAGCGATATATTATAATACTCTATTGCCTTTTGGTATTGGCCCATCCGATAAAAAATTTCACCTAATAAACAATACGCCCTGGCTAAGTTTTCTTTTTTGGGATGCTTTTTGACATAAACCAGGAGAAAAGCCTGGGCTTGAACATGGTCATTTGCTTCAAATAATAATTCTCCTATCTTAAATTGCGCTTCCGCGACATATTCGTGATTGGGGAATTTAGCGATAAAATCTTCAAACTCTTTTTTAGCCTGGGGAAAATCTTTTAACTCATACGATGCCCAGGCGCTATTGTAAATCGCGTAGCTTACAAAACGCGATTCCGGCAATTCATTGACTATCTTCTGGTAAAATACCCGCGCCCGCTTATAGTCTTTTCCCTTAAAATACGTCTCGCCGCTCCAGAAAATAATTTCATCGGCTTTATCCGGAGCTAATTCCTTGCTTTTTTGAAGCAATTCTTCAAAAGCCGAAGAAGCTTTGTATAAATGGCCTTGTTTTAAATAGCATTGGGCGATAAGAAATTCCACTTCAAACAGCCGTTTACTATAGGGATAATCTTTTTCAAATTGCTGCAGCTGTCTGAGCGCGCTGTCATAAAAACCGTCTTTAAATACCTGCTTTGATAAAAAAAGATCTTTAAATTCATTTTCCTGGGCAAATGAAATACCGCAATTTAAAGCTATAATGCTTATCAGCAAAACTAAGATTTTTTTTGAAAATTTATTATAAACCATTATTTCTTTATCTCTAGTGTTGTTTTAAATGTTGTTTTAGATATTTCCCGGTATAGGATTTATTGTTGCTCATCACTTCTTTAGGCGTGCCAACGGCAATTATCTGCCCTCCATTATCCCCGCCTTCAGGCCCTAAATCAATTATATAATCCGCGGTTCTGATTACATCAAGATTATGTTCGATTACTAATACTGTGTTACCATAATCTACTAAAGTGTGCAAGACCTTTAACAGTTTGTCAATATCAGCAAAATGCAATCCCGTGGTCGGCTCATCAAGGATATAGAGCGTTTTACCGGTTGCTTTTTTGGCAAGCTCGGTGGAAAGCTTTACTCTTTGCGCCTCGCCTCCGGAAAGAGTTGTTGCTGCCTGCCCCAGCTGAATATAGCCAAGACCAACTTCCTGGAGAACCTGTAATTTCGATGTGACTCTGTTAATATTATTAAAGAAAATAAGCGCCTCAGCGACTGTCATCTCCAGAACATCGGAAATTGTTTTTCCTTTATACTTTACTTCAAGGGTCTGCTGATTATAGCGCTTACCTTTACAGACTTCGCACTGAACATAAACATCTGAAAGAAAATGCATTTCTATTTTTTTGATCCCATCTCCCTGGCAGGATTCACAGCGGCCGCCTTTAACATTAAAGCTGAACCTTCCCGGCTTATAACCTCTGATCTTGGATTCAGGCATTTGGGAGAAAAAATCACGTATCGGAGAAAATAAATTAGTATAGGTCGCCGGATTAGAACGGGGGGTTCTGCCGATCGGCGATTGATCGATCACAATTACTTTATCAATATTTTCAATGCCTTTAATTGCTTTATGCAGACCTGGTTTTTCTTTGGAAAAATATAATTTCTTGGCCAGTCCGCGGTAAAGCACATCATCAATCAGCGTTGATTTACCTGAACCGGAAACTCCGGTAATGCAGACAAAACAGCCCAAAGGAATAGTTAGATCAATGTTTTTAAGATTATGTTCCCGCGCGCCAATGATCTGGAGTGTTTTTGTCGCTTTTTTATTCTGTCTTGTTTTATCAGCCAGGATTTTAAAACTTCCGTTTATATACTGGGCAGTAAGTGAATCCTTTGATTTGAGCACATCCTGCAAAGTTCCCTGAGCAACTATATAGCCGCCTTGCTTTCCCGCCCCAGGCCCCAGATCTACGATATAGTCGGCTTGTTTGATTGTTGCCTCATCATGCTCAACTACGATTAAAGTATTGCCGATATCTCTTAAAACTTTTAAAGTATCTAAAAGTTTATCATTATCCCGCTGATGCAGACCAATGCTTGGTTCATCTAAAACATAGATCACTCCCCGCAAGCGTGATCCGATCTGGGTTGCCAGGCGGATTCTTTGCGCTTCGCCTCCGGATAAAGTACTGCTTTGCCGGTCAAGACTTAAATAGCCCAGCCCGACGTTTTCCATAAATTCAATCCGCTGTCTGATTTCTTTTAAAACCTGCCGGGCAATATGTTTTTCTTTTTCGTCTAATTTTAAATCGCGAAAAAAGATTGAAGCATTGATGATCGAAAGCCTGGTAATATCAGATATTGACAAGTTTCCGACTTTTACCGCCAGACTTTCCGGCTTCAGCCTCGCGCCTTGGCAGGCAGGACAAGGCAGATTACTCATATATTTATTTATCTCTTCTTTCCTAAACTCGCTGTCTGTGGTCTTGAATAACCGCTCCAGATTAGGAATAATCCCCTCGAATGGCTTACCCCAGATATTGATGTTTTCGTCGCCGTATAGGATTATTTTCTGAATATTTTTAGCCAGTTTTTTAAACGGAAGATCCAGACTAAAGCCCACTTTAGACGCGCATTCATAAAGCAGGCTGCGGTAATACATGATATAGCCTTTGCCGCCTCTGCGCCAAGGCTCAAGCGCGCCTTCTCTGAGCGTGCGCGTTCTGTCCGGAACAACCAGATCTTCATCTATTTCTACTTTGGTTCCCAATCCCCCGCAAGCAGTACATGCTCCATAAGGGCTGTTAAACGAAAACATCCTGGGTTGAAATTCCTCATAATTTATCCCGCAATGCGTGCAGGCATAGACTTCACTGAATATCATTTCTTCGGTTTTAGCGTCTTGGCCTTCGAGCAAAAGCAGCAAAGTACTCTTGCCTACTTTTAAAGCTGTTTCCACTGAATCAGTCAGCCGTTTTCTAATATCTTGTTTTAAAATCAGTCGATCAACCACAACTTCTATGGAATGGGTCTTTTTTTTATCCAGATTAATCGGCTCATTTATATCATATATTTTATTGTCGACCCGCACTCTGACAAAGCCGGATTTAGCCACTTCTTCAAATATTTTCCGATATTCCCCTTTTCGGCCTCTGACTAAGGGCGCGAGCAGATACAACTTTACTCCTTCAGGCAATTGCATAATTTGACTGACTATCTGCTGTGCGGATTGTTGAGTTATTTTCCGGTTACAGCGATAGCAATAAGCAATGCCGATCCTGGCAAATAACAATCTTAAATAATCGTAGATTTCGGTTTGGGTAGCAACAGTTGACCGGGGATTAGCGCCTGCCACTCTTTGTTCTATGGCAATTGCCGGAGAAAGCCCTTCGATATATTCGACATCTGGTTTATGCAACTGCTCTAAAAATTGCCGGGCATAAGCTGAAAGGCTTTCCACATATCTGCGCTGACCTTCAGCATAGATGGTATCAAATGCCAAGGAAGACTTTCCTGATCCGGAAAGACCGGTAATCACAATAAGCTTATTGCGCGGCAGCTCTAAATCCAGAGATTTTAGATTATGCTCTTTCGCGCCTTTGATAATAATTGATTGTTTATCCATAATTCACTCTCAAATATAGCGGATAAAAGGATGGTTAATCTCTATTAAACGTGAATAATATACTAGCACAAACAAAGCAGTGTAGCAATGGGGAAAAACAGACTGTACAGAGTATTGAGTATTGAGTATTGAGTATTGCGGATAGAAACAAAAGCTATAGATAAATTGGGGCTTTTACGCGATACGCACGACTCACGGCGCAATACGTAAAATCTTAATATGATTTGGGCATAAAAAAACGAGGACAGACGAGGTTGTTACACTTAAATTTCCGAACTTATTCAAAATCCAAACATTAAACGTACTTTACTGCTCGTCTATCCTCTTGATTTAAATATACCACACTTTTGAAAAATTTGCTAATATATTTTTCTACCGGATTGAAGATATTCCAAAAATAAAAATAGCTGAATAGACTTTTTTATTGCTTGAAATTATTTTTTTTTGTGCTAATAATAATATATCGGAGGAATTAGAGATGAAAAATAATTATTTCGTGAACTTTTTACTAATTGTCTTGTTTTTAGCCGTAAACATTGAAACTACCCGCGCAGAGGATATTAAAATCGCCGGATCAGAATCCATGGTCAAGATTGTTGAAATTTTAGCAGCTAATTATCTTGCCACGCATCCTGAAATAAAAATTGATGTTAAGGGCGGTACCACGGACGTGGGAATCAGTCAATTAAACCAAGGTACGATAACGATTGCCAATGCCTCCACCCGGATTGACGTTAAGGGCGGCACTACAGAAGAGGCAATTAGTCAGTTAAAACAAGGTACAATAACGATTGCCAATGCTTCCTCCCAGATGCAGGCCTCAGACATCCGGGCTCTGATGGAAAGCGACCGCAGGTATATTGAATTAGTGCTGGCGCATGATAATCTTTGCGTTGTTGTTAATGAAGCGAATCCAATAAAAACCCTTACCATGGAACAGGTACGGCAAATCTACACCGGTGAAATAAAAAACTGGAAACAAGTTGGGGGAGATGACTGTCCGATTGTTCTTTTGGGAAGAGAATTAACTTCCGCGCAAGCCTTATTTTTTCAACAAAAGCTGAACATTGCCGCGTACGACGAATCAATGCGGCAGCTAACTGACGCTAGCGAAACAGAGAAGCTTAAAAGTGATGTATCGGCAATTGGATTTGTCGGATTAGCCTATGCAAAAGATCCCTCAATCGCTGCCGTTAATTTAGCGTTCAAAACAGGATTCACGCCCCTTAACCCATTTGATCAAGAAGTAATCAAAAAAGGCATTTATCCTCTGAAAAGGAAATTGTTTCAATACATAACTACTGACAATCTGACTCCAGCGGTTAAAGAATTCCTAAAGTTTGAGTTCAGCGAATCAGGGCAGGCTATACTCTCAAAAAACAATGTCTGTCCAGCGCCTAAAAATGAAATCAAAGAAAACCTCCTGAAGCTAAATACATTATAAGCTTTTCAAAGCGCTATCTTTTTTCCGCTTTTTTCGTGAATTTGAACTTGATGTCATAATAATGATAGCTTGCTCCGCGGCCGGTTTCTTTGACAATTACATTTTTTTATGTTAGATTCAGTATATATGAAAAAATTTCTATGTGTTTTTATTTTATTTGGTTTTATTCTTGGCAGCTGCGCTCCTAGAGCCAAAATGCCTCAACTTCAAAACAGCCTGTCCTTAAGTTCAGTAATTGAACTTTGGGGCGATCCCAAAGAAAAAATTCAAGTTGGCACTACTTCGCAAAATTACCCGGTTGAACTCTGGAAATATAGTTTTAAAAAAAACAGTTCTATTTCTGGCAACCAAGAAGAATGGGTACTAATTTTTGTTGACTCTGAGCTATATTTCTGGGCAGAAGACGACCCGGATAAAATCTTCAAAGAACTTGTAAATCTTGGAGTATATGATCAAGAGCAAATAGAGCTGCTTGAAAATAAAGCCAGTTTGCAAAACACAGCTACCAAAACAGAAGAAAATAGAAAAACCATGGAAATTATCCGCACCTATCAGTTTTATCAAAATACTCAGATGCAAATTCAAACTCAGCAATTAATGCAAACAATAAGACGCCAGCAAATATATATTCCGCCTCCCTTGCCGCCAGCACCTCCGGCAAAACCAATAAGGCAATAAAAATAATGGCTGATAACAAGAATATCCCGGAATTACTAATTGATTTAGAAGACATCCACCCGATTACCCGCAAACAAGCAATACAGTCTTTATCCAACTTAGGGGATAAATCCATTATCCCGGAATTGATTAAGATTCTCTTAAATGATGAATCTTCTTCTGTACGTCAGGCAGTAGCCCAATCTTTTCAAAAAGGGCTGTCTGATAAATGCACTGTGCCAGCCTTAATTAAAGCATTAAAAGACCCTGATGAAAGCGTTAGGGGCGCGGCTGCCGCGGCATTAGGCGCGATTAAAGATAAAAGCGCTGTGCCCTATTTATGCGCGGCTTTAAAAGATGAATCCGAACATGTCCGCTGGTCAGTTATCTACCCGCTGGCAAAAATCGGAGATAAAGCAGCTATTGAGGCATTAAAGGAATTAATTTCTAATCCAGAAGAGATTTCCAATATTAAAGGCGCGGCAAAAGAAGCTTTAAGACAGTTAAGAATGAGTTAATAAACTTTACTAATTACTGATTGCTTATGTTGATATTAAAAAATAAATTAATCTTTTTAATTACCTTCTTGTTTATTCTCGCGTTTACAGCTCCCCTGCACGCTAAAACTTTTAAAATCGCGACTTATAATGTTGAGAATCTGTTTGATTTAGAGCCTTCCGGCAATGAATACATTGAATATCTGCCCAATAATATCTTTAACTGGAATCAGGATACTTTAAACATCAAGCTTAATAATATCGCCCAGGTTATTAAGGATTTAAATGCCGATATTATTGCCTTGGAGGAAATCGAATCCGAGCAGGTATTAAAACTTCTATTGGAAAAATTGAAAGAAAATTCTTTGGATTATCCATATTATGAAATCGCCCAAGCCAAAAACACTGTGGTGAAATGCGCGGTTTTATCCAAATACCCGATATCAAAAACCTGGGAAATTCCGATTAATAACAGCAAAGTAAGGAATATTTTAAAAGTTGCTGTTTTTTTAGAAACAAATCCGCTTATTTTATATATTAATCATTGGAAATCAAAACAAGGTCCGGAAAGTTTAAGAATCGCCTCGGCTTTGGCCTTGCGTAAAGATATTGATACGCTTGCGGCTGATACGGATTTTATTATTCTCGGGGATTTTAATTCTAATTACAATGAAGATCAGAGCATTAAAAATTCCAAGCGGTTTAATAATACCAAAGGCCTGACCGGGATAAATAATATTCTTAATACCACGCTTGATTCAAAGATGGTAACGGAAAATTTTCTCAGCAAACAAAAAAACAATAAGTATCTGTATAATCTCTGGCTGGAACTCCCTGCTTCAAAAAGGTGGTCTTATAATGCTTCCGAACATAAGAACAGCCCTGATTCCATAATCTTGAGCCATGGACTTTATGACGCTAAAGGCATTTCTTATCTTGATAATTCTTTTGACCGGTTTACTGCGAACTATTTATTTAACCAAGGGCAAATATTTAGATGGCAAAGAGAAAAAAATGGCAGAGGCATGCATTTAGGCGCAGGCTACTCTGATCATCTGCCGATTTTCGCCAGCTTCTCAACTGATCCTTTTACCTGGGCAAACCAAAAACAAGCTTCTAAACAAACCGCCTTAAATAAAGCAAACCAATCAATCGAACCCCAGGGACAAGTTGATTTAAACATCGGGACTAAAAAAGAATTAATGGCTATAAAGGGAATCGGTAAAATCACTGCTGATAAGATCATTAGCGCCAGACCGTTTAAAACAGTCGATGACTTGCTTAAGGTTAAGGGTATAGGTAAGAAAAAACTGGAAGCAATCCGGGAATTCTTTAGGGTTGATCAGCCAGCGAATCGATAAATTCATTTACACTGCCGCGCGCTAAGTCTTGGGAAATAAAAAAACAGTCATTATGACTGCCTTCTAAAGTAATAAATTTTTTCGGACTATTTCCCGCGGCAAACAATTTCCGGCCTAAAGCGATTGGCACAATATCATCAGCTTTTCCGTGAAAATGCAGCTTGGGAACTTTTATCTTAGCAATCTTAGCAATCGAATCAAACTTGGTTTTAAGCAAACCAGCTGGCAAGAGCGGGTAAATAAGTTTCGCCATATCCTTAACATTATTAAAAGCCCCTTCAAGGATTAAACCATCAACCGCAAAATCACTTTTAGCCGCAAGATCTATGGCAATCGCCCCGCCTAATGACTCCCCGTACAAGATGATCGGAACTCCCAGCTGTTTATCTTTAATAAATTTATAAGCCGCTTGAACATCTTGATAAAGCCCGTTCTCACTGGGTTTTCCCTGACTCTGTCCATAACCGCGATAGTCAAAAATAAATAGATTTACCTCCAGGTTATAAAAAAAATCTATTTTATCTAAGCGATGACTTATATTACCGCCATTGCCATGGCAGAAGATTATTGTTGCTCTGGGATTTTTCGCTTTAATCAGCCAGGCATTTAATTTTACTTTGTCCTCTGAATAAAAAAATACATTTTCATATTCAAGATTAATATCCTCCGGAGTATCAAAAATCTCACCTACCGGATAATAAAGACTCTTGTTTTCTAAATAACGAGCATAGAAAAACAGAAAAATTAAACCCGCGATTATCGTTACAGTTGTTTTAGCAATAACCATCATGTGATTCAAGCCTTTTCCTTAGAATGCCGCTTATTTTGCTGTCTATTTATAACCTCAGTTATCTTTTGCCATACCTGATCACAGGATATGGCTTGCATACATTCCGCCGGCTCATTTGCCTTGCAGCTTCCTCCCTCAGGCCCGGGATAACAGGGCAGGCATTTTAGCTTTGCTTTTGAGAGAACAATATTCTGTTTGTGGAACAAGGGATAAATAAAATCCGGATCAGTGGCACCGTATAATCCGATTGTCTCAATACCCATACAGCTGGCAAGATGCAGTAGGCTTGTATCCGCGCCGATAAATATATCCAGCGATTTCAGCAAAGCCATTGACTGAGACATTGTGGTCTGATCAATAAGCGATATTGCTTTCGGGGAAAGCTTTTGTTTAATCCCTTTATCCCAATCGCTTGAGCCTGTTCTGCCGAATAAAAAAACTTTAGCCTGCATTTGCTTAACTAATTTTTCAATTAGTAAATTCCAATTATCAATTGGCCAGCACTTAAGCGGCCAGGCAGCTAAAGGCATAATCCCGATACGTAAACCATTATCCCCAGCGCTATTTTGCTTAAAAATATCATCAGCATATTGCAAATCATTATCAGAAAATTTAAAATCAAACTCAGGTTTTCGCGCTTTAATCTCCTGACTTTCCAGAAACTTAAGATATTTTTGCGCTAAATGCAGCCCTTGGTTTGGGTAGGAATTCTTTTTAAACTTTAATATGTTTGGGATATTAAAAAAATAATGCATTTGCACATCACGCAGGATAAGGCTAAAATCAAATTTTTCTTTTCTGATCATTGCCATAAACCGCAAATACCCCCACAAGCCCTTATCTTTGCCATGCTTGTCAAAAACAATTATCTGATCTATTCCCTTGACTGTATTCGCGATATCAACTCCGTTTGGCGAAGTAATAAAACTTATCTTTGCCTGGGGAAAAGCATTTCTTAAAGGATTAACCACAACCATGTCATAACAAATATCGCCGATATTGCTATGGCCGAAAATAAGTATTTTCTTAATGTTTTGTTTTTTCATAATTCATTCCCTGATTATTATTTATAAAAATACTGTAAATACAACATATCCAGGCATTAAAATCAGTCTTTATTAATCATGTGGATTAATTCAATTAACCTTGAATAATCATGGCGATTAAAATTCATGATCAGACGCGGTAAATCCAGATATTCTTTTGGCTCATGTTCTATATCTGTTACTAAACTCCGCTTGATTGTTCCTGCTTTTAATATATCTTTAAATTTTTTATTTAGGGTTTTTAATGTTTTATCGGAGATGTCTTTGTTTAAGCGCAATACTGTATAGCCCTGAACATATCTTATTGAATGGTATACTTTATAAAAATCCTCGATATAGGCAACTGCCTGATTTGAAGTATTCGCAATCTGAAAAAGGCTTAAATCCGCTTTATTAATATATTTTTTTCCAACCAATTGCTTGGTTATAAACCGTTTCCATTGACTCCAGTATGAGAATCCTTTTGGTTCCATTAAAATTATCGGACGGGGCTGGGCTTTGCCGGTTTGAATCAAGGTAAGCATTTCAAAACCCTCATCATGAGTTCCAAACCCTCCGGGAAAAAGCACTGTGGCGTCTGTTTCTTTAACAAACATCAGCTTTCTGGTAAAAAAATACTTAAAATTGATTATTTTGTCTTTTTCATCAATATACGGATTAGCGGCTTGTTCAAAAGGCAGTTTGATGTTCAAGGCAAACTCCATCGCGGATTTAGCGCCTTTATTGCCAGCCTCCATTACTCCCGGACCGCCTCCGGTTACCACCATGTAACCTTTATCAGTAATTTTTCTGGCAAATTGTTCGGCAAGCTTATATTCTGCTGAGCTTTGCTTGGATCTTGCTGAGCCGAATATTATAACTTTCTTAATCTCGCGATAAGGCGCGAATATTTTAAAAGCATAGCGTAATTCCTTGAGTGTATTATTTATCATCTTTAGATCAGCCAGGTCATGCGATTCTTTGCCTAATTTAGCCACTGTGGTCAGCATTTGCCGCAGTAAATATTCTGTTTCCGGGCAGCTGGATTGCTGGGCAAGTTTAGTTATCAGGCTGTCTGTATCCTTCTGCCCAGTCTCATATTTTTTTGAAATTTTTTCCATTATTTATTATCCTTATTTGCAAATTTATTATTAATTACAATCACGCCAGTAATATCCCACAGAAAAAGCTATTTCTAAATGATTACTCCCTGCCCAATCATCTTTTCAGTTTAACCTTAGCCGCTGAATATGTCAAATTAAGCTTTTATCTGTTTTATTTGTGAAAAAAACTTGTATTTTCGCTTGCTGAATTTAAACATATTTCTTGCCAAAATTAAAAAATTTAGTAATATATAAATACAATATTTAAGAAGAACTTTTCAAATTAAGAAAGATTTTTCTCATATTTCCTAATTGTTTTTTTTGAGGATTTTAAATAAATTAAGGTTTTCCTCTTAACACTTTTAAATACATACAGATGCGTAACCTGTTTTACATGGAATAAGTTGTATTTATGGCATGATTATTGCTTAGTACTAGTTGTAAATTATAAACAATTTTCATGCCAAGTTAAACACTAAGAAAGGAGTACAATCAATGCGTAACAAAATATTTTCATATTTCGTTATCATAACTTTAGCTTTAAGTCTTGCCGGATGCGCGGGTGTAGGGCAAAAAATTAATCGGCTTTCCATCAGCATGCAAAAAGACGAGGTCAGAAGCCTTATTGGCAATACCTTTGTTGCTAAAGCCTCAAAAGTCGACGCGACTGGTAATGTTCTTGAGATGTGGGAGGTAACTGACCCGAAAACAAAAGCTACTTATCAAATATTCTTTTTAAATGATAAGGTTTCTCAATGGGGAAAAAGCGAGGATTTAAAAGCTTTTCCTGAGCTGCACGCGCCAACATACAAACCGTAAAAATAATGCTTAATTAAAAAGCGGAAAGACTCAGCACCAGTCTTTCCGCTTTTTCTATGTAATAGAACTATTAATTAATTCTAAGTTCTGTTCTGTCTTTCTTATTTACAATAACTTGAACTTCCTGCTTTTGGTTCTCATGGTCAATAAGCACAAAGCATTGTTCCTGTTCATCAGTATCGCTATAAGCAGCACAGATATGCGCTGCCTTATCAATATAAGCGTCCAGGTTTTCACCTGTCAATAAACACAAAGGCCCGGGAATGTCTTTGGCAGTCAGCAAATAGTCGCTATTAGAGAAAAAAGTCTCTATTGTCTGATTCTCAGTCTGATCCCGGCCTAAGATTAATTTAGCCGTATCTCCTAAGCGAAAATGCCTGCCCACGCTTAATAATTTTAAATCTTTTATTTCCGGCTCACTGTTTTTCCCCAGCAGTTCTTTTAGCCGATTGGAAAAACCCTGATCCGTAAGCAAACATCCGCCAGCAGGATTAGGATAATCCTTAACCCCGAATTCTTTGGCTAATGCGATCTGCGGCTTGCGCGATCTGCCCCTGATATCAAGCAGTTTTTCCCGGTCAACAATGCCGCTTATTTCCAGTTTTGTGGGTTCAAGCAGTTTCGCGCTTAAAGGCCGGATTACATAGTCCTGATATCCTGATGAACGCGCCACGACTTCCAGGGATCTCCGGGTTTGCGACATTGGTCTTTCATCAATCACTTCTCCGGTAAAAATAAAATCATAGCCGTTTTCTTCCATTATTTTTCCGGCGATATTCAGCATTAAAGCATGGCAGTCAATACAGGGATTCATTGTTTTGCCATAGCCATGGCAGGGATTTTTAAGCATTTTAAAATGCTCGGCTGTAATGTCTTTTATAATAAATTTGATCTTTAAATCATCCGCTGCTTTTTGGGCAAGCCGCGGGCCGAAAAAAGGAGTTACAAATGATAAACCTGTAACTTCAATCCCCTGAGCCTCTAATACTTTGACTGCAAGAATACTGTCTAATCCGCCGGATAATAATCCCAAGGCGCGAACTTTTTTGTTCATATATTTATCTGCTTATTTCCAGGATTTCCACTACCATAAAACCATTAGGAATTTTTATCTGCAAAATTTCTCCCGCCTTATGCCCAATCATCCCTTGGCCTAAAGGAGAGGCTGCTGATATTTTATTGTTATTAAAATCAGCCTCAGCTTCTGAAACAAGCGTATACTCTTCTATTTCATTATCACTAACAATGCGGATCTTTACTTTTGCCCCAAGCAAGACCTTATCTTTATCAATATTTTCATTATCAATGATTCTTGACCGGCTAAGGGTATCTCCCAGTTCTCTGATCCGCGCTTCATTTAAACCCTGGGCTTCTTTAGCCGCATGGTATTCAGCATTTTCTTTTAAATCGCCTAACTCCCGGGCTGTGCCGATTGCCCGGGAAAGTTCATGTCTTCTTTTCTGAGTCAAAAGATCGTATTCTTCTTTTATCTTGTCATAGCCTTCTCTGGTTAAAAAAATGTCACCCATTACAATACCTTTCATTGATAGTCGATAGTTAATAGTCAATAGCTAATAGTCAATAGTTAAAAACTTTCGGTCACAAGGTCACCAGTCACAAGGTCACAGGACAATTGCAATTCCTAAGTCCTAATCCCGATTCGCTGCTTTTTTCTGTTTTCTGTCTTCTTGCTTTTCCTAATCGCTGCTCACGTAACTGGTTACCGGCAAAAACACGTCTTTTCGCTAAGCCTGAGTCTGCATCGTGCAGTCTCAGCCGCGCGTTCTCACTATTTTGCCCTCCATGTCAAAATTACGTTCGAAAGCGCCGCTCAAAGAGAATTTTTGCCAAACCATTGACTATCGGCTATTAGCCAAGTGCTCTTTCTGTGTTTTCGGCTTTAGTCATTTGAGTTTATTTAGAGTTTAGAAATTAGTAATTAGTAATTTGTTTTATGTCTTCCGTTTTCTGTTCTCTGCTTTTGACCATTAGCTATGAGCCATCAGCTATTAGCTAATCTATCTTTCAAATTCTGTGATTTTCTGCCACCAATGGCTGCTATCCCATTGTTTTAAATGTTTCCATAGTTTTTTAGCGCTTTTTGTTTTTAAAAAAGTCGGCGCTTTTTTGAAAAATAACTTTGCCTGGCTATGGCCTTGGTCTGAATATTCTTTTGCCTGCACCAAACATTCGAAAATATCCGCGTCGCGGGCAATAATACTTTCGGGATTTTTCTGTTCTGTATATTGTTTGCGCCAATTACCCATTTCCCTGCTGATTGATTCAGGTAAATCCCTTATTTGATCAAAAAAAGCTTTATCTTCTGCTTCTCTGTAATTAAGATAGGTTGATGCCACTTTATGCGCGTCATTAATCCTCGCTTCATGCAAATCATTAAACAAACACATCATTGTAACGGTATGCGCATCAGCTTGTTCCATTTTAGCAAGCACATAGCCGATCACAGCACAGCGATAGCAATGATCAGCCACGCTTTCCGGATCTTTTATGCCTACCACCCACCAACCGCTGCGCTTGACTCTTTTAAGCAAGCCGGATTCAGCAAAAAAATCATAAATATTTTCATTTTCGAGTTTTTTATTTTTTTTAGTCATATAGTATCCTTGTATTAAAGTAGCGAATCAAAACAATTTAAGCGGCAACTTTCAAGAAAATAAAACCGAAAAACCTGGAAGCCAACAATAAGACAACTTTAATTTATTGACATATCATCATTTGCCGCACGCATCATCGCATATATGAGCAACAAGCGCTCTGACTTGTTTTTCTATGGCATCTCTAACTATTCTAAAAAAAGCAATATCCTTGTCTTTAGGGTCAGGTATCTGCCAATCTATTTTCGCTTTACCCGGAACAAGAGGACAGACATCCTTACAGCCCATGGTAATAACATAATCAAACTGTTTGATCGGCAATTGGGCAAAACCTTTAGAAACAGCCGCGCTAATATCAATATCTTTTTCCTTGAGCACTTTAATTGCCAGGGGGTTTACAATTCCTGAAGGCTTAGAGCCTGCGCTAAAGCCCCGCAGATTACATCCGGCTAATTTTTTAAAAAAAGCTTCCGCCATTTGACTTCGGCAGGAATTCTCAACACAGACAAAAAGCACATTCTTCATGATTTTACTTATTTGCTCCAGCTTATAATCATTCCCGATTAAAACTTATATGCGTCAATTTATTTTCAAATTAATTCAATATCCTAAAAGTTAACTCAATATAAATAACCCAAGCCAAGATGCCTGACAGATCTTGGCTTAGGATAAAGACTTTACTATTAAAAAAGAGTTATCTCTTCAATACTAAAACTTATTGATCACAAGTCCAGTTATTGGTTTTGGGTAAAAATAAGTTGATTTTTGCGGCATCCGATTTCCCGATAATGCTATTTTTTTAACCTGCTCTGCTTTGGTTGTATTTGGGAAAAATACCACTCCCACTTTTTTATTTTTCACACTTTCTACGGCAAATAAAGGATCGCGGGTATATGTTATCTTGTCTTCTTTTTCTGCTTCATTGAGTTTAAAGATATGCTCAAAAACCACTTTATTAAGCATGGCCACATCCAGTTTCCGCCACTGTTCCGGAGATTTACGCATTATTTGATCAAGCAGTACTTTATCCTTCATTTTTAAAACATAAAAATCATTTTTATAACACATGCCCAAAGAAAAACCCGATGTTTTTGCCTGCGTACTAAGCATCGCTGCTAAGCCATCGACTTGTGTAATATTAAAATATTTATTCAAAGAATCTATTTTTTTCTCAAGACCAGGAATATCCTGCACCATTCTATGTGTGGGCATAACACTCAAGTTCTGGTCATTGAATCCGGTAAAATAAACCATAACCCCGTCAGCACCAGTCTCGCCTTTTGCAAGCGATTCTTCATAAAAGGATTTAGCCACTTCATAACGATGATGCCCATCAGCAATAAAAGTCTCTTTTTTGCTCATCAGTTTTTTAACTTTTTCAATGGTCATATGATCATCTATTTTCCAAAACCGATGCGTAATTTTATCTTTGTCTTTAAAGCTTATTATTGGTTTTTCCTTGGCAAATGGGATTAAAAGCTTATCAATTTCATTTTTATTATCAATATAAAAAGAGAATATCGGGCTAAGGTTGGCTTTGACCGCGCGCATCAGATTAACTCTGTCTACCTTTGGTTTTGCTAAGGTATGCTCATGCGGCAGACTTCCTTTGCCGGTAAACTGCATTTTAGCGATAAACCCTATCCGTTTTTTAGCCTTTCCCTCAAAAGTGTACTCCTGCGTATACAGATAGATTGACTGTTTTTCATCCTGAACCAAAATCCCGTCTTTGATCCATTTATAGAATAAATTGCCTGCCCGGGTATAGCGATTGTTCTTTTGATTATCCGCGGAGGAAGTTTTACCTAAAATTAATCTAACCACATTAAACGGATGTTGTTTGTACAGCTCAGCCTGTTCTTTAGGTGAGATAACATCATAAGGCGGAGCAAAAGTTTTGTTTATTTCTTTGACTTTTTTCTTGTTATAACGCAAACCGCAAAAAGGTAAAATATCTGCCATCTTAGTCTCCCTTATGTTTTAGTTTTATTTCTGTAAAACATTTGCCCGATCATCCCGCCAATGCCATCAGATAACAGATCTAATCCACTTGCAGTACGATACGGAACAAAGCTCTGATGCCATTCATCAGTTATGCCATATACAATAACACAAATCATCGCGAAAACGCGGAAAAACTTTTTCAAATTACTTTCTCGAGAATTTTTAAATGCCCTGGCCAGCAAAAAACCGAAAATAGCATATTCAATCGAATGGGCAAGCTTATCGACTAAAAACACAGGCTCAAGCTGTTTGGGAAATCGCGAAACCGAGGATAAGGCAAAAATCAGAATCGCCCAACTTATTACTGGTATCCAGTATAAGCGAAAATTTTTATCCATATTATTTTTTATCTTTCTCTTTGCTTTGCGCTTTACTTATATTATTGCTTTCCATTGATGGCGTTTTAGCAACCTCGGTTTTTTTCGCCGGCTCTTGGGTTTTTCCATCTTTTACTGTATTATTCTGAGATGCTTTACTGCCTGCTCCGGCATTATCGCCGCGCTTATAGTCTGTTTCATAAAAACCTGAGCCTTTAAAGATAATCCCCATACCCGCGCCGATATGCCGCTTAACTTTATTTTTCCCGCATTCCGGACACTTGCTAATCGGTTTATCGCTCATTTGCTGAAAAAACTCAAACAGATAACCGCAAGATAAACATTCATAATCATATGTAGGCACTTAGATCATCCTTTCTAAGGAGAAAATATCTTTTATTTGAACGCTTTTTTAATTTTTTGGGATATAGATTCGTTTGTTATTTCCTCGCCTGTGAGCTTTGCGAATTCAAGTAAGGATTTCTTCTGGCTGGGATTAAGGTTTGTTGGTACCTGAACCCTAACTTTTACATATTGATCACCTTTACCATGACCGCGGATATCGGCAAAACCTTTTCCGGTAACTCTGAATATCTTTTCCGTTTGTGTTCCTGGCGGTATTTTCATTTTAATTTTAGATTCATAAAGCGTAGGCACTTCAATCTCTGTGCCCAGCACAGCTGCGACAAAACTAATCGGCACTGTGCAATATATATCCGCGTTATGCCGTTCGAAAGTTTCATGTTTTTTAAGGTGAATTAAAATATACAGATCACCATGCGGTCCATTTTTATCACCGGCTTCGCCTTCTGAGCGCACACGCAGATGCGAGCCATTGTCTACTCCCGCGGGAATTTTAACATTGATTTTCCGGTCCATGGAAACTTTGCCCATGCCGCGGCATTTTTTACAGGGGGTTGTTATTATCTGGCCTTGGCCATGACAGCTATCGCAGGTTCTCGCGATGGTAAAAAATCCCGCTGACTGTCCTATTTGTCCGCTGCCTTTACATGCTGGGCAGGTGATTTTTTTTGTGCCCGGAGCAGCGCCTTCACCTTGGCATTCAGTACATGTTTCGCCCCGCTTAATTGATATGGTTTTTTCAATTCCCAAAGCAGCTTCTTCAAAACTGATCTCAAGCTGATATTCAAGATCCGCGCCCCGCCTTGGCCCTTTTTGCGAACGCCGGCTCCCGCCGCCTCTGCCTCCGGAAAACAGTTCATCAAAAATTCCTCCGCCAAAACCCATTTCTTCAAAGATTGAGCCAAAATCAGCTCCCCGGAATATATCTTCCGAACTATATTGATTGTTTATGCCGGCATGACCAAACCGATCATATTGAGCGCGTTTATTGGCATCGGAAAGCACGGCATAAGCTTCTGATATTTCCTTAAACTTCTCTTCAGATTCTTTGCGTTTTTCAGGAGCAACACGGTCAGGATGATATTTCATTGCCAGTTGTCGATAACTCTTTTTTATTTCGCCAACTTCAGCGCCCTTGCTAACACCTAATATTTCATAATAATCGCGATTGGTCATTTTTTTATCCTTAACAATATTAAAAAGCATAAAACAGACAGCAGCAAATAAGCAACTTTACAACATCTCGCGTATTTACTACTGTCTGCTGTTTAGTTTATTTATTTTCGTCTTCTACTTTGTACTCCGCGTCAACAACATCTTCTTTTGATTTCTTATCTGTTTGTGAATCTTCTTGCTGAGCTTGCCCCGCGCCAGCTGCATGGTCTCCGGCTTGAGATTGCTGCTGTGCTGACTGCGCTTTATAAATTTCCTCAGCTAAAGAGTGTGATGCTTTTGACAACTCTTCCGCGGACGCTTTGATCTTATCTGTGTCTGTTCCTTTTAGCGCCTCTCTTACATCCGCTATTTTCTTCTCAATATTTTTCTTATCCGCTGCTTTTACTTTATCGCCGAAATCCTTAAGCGATTTTTCAGTGCTGTAGGCTAATGTCTCTGCCTGGTTACGGGTTTCTACTTCTTCTTTTTTCTTTTTATCAGCTTCAGCAAAAACTTCCGCGTCTTTTACCATTTTGGCAATCTCTGCTTCTGAGAGTTTTTTCGGAGCTGTGATTTTTATTGACTGTTCTTTGCCTGTACCAAGGTCCTTAGCCGCGACATGTACTAAACCATTCGCGTCAATATCAAACGCGACTTCGATTTGCGGAATACCCCGTGCCGCGGGCGGAATGCCCACTAAATTAAACCGGCCAAGCTCAACATTATCATTAGCCATCTGACGTTCGCCCTGCAATACTCTGATTGTTACCTCAGTTTGATTATCCGCCGCGGTTGAGAATATCTGGCTCTTTTTTGTGGGAATTGTTGTATTTCTTTCAATTAGTTTTGTACAAACGCCGCCTAAGGTTTCAATTCCTAAAGACAATGGAGTAACATCAAGCAATAATATATCTTTTACATCGCCTTTAATAATTCCTGCCTGAATCGCCGCGCCCATGGCTACGCATTCCATTGGATCAACTCCGCCTTCAATTTTTGTCCCAATAACGCTTTCGACAAATTTCTGAACAATCGGCATCCGGGTCGGGCCGCCAACCATGATTATTTTATCAATCTGGTTAACCGGAATTTTAGAATCAGCAATTGCTTTTTCAATCGGACCACGGCAGCGCTCAACTATCGGATTGATAAGATCTTCCAGTTTGGCTCGGCTTATATTTAAAGTAAGATGTTTTGGCCCGGTCGCGTCAGCCGTAATAAACGGCAGATTAATATCTGTAGCCAAAGCTCCGGAAAGTTCAATCTTTGCTTTTTCCGCGGCTTCTCTTAATCTTTGCACAGCCATTTTATCACTGCGCAGATCAATACCGCTTTCTTTCTTAAACTGATCAGCGATGTAATCAATTAAAATATTATCCATGTCCGTACCGCCCAGATGAGTATCCCCATGCGTGGATTTTACTTCAAATACTCCATCAGCCATTTCCATTATTGTTACATCAAGAGTTCCGCCGCCCAAGTCAAAAACCAGGATCTTTCGTTCTTTACCTGATTTATCAAGTCCATAGGCAAGGCAGGCTGCTGTAGGCTCATTAATAATTCTTAATACTTTCAGCCCAGCGATTTGACCCGCATCTTTTGTTGCCGCTCTTTGATTGTCATCAAAATACGCCGGACAGGTAATAACTACTTCTTCTACTTTATCGCCAAGATAAGCTTCCGCGTCTTCTTTTATTTTCTGCAAGATAAAAGCTGATATCTGCTGCGGAGTATATTTATTGCCATAAGCTTCGAAATGATAATCCAGCCCCATTTTCTTTTGGCTGCCTGGATTGTTCCTTGCGCGTTGATTGAAGCCTGACGCCGTGCCGGCTCGCCAACCAGTCTTTGCCCATCTTTTGTAAACGCGACTATAGACGGAAAAGCTTTACCACCACCCACTGTTGTTCCTTCGGCTGAAGGAATTATAACTGGTCTGCCTCCTTCTAATATCGATGCCGCTGAATTAGATGTACCTAAATCGATTCCAATTACTTTTGCCATTTTTGACCTCCCCTTTATTTTATTGTTTAAATGTTATCTTCTTTATTTTCTTGTTCTTTTGCTTTGGCGACTTTTACTTTTGCCGCGCGCAAAACTCTGTCGTTTAAAAGATAGCCTTTTTGAAATTCTTCAACTATGGTATCTTCCGGATGTTCATCGGTTTCAACCTGGAGCATTGCTTCATGAAATGCCGGATCAAACTTTTTCCCTACTGCTTCGATTTCCGTAACTCCCTTTTGTTTTAGCAATTCAATCAGGTGTTTTAAGATCATCTCCACGCCCTTGTGTAAAACCTCAAAGTCTTTTGTCTGGTCAGCCGCGGCAAAGGCGCGTTTAAAATCATCAACAAACGGAATTAATTGACTGATTATCTGATCATTCGCGTATTTAATAAAATCAGTTTTATCCCGTTCAAGCCGTTTTCTGGAATTTTCAAAATCAGCCTGAATCCTTAGCATTTTCTCAAGAGCCGCGGCAGCATTATCCCTGCTCAGCTGTAATTGCTCATACTCAGCTTTGGGAATTGAGATAATTTGTTCTTCCGCGTCCTGTTGTTGGTTTTCTTCCATATCAAGTTGTTTATCTTCTTCTTTATTTTCTTTTTTATTGTGTTCTTTACTCATAATAAATCTTTCCTTAAAAACTAAAGCGGTTTAAAGATTCGCTAAGCATATCAGAAACATACTGAACTGTGGCAATTGCTTTGCCATAATCCATGCGTTTTGGACCAATGATCCCCAGTCCGCCCACAATTTTATCATCTACTGCGTAGCTGCTCATAATTATTGTGCAATTCTTGCCCATATCGCAGGGATTTTCCTGCCCGATAAAAATCCGTATTATTTTTTTTTGCTGGGTTTCACTTATAATATCGTTCAGCATACCCGAAAGAGTAATTTTTTCATCTAAAACTTTAATCAAAGAACGTACCATTTGGGCATCCTCAAAATCAGGATAGTCTAAAACATTACTAAGCCCTTCAAGATAAAAACGCATGCTATCGTCAATTATTGAGCTTAAATCAACAAGGTCAATAGCATTTTGTAAGACCTGGAAGAAAGAATCTCTTTCTTGAATCATCATCCTGCGCAGTTCTAGCTTTATCAGTGACAGCGGAACATCTTCAAACTGCGAATTCATAAAATTTTGAATCTTGCTAAGCTGTTGCTTATCAATCTTCGCGTCAAGATGAACTACTGTGCTTTTGGTCATTCCAGTATTCGCGATTAAAGTCACACAAACTTTTTGCGCGTCAAGCATTGTAAATTGTATATGCTTAAACGCTGTCTTTTTAATTTCCGGCTGCGAAACTACAGCAGCATAACTCGTCAGATTTGATAATAACTTTGATGTCTTACGCATCACTTCTTCTAGAGCAAGATGCTTACTTAAGTATTCTTTATTAATTACAGTCTGTTCCTGAGGTGTTAGTCCGGAATATTTTAAAAGCCGATCAACATAATAACGATATCCTTTATCCGTGGGGATTCTTCCCGCCGAAGTATGCAAATGCGTTATCATGCCTTGCTCTTCCAAATCAGCTAATACATTTCTGACTGATGCCGGACACAAAGCTACTCTATATTTATTACAAATAGTTCTTGAGCTCACAGGACTACCTGTAGAAATATAATTATTAATCACAATCCTTAGGATTTTTTCTCTTCTTTGCTCTACGTCTACCTTCACGCTTGCTCCGCTTTAGCACTCTCCATACAAGAGTGCTAATATAGTAACACAAGGTTTAAATTTCTGTCAAGAGCTTTTTTGCTAATAAACTTGGAATCTTTGCTTTTACATAAATGCCGTCTTCCCGATGCTCAAATTTAAGCACTTTTCCTTGCTCGTAAATCGTATTAAGCGCATTCATTTGGCTATGTTTGATAAAAAACTCGCTAATCGTTGACTCATCAAGCAAGCTATCCTCAATAACCCTCATAAGAATATCCATGTTTAAATTAGCTTTTGCGGAAACAGCAATACCAGGATTAAATCGCCTTTTAAATCTATCCGCAAGACTTTTATCCTCAATAAGATCAATCTTATTTAAAGCATAGACAATTGGCTTGTCTTGCACATTCAGACTGTTTAAAACTTCCCAAATCACATCATTATGCTGATAAACAAGTTCATCTGAAATATCCAGCACAATAACTATTAATTGCGCATCCTTTACCGCTTCAAGCGTTGCCTGAAAAGCCTCGATTAAATCATGCGGCAGTTTATGCAAAAAACCAACTGTATCTGATAAAAGTATTTTTAATTTACAACTCGGCAAAGTAACCTTTTTGGTTACTGGATCAAGAGTACTAAACATTTCATCTTTTATTTTAACACTTGCTCCGGCTAAAACATTAAGCAGTGTTGACTTACCAGCATTGGTGTAGCCAACTAAAGCAACTGTAGACAAAGAGTGTTCCAGTCGTCTTGTCCTTAGCTGCAAACGCCTTTGACTTAAAATTTTAATATCTTTTTTTAATCGATCAATCCGCGTTCGGATCCGGCGTCTGTCAATTTCCAGCTTTTGCTCGCCTGGACCGCGAGTCCCAATCCCCCCGCCTAGGCGGGAAAGTACAATCCCCTTTCCTGCTAAACGAGGCAAAAGATATTGCAGCTGGGCAAGTTCTACTTGAACTTTTCCCTCACTAGTTCTGGCGTGGCGAGCAAATATATCGAGAATTAATTGGGTCCGGTCAATGGTTTTTACACCCAGAGACTCTTCAAGATTACGCTGCTGGGTAGGAGTTAAGTCATTATTAAATATAACTGTTTGCGCATTGACTTCTTTAACTAAATTAGATAATTCCTCTACTTTGCCTTTACCCAAGTATGAGCTGGGCATTGGGGTTTTACGATTGGCCAGCATCTGTCCAACAACTTCACCCTTTACCGTCCGAATTAAAAGAGCCAACTCCTGCGCAGATTGTTCAAGCGACCAATCTTCAACAGAATGCTTTTTATCAGTAATATTCACCGTAACAGTAATAATTTTTTCCATATATAGGGATTATTATATTACAATAGCACTCTATGTCCAGCAAAACTTTGCCTGAGCATTTATCTAATTCAGAATAAACAGGTTGAAATAAGCTGCTTATTTTTTAGCTGCACGTTATTTTTAAATTACTGTAAAATTGTGGATATTCGAGGAAATGCTTATTTTTACCTTAATACATCAACAAGCATTATAATGGAGACAAAAAATAGATACCCAATTAAAACAAGATAGCAAACCTTTGAGAAAGTATCCTGCCTAAAAGAGTAAACAAATGTTGCCTTGGATAAGTCTGAGGTCGAAAATTTTCTCGAGTTTCGCATATAAGTCCTTATTTAAAGATATTACTCTTATTTATATCTTTTTAAAACTTATTAAGTATACCATATATGCTTAAACTTTGCAATGCCCACAATGTCTTTTATGTAGAGCAGTAAAAGATCATAACTCATTTATCTTTTTGATGTTACCGTAAGTTCTAAAAGTTTATCACTTATATTATCTGTAATAAAATCATTACTCAGGCGCCACTGCCAGTTACCTTGAGCAAGTCCCGGAGTATTCATTCGATGTTCCTGTCCAAGGCCTAATATGTCCTGTACAGGGATTATGACAAGCTTAGCAACGGAATCCATTAAAAGTTTGATTAAAACCCAGTTTAAATCATCTACAGACACCTCAGCCTTAAGATATTCAAACAATTTTTTCTTATCTTCTGATGACAATTCATTATCAAACCATCCTCTTAAAGTATTATTATCATGCGTGCCTGTATAAGCCGCGCAATTATCAGTATAGTTATGCGGCAAGTAAGGATGTTTTACTAAATCTTCATAAAAAGCAAACAAAAGTATTTTCATTCCTGGAAATGAAAAGTCCTTTATTGTCTGCCTAACCTCATCCGTTATAATCCCCAAATCTTCAGCCAATATCGGCAAGTCTGGAAATTTGTTTAAAAGTTTTGTAAAAAAATCCTTTGCCGGAGCTTTTACCCATTGACCATTAATTGCCGTATCCTGTCCAGCAGGTACTTGCCAAAAATCAACGAATCCGCGAAAATGATCGATCCGAACCAAGTCAAAAAGTTTAAGGTTATGCTCAACCCTTTGCATCCACCATGAATAATCTTGCTCTTTTAGCTTATCCCAATCATAAACAGGGTTGCCCCACAATTGTCCAGTATTGCTAAAATAATCCGGCGGTACGCCTGCTAAAAACTCAAGATTTTTATCTTTAGTGAGCTTAAAAATCTCGGAATGAGTCCAAACATCAACACTGTCATATGTCACATATATTGGAATATCCCCGATAATTTGCACTCCTTTTTTATTCGCGTATTTTTTAATAGCATGCCATTGTTTAAAAAATATATATTGGAGAAACTTTTCTTTCAGGATCGCGTCAGAATTAGACGCTCTTAGACCCTGCATGGCTTGCTGATCACGGTCTCGAATTTCTATTGGCCATTGAGTCCAGCACTTCTGCTCAAAGCAAGATTTAAAAACCATAAAATCAGCAAAATCATCCAGCCAGGAAGTATTGTTTTTACAAAAAGTTTTAAAATCCTTACTTATCCCCCTGGTTTTAAAACGTTCAAAAGCTTTTGTGAAAATTTCTGCCTTAGCTTGACAAACTAACTCATAATCAACTTTATCTCGAGCAATTCCTTTAAAAATTTCAAGGTCTTTTTCCTCAAGCAATCCATCTTTAACCAATAAGCCTGGACTTATCAATAAACTATTTACAGCAAAAGCGGAAGCACTGCTGTAAGGAGAGTTGCCGCTGATTAAATCCGTGGGATTAAGCGGCAATATCTGCCAATAACTTTGGTTTGTTTTTTTTAAAAAATCAATAAACTTAAAAGCTCCCTGCCCCAAATCCCCAATCCCAAAGGCTGAATCCAAACTGCTAATATGCAATAATAAACCGCTCCCCCGCTTAATCATCATGCCCCCTAAATTCTTGAATTACTTGAATTGTTTTTTGAACCACGCTTGTTTAGAGTTAATATTTATTACCTGATTGATAAGATATTGCCTAAGGCATTAAAGTTTACACACCATTTTTTTGCATCCTTATCGTTTTGCTTTAACTTCGCATTCATAATAGCAAACAATTCTTTTCTAAGCGAAAAATATATGTTCTGAGCTTCCCAAATACGCAATGGTAAGTCTAGTGGCCGTAAAACTTTAAACATATTTTCTATGATCTTTATATTTGTCACATTTTCGGGATTTATCTTAAACTCTTCCATTAACGATGTGATTCGTTTGCTTGCAATAAAACCGATTGTTTGTTTATCTATTTTAAGCGACCAGCGTTTTACTTGTTTTACAAGCTCAATAAGACGTTTTATTTCTATTTGGTCAGCCTCCAAAGCTTTTTTCATGTCTGTGTTGAAAAGAAACTCGAAGGTATTTAAAAAAACATTCGGCAAAGGAATTCCGATTTCTTTCATTGCGAGCATAATTGGGTAATGATGTTCCTTTACTTGCCTGAATGATGTTTCGATTTCATTAAGCGTTGCGCCGAGAATTTTATTTAGCACTTTTCTTTGATCATCTTTAAAAAGATGCCATAAAGAAAAATCATGGGTTCCAAAGTATTCATCTAATAATGAAAATATTTCCGAGACATTACTTCTTTGAAAAGCTTCACTGATTTTATTGTGCATTTGGGCAAAAATATCGGGATTTAAAGCTTTTGTCACTCCCCCTAAAACAATATGATCCCCTAAATACAATATGGCATAACTAAACTCGCCTTGTTCAAATGTTATCTGGGAAATAATTTTTACTGTGCCAACAACAAGTTGCTGTTTACCTGCTTGCATCTTCTCCTGATCACTACTCTGCACTTCATAGGAATAAATCTTAGCGATTGGATCATAGTCATTAAATAGAGAAGAAACCGCGTAATGAGCTGCCACTCTTTTCAAGTCAAGCATGGTCGGCTTAATAATTTTATTATACAGTTTGGCCCCATCTTCATATTCAGCAATATTACTCTTTGCTTTTTTCAATATTTCTAAATATCCTGGTTCTAAATCAATTCCAGTCACCTCTTTTGCTAGTTGAATCGCCCGAGCCGCATAATGTATTACCTGGATCGTTTCTATACCTGAAAGCTCATCAAAAAACCAGCCGCAACTAGTGTACATCAACATCGCGTGTCGCTGCATTTCCAGCATTTTTAATAAATTAGTTTTTTCTATTTCCAATAACTCTCGACTTGCATGATCGGAGATAAAACCCCCTGTACTCTCTGGGGAGCGAGCAAGAATAACATTTATATACTCATTGCGCGCTTTCCATGGATCATCCATATATTTAGACATTTCTTTTTCATAAATCTTGCTCAGATTATCACGCAGCCAATCCATTGCCTGGCGCACAGGAGCTCTCCACTTTTGATTCCAAGCTGGATTAGTATTAATTTTACATCCACAATCAGCATGCCACCTTTGCACTCCATGAAAACAACTCCAGGAAGAATCTTCAATAATCTGAACTTCACAATCTGGGGGGAATTTTTCCAGATACTGTCCATAAATAGTCAGCTTAGCAAGATTATTATTTGCTATAAGGGAATAGCCGTACGACAATGCCATTTCTCCATAATTGTGATGATGCCCGTAAGTTTCCCCGTCTGTAGCAGCATGAACAAGCTGAGGATGTTCACTATCCTTTAAAAATGTTCCAACCAGCCTATTAGCAAACTTTTCTCCGCTTGACAATAAATCGCCAAAAGCAATGTCTTGAGAAACAGGCCCATCGTAAAAGAAAATATTAATTTCTCTCCCTGTTTGCAGTTTGCAAAGATAAGGTTTTTTCGGATCAATCTTGCCGCCGGTAACATCTTGCCACTGTTCTGTTCCCATTTTTCTAAAACTGCGCGCTTGATAAGGAGAAAGAATTGTAAATTTAATGCCTTGCTGCGCCATGATATCAAGACTCTCAAAATCAACCGCTGTTTCTGCTAGCCACATACCTTCCGGGAATCGATCAAATCTATGTACAAAATCTTTTATCCCCCATAATATTTGAGTTATTTTATCTTGGCTATTGGCTAAAGGCATTATCATATGATTATATACTTGAGCAATCGCTGCCCCATGGCCGCCAAAGTTTTCTTTACTTTGCTTATCCGCGGACAAAATGGATAGATAATTTTCTGGTCTCATCTTTTCCATCCAGGAAAGAAGCGTTGGCCCAAAATTAAAACTTATTTTAGCGTAATTATTAACTATATTAATAATCTTATCTTCTTTTGTTAATATTCTTGATGATCCATTAGGCGCATAGCATTCTATTGTTATTCGTTCATTCCAATCATGGTAAGGATAAGCGGAGTCCTGAATCTCAACTTCTTCCAACCATGGGTTTTCTCTTGGCGGTTGATAAAAATGCCCATGCACACATAAATAACGATTCACCTTAATACCTCCTTCTCATCTAGGCCAAAGCTGCGAGCTGCTCTCTGCAGTTACTGATTTGTATGATTAAATTGCTGCCATTACAACGAACTTAAGAATCAAACATTTTCTTTTAATTTCCTTCTAAAACAATTAACAAGAAGGTTGCTTAATGATCACTGAGATTCATTATACAAAATAATTCATTACTATTATACCATCTTATCCAGAAAAACAATTTTTCATTTTTACCGGAAAAACATCTTTGATTCTCTATCAAAACAAGAAAAAATACTGATTTTCTTATTATTTCTTTTCGCCTCTTTATCACAGATTTGATTAAATCTTCATCAAAATGATCAAATCAATGGTATGCATGCGTTGGGTTTAAAGCCTCAAAATAAATCAGTTTTTCAAGTCTCTTTCCGCGACTAAACCTTCCTAACTGCTCATGATTTTGAGAAAAAGCAATAAACTTGTCCGTAAAAATATCGTGTGGATATTTACCCTGATTTGTTTTGCGAACCTTTGAGTATTTCCCTGATAAACAAAACCTTCTATTTTGAAATTGGGATAGATAAGGTTTCTCCTGCGCAAAGAAAATAACGTTTTGAATAGACATTAACCGGAATTTTTTCTCTGCTATTCTTAGGCATTACAGTCTTAATGTTTACCATATTTTTATTAATATCAAAACTAAGCAGAGATTGCTGATACTGTATTTTCAATCTTATCCTAAGCCATTTTTGCGGCAAACTCGGGCTAATATGGATCCCATCATCTTTTAGCTGTATCCCAGCAAAACTTCTAACCACAATATCAACTGATCCACCCATAACACCGCAATGAATACCTTCCGGAGTCGTTCCCCCCTGAGTATCAAAGATATCTGATTTTAAAACCTCACAAAACCAATCCCAAAATATTTTAGGTTTACCAATCAGATGTGAAACAAAGCAATGCACGACTTTACTTAATGTTGATCCATGAGACGTACGCTGCACATAGTAATCGTAATTCTTTTTCAGCAGATGTTTGTCGCAATCATAGCCCAATCTTTTCAATATATCTTTAATTTCTTCAAAGCGTAGTAAATAGAAAATCATCAGAACATCAGCTTGTTTCGCTACTTTAAAATTATCCGGAGATTTTCCTTCTGCTTTTAGTATTCTATCCATCCTGCGTATATTTTTATATTTTTTCCTATACTGCGCCCAATCAAGTTCTTTTAGTTTAAAATATCCCTTAAATTGGCTTATTATTCCATTACTATCCATATCTATATTCATTTTTTTGCTTATTAAGTCCCAGCGTTCTAATTCCTCTTGTGAAATATTAAGTTTTTTAAGCAATCTTTTCTTCTCTTTATCAGATATTAAGCAAAGTGATTCCGCGGCCTTTAAAAGAGTCCACACAACCATAATATTTGTATAAGCATTGTCGATTAACCCTGTCTGGCCAAGTCCCGGAAATTTCTCATGAAACTCATCTGGACCCATGACCCCTCGAACATGAAATCTTCGATCTTTAGGATCATACTCTGCAAGGCTGGAAGCAAACTGAGCTACGGATAAAATCATTTCTGCGCCAAATTTCTCATAAAACACAATATCTTTTGTATTTTTCCAGTAATTCCAAACATTATACACTACTGAAAAAGACACATGACGTTGATTGCGGCTATAATCAGGGCCCCATTTACCGGAACGAGGATTAAGATGCATAACTTGTGTTTCTTCTCTGCCGGAAGAACCGCTTTGCCATGGAAACATTGCCCCATGATATCCATTATCTCTTGCATATTCTTTTGCTTTATTAAGGCGTCTATAGCGGTACAACAATAAGGCTTTAGAAATTTCTGGCATATGTTGAGAAAAAAATGGTAAAACAAAAACCTCATCCCAGAAAACATGACCGCGATATGCCTCACCATGCAAGCCTCTTGCCGGCAATCCAGCATCAATATCTTTATTATGGGGAGATGCTGTTTGTAATAAATGAAAAATGTGCAGCCGGACTACTTGTTGGGAAAAGACATCTCCCTCTATCTCAATGTCAAATTTTTCCCAAAGTTTTTCCCATGCCTGCTTATGGGTAATAAGCAAGCCATCAAACCGAGGCAGCTTTGAAATAGATTTTATTGCCTCGGTTTTTGGATTTTTTATATTTTTGTCTTTTGAAGTAAAAATTGAAACTGTTTTTTCGATTTGACACAACTGTCGTTTTTTAACAAATAATCTGAATTCTTGACCAATAAGTTTTTTGCCATGGCGAATGATTTCTATATTTGGTTTTATTTCTTTTTTGCTTAAAAATACTTTAAGCTTTGCTACTTGATATACTTCTGTTTTAGACTGACTTGCCTTAACTCCAAGATATACCCCATTACGAGAAAACTTGCCCAAATCATGCGATATCCAGTGATTAAAATTCAATTGCCGGTATCGCTCCACATTCATATTTAAAACCGCCCCATCAAGCATCGAACGCACGCTTATATAATCACTGTAATTATCCGGAATAATTTCATATTTAATCGCGGCTAGATGATAGTTCAGCATATGAACTATCCTGGTTTCATGCACCCAGGTCCTTCTTCCATGCGGAGTTTGGCAAAGTATTTTACGGATAAATACTCCATTGCGCATATCAAGTTCTTGATGAAAGGAAAGGATACGGGTAGCTGAAGGACTAAACCATCCACCATCTCTAATCTTAAAAGTTAAGTATGTCCAGTTTGGGCAATTAACTAAATCCTCATTGAAAATCGTCCTTCCAGCAATATCAGTCCCCAGACGATTATATATTCCAGCAATGTATGTGCCTGGATAATGCACCTCTGTAGGCGCGGCTTCAGTTGCGGCACCCCGAGTAGCTAAATATCCATTACCCAAAGTACACAGAGATTCACGCAACCCTTCTTCTTCAGGTTCAAATTGCTTATAAATTAATCTCCAGGGATAGGCTTGATCCATCGCTCTCTTTTCTTTGATTTAAAGGCGCTAAAATTTTTATACAATTTTAATCATATTATTCAGCAACTCTACTAATTGAGCTGTTGAATTTAAACGAAACTGTGCTGACGACAATCTATCTTCTGGACAAAGCAGAATTCCGGTTCCCCGAGTATTAACTGTTCTAAAAGCACTTTCGTCTTTTGGCAGAGTACCAATATACATTATTTTTAAATTTCTTAAGGAAACTTCTGATGACTTTAGAAACCAACGCACTAATTTTCCTGCATCAAGAGCAGTTTTATCTTTTTTGATTTCAGCTATAATATTATTTTCGCCAAAAATTGTAAAACCATTTTTGCCCAAATAAAAAACAGTTTCCATGCCTACAGATTTTGATAATTCAATGCATTGTTTATCGCCATAAACAACCACAATAATCTTTTTGGATAAATTTACAATGCTTTGCTTAACTTCATCTTGGATAGCAGAAGATTCCGGCAAAAACAATACAAGATTCTTAGATTTAAGATAAATTGATTTAAAACAATCCAAATAAATCGGATTAATCTCTATCTGACCTTTAACTTGGCTAAAAATACTACCCGCATTCTGTCCATTATGTTGTTTGTCCCAATTTTCCTGCAAACTTATTGGTTTTTTACAAAACCATTTTTCTATTGTATCCAGATTAAGCATCGATAATGAGCTAACCACAACATCCGCCCCGTTTTCATTTAATTCTTTAATATTATCGCTTCTGGCAATCCCTACTACTAAGCCAAATCCACCATTACGCCCTGACTGCACTCCGGAGATAGCATCTTCAAAAACTATGCTGCGCCCAGCTGTAGTCCCTAGGTTTTCAGCTGCTTTTATAAATATATCTCCCTCCGGCTTTCCTTCAAGGCCTAATTGCTGAGCAATAACACCATCAACTCTGGTAGCAAAAAGATCCAACACTCCTGCAGCTTCAAGCACAAATTCACAGTTTTTTGATGATGAAACAACTCCTACTTTTATCCCATTTGCCTTTAGATTTTTGATTAAATTTAGCGTGGGCTCATACACTTGAACCCCTTTTGTTTTCAGGATATTATGAAATTTGTCATTTTTAGCGTTTCCAATCGCGTAGATGGTTTCATCTGATAACTTGTCTTTATCTGTGCCTAACGGTAAGGTTATTCCGCGGGAAGCAAGAAAACAGGCAATTCCTTTTAATCTCGGCTTACCATCAACATACTTTAAATAATCTTGGTGAGTAAATTCCTGAAAAGACTTATTTTTTCGTTTTTCAATTAAATGCAGATATTCATCAAACACTAATTTCCAAGCGTTAGAATGAACTATTGCGGTTTTTGTAATTACCCCATCCATATCAAATATGCCGGCTTCAAAAGAGTATTTTTGCATATATTTACCCCTATCCTGACTTATAGTCCAGATATTCCGCGATCAGAATCAATTGTAAAATTACATAAGTTTATCTTTGTATTAGCATAATAACACATATTAGAATAAATTGAAATACGTCAGAGCGCAAATTGATCGGAAAATAATTTGAAGATAAAAATTTAATCTTTAAACATCAATGCTTGATTATAATTTAGATAATAAAAAATCAGAAATATCTTTTCTTTGCCCTTTGCCCGACGCAGCTTCAGGGTAGCCTAAACTAATAACAGCCATTAATTCCAGATCTTTAGTCACAGACAGATATGAACAAACTTCCTCTTTGCGGTTTAATATTTCACCTAACCAGCAAGAACCAATGCCCAATTCCCAGGAACTAAGCAGCATATTTTGGATGCAGGCTCCGATCGACATCAAATCTTTATCCCGATTATACATTTCGTTCTTATCTAAAAAAATACAGACTAAAACCTGCGCACTTTTTATTATTGCGCTGTATTTTGTAAACTCAGAGATTATATTTTTTTGAGATTCATTACAAATAATCTGGAATTTCCAGGGCTGGTTATTAAGACCTGAAGGGGCCCATATCCCCGCATTGATTATTGTCTTTAAGGTATCATCTGATATTTGCTTTTTTGCATACTTGCGGATTGATCTTCTTGTACTTATTATCTTATAACAATTCATGATCCTCCTAAAAGGTTTAGGGTTTATAATGTTTTGAAGGATTTTATCGGCAACAAAAGAAGGAGGGAAATGGTTAGAAGTTAAAATAAAAGACATTGTTATAAAAAAATAACAATGTCTTTACATGTCTATATCAAACTCGGTTTTATTTGATTGTCTTGAATCATTCCATTTTTTATAGCAATAATCAATAAGACATTGTTTTTCCACTGGATCCATTTGTTCTAAATGAATACCCACATCATATTGATGTTTTGTATTAGCATTATTTTCTTTCACCCAAACAACTTTTCCACATGAAAAAAACGGCATTATTGTCTCTGGGAATGTCATCTCGCATTCAAGCATTTTCCCTAAATCCACTTTTGTATTTAGCGTAGCTTTAAATCCACCTCGACTAAAATTATCCGTACTCAAAATGCCTTTAATATCGGTATCGCGAACTTGAAATTCACCCTTGATGTCTGTATCAAAACGCATATATTTTCTTCTTTCATCTATCATAAGACACCTTCCCTTTTTTCAAGGCTTAGGAATATCACAAATATGTGTTCTTTAAAAACTGTATAATTATACCATAAATCAGACATTTTACAATAGGCCTAGAGGAGAATGCCGATATTGTTAAACCAATCAGGCTTATATATTAGAGAGCGGCAATCGCGTCATTTACAATCTCATCCATAAGCTCTTTAACCGTAATTATCTTTTTTATTTTATAGACATTGCTGCCTGCAAAAACAACCGCATCATCAATTTTGCCAATTACAGCATTAAATAATGCTTTGGCTATACAATAAGGCACTGATGAAGGGTCGCATGTTTTTAAACATCTATATCCGCATCTAACGATCTCTTTTTTTCCCTCAACCACCTTTTTAATTAATGCGGTTTTAAGCGATCTCCCAGGCATCCCTACCGGGCTTTTTATTATCACAATATCCTCTTCATTAGCTTCAATGTATAACTTTTTAAACTCATCAGAAACCGAACACTCCTTAGTTGCTACAAAACGTGTAGCCATTTGGATCGCGCTTACTCCCAGTTTAAAAAATCTAGCCGCATCTTGCCCCGTATATATGCCACCCGCAGCAATTACTGGAATTTTCTGATTATATTCTTTTTCAAACTCACCTACTATTTTTAACACTTCAATCACCATTATTTCCAGTACTTGCTCTTTTGGTGACATGAGCTCTTCAAAACTAAAACCAAGATGCCCTCCAGCCATCGGACCTTCAACTACAATAGCATCAGGCAAACGATTATATCTTTTCTTCCAGGTTTTTATAATTAGTGCAGCAGCTCTAGGTGAAGAAATGATCGGGATAATCTTAATTGATGTGCCCTCAACAAATTCAGGCAATTTAATCGGCAGTCCTGCGCCAGAAACTATAAAATCAGCTTTTTCTTGAGCTGCTGTTCTAGCTAAATCCTCGTAATTAGTAACAGCCACAAGAATATTAACTCCGACTACTCCTTGAGTTAATTGCTTTGACTGACGAATTTCTTTTTGCAGCCCCTCACGCGAAGCTTTAACAAAATTAGTCTCATTTTCTACTGAATTATATCCAAGCCCAACACTAGCTATTGTTCCTGCTCCGCCATAGTTAGCAACTGCACTTGCCAAAGAAGCTGTTGATACTGCAACACCCATTCCACCTTGAACTATCGGGATTTTGATTGTTAGATCTCCGAGCTGGAGTGGATTTAAATTTTTAATCATTTTAACCTATCTTTCTGATTATTATATCTTAATCATTTTAGCAAGATTATATTTAATGAGTCAAGCATAATAAATTACAAAAATTTACTCATTCACTCGAAATCCAAAGTCTCAATATAAAACTTAATCTCAAATGGGGTGGATGAGGGGATTCGAACCCCCGGCCTCATGAACCACAATCATGAGCTCTAACCAACTGAGCTACATCCACCATCTACATTAATCTTTATTCTTTAAACTCAAAGACTGAATTATAGAGCGTGTGTTTTTATGCTTAGCCAGCTTAATTTGGCGTCCCTGGGGCGATTCGAACACCCGGCCCACTGCTTAGAAGGCAGTTGCTCTATCCAACTGAGCTACAGGGACATTTTAGGAACCTAGGACAGCAAATGGTAAGCTAAAAGCAAATCCTTTAGAGTCCTTGTCCCAAACTCTACAATTATTTTTTGGTCGGGGCAGGTGGATTCGAACCACCGACTTCTTGGTCCCAAACCAAGCGCTCTAAGCCAAGCTGAGCCATGCCCCGAAAAAACTATATCAATATTAAAAGTGTAGAGAAAAACTAAAATTCTCTACACTCGCATGCCTGAATTTAGCATTTAATAAACTATTTTTTTCGATCAGAAGTTTTTATATTTTGTGCAGGTTTTACAATGCTTAAGGAAATAAGAACATTTTTTTCTTTACCTTTTTTGTCTTTTTCCTTGCGATAAGTCGCTAAAATAGTTGCTCCTTGTTCCACTTGTTTAAGAGAAACCTCAACTGATTCGCCTTTTTTATCTTTAATAACAATTGCTGATTCTCCGCGAGTCTTAAATTCAGTATATTCTACATTACCGACAACACCAAAAACGCTCTGGGTCTTAGCCCCCATAGCCATTGTAGGCATTGTCATTTCTGCATCTCCAGCTAAAACAACTGAGCATTGATAAGCAGTTAAAAATAATGAAAGCACTAAAACATACCCTAGAATTTTTTTCATCATTTTACCTCCCTGATGAGTCCATAATCCCTAAAATTAGTTTTTCTATACATTATAGAGATTTTAGATGATTCCTGCATTAAATCTCTGATTGTGTTAAAAATTTTTATTTAATCTCAGTAAAACCATTAATACTAACTTTAAACTTATTAACTGTATCGTACAAAAAAGTTATGTAAAGTATAGCACTATTTAAAAGCAACGTCAAGAAAATAGAAATAGCTCACAAAAAACCTTGTAAATAATCTTTTAAAACTGCCTTTTCCAGAACAGATTAACTCTATCATCATCCGGATCTACCCTTAAATCAAGCTTATACCTATTTAGATAAGGATCATCCAGCTGATTAACCCATTCAAAACAATCAACCCCTTTACCCAGTAATTCTGAAATCTGAGGCACATAATATTCATCCAAGGCTACTCTGAGCGTTTCTGGAGTGATTTTTCTTTTATCTGGGTATTTATCGTCTTTTTTGTCTGGTTCATTCATCGTTACTTCCCAAGAAGATGAAGCATATGAATTCGGAGGTGCTTTTTTGTCAATGCCAGAACCATTGGCAAAAGCTGCAACTGCAATAACAAAGGATAGATATGAAAAAATGAATATCGTTGTAATTTTTTTTATACACGCTATAACCATAAAATCTTTATATTCCACTCCTTAATTTTATTTTACTTATTTTAGCACAAAAAAGCAATAGCAATCGCTTTAGTTGCCTGATAATAACATTATTCTCTGTTTCATTATTTCATAACAAAATATTGCTGTAGCTACAGCTGCATTCAAAGACAATTCTCTGCCTGGCATGGGTAAAGTAAGTCTATAATCTAAATGATTTAATAATCCATGTCTTATCCCTTTATCTTCCGATCCAATAACCAAACACAAGGGGAAAGGAAATTTAAAACATGTTACATCCAAACCCTGTTCAACAACACTACCAGCTACCCAGTATCCAGCATCTTTAGCCGCTTGTATTGCGGTTATAAGATTAGTTACCTGTACTATAGGCACATGGTTTTCTCCTCCACAGGCCACTCTTAAAACAGTCTCATTGATACTCGCGGTTCTATGATTAGGTATGATCAGCGCAAAATTGCCAAAACATGCTGCAGTCCTGAGAATAGAACCCAGATTCTGTGGATCAGTAATGTTACTCAGAGCAATAAGCACATATTTATTCTGCTTATCACGCTTCAGAAGAGTATCCAGCTGTTCATAGCAAAAATCAGCAACTAGCGCAATAACACCTTCAGTGTGTGCCTTTTTCGCTATGCTCAAAAATTCTTTATCATTTAGGACAATGCATGGTATTTTTTTGTCATTAGCCTGGGCTTTAATCGCGGCAAAATCACTTTTTTGGTGAAAAAATATTTTTTTAATGCTCTGAGGTTGTGATTGTAAGCGCTCTATAACTTGGTTTTTTCCAAAAAGATTCATTCCATCCCTTTATTTAGTTTAACTCTTACCACTTTATTTTGAAGCAAAACAGAAAACTTATTAATTTAACAGATTAGTGTAGCATAGGAAGAAAAGCTTGTGCAACTTTAAAATATATGATTAGCCCAATAATATCAACAACACTTGTTGTAATCGGTCCTGCCAATACCGCAGGATCAAGCCCCATTTTCTTTGATATAAACGGCAATGAAATTCCTGTACAAATAGCTAATAAAACTACAAGAAACATTGTCACTCCTACAACTAAACCAATGCGGATATCTCCTTGGAGCAGGATTGCTCTAACAAAAGCAACAACTCCCACAATAAGCCCCATTAACAAAGCAGTCATCAGTTCCAACTTAACAACACGTTTTACATTATCAAAAGTAACATCCCCTGTTGCCAATCCCCTAATAACAGTTATTGAGCTTTGGGCTCCGGCATTTCCTCCGGTATCTAAAATCATTGGAATAAAAAATACCAAGGCCACTACACTGCTTAATGTGTCTTGAAATGTTTTGAGTACAGTTCCTGTTAAAAAATCAAACACAAGTAAAAACATCAGCCAACCCGCTCTCCGACTAATCAGCTCTTTGACTGTAGCTGTTGCATAACTAATAATTTCACCCTCTCCCGGAGTCATTTTACCCACTTCATAAATTGCTTTATTAGCTTCTTTTTCAATCAAATCAACTATATCATCAATGGTAATAACACCGATAAGCTCATCATTTTCATCAACTACCGGGGCATCAATCAAATCATATCGTTTAAAAAGCTGCGCTACTTCTTCGTCAGGAGAATATTCATTTATTTTAATAAAATCCGTACTTTCCATAATATCTTTAATCAGCATATCAGGGGGAGCCTTAATTAAATCCTGAAGCTCAACAACTCCTAAAAGTTTATGTTCAACATCTGTAATATATATAGAACTAATATCCAAATCATCATCAAAACTTAGCGTATCCTGGAGTTTGAGAATAGCAGCTCTTGCTGTAATTTCTTTCCTAAGCTCGATATAATCCGTGGTCATGATTGCCCCGGCAATACCCTCTTCATAAGTCATCAATTCTCTAACATCTTCAACCTCTTCTTTTTTCATGAGTTTAAAGAATTTCTTGATTACTTTAGGAGGCAAATCTTTAAACAGATTAGCTCTGTCATCAGGGGACATTTCATTAAGAACCTGCGAAACCTCGGCATTACCAAGGTTGTCTAAGAGAAATGATTGTTCTTCAAATTGCAGAGATTCAAATACATCTACAGCCAAACGTGTCTTTAGAAGTTTAAATATCAACATCTTTTCCTTGACGGAAAAGTCATTCCACCTTTCGGCTATATCAATAGGCGGAATTTTAGATATAAGCTCCTTGACCTCGGAAAAGTTTTTCAGGTTTATTAACTCTCTTATCTCCGGAACAAAAAGAGCTGTTACACTCATTGCTTTTTTCTTATTTTTCTTAGACATAATCCGCGCTTTTACTGATTAAAATAGTTAAATAATAAGTTTATATTTATTTTGACAATATAACTCAGTGCGTAATTTATGTCAAAATAATTATTTTTTAGGCGGTTTTAATGTTTGAACGGGACTTGTCCACTGCAACTTACCGGCCACTGCCTCAGCAACATTAGTAAAATGATCAGCTATTTTTTCAAAATTGCTTACTATATCCAAAAACACAATTCCAGAAAGAACTTTACATTTACCTTTAGACAATCGTCTTATATGATTTTCTCTTAATTTGTGCGTAAACGAATTAACCTGTTTTTCCATATCTAATACCACCAAAGCATCATTAATAGTATCCGTATCCAAGCATTTTATTGTTGCTTGAGCCATAGCATCGACCAGGTTAAACATAGACTTTATATCTGCTAATGCATCAGGAGAAAAAGGCAGATTAGAAGCAATCTTTCTCTCGGCAAGCTCTTTAAGATTTTCTGAGTGATCCCCGACTCTTTCAATATCATTAACACTGTGCAATAAGGAAGGAATCTTATCCGCAATCGTTGGAGAAAGTTCTTTCTGCATAATTTGCATCAAATAATTAGTAATCCCTTCCTGCAAATTATCCACAGCTACTTCTTTTTTACTTACCAAAGCCAGCGATTTCATATCATCTTTAAAAAAACCATTCATTGCGTCGCCGATCATCTCTTTTGTCAGCGCTGCCATTCTCATTACTTCCTTCATAGAAGCCTCAAAAGCAACAAGTGGCGTAGCCAATAAATGTTTTTCTAAAAATTTAGGCTGGGTATCAACAATAATATCCTTACCTGGCAGCATTTTTGTTACAACCTTAGCAAATAAACCGGCAAAAGGCACAAATATTATTGTCCCGACAATATTAAATATTGTATGCGCATTAGCAACTTGTCTGCCAATATCTCCAGAAGTTAATGCTATAAACTTATGATAAAAGCCTATAGTCGGTAAAAAAATAATCGTCACCATCACATTAAACAAAACATGGGCAAGAGCAGCACGTCTTGCGGAAATTGTTGTTCCTATTGAAGCCAGCATTGCTGTAATACATGTCCCGATATTACAACCAAAAATAAGCGGGATTGCCACCTGCAAGTCAAATAAACCTAAAGACGCAAGCGTTATAATCATTCCAGTTGTTACACTAGAGCTTTGAAATATCGCCGTAACTACAGCTCCTGTTAATATGCCTAATGCTGGATTTTTACTAAAAGAGACAAAAACATCTATAATTGCCGGATTATCTGCAAAAGGCTTTATAACCGAAGTCATTGTTTTTAAACCTAAAAACAAAATCCCAAAACCAAGCAAAAATAACCCTAAAAACTTCCAAAATCTTTTGTGCACAAATAAATATAAACAAGCTCCGATAGCAATCGCTGGTAAAGCATAGTTTGTTAATTTAAAAGCAATTATCTGAGCAGTGATTGTTGTCCCGATATTGGCACCAAAAATAACCCCAATTGCCTGCTTTAGGGTCATAAGCCCAGCATTAACAAAACCAACTACCATAACTGTTGTGGCTGATGAGCTTTGAATAATTGCTGTTATCCCAGCACCCACCATGGTCCCAGCAAAGATATTGCTGGTTAATGCTTTAAGCAGTCTGCGCATTCTGTCACCAGCAGCATTCTGCAATCCTTCACCCATAAGGTGTATGCCATAAATAAATAAGCCCAAACCGCCAACTACACTAAAAATAAGTTCCTTGACCATCCACCCTCCAAAAAAATAAAACCTAAACCACTACCCAATCTCAACTTCAATTTTTGTAATAATGAGGTCTAATTCTTTTAATATATCTTCAGATAAAAACTTGCTGAGTTTTATCTCTTTTCTAATTGAATTTAATGAACCGACAACACGACGTAAATATTTAAATCTTCTTAACTTATGTTCTTCCTCAGGGCTACTTTCCTTAACCTGTTTAATCATTGATTGATAAACATCTTTTACTTCTTTATCCGGCTTGCCTTCTTCAAAAATATGCCGTTTCATCTTAGCATAATCGTCGGAACCCAAATCTTTGTTAGCTTTTACCTGGCTAAGGGTATGAACTGCTTCAAAAGAAGGAATATTCCGCCCATTTGCTGAATCTATATACTCTTTTTTAATATATTGAGGCTCTTCTTGCTCAAGAAAATGATAAGACCTAAGCAATTTAAATCCTGTTTGTTTTCTTATCCCAATTTCCTTTGAGCAATACGCCTCAAACGTAAGATATCCCCAGCCTTTATATAATTTATCATTATATACCGAGACTAAATGCTGTCCAAGCTCTAGCCAGGAACTTTTAAAATTCTTCGCGCAAGCCAAGATAGAATAGCGCAGACTGCCAACCTCTATTGACTCCATATTTGTTTCAATACGCTCAATTGCTCTAGATTGTGTATTCATATAACCTTCTGTTAAAAATTAAGGAAAACGGCCAAAGGAATGTATTTAATGTTGAAAATAATGAAATGCATCATGATATTATCACATCATATTTTATTTATCAAGAAAAATTAAATCTTAAGCACAATACATTGTGCTGTTTTTTCTGTTGTGATGTCCAGAAGCTCGTAGCCGCTTCTTTTAACCGCTTTTCTCATTCTCTGATAAGTCTGATTTGGCGTTGAGCCCTCAGTAAGATTATTAAGACAAACAGCTCCATAACCTTTACGATTAGCTATTTTAAAGATTTTAACAGCTTTGTGTGAAATTTTCTTTAAGGTTTTTTGTTTCATTTATTCCCCCTTTCATTTTTTTTTAATAATTAATATAAGCCAAATAGATAAAATAAAAGACAACACTAACTCAAGCTTAGCGACCGAAAATCCAAAAATAAATGTCTGCTTTTCTAAACGCAATAAAATTGCCGAAGAAACAAGCAGCGCAATAATAACAATAGAAACCAGCCTTATATTATTAACCCTTTCCATTTCATCTTTAATTGCCATTATTTCACTTTTATCAATTTTCACATCAATTTGCCCCTTTTCTATTTTCTCAATCAGCTTTAATGTATTTTCAGGCAATTGCTGCAAAATATTCAAATAATCAATTATTCCCATTTCCATATCTTTAACTACCAGCCTTGGATTAAATCTTTCTTTTATCACTTTCTCAAACAAAGGCGCAAGCTCGTCATATAATTTAAATTCCGGATACAATTTAAGCCCAGTTCCTTCCATGATTAATAAAGCTCGGGAACAAAGCACAAGGTTTCGGGGGAAATATAGGCCGCTTTTTGCGCCTTCGATCACAAGATGATAAAACATTTTAGCAAAACTTTTTTCAGGTTTCTTTGAATAAAACCAAGCGCTTAAAATCGGAGTAGCTCTTTGTTCAAATTCTTCCCGAGATTGCAAAGAAGAATTTGGAGCTAAATCAAGCATCTTTTTAGAAGTTAATTCAGGTTTTTTTTCGACAAAAGATATAAACACAGCAGCTAATGTGTCGCGCATATGCCTGTCCAAATATCCCACCATCCCAAAATCATGCAAGCAGAGAACATTATTTTCCAAAACAAAAAAATTACCCGGATGCGGATCAGCCTGAAAAAAGCCATGAATAAAAAACTGCCTAAGGCCCAGCTCTAATCCGTTTACTGCCAATGTGTAAGGATCATTCCCGGTTTTTTTTATCCGGTCTACTTCCGACAATTTAATCCCTTTAATAAGCTCCATTGTCAAAACGCGTTTTGTAGAATAATCCCAATAAATTTGGGGGAAATAAAACCGCTCATCATTATCAAAATTTTGCCGAAAACGCTCAGCATTAGATGCCTCAATGCTAAAATCCAACTCTCGCATTGTCCATTCAGAAAACTCTTTTACTAATTGTACTGGTTGGATATAAGTTATTTCTTTGATATGTTTTTCTATAAGCGAAGCTAAAAAAAATAGAATATGAATATCATTTTGAATTATATTTCTAATCTCCGGTCTTTGAACTTTTACTGCTACTTTTGTCCCATCTGCCAATTGAGCCTGATGAACCTGCGCAAGACTTGCGGCAGCAAAAGGTTCTTTTGTAAACTTTTTATATACTTTAGCAATATCCTGACTAAATTCTTCTTTGATTATCTCTTTTACTTTATCAAAGGAAAAGGTACTAGCGCTACTTTGCAGTTTCTCTAATTGATTTATATATTCCGGAGGGATAATATCAGAGCGTAAACTTAACACTTGGCCAAATTTAATATAGGTAGGGCCTAGTCGTTCAAATACTCTACAAAGACGTTCCGGTAATAACACAGCCTTTTTATCAGATTTACATGGCGGCCGGCATTGACGGAAAATTCTAAACAGTCTTAATTTAAAAGGCAATAAATATGGCAACCTTATCCGATCAATCAGGAAACCAAATCCTTCTTCAAAGAGAATCACTAATATTACTCTTAGCCGGTTTATATCTCCGGCTACTGTTTTAATTCTAAAGAGCATTATGCTTTCTTCTTTGTTTTTGCCTTTACTTTTTTCTTCGCGGCTAATGGAGATTTACTCTTAGTATTTTTTTTCTTTTCTACTTCCAATGTTTTAGCAAGCTGTGTCAATTTATTATTTAGCGCATCAATCTGCTTTTGGGAGTTCTTAACCACACTCAAAGAAACTTGTTTCATTTTTTTCTCAAGGTCGCGATCCAATTGTTCTGTGCCTTTTAGCAAACGGCTTAAAACTGCTTTTTTGTCTTTTGCTTGAATCTGTCCTTTTTTAATCAAAGCGTCTACAAGCTTTTCCGCCTTTTCTTTAGTTAAATTTGCCAAGCCTACACCAGCAAGTATAATCTTTTCAATTAGCTCAAACATTTGTCCTCCTTTTTTGTCTGGGATTTAATAATTAGTTTTGCTTTTTTTATTATTTTTTTGTTGGGTATTCTTAATATCTTTAGTTAATTGCGCTAATTTCTTATGCAAAGCATCAATTTGCTTTTGCGAGCCTTTAACTACATTTAAAGATACCTGCCGCATTTTACTCTCAATATCTTTATCTAACTGCTGCGTATGTTTTAGTAAGCGACTTAACATTGCTTTTTTATCTTTTGCCTTTATCTGCCCCTTAGCGATCAATGCGTCAATAATTTTTTCCGCTTTTTCTTTGGTTAAAGTCGCGAATCCCACTCCAGCCAAAATAAATTTTTCCAGAATTTCAAACATATTTATCCCTCCTTTTTTAGAAATTAATATTTTTAAACACTATCTAAAAATGCCGCTAATTAATATTTATATTACTGAATGCGGAGGAATAGTAACTCCGCGTCTAACTACAGTTACCCCATCGCGAATATAATAAAGGTCTCCATCCATATCCTTATGATTGGCTTTATCTGTAATTTGAGTAAAATCGCCGATTGTCACATTTTTATCCACAATTGCTCTTTCGATTATAACCCCTTTCCCAATATAAGAAGTTGAATGCTCCTTGTTTAATGGATCGCCATAATAATCGTTTCCGATAATAACTGAGTTTTTAATTATGGTATTATCTTTAATATAGCTGCGTAAGCCAATAATTGAGTTTTCAATTGTAGACTTTTTTATCAAGCATCCTTCTGATATAATTGTTCTGAAAATCTTAGAGTCTATTATTTTATTCGGAGGCAAAAGTCGCGCCCTTGTAAGTAAAGGCATATTAGAATCAAACAGATCAAAACCTGGATTATCAGTGAGAAGATCCATGCTTGCTTCATAATAGCTTTTTATCGTACCAATATCCCGCCAATAATCTTTAAATTCGTAAGAAAAGACTTTAGCATTATTTTTAACAAGCAATGGTAAGATATGCTTACCAAAATCTGCTGATTTTGTTGTTGATAAAACATTAAAAAGCAAATCTTTATTAAATAGATATATGCCCATAGAAGCACAATATAGTTTATGCGTCTTATCCGCTTGTTCTACTGTTTTATATTTCACCTTTAGCTTATTCACATTTACCGGTTTTTCAATTACCCTGTTTAATCGCCCAGAAGAAGACACATCAAGTATGCCCATGCGTGAGGCGTCGCTTTCATCTACAAAAATTGAGGAGACGGTTACTTCCGCATTTTTTTGGACATGGTAATCAAACATTTTTCGATAATCCATTTTATAAAGATGATCTCCTGATAAAATTAGGACATGCTTTTCCGGCATATAACGCAAATGTTTTAAAACACAGCGCACCGCATCTGCTGTGCCTTGAAACCATTCTGAACTTTTGTGTGACTGCTCCGCGGAAAGTATTTCCACAAAGCCCTTAGAAAAATTATCAAACCGGTAAGTATGCATAAGATGTCCGTGCAAACTGGCAGAAAGAAACTGGGTTAAAACAAAAATCTTGTTATAACCCGAGTTTATTGAATTAGATACAGGGATATCAATTAGCCTGTATTTTCCCGCGAAACCTATGGCAGGCTTACTTCTTTCAAGTGTAAGCGGAAAAAGACGGGTTCCTCTTCCCCCTCCTAATATTAATACCGAACATCCTGAGTTATTATTCACAAATTACCTCTTGTTAAGATAGTTTATCGATAATAAAAAATAGTTAAAAATATACTGATTAAACCCATAAACCAGCAATAGTAGGCAAAATAATGAAATTTGGCCTTAGCAATCATTTTAGACAAAAATATCAAACACACATAACCGCTTAAAAACGCAACCAAAAAAGATATAGTAAGGATTAAGATGCTTATATTAATTTCACCTATTCCATGTTTAAGCTTATAGACACCAGCTGCTATTATGGTCGGAACTGCTAGAATAAATGAAAATCTCGCTGCTAAATTTCTATCCAGTCCTCTTAATATCCCAGATGATATAGTTAATCCAGATCGTGATATGCCCGGGATTATAGCTACAGCTTGCGCTAAGCCAATACTAAGAGCATCTTTTAGATTAAAATCATGCCGACTATTCTGCTTTGCATATTTTGTGATAAATAAAACTGTTCCAGTACCTAAAAAAGACACACCCACAAGTTTTAGTGAGCTAAACATTGATTCAATCATTGCATGAAAAAATAATCCGAAAATAATAGCCGGAGCAATGGCTACGCAAACAAAAACTCCTAATCTAAAATTATTATATTCCTGCCAAACAATAGAAAAATTTTTACCCTTGATTATCTGTTTAATCGCAATAACGGTATCATATATGATTAATTGTAAATCTTTTTTAAGAAAAATAATTACTGACAAAGCCGTTGCTAAATGTAAAATAATATCAAAGCAAAGTAGCGGTTCCTGAAACCCGAAAACTTTTTGAAAAAAAACCAAATGGCCAGAACTAGACACTGGAAGAAATTCTGTTAAACCTTGCAATAGAGCTAAATATATGTACTTCACTTTTTCGCTCCTAAACCTTTAATCAAAATAAACTATATTAATAAGTGGTTTTATTGTAGCATACTCAATAAATACGTACAAGATAATGCTTACAAAAGAAATTTTTTCAGAAAATCATCTATTCCTTGACCAGTTAAAAAATTAATCATGTCTTTTGGCAACTCAGCATTAAATTTAACCCTACTATTTTTAGTCGGGTGCATAAATTCAACACTCAGAGCATGTAAAGCCACTCGTTTAAACTTTAGCGGCCAATCCCTAGCCAAAATAAAACGTCTCTCTCCAACTAATGGATGTCCAATATCTTTAAACTGTAATCTTATCTGATTAGTTCTTCCTGTGACTGGTTCCAGCTGCATTATGCTAAAATTTTTCCCGCTGCCCAAGAGTTTAAAATTAGTAATCGCAAGTTTTTTTTTATCATCGCGCCGATACGGCCAAGCTCCTTGAATATAGCTCTTTAATACCCCAGTTGTTCTGTTAAAAATCCCATGAACAAAAGCAATATATACTTTTTTTACATGTTTTGCTCTAAACTGATCCATGATATTCTGCTGGACAGCCTTTCCTTTAGCAAAAATCAATACGCCGGAAGTATCTTTATCCAGCCGATGGCAGGGGTAAATTTTAGGGTTGTTATTTTGTCGCGGGTTTAACTCATTTAATAATTCAGTTAAATTATTAACTTTTTCATTTGGGGCAGGAACAGTTAATAAGCCGCTTGGTTTATTAATAATAAGAATATCTTTATCCTCATAAATAGTGGATCTAAATTTTTTAATCTCCATCAAATAATTTCCTTTAATACTCAATCTGCAGTAAAAATGGCTAGGACAGTTAACCTGTCCTAGCCATTTTTAATATACAAAACCACTGCTATTATTTGCTTGTAGCATCACCTGGGCTAGTACCAGCTTTGATTTCGTCATAATTAGAAACACCATCGCCGTCGCTATCTGCTGCATCAATAGCTGTAACCGCATCCACGTTTCTCCCTGCTTCCTTGTATGCTTTACCATAGCTGTTAACTTCTTTGAAATTTCCCTCTGGATGACAAACTGTACATCCCACAGTTGCTCCTTCGTGAACTTCCTTAACATTATTAGCATCCGGCATTGCAGCAAAAGATGTAGAAACAAAAATCAAACCTAACGCTAAAGCAAACACTCCTAAAAATAATAATTTTATCTTCAAGTAGGCCACCTCCTTATTATAAATAAACATACACCAAAACGAAAAAAAAGTCAATTATTTTCAAACTCAAAAACCAAAACACTATAAATACCTGAGAGTTATAAAAGCTTTATACTATCTGCTCAAGTTTAAACCCCTGATCCATAAATAGCCTTATGCACGCTTCTGCAACATCCACATTATACAATAAACCTTTTTTACTAATAATTTCATCTAATGCCCGATCAATGCCCAAAGCCGGTCTATACGGACGATGCGACGCCATTGCTTCTACAACATCAGCAACAATTAAAATATGCGCTTCAATTAATATCTCATCTCCTTTTAGAGAATTCGGATATCCGCTACCATCCAATCTTTCATGGTGTTGAGCAACAATCAAAGAAACAGGCCAGGGAAATTCAATTTCCTTTAATATATCATATCCAACTTCTGGATGAGCTTTGATAATATTGAACTCATAAGTAGTCAGTTTAGAAGGCTTACTTAAAATTTCCGCAGGAACACAAATCTTGCCTATATCATGAATCATTGCCGCTGTTTTAACACCTAATATCTGTTCAGCGGGTAATTTCATTTCTTTGGCAATAGCTTCTGCTAGATGCGTAACCCGTTCCTGATGCCCTGCTGTATAAGGATCTCTTTTTTCTACGGTGAAAGCAAGAGCACTAATAGTTTCATTTAATACGCGTTGTAATTTCTCATTTCCATCTTCAAAATTTTTCTGAACTTTTTTTCTTTGCATAATCTCAACAAGCAAAGCTTCATTTATTTTTGAAAGCTCAACAGTCCGCTCACGAACCTGTATCTCTAAACTCTGATATGACCTTTGAAAAGATTGTTCTTCCTTTTTTCGACCAGTAATATCTTCAAATGACTCTATTGCTCCAATAATATTATTCTGTTCATCTTTTAATAGCTCCGCATTTTTAGAAATAACAACTATCTTACCATCTTTTCTTTTTATTGAACATTCAGCATTGAAAATAGGCTTTTCAACACTAGCGGAAAATACTGCGCACATATCTTTGCAAGGTGTATCAGAAAAAATAGTACACTGTTTACCGATAATCTCCTTAAAACAGTATCCAGTAATTTCTTCTGCTTTATTATTCCAGCTAGTTACAATGCGGTTAGTATCGGTTGTAAAAATTGCATTCGGGGTAGAACGAAAAAGAAATTCAGCATATTCTTTAGCCTGCCTTAGTTCTTTTTCTGCTTTTTGGAATTTTAGTTCAGAACCTTGAAGCTCATTTATCTTCTTACGCAGCTGCTCAACTTCTAAAATCATTTTTTCATGCGCCTCTAGAGAGTCACTCATTATTTTCCTTTCTAAGAAAAACTGTATCCGTACTTAATCTAACATATATTTTAAGACTTTAAGACTAAAAATGTCAAGAAAGAAAATGCTTATATTGCATATGCCCTTTAAGTAAAATTAAAAAGAGACTCTATCGATAAATATTATTGCGGATTTTATTTGAGGAGTTTTTCTTTGATCCCTCCCAAAGGCAAGGAATATTATTAAAGCAAACGAATCGCTTAAATTTTGGGGCACTGATCTCTTAATTTCCCCGCCTTTGGGAACTGGTAACATCCTTGTTCAATTAATCAAAATCGGGATCCTGTATTCTTCAAAGCTGACCTAGCCAAGTTTTATTTTTTCTTTTTCTTAGCTACTGCTTTCTTTGCTACTTTCTTAGCTACTGCTTTCTTTACTACTTTCTTTGCTACTTTCTTTACTACTTTCTTTGCTACTTTTTTCTTTTTGACTACCAAAATATTCACCCCCTTTCTTTCAATAATAATTTAGACCAAAAGTCTACCCCTATACAATATCTTGATATATCTACTTTGTGAAACACAATATATGTTTGTACTATATATTGTATCTACAATTTATAATATACAACATTATAATTACTAATTTCAAGAAAAAAATAAAAAAAAATGAAAAAATTTTTTTTCAAAACTTTTTCATCGCTTCTTCTTGTTTGAATAAACATTAAGAATTTCACAAACTGAAAACTTATTTTGTACGCGCTTATCCTTTTTTTATTTCAAAGGAAAGAATTATTGCTTCTGCAATATCCTTCATTGATATCCGTTTCGACATGCTTGATTTTCGGAGCAGATTATACGCTTCATCCTCAGTAATATTCTGTTCTTTCATTAGTATCCCTTTTGCTTTTTCTACTTTTTTTCTAGTTTCCAATTCTTCTTGAATAACTCTCGTTTTAACTAAAAGCTCTGTATTTTCAATTGCCACCGCTGCCTGGTTAGCAACAGTAATTAAAACTTCAACATCACTTTTTTCAAAATCATATTTCTTTGTAGTATAACAATTAATCACACCAATTACTTTTTTTTTAACCATCATCGGCACACTAAGCATTGAAACAAGATTTTCTTTTTTCGCTAATTTTTTTTCTTTATATTGCGGATCTTGAAGAACATCGGCAATGATAATCGGTTGTTTAGTTTTCGCGACCATTCCCACCACGCCTTCTCCCACATTTATAGTTCTTTCTTTTAAATATTCACTGCTCAACGCCTGAGTGGCTTTAATTTTTAAAGATTGGTTTTTTTCATCTAAAAGCCAAAGCGCGCAAATTTTCGCGTGCATTACATTTGCCGTAACAGTAACAATAAGCTTTAACATATCTTCAAGATAAAGATCACTTGTAATTGCTTTACTGATTTTACCTAAAGCATTGATGTACGATTTTTCGGATTTTATTTGCTTTGCCATATTATCACCTATTTGCAGCAGCTTTAACAAATTCCCTAAATAAAGGATGCACACAATCTGGTTTTGATTTAAATTCCGGATGAAACTGACAAGCCAAAAACCAGGGGTGGTCTTTTAACTCAACAATTTCCACGAGTTTAGATTGAGGATTAATTCCGGAAAACACCATACCGTGTTTTTCAATAATATCATGGAACTGATTATTAAATTCGAAACGATGTCTATGTCTTTCGCTTATATTAATTTTCTTATACGCATTATACGCTTTTGTGCCCTTTTTTAAAGCGCAGTCATACGCGCCTAAACGCATGGTCGCACCTTTTTCTTTTACTGCTTTTTGCTCTTCAAGCAAACTGATTACGGAATTTTTTATCCCTTTGCAAAATTCTGTTGAGTTTGCGTTTTTTAAACCACAAACATTCCGGGAAAATTCAATAACTGCTGTATGCATGCCTAGACATATGCCAAAATAAGGGATATTGTTTTCCCGGGCAAACTGCGCTGCTTTGATCTTACCTTCGATCCCCCGCACCCCGAATCCTCCGGGAATTAAAATACCTTTAACATTTTTAAAATATTTTTCCGCGCCGTTTTTCTCAATTAATTCTGAATCAATTTTTTTAATAACTAATTTTACATTATTGTTTATCGCTCCATGGATCAAAGCTTCATAAATCGATTTATAAGCATCCTGCAGAGCTATATACTTGCCGACAACCGCGATCTCGACTTCTTTTCTTGGAGATTTCAATGGTTCCAATACTGTTTTAGTCCATTGAGAAAGATCACTTTTTCCTGCTTTTAATTTAAGTTTTCTGAAAATAAGAGTATCCAATCCTTCTTGACTATACTTTATCGGAACCTCGTAGATACTTTCAACATCAATGGCCGAAATAACTGCTTCAGGACTAACATTACAAAAAAGACCTATCTTTTCCCGCGCTTCTTTTGGAATATTTTTTTCAGTCCGGCATAAAATGATATCTGCCATTATTCCTATTTCCCGCAAAGTCCCCACACTATGCTGAGTTGGTTTTGTTTTTATTTCACCAGCTGATTTAATGAATGGGACAAGCGTTAAATGGATATTTATCGCGTTCGAATAACCTAGCTCTAATTTAAACTGTCTTATTGCTTCAAGAAATGGAAGACCTTCAATATCTCCGACTGTCCCTCCGATTTCCACAATCACGACATCATGTTTTTTGCCCTGCGATGCTTTTTTAATACTATTTTTTATTTCATCAGTGATATGCGGAATTATCTGAACAGTCTTGCCCAGATAATCACCTCTGCGTTCTTTGCTAATAACCGAATAATATATTTTCCCTGTAGTTATATTATTTTCACGGCTCAGGACAGCATTGGTAAACCGCTCGTAATGACCAAGATCTAGATCTGTTTCCGCGCCGTCATCAGTAACATAGACTTCTCCATGCTGAAAAGGACTCATTGTGCCAGGATCGACATTAAGATAAGGATCGCACTTAATTAATGTCACTTTCAACCCTTTGGCTTCTAAAAGCTTACCTATGGAAGCTGCTGCTATTCCTTTGCCTAAACTAGAAACTACGCCACCTGTAATAAAAATATATTTTTTCATAGTTAACTCTTTTCTGTGAAATAATACCAAAAAAGCTTTTTCCGGACAACTGCTTATTATCCAATATTTTGCCGCACCGCTTATCCATCTTTAATATAATCTTACCACAATTTTTAATTTTTAAAAATTGTAATCAATAAATTCTCTTATTTAGCATCTTTGTTCCAGCATTTTCTTGGAAAAGTTCTTGGGTATTTTTGTTGGGTAATTCCCATCAAAACACGCGGTGCAAAACTCACATGCAGGTAAAAGCATTGCTTTTAATAACCCCTTTTGGCTTAAATATTTTAAACTATCCAAACCCATAAATTTCTCTATTTCTTTTACTGTATGGTTTGCGGCAATTAATTCCTTCTTGGTTGGAAAATTAATGCCGTAAAAACAAGGCGCTTTAATCGGTGGACAACTAATCCGCATATGCATTTTTTTTGCTCCGGACTCACGAATTGTTTTGATCCTTGCTTTACTTGTTGTTCCGCGGACAATCGAATCTTCCACAATTGCCAAACGTTTTCCTTTGATAACATCTTTAATCGGGTTAAGCTTTACTTTTACGCGAAAATCTCTAATAAATTGAGAAGGCTGAATAAATGTTCTGCCTACATAATGATTCCGAATCATTCCTACCTCATAAGGTATTTTTGATTTTTTCGCAAAGCCTAAAGCTGCGGAATTCCCTGAATCTGGAATAGACATAACTAGATCACATTTTACCGGGGATTCTTTTGCCATCTCTTCCCCCAAGCGCTTTCTGGTTAGATAAACATTTTTACCGAAAATATTACTATCCGGTCTGGCAAAATATATGTATTCAAAAATACAGAAAGCATGTTTTTGTTTGGGAAAGGGTTTTATTGATTCTATTTTTTTATCCCGAATAAAAATAATCTCACCGGGTTCAATTTCCCGAACGTATTCAGCTTGAATAAGATCTAAGGCACATGTCTCACTCGCAAGCACATACGCCCCGTTTAATTTCCCTAAACATAAAGGCCTAAACCCATGCGGGTCACGTGCCCCGACTAAAACATCGTCAAGCAGCATAACCAAAGAGTATGCCCCTTCTAAATTAGACAATGCATTAATTACTCTTTTTCGATAATCCTTATTCCTTGATTGAGCGATAAAATGAACAATTACTTCGGAATCCATTGTTGTCTGAAATATAGACCCCTGCTCTTCTAAATTCTCCCGCAAATAATTTGTATTAGTTAAATTACCATTATGGGCGATGGCAATATGTCCTTTTTTATGGTTCACAAGAAAAGGCTGGATATTTCTTTCCAAACTTGATCCGGTTGTCGAATAGCGAACATGCCCTACAGCTATTGATCCTTTTAAAGAACGAATCGCGTTTTCATCAAAAACATCTTCGACCAAGCCCATGCCTTGATAAGCATTTGTTCTTCTTTTGTCATAAGTTACAATACCCGCACTTTCTTCTCCGCGGTGCTGCAACGCGTACAATCCTAAATAGGTTAAGCGAGCAGCCTCTTTATGCCCAGAAATTCCAAATATTCCACACATACTATTCCTCTTTATCCGGAATTCTTAATGAATTCCTGAATTGACGTAACCGAAAAATCTTTTTCCAAAATTGCTTCTATGCCATTTACCGCTGCTTGGGCTCCCTGGATAGTTGTTATACATGAGATACCGTGCATTACTGCCGCGTTTCTTATTGACTTCATATCTGACTGACTTTTTTGTCCGGTCGGAGTATTTATAATCAGCTTAATTTGGCCCTGGCTTATTAAATCAAGAACATTATTATCACTAATTTTATCACTAATTTTATCAATAATTGTTGCTTGAATATTATTTGAGTTTAAAACATTATAAGTTCCTTTTGTCGCGATAATTTCAAAACCTAAATCAACAAGTTTTTTTCCAACAGCTATGATAGATTTTTTATCATTGGCTTTAACACTGATAAATATCTTGCCTTTTGTAGGAAGCACTGATCCTGCGGCAAGCTGCGACTTATAAAAAGCAATCCCGAAAGTTTTATCAATTCCCATTACTTCGCCTGTTGACTTCATCTCCGGGCCAAGGATTATATCCACTCCCGAAAATCTAGAAAAAGGCAATACTGATTCTTTGACTGCAACGTGTTTTATTTTTTTCTCATCCTTTATTCCTAGCTGATCTAGTGTCTTTCCTACCATAATTTTTGCGGCAATTTTTGCTAAAGGAATTCCTGTTGCCTTGCTTACAAAAGGAGCAGTGCGTGATGCCCGAGGATTAACCTCAAGAACATACACAATGTTATTTTTCACCGCAAATTGTATATTTAAAAGCCCTTTTACTTCTAATTTTTTTGATAATAGCTTAGTATTCTGTCTAATAATATCCAGAATCTTCCCGCTTAAAGTATGGGGAGGAATCACACACGCGGAATCTCCGGAATGCACCCCAGCTTCCTCAATATGTTCCATGATTCCGCCAATAATCGTAGTCTGTCCATCAGACAAAGCATCCACATCTACTTCAACGGCATCTTCTAAAAACTTATCAATCAAAATCGGTTTTTCACTTGAGACATCAATTGTTTCAGCTTCTTCAAGCATGAATTTTGTTAAATCTTTTTCATTATAAACAATCCTCATCGCTCGACCACCTAAAACATATGAAGGTCTTACTAATATAGGATATCCGATATCTTGGGCAATAGCGATTGCCTGGTCTCTTGATGTAGCTGATCCGTTAGGCGGCTGATTAATACCCAGTTCTTTAATTAATTTAGAGAATTTATCCCTATCTTCAGCGCGATCAATTGACTCAACGGAAGTTCCAATTATCGGGGCTCCGGCCTGCTTAAGTTTTTTTGCCAGGTTTAATGGGGTTTGTCCGCCAAATTGCACAATAATCCCATCGGGTTTTTCTCTATCAACAATATTCATTACATCTTCAAATGTCAAAGGCTCAAAATAAAGCTTATCTGATGTGTCATAATCAGTAGAAACAGTTTCCGGGTTTGAGTTAACCATGATTGTTTCAAATCCCAGCTCTTTTAAAGCAAATGACGCGTGACAGCAGCAATAATCAAACTCTATTCCCTGGCCTATTCTGTTTGGACCGCCGCCCAGAATCATAATTTTTTTGTTATTAGAAACCCGGGTTTCATCTTCCTGCTCATAAGTTGAATAATAATATGGCGTGTATGCTTCAAACTCAGCACCGCAAGTATCGACTAGTTTATAGGTTACATTAATACCCAGTTTTTTTCTTTGCGAACGCACCCTGAGCTCATCGGTATTTAACAGTTTCGCTATTTGTTCATCGCCAAAACCATATTCTTTTGCCTTGCGCAATAAATCTGGATCAATCTGAAAAATATCTTTCCCCTGATTTTTTATCACTTGTTCTAATTCAACAATCTGCTTTAAGTTATCAATAAACCACGGATCAATATCAGTTAACTCGCAAATTTCTTCAGAGCTCATGCCCTTTTGAAACGCATATTTAATATAAAATATACGCGACGCATTCGGCTCTTTAAGCCGAAGCAATAGTTTTTCCTGTTCGATCTCTTTAAAATCATTTTTATTATCAAAACCAATATGCCCGATTTCAAGACCTCTTAAGCCTTTTTGCAATGCTTCTTTAAACGTTCTTCCTATAGCCATTGTTTCGCCAACTGATTTCATCGAAATTCCTAAGATATCTTTTGCTTCGGGAAATTTTTCAAAAGTAAACCGCGGAATTTTTACCACGCAATAATCAATTGTCGGTTCAAAAGAAGCGGGAGTTTCTTTGGTTATATCATTTTGAATCTCATCAAGGGTAAATCCCACTGCCAGCTTCGCGGCAAATTTCGCGATCGGAAAACCCGTGGCCTTACTTGCTAAAGCAGAACTGCGGGAAACGCGCGGGTTCATTTCAATAACAATCATTCTGCCGTCTTTAGGATTCACGGCAAACTGAATATTAGATCCGCCGGTTTCAACTCCGATTTCGCGGATAATTGCCAAAGCAGAATCGCGCATTTTCTGATACTCTCGATCAGTTAAAGTCTGAGCCGGGGCTACTGTTATTGAATCGCCGGTATGAATACCCATGGGGTCAAAGTTTTCTATTGAGCAGACAATAACAACATTATCTTTCGCGTCACGCATTACTTCCAGCTCATATTCTTTCCACCCATAGATTGACTCTTCGATCAATATTTCATTTATCATGCTGTTGCGCAATCCTAACTGGCAGATTTTTTCAAACTCTTCTTCGGTTTGAGCAATTCCTCCGCCAGTCCCTCCCATGGTAAAGCTGGGACGAATAATCAGCGGTAAACCGATTTGTTTTAAAGCAGCCTTTGATTGCTCCATATTATACGCTAAAGCACTCCTCGGCAGATCCAGTCCTATTTTTAGCATTGCTTCTTTAAAACACCTTCTATCTTCAGCTTTCCGAATAACCTTTGTATCTGCCCCGATCATTTTAACATTATATTTTTCCAAAATTCCCATCTCAGCTGCCTGCATCGCAGTATTAAGCGCTGTCTGACCGCCTAAAGTAGGAAGCAAAGCATCGGGACGTTCTTTAGCAATAATTTTTTCTAATACTTCTGGGGTAATCGGCTCGATATATGTAGCATTTGCTATTTCCGGGTCAGTCATGATTGTAGCTGGATTTGAATTGATCAAAACAACTTCAAAACCTTCTTCGCGCAAAGCTTTACATGCCTGAGTTCCTGAATAGTCAAATTCACAAGCTTGTCCGATAATAATCGGACCAGAGCCAATAATCAGTATTTTTTTAATGTCTGTTCTTTTCGGCATAATAACTCTTTTATTTTTTATATTTTTTAATCATTTCAACAAAATTAGTAAATAAATAAGCCGCGTCATGCGGGCCTGGGCATGCTTCCGGGTGAAACTGAACAGAAAATACCGGCAGTTTTTTATGCCGAATTCCCTCAAGAGTTTTATCATTGAGATTAATATGCGTAATCTCAATATCATCTTTATTTAAAGAATCAATATCCACGCAAAATCCATGATTTTGCACAGTAATATCAATCTTGCCTGTTTTCAGATCCTTTACTGGCTGATTGCCTCCATGATGCCCGAATTTAAGTTTATAGGTTTTACCGCCTAAAGCCAGCCCTAACATTTGTTGCCCTAAGCAGATACCAAAAATCGGCAGTTTCCCCAGTAATTTACTCACTGTTTCAACCACATATTTTACAGGCTCAGGATCTCCTGGTCCATTGGAAAGCATTAAACCATCAGGATTGTATTTTAAGATATCCGCCGCGCTTGTGTGCGCAGGAACAACAGTTACTTTGCAACCATTTAATGCTAGAGAACGCAGAATATTTAATTTCACACCGCAATCAAGAACAACAACATGATGCTTGCCCTCATCGTTCCATTTATATGCTTTGGCACAAGTCACTTCTTTGACTAAATCAATTCCTAAAAGCCCTTCTGAAGCTTTAACTTTTTTAAGCAAACTTTGATCATCTAAATCTTCTGTTGAAATAACTGCTTTCATAGCGCCCTTTAATCGTGTATGCCGAGTTAGCGCCCGCGTATCAACACCTTCAACCCCAATAATGTTATTTTTCTTAAGATACGAAGCCAGTGTGTCGTTGGAACGCCAGTTACTGGCAATCCGAGAACATTCTTTGACAATTAAGGCTTCAACAAATGGTTTGCTTGATTCAACATCTTGGGTATTTACACCATAATTTCCGATCAGAGGATAGGTCATTGTCACAATCTGACCTTTATATGAGGGATCGGTAAGGATTTCCTGGTAACCAGACATACTTGTATTAAAAACAACTTCTCCAAAAGTAGTGCCAGTCGCGCCAAAAGAATAGCCTTGAAAAATCCTACCATCTTCAAGAACAATCTTTGCTTTTATGCCTTTATGCTCACTATTTATATCATTCATAAAAAACTTTAAATATTTCTATAATCTTAAATAATTAGGTTGAAGATTTTAATGTATAGTAAACAGATCCTTAATATAACACAGGAGTTTTGAAGGGTTTACAATGGTTTTAATTATAATACAATAATCATCAGGGATAAAGCTTTTTTTTAAAAAAATTGTATTTCCCCAATATTAGCCGAAAAATGCTTAAAAATTAAGCATTAACCGCGATTGTCTAAGCATTTTTTGAAAAATCTTAAAAATATACTGATTTAAAATTTATCAATCAGCACCAAAAGGGTTTGATATGTTTCTATGTAAAGAACCATCATAAGTCTTAACATCTTCTTCGAACTCAGAAGGCCTGTGCTCAATTTTACGGCGAAATCTTTTATTCATAAACATCAAACAACCAAACAAAATAATTAAAAAAATGATCAATCCAATAAGTTGTTTTTTATCTTTTTCTCTTTGCGCTTGTTTTAGCTGTTTATTGTCCATTTTATATTGTTCGCGCTGTATTTATTTTGGGTTTAATATCTCTGATTTTATCCTCAAAGTTTGCTCATTTAGTTCCTCAGATTGCTGCTCGGATTCTTCTATGGCTTTTTTCATATAAGCTTGTTCATCTTTTTCAAATATTTCTATTTGTTTGTCAGAATCCTGTTTTGCTTGTTCTGCAGATGCAGCTACTTCACTATCAATCTGAACCCGCGACATATCTGCCGCTTCTTCTGCTTGGGATTGAGATTGCAAATATTTTTGTTCTGCGTCTAAATCAATATTTAATAACTCTTTATTCGCGATTTCCAATTCTAATTGTAACTGACCAGATTGGTTACTAGCTATTTCTTTTTCTGCTTGTTGCGCATTACAAAAAACAGTTGAAAACCAAAAACTACTCAAAAAAACCATAAAAACCACTATTATTGACTTATTGCTCATAATTTTTCCTCCTAAAAGCTTATTATAATGTTTTATTGTTTATCAGGCAATAATATCTTTTAAAACCTTAAATTGATTTATCCCTATTTTTAAAAATTCTAGAAAAATATGCGCAGTTACCAATGTGTCATCTAATGCTCTGTGATACCTTTCACTGTTTATGCCTAACCTTTTGGCAACTACTGCTAATTTATGCGTACGTTCGTTGGCAAACAAGAATCGAGAAAGTTTTAAAGTATCGACACAAAAAGCATTTTCCGCAATGTCAAATTCATTGCATAAAAAAGGCATATCAAAGGATTTAATATTATGGCCAACCAGAACACATCCATCAGTAAATTCACGGAATTCATGTCTAACTGTATTTAAAGACGGAGCACCATTGATCATCTGCATATCTATGCCATGAACCTGAGTTGCTTGATAAGGAATATGCTCTGTATAAATAAGCGACTGATAGTGGTTTTTAATCTTTCCGTCTTTTACTTTTACCGCGGCAATCTCAATAACACAATCCCGCTGCGAGCAAAAACCGGTTGTTTCTAAATCAACAACCGCAAAATCAATTTGACTTAGCTCTGTATTAAGCAGTGTTTTCATTTTATTTAAACATTCTTTGGAATTTTAAAATTTCTTGAGCAACATCTTGTTTAGTCACTACCGCGGATATCGCGCACACGGCATCTACTCCAGCATCTATCACTTGTCGCGCGTTTTCCAAGTTCAATCCACCTATAGCCACAACAGGAATCGACACTTGCCTTACGACCTGCTCTACCATCTTAATGCCTAAAGGCATCACCCCAGCTTTAGTATTAGTTACAAAGACTGCTCCGATGCCAATATAACTTGCTCCTTGCTCCTGAGCAATACGAGCTTGTTCAATATTATGAGTACTAATCCCAATTATTTTATCAGGGCCCAGAATTTTTCTTGCTAGATCACAGGGCATATCCTCTTGACCTAAATGCACTCCATCGGCATCAACAGCCAAAGCAACATCAATTCGATCATTAATTATAAATAAAGCACCTTGGGCCGCTTGCTTTAATTCCCTTGCCTGTTGGCAGATAAATTTTACAGAACCATTTTTGCAGCGATATTGAATAACTTCAACTTTGGCTTTAACCGCAGCTTGCACATCGCTTAAACTGCCCTTAAAACTCAGAGTGTCATCGGTAGCAAAATAAAACCCTTTCATTTATTCAATCCTTTGTTTAGCATCAATCGTAGCTGTATCTAAACAGAAAATGCAATCAAATAACTTTTCTTTAAACGTTCCCGGTCCTGAGACTAATTCAGCTGCTTGTTCTGCTGCTATTTCATAAGCGCAAAGACCAGCGCAGGCAGCTTCAGCTAAATCATCACCCACAGCAGCAAATGTTCCGATCACTGATGCAGCCATACAGCCGGTTCCAACAACATGACTCATTATTTCATTGCCGTTTTTAAGCTTAAAACACTTGTCTTTGCTAGCAATAATATCGGTTTTCCCTGTAATTACGACAACGCAGTTTCTTTGTTCAGCTAACTGCTTAGCAAGCAAAGTTAAATCTGTATTAACCGCTGTGCTATCTACACCTTTTGTACTTACGGCAAGACCTGCGATCCGGGCAATTTCAGAACCATTGCCTTTAATAATATCAATTTTTACTTGATTGAGTAATTCAAATACTTTTTCATCCCGAAATTTTGTCGCTCCAGCACCGCAAACATCAAGCACAACCGGTATGTTTTTTTTATTCGCGCACGCAGCAGCTATTTTCATTGATTGAATCAACTCGCTGGTTAATGTTCCGATATTTAAGACTAAAGCCGATGCAATCCCGGTCATATCCGCAACTTCTTCAGGCGCATGCGCCATAACCGGGGATGCGCCAAAAACCTTAACAACATTAGCACAATCATAAATTGTCACCCAGTTTGTTATATGATGAACAAGCGGTTTCTCCTGCCTGACTTTTTGCAATAAAGCCGATGCTTTCAATTTTATCCTTTCTTAACTATTTATTTTTTCTTAGAGTGTCCATGCACTGCCAACCAAATTGTTTTTTGCTTTAAGTCAGTCCGCTCAACTCGATGTTTCGCGTACGCTTTAATAAAAACATAATCTCCTGGTTTCATATTAACTGTCTGAGACTGCTGTTTAAATAATAGTTTGGCCGCACCTTGAATCAGGAATACCCACTCATCCCTATCCTGTTCCAGCCACTGATCTTTATCCGTACAATGACCATTAGAAACAATCCTTTCTATTTTTAAATTATCCGTCTCAAAAAGAGTATTGAAAATTTCCTCAGTGAACTTATCCGGAATTCGCGCAAATAAATTTCCGCTATCTTTATATTTAGTCATGGTTTCTTCTGCCTTTTAAATATACGCGTTCAATGCGATTAAAACCTGGTAAACATATTTAAGCATATTATCAATTATCTCCAGCAATTAAAGCACAGCCTTAATATCCGGATGTTTTTTTAATTTAGTATAAATCAAGTCTCTTTGCTGCTCATTTTCAACTTTTATCGCAACATTAAAAGCCAAATAACTCCCCTTTTTACTAATATTGGAAAATTCCATTTTTATACTATCATTATCTTGAGGAATGATTCCAATTAAAGCTTTTTCCAATTTATCTCTGTCTGCTCCAATTACTTTATAAAGCCATTGGCATGGATACTGAATTTTGCCTTTATCATCTAATCTGTTTTTCATTTATACTTATATACCTTAATTAACATATGAATTTACCATTTTTCATAATTATTTTATCATCCGTGTAAATATCCGGAGAACTAATAACTCCATCTAAATGCAAAGGCACATCATTATCTTGCCCATAAGACATATTATTCCCTAAAGCAATATGTATGGTTCCACAAACTTTTTCATCTTCTAAAACAAGGCCGATCACTTTTGCTTTGGGATTAAGTCCTATGCCCAATTCCGCGATTTTATATGCTTTGGGCCCAACTGAATCTAAACGTTTAATTATTTCTTCACTTCTTTTGCCGGTTATTCCATAAGCAAATCCATTTTTAACCTTAAAAGTTATCGGAGATTCTAGAATCCCAAGACCAGGAAAGGATACATCAACTATATATTGCCCATTACAATCAAACGGTGCAAAAGAAACTTCTCCTTCAGGCAGATTGCCAAAAGCTCCGGGAAAATCAAAACTTCCGCCATTTTCCCCAAACCATTTATTTTTACCAATTGTAAATTCTATGTCAGTGCCCAGTTTAGTGGTAACACGTAAAATACAGGCAGATTCTAAAAGCTTATACAGTTTTTGTGATTCTTGTTTTAACAAATCATAATCAATATCACAGCAGCGATTAATAATGTCTTCGGTAACTGTAGGCATTGATGCTATGCGTGCCCCTTTTTCTGTGGCTTGTCTTCTTGCTTTTGTATGCGAAATAGATTTACTGGTTATCAGAAACTCAACATCATATAAAAGCATTTGTTCGGCTATATCATCCGGCGGCTCCACACCATGTTCCAGGGTAGGAGGCATTAACATTAATCTTGCTTGAGGAGTAATCTTTTGAGCAAACTCGAAAAAGTTACGGCCAATAGCTTCTTTTTCCGTATCAGCAATAATAAGGCAAGACTCTTGCGCCTTTAATTTTACCGAGCCTTTAAATATTGCTTCTAATGCTTTTCTGTTTATCATAACCCCTTATCCTATTTATTTTAAAGTACCTGAATTTGCGGCCAAGGCAATTTAGCACTATGCGCCCTGTTTTTAGTTAAAAATGCAAAGCGATTTTAATTCCATACTCAGTGGAATAATTTTTTGGCTCGTAACCATAGCCTATTATAATCCCCGAATCACTCATATCTGCTGATTCTGACTGTTCCACTTTCCAATACCTGATAAATGGCTCAATAACAAAATCTAAATGCTTTTGTTGCTTTTCAATCTTCAAAGAGGCGCGATAGCCATAACCTGTTTTTTGCTTATTTTCCAGATCGCTTCTTGCGGGAATAGCATCACTTAAATAGCTTTTTTGAATCCCTAACCAAAAAAAATCATACTCAAGACTTAATCCCATAATAAACCCAGACCCGATATCTTTTATAACACTAATACCAATCGGTGAATAATAATAATTAGCTTCTCTTTTGTATCCCAGATGACCGGTGGTAGTTACTCTTCCCTGGGAATCATCTTCAAGATAACGGTACCCATAGCCAAAATAGGGTAGAATAATACACTCTGGCTGCGGAGAAATATTACAACCAGCAAGCGCTCTAAATTCACAGAGGATATCATCTATGGAATCCATGCTGCCGGTATTAATTGAACTATAGTCAACCTGCCCATAACTTAAACGTGCTTCTAGTTTAAGCATTACTTCATCTAGGAATGTATACGAACCGACAATGCCTGACATACTTCCAGACTGTTTCATAACCCCTGGTTCTTTATAAGCTATCTGAGATATCTCACTGGCTAATTCAAATTGCGGAATTCGCACCCCGGCGGCAAAACAATTTTGAGTAAAAAACAAAAAAACAATGACCACACTGACTGCTGTATTTTTCACAATTCCCCTGATTCCTGATAAACCATACTAATATGCTTATTCTTTTGCTTTATGGTGAGTTATCTGCGTTATTATTCCAATGGCGGTTAAAAGCAAAAATAGTATTTTCGTAAGATAGAGACTAAAACCTGTTGTTTGGATAATAAGAAAAGCTCCGATAACCGATGATAAAATAATTAATGCCAAATCAAATATTACCGCAATAAGGATTGCGCCTAAAACCCCTCCTAAAATAAATATTACCCACGGCAGCCAAGCTAAACTAAAACCTAATTCCCTGATCAGCATCATGGATATATATCCGCCAGCTAAAAACCCGGCTATTCCTAAGCCTGCTTTTTGCACAACAAATGCTAGCACAATACCGACAATTGCGCAAATAAGCGCTACAATTAAAACCGCTTTATCTGATCTGCCGGGTAAAAACAATCCCGCATATTCAAGCCCGATAACAAAACATGTCATCCCGGCAAAAAGCCAAAATAATTTACGCCCCAGCATTAATAAAAGAATCCCAAAAATAATATATACGATTTCTAAATACATAATATTGTAAATACTTTGGTTGACTATAAATTATCTTCTATGGTTTTCATTAAATCCAAAATTTCTTGTGAAGCTGCTTGTATTTTTCGCATTAAACGTTCTTGACCTTTTTCATCACCCGATTGCTTAGCAGCCATAAGTTCTCTGACTTCTTCATGAAGTCGAACATGTATTTTTTCCAAACGCCTCATCTCAAAAACACTTCCGTAAATCGACAGCCCCTCAGAATAGAGCCATTTGCCAAAATCGCAATCCTCATGTGACAAAGCCTGAACTTCAGTCAGCCCTCCTTGTCCCTTTAAAAATAACCTTAGGGCTATCATCCAATTCTTATGAAAAGTACGCACCATAATAAAATCGATTTTTGACATAAACCTTCTCCTCTTTCTTTGCAATTATTATTCGGCTGTTAACAATATGCCCCTCTTTATATCTTATTTTTATTTGCTATTTCAGTTTTTAATTTTTCTACTTCTTTATTCAGCTTTTCTTGTTGCGCTTCAAGGGTTTTTATCTGCTGTTTCATCTCAAATAAAGTCCGGGCAACATACTGGTCGATTTGTTCCACTATTATTAATCCGCCTTTTTCCCGTATTTTAGCATCCTCTGGAACAATAATACTTGTCTGCCCAACTAAGCGCAATTCCATGCCTGGCGGAATAAGTTCTTTTTCTTGAGCCGCGCCTTTAGACACCAGCCCGAATAAAAACAAACCTAAAACTATAACAATAAGATAACTGTTTTTCATGGCTTCTAGAACCAGCAATTTCCCCTTTTTATCATAGTATATCACCTCTTTTAATATAAACAATAATAAATAGTTTTAATAAGCCGCCAATTGTTATTACTACGTCAAGATGTAATATATTTACTACGTGAAAATGTAATGTTTTCACGTAGTAGAAACAAGTATTTTTTGGTTAAGGAACTTGTCATCATGGAACC
>JAZDHZ010000033.1:0-234467 GCA_043805415.1 Candidatus Omnitrophota bacterium | reverse complement strand
CTGAATGTTGTTTCCACATTAATAATCAGCGGATCGCCGCCAATGGGCATTACTGAATGATAATTTTTTATCACTCCGCTCAGGTAACCGGAATCAGGGTCGTATTCATATTTGGTGATAATCAAGTTAGGATCGGTATATGTATCAAGCCGTCCGAACTGGTCATAAGTAAAAGATGCTTGCGGAGCCTGACCATTAACCTCAGGATAAGTAATTAAGTTAAGATTGCCATGTCCGTCATGTCCAAAGGTTGTAACATTACCTTTTGGATCAGTAAAGCTTTCAAGCATATTGTACTGCGGCTCATAAACCATGAGCGAGATCAGGCTTTCTGCATCCGTTGAATCCGCCTGCGGGCGCCGGATATCTTTGATAAGATTTCCTTTATCGTCGTATTCCCTTTCTATGACATTACCTCTGGGATAGATAATCTTTGTTGTTTCCTGATATTCATTGTATTCATATAATGTTGTATAGCTTTGAGTCACGGTGTTAGGGATAGCCTTTGAATACACGATTTTTTTCTGCGTTGTCCCGTCGGGATTAAAATAATATTCCGTAACCACGCCATTGAAATCCGTGTATGTAGTTATAAGCGGTTCATAGCTTATGTAGCCGTCATAATCGCCATAGTGCTGTTCAATAACACGGTCATTGTCGTCATAGATATTGCTTAAATATTTGTTCCCTTCCGGGTCGGTTATGGAAACAAGGCGATTTTTTTCATCATAAGCATACGTGGTATTCGCGCCTTGCGGATAGTCCGGGGTTGCCGGCAATGTCACGGAAACCAGGTTCTGATCAGAGTCATAATCGTATGTGTATATCCTTGATTTAAAATCCCGCATATGGATGATCTTATTATTAGAATTATATTCAAACGTGATCTTGCGATTAAGGGCATCACTAACTTCACTGAGTCGGCCAGAGGTATCATAGCTGAATTTAAGCGTATTGCGGTTGCGGTCACTGATAACCCGCAGTTTTCCGTCAGGATCAAACAAAGATATTTTTCCGTGCGGGTCTTTTATCTGATAACCGCCTGTAACCCCGCTCGGAGAAATATCACTAAGTTCCGAGGGCCAAACCGCATATTCGGTGAGCACATCATAACTATCCTTGTCTTGCGCTACATAATTATTACCAGTTGAACTTAGGACAAAAATGTTATCTGAACCGGTTTTATTACGGCGTAGGATTTGCGTTCCATCCTGGCTATCTACGGTTTTTATCGGCTGAATATCATAGTTATGTGACCAGCCGCGGCCAAACGGGCCCTCATAAACGTCCTGAGAGTTGTAATATCGCGTAATTTCCACAGGCAGTCCGCGGCCGCTAGGAATAAATAAATCTGTGTGAGTATATTCTAAACTTCCGTTAAAAAGGTTTGCGGGGTCCTTAGTTTTGGCAGTGGTTTTATCATTGTTTTTCTTCTGGCCATTACCAACATTGTCCCCTGTACCATAGGAGCTGTGGTTCCAGCAGTCTATATATTCGTAATCATCCAAAGCAAAGGATAATGATTGTAATGAAGTAACTGTGAGCATCGCCACTAAAACAATTACACTGATAATTTTTTTATAATTTATCTTCATCTTGCCTCGTCCATCAATCTTTGTTGTTTATCACGATTCGCGCCGCGCCTACAGCCTCATTCCCATCCTGGTCAAAATAGTTCACATATAAAGCATACTCGCCATTGGCACATTTCATCGTGTCCAGAACATAAGAAAACGATAATACACTGGGATTCGCGTCGTTCCAGCCGTCGGTTTCATAGACTAAAGTATCATCAATATAATATTTAACCAGACATTTATCCTTTTCCGTGTATGCAGGATAAGGCTTAATGTCCAGCAAAACTGTTCCCGATACCTCTTTTTTTTCCGGTATCGCCGGGATGCTCCGCAGTTTCTTATTGTTTTCTCGCGCGAATTTCAGAGAAACAACAAGATCAGCAGCAAAGACTATCGGCTCAAAAAACAATAATATTAGCATCAATAGAAAGAAAATCTTTTTCATTTTATAATCCCCTTATTTAAAATCCCAGCTCAATGTGCAGCTGCACTAAATCAGAATAATTTTGTTCATGATGCGCCTGAATTACCACACGATAGTCTCCTTTGGGCAATAATTCACCGCTGTCAGAACAACCATCCCAAGATAAAGTATGCTTACCCGCGCCCATACTCTCTTCGTCCGCCAGAGAAGCTACCAAAATTCCCGCGCTGTTATATACTCCAACATTCACCAAAGCCTCACGAGATATTGTAAACGACACTGTCGTCTGAAGCATGGTCTGAGAGGAACGATAAGAATTAGCGTACGGTCTAAACCGGACAGGACTGATGCTGTTGGCATCCAATGTGATCCTCGGCGTACCGCCAATAACCAGAACGGAATTTACATCCGGCCGGTATGCCCAGACACCAATAAAATACGACCGGTAAGGAACCATTGCCCCGCTCTCATCGCGTCCGTCCCAAAAAAATTGTAAATGCCCGTCCTCACATGGTTCATGATACTTTAGCAAACGTATTGTGGCCGAATCACCCTGCAACCAGCGGCCGGGTCTGATGCGCACAAAAATATATGCCGGTTCCGGCACATCCACATTCAAGATGCAGGGGATATTTTCCTTTGGATCAAAATCGGAAATGCTCACCACTAAAAAATGCGATATATCTGCACCATCGGTATGAGACGGATCATATTGAACATATTCCTGACCGTCAATATTACTGGTTATCTTAAAATAATGAAACCCATCAGGAACAATCTGCCCGCTGTCGTCTTTACCATCCCATACCTCCGACTTCTCACCGGCAAGACGGAGTTCATTGTTCACCAGAGTCCTTACCGGCTCATCATTATCATTATACACAATCATGGTTATCTGCATATCATTGCGAATAGTATAATAAATTTCCATTGACGCGCCGCTATCATAAGGATCAAGTGTGGGAGAAGAAATTCTCACGTCAGATATTGAACATATGAATAGTGGAAGTCTTGCCGGGTATGCCTGCGCACCAAGTTCGGTATGGGCATTGATAACTATCTTGTAACTGCCGTCGTCTACAATTTGCCCCTGAGTATCCTTGCCATCCCAAATAAATTGATGTGCTCCTGATTCAAGATATACGTTATCCTGAATATTAGTTACAAGCACATCATCGGCATAGAGATCAATATCGACAAAAGCATTCTGATCTATTGTATATAAGATCCTTGCACTATTGTAATCATCCGCTTGCAGAATAAATGGATTGGGGGATACATACGTATTTTTAATAAACGGAATTTTATCAACGATAATATCCTGAAAAATTTCTTCATCCGAGTTGCCGGAATTAACTACTACCCGATAAGTACCGTTTCTAAGCATTGAACCGTCAGTAGAACCGTTCCAGATAACTTCTACGCGCTGTGTCTGCGGGTCAGGATATAAAACACTATTGTTTAGCTGTTTTATAGTTTTACCATCCTGATCAAGAATTTTAATATCAAAAACCCCATAATCCGACGCGCTAAAAGAGATTATTGCTTCATCATCCAGTATCAGCCCAGGAGCCGGCTCCTGGAATACCTCCCCGGTATCCATATCCAACCATGTACCGCTATTATCCGGGGAAAATGGGTTAGGCGTAACTGTGAGATCAGATATATCCGCGCCTTCATTATAAGCAGTAAAGGTAAAAATTCTGGATTCATGTCTTGATGTATTGTTCTGATCGTAATAATACACATAAAGATAAAATTCAATTGGTCCATTGGGAATAATTTTTGTATCTATCGGAACAATCCAGTTTCCGTTGCTGTCTTTCACACCATAACACATGGAATTTTTTCGTAAAGAAGTCGTCATTAAAGCAACATTTGATTCCCTGTGAACAAAGGAAGAAAAGTTTATTTTCATGTTTACCTGTCCAGAAATGGTGCTTTCCGGAACCGGCTCTGTAATATATATGCTATTATTATCTATCGAAGATTCGCCACTTTGCTGAACAACAGTACTCTGGCTATCGACAGCCTCTATAACATACGTGTATGTGCCATCATTCACGATTGAACTATCTTGGTCTTTTCCGTCCCATATCGCGCTGTGCTCTCCAGCAATTTCGGGCTCATTTTCTTTAATCGTACACACTAAATCGTCTCCGCCATCGTAAACGCGAATACTCACCGTAGCATCGGAATTGATAAAATATTTTATAGTTGCTCTATCATAATTATTGTCTCCATTCGGGCTAAAGGCATCCGGGGCATCGGAAACTTTCTGAACCGCTAAAGGGTTGTCTATATAACATATTATAGGGAGGCTTGTTTCTATCCGCGCCAGAGTATTTAAGTCATTATATGTAGCAGATACACACACCTCATATTCCCCGTTAGCTAACGCTGATACGTCCCAGGATAGATTCCAAGTCCCATCCTGCTGTTTAAATGCCGCATATAACTGATGCCAAGTAATATCACCCTTTTTGCGGTAGAAAAAATAGACTGAATGCGCATTGCTTATATAAGACGAAGGCTGTGCTGTCATGGTAACCATCCCGCTCAAAGAATCCCCCTCTATCGGCTGAGTTATCCGCAGAAAATGATTGTCTATGACAACTGTACCTTCCTGGTGCGTAGTGTTACCGCTGCCGTAGTCAATATCGATACTATATGAATATGTCCCGTCGTTAGAGACAGCCCCATTATCGTCTTTCCCGTCCCATACTGCCTGTTTTTGCCCTGCCGGTTCAGGAACATTTTCTTTAAGCATACGGACAACAGATTGATTAGCATCAAATACTTTCACAGTTACCGTGCCGACTGACAACATCTGATAATAAAATGCCGTGGTATCATAAAAAGCATCACCATTAGGACTGAAAGCATTGCGTGATACTGCCAGACCATTAGCAACAGTGTAAATATGCGTCTTTACACAGTTCCGGTACTTTCCATTTAAATCAATAAATGTTGCCTGCGCCGTCACACTGTAGCTGCCGTTGCTATCGATCGTTGTATCCCAAACTGCTTCCCAGCTGCCATCGCTTTGCTTTACCACAGTTCCTAATCCACTGCATCCGGGCGTAGTTCTAAAGGTAATTGCGGTTAAATCGGACAGATACTGAGAAGGAATTAATTTTAATGTGACAGTCTCGGAAATACTGCTATCAGGAAGCGGCTGAACTAAAGATATGATCTGATTGTCAATCGCTATAGTCCCCTGTTCCTGATCACTACAGAGACCCTGATAATCTGCATCTATTATATATGTGTACATACCGTCATTAAGTATATTCCCAGCATCGTCTTTCCCATCCCAAACAATATTTTTTTTAAGAAGTTCAGCTGTCTGTGCTTCATTTTCTTTTAAAGTTCTCACAAGAGCATTATTCACATCATATATTTTTATAGTTACATTGCTGTTTATACTCAGAATATAGTTTATAGTCGCAGTATCAGATATCCCATCTCCGTCAGGACTGAATGCGTCTGGCGCGTCAGTAATAGAACTAAGCATATGTGAATTTGCCACAACACATTTTGTCTTTGCAGAAACCAAAGACGCGCTCCTTTCATTGTTGTCAGTACATGTTCCAAATAAATGCACCGTATATTCTCCCGCGGAAATATCCGCAGTATTCCAGGTTGCTGACCAAGTCCCATCACTTTCCAGTGTTGCCGGTATCGTAACTATTGAATGATTTATAGTATTGGTTAAGCTAAAACTTAGATTAGCTACATTATGGCAAAATTCCGAAATTACAGCGCGCAAAATCACGTCACCGTTTACCACTGCGCCCTCTTGAGGAGTCGTAATCGTTACAGCATGGTTATCAACTGTAATATCAGCCTCGATTTGAGCCGTATTCCCCTGGCTATCAACAGCAGTAATCCGGTAAACATAAATACCGTCATTCACCGCGCTGTATGAATCATTCTTCCCATCCCATGTCACTTGATAATCTCCCTGCAGTTCAGTAACTCCATCTTTTAAAGTCCTTACCAAACTATTTGTGGAATCATAAAGCTTGAGCGTGACAATTCCATCTGAATTCACGAGTTTATAGCTGATAGTAGCTGTATCATAATTTCCATCATTATTCGGACTGAACGCGTCCGGAGAATCAGCGACATTGAAAATATTAATATTATTACTAATTGTGTAAGTTAAAGGCAATATATACTCTGTGCGCCCTTGGTTATTTAAATCTCGGTAATACGAATACGCTCTTATCTCAACAGCTTGATTTGCAAACAATGTTGTATCCCAGTCTATTGTAAAAGAATTGTCAGCTTGTTTTACAGCAGTACCTATCTGTCTCCAAATCTGTTCACTTGATAATCGATAATAAAACCTCACAGCATTCATTGTGGTAATCAATTGCGATGGGATAGCAGTGAATGTTACTGTCTGATTAATGTTACTGCCTTGCGCAGGTTGCGTAATTGACAAGACATGATTATCAATTGTTATTGTTCCCTGCTTCTGCGCAGTATTGCCCTGTCCATCATCAACATCAATTATATAAGTATAAATTCCATCAGCTAAAAGCTGATCATTATTATCTTTTCCGTCCCATGCCACCTGATAATCTCCCTGCAGTTCAGAAACTCCATCTTTTAACGTCCTTACCAGATTATTTGAGGAATTATAAAGCTTAAGTGTAATAATTCCATCTGTATTCGCGAGTTTATAACTAATAGTAGATGTATCATAAGTTCCGTCATTATTCGGACTAAAGGCATCGGGAGAATCAGATACATTTAAAACATTTATCTCATTAGATAAGCTATAGATAATTGGGGTAATATCCTGCTGTCTGAAATTATTATCCGCGTCATAATAATTTAAAGATGCCCTTATTTCATAATTGCCATTCTCCAGATTTGATGTATCCCAAGTCGCATCCCAGGTACCATCCCCTTGATTTACTCCATTACCAATATAATGATTCCAATAAACTTCACTCATCGTTTTATAATAAAACGAAACGCCCTGTATCGTCACATAAGGAGACGGGCTTATTTTTATGGTTGTCTGTCCAGATATGGTACTGCCGGCTACAGGATCAAAAGTTATTATGGTATTATCAACCGCAACGCTTTTTTGATACTGCGCCTGATAATTATCCTGGTCAGTGACTTCAATTAAATAATTGTAAATTCCATCAGGAACGATAGCCCCTGTATCATTTCTCCCATCCCAAATAACAGTCTTCATCCCTGCTATTTCTGAAATATTATCTTTCAAAGTCCTGATAAGGGTATTATTCTGATCATAAACACTAACTTTTACAGTACCAACTCGGCTAATAGTATAAGTTAATGTATTTGCATCAAATTGTGTATCATTATTCGGGCTAAACGCGTTCGGTGAATTTGAAACATTGGTAATTTTTACATAATCAGGTATTATATAAGAATTAGGAATAGAATATTCTGAACGATGTTCCCCTTTTAAATCATCATAATCCGCGGAAACCCTAACTTCATAATTCCCAATACTAAGAGAATCAACATTCCAAGCAGTAGTCCAAGAACCATTTGACTGCTGTTCCGCGGTCATGCTTGTCCAGGTTTGCGCGCCTTGAATTCGATAAGAAAATAGCACATTCTGGGGGTTTTGAATATTAGCAGAAGGCATGGCAATAAGAGTTACATCCTCTGTCAGGTTACTGCCTACAGCAGGAGATGTGATTTGCATAAAATTATTATCGATTACCACTGTTCCTGACAAAGTATCACTCATTGTATGCTGCGCGTCCTCAGCAGTAATTTCATAAGTGTACGTGCCCTCAGAAACAGGATTTAAAGAATCATCTCTGCCATCCCAAACAATTAAATTATCACCCATTAGTATATCAATATTTTCTTGAAGCAGTCGCGTAAGATTATGATTCGCGTCAAATATCTTTATTGTCACAGAAGCGGGCGCATTGATGCTATATGCAATTTGCGTTGTATCATATTGTCCGTCAGCATTTGGGCTAAAAGGATTAACCGATACTTCTGACTCAATAATACGCAGATCATTAAGTATTACATATTCTACGGGCAAGGAATATTCTGTTCTTAATTGATTATCATGACTATAGTAATCAGCGCCTACTCTTATTTCAGTTTCAGCATTCAAACCTCCGGATGTATCAATTGTCTGAGTCCAGCTGCCATCAGGCTGTTTTACAGAAGGAGTTTCATCATCAATAGCATTCCATTCTACTTCTCCCTTTAGCCTTGAATAGAATAAAACGTTATTTTCCTGGAACACGCTATCTGATTTTACGGCTTTAAAAGTTACCTGGCCGCTAAGTGCTGTTCCCTGCGCAGGCTCAACAATAGTCATAAAATGATTATCAATAATAATACTGCCTTGTTTTTCCCGAATATTGCCCTGGCCATCATCAGCAGTTATTTTGTATATATATTCACCATCAGGCTGTAAATTTAAGCTATCGTTACGGCCATCCCAGGGAACATCAATATCTCCAAGAGAAGCGGAAACATTCTCCCCCATGGTTCTAATTAGATTATTATTAATATCATAAATTTTTAAACTAATAAGCGCGTTTCTATTTATACTAAAATAAATTGTCCCTGCGTCAAAATCTCCGTCACCATTAGGACTAAACGCGTTGGGAAAATTACGCACACTAAAAATATTAAAATCATTAGAAAAAGTTAAAGTTAGAGGAACAGTATATTCTTGTCTGATCTGTCCATTTAAATCCTGATATTGCATAAAAATCGCGGCCTCAACAACCTCTCCATCATTACCTCCTATATCATCAATAATACATAACAAATTACCATTGGCATGCTGTTCAAAATCAACGTCTGGCTCAATCCAATTCTGCGTACCTTGTAAACGATAATATAATTTCACATTAGATATATTAGCAGCATTTCGCGAAGGAATAGCATAAAAAACAAGCTGGCCGCCAATGGTAACAATGCTATTATCCTTCGGCTCAATAAAATTTAAAAGCTTATTATCAACTGTCGTCTCTCCGGATTTAGTTTCCGAAGCGCTGGTTATCTCATAAGTATATGTCCCATCTTCCACAATACTGCCAACGGAATTTCTCCCATCCCAAACAGCGCTTTGTGTGCCGGAGCTTTCCGCGACATCGTCCTTTAAGACTCTGATCAGATCATGGGACTGATCATAGATATTCACACTAATATTAGAATTTGTGCTGAGTTGATAGCTGATAGTTGTTGTCTCATAATTAGCGTCACCATTCGGACTAAAAGCATCCGGACTATCCGCGATATTATCTATTATGGAGATTGGTAATGTAGTATCCAGGACAATAGTATCAGTAAAAGCTTGTGACCAGTTACCGGCAATATCCTGGTATTTTACATAGACTGTTTTTTCTCCATCACCTGTGGTCAAAGTCCAGTCTTTGAGAATGTTGTATGTTTCAGAGGCTGAGTAAGTGATATTGTCATTGGAGAACTGCATCTGTCCTAGACCTGAATTACCATCAATGGCTGATAGACTCAGAGTCACTTCAGGGGAACTGGTATCAACATCATCGGCATTGATCGTGATCGTTCCAGTGGGCGGAGTGGTATCGATTAGTCCTCCCGGGGCGGCAATGATAAGCTTACCTAGAGTGGCTTCTCCGCTAGTGATAGTTAAGTCTCCAATAAGCACTGAGTCATCCAGGCTGTTATTTGTAAAGTCCTGGTTGTAGCCGCCGGTGAGGGTTATATTTATATCCCGGTTAAAGTTACAATCCTCTGGATACCACATCGACTGGACTTGCAGGGTATCCTGGTCCTGGGCATTGTCATAGGCCTGCTGGATAGAAGAGTAGCTCGTTGAGTTTCCTTCTATCCTGACAGCTGCCTGGGCGTGATTGGCTAGCAAGAGGCAGCCTAGGGCTAGGATTACTGATAGTCTATGTCTGAATCTTTTCATGAACGCTTATTGTTCTCCCATTTCAGTGGACGTTTTTAACAGATCTGACATTCTTACGCTTTTTATTTCATTTTTGCTTCAAGCCGTTTTATGCGCTCATCTTGTGCTTCGATTAAATGCTGCTGTTCTTTGATTGCTTCTATCAAAAGTCCAGTCAGGTCTGAAGAAGCAATAGCGAAAAATTCACCTTTTTTAGTTACCACCTCAGGCACAACCTTATTCACCTCTTGAGCAATAAGACCGACATGTGTTCCTTTTGGAAAAATTCCTCTTTCTCTAATTTTTCCCTTCGAATCTTTTTTATGGTCTTCCGGCAGATTCTTCTCATTCCATTCAAACGTTACTCCCCGTAGTTTCATAATCTTGTCTAATGCTCCAGATAAAGGCGCTATATTTTTCTTCAATCGCCTATCTGAATATTGATACCAAGGAGTTGTTCCCATGGCGAGCCCAGAAACAAAAAAGTAAACACAATCAAAACTAATATTGTCATTACACGCCATATTTAAATCGCTATTATATCGATATTTAATTGTTGCCTGGAGTCCGTCTGTATCAAAAAAATCTATTTGCGAACCATATTCAGATCCTGTAGGGATAAGTGCTAATCTAGCATAATCATTATCTTTTGTTATTAATAGCTTATATAATGGATTTGGCGTACTAGAACCTACTGTCAAATTACCCATGACATTCAAATCCCCATCTGCAGCATAAACTCTAACTGTACAAAAAAACAAGACAGCAACCAAAACAAGAACTCTTTTCATAACTTCTCCTTTTTTAAGATTAATGAATAGGGAATAATTTGATTGATAGAACTGAAGTGTTTGGAATGAAAATTTTCGAAAGGTATTGTAAGCGCGATTCAAAAGTTTGCTCCTTAACATTTAATCTGCGATTTAAATTATTAGGATAGCCTGAATCTTAAAAAAATTAACTAATACTAATATCGTATTTTTTAAGCATACTATATCTGCACCAATTCTGTCAATTAATAATTTTAGACATATCAAGGGAAAAGGTTTTAGATTAATTAAAAAACCCGCAGGAACCAAAGTTCCCGCGGGTTTTATTAATACAAATTTGGGGAAAATTAATACCCCCCCATACCACCCATGCCGCCCATGCCACCCATGCCGCCCATTGGAGGCATTCCAGCACCGGCTTTATCATCTTCTTTTATATCTGTGATCAAAGTCTCGGTTGTTAACAGCAGACTAGCAATACTTGCCGCGTTTTCTAAAGCACTGCGGCTGACCTTGGCTGGATCAAGAACCCCTGCTTCGATCATATCCACATACTCATTAGTGCTGAAGTTATAGCCAATATTACCTTTTCTGTTTTTTACCTGATCAAGAACAACAGAGCCTTCTAATCCGGCATTTTCCGCGAGCTGACGAAGTGGAGCCTCAATCGCTCTGCGGATAATCTCCGCGCCGATTTTCTCATCGCCTTCAAGCTTTAAGCTGTCTAAGCCTTTTGCCGCGCGAATCAAAATAACTCCGCCGCCAGGAACAATTCCTTCTTCAACCGCGGCGCGTGTCGCGTGCAGCGCGTCTTCCACTCTGGCTTTTTTCTCTTTCATTTCTGTCTCAGTTGCCGCGCCGACATTAATAACCGCGACTCCGCCGGCAAGTTTTGCCAAACGTTCCTGCAGCTTTTCCCGGTCATAATCAGAATCAGACGCTTCAATCTGCTTCTTGATCTGGCTGATCCGGGCTTTAATATCCGCTGTCTTGCCCGCGCCTTCTACGATAGTTGTATTGTCTTTTTCAATTCTGATTTTCTTGGCTCTGCCTAAATCAGCAATATCAATATTTTCTAATTTCTCGCCCAGCTCTTCAGTAATTGCCCGGCCGCCGGTTAATTTCGCGATATCTTCCAACATTTCTTTTCTTCTATCGCCATAACCCGGTGCCTTAACCGCGGCGCATTGCAAAGTCCCGCGAATTTTATTCACAACTAAAGTAGCCAAAGCCTCTCCATCAATATCCTCAGCAATAATCAAAAGCGGTTTTCCGGCTCTCGCGGTTTTTTCCAAAAGCGGCAGAAGATCTTTTAAACTGGAAATCTTTTTCTCATGAATTAAGATAAACGGATCATCCAACAAGCAAATCATTTTATCCGCGTCAGAAACAAAGTAAGGAGAAAGATATCCTTGATCAAACTGCATACCTTCAACAACGTCAAGAGTTGTTTGTGTTGACTTTGCTTCTTCAACAGTAATAACTCCGTCTTTTCCGACTTTTTCCATTGCGTCGGCAATTAAAGCACCTATGGTTAAGTCATTATTTGCCGCGATTGACGCGACCTGGGCAACTTCTGTCTTATCTTTAATCGGCTTTGCAATCTTCTTCATTTCTTTAACAACCGCTTCAACCGCGAACTCTATGCCTCTTTTTAAACACATCGGATTAGCTCCAGCTGTGACATTCTTAAGACCTTCGCGGTAAATTGCTTCAGCTAAAACCGTAGCTGTGGTAGTACCGTCTCCGGCAATATCACTGGTTTTAGAAGCTACTTCTTTTACTAATTCCGCGCCCAGGTTTTGATAAGGATCTGATAATTCGATTTCCTTTGCTACTGTCACGCCGTCTTTGGTGATTGTTGGTGAACCGAATTTTTTATCAATAACCACATTTCTCCCCTTTGGGCCTAAAGTTACTTTCACTGCTCTTGCCAGCTGCTCGACTCCACGCAAAATTTCTCTTCTCGCGTCATCACTAAATAATAGTTGCTTTGCCATTAATTTCCTCCTGGATTTTCACATTTTAACCAATAATTGCCAAAATATCCTCTTCACGCAAAATTAAAAATTCTTCACCTTCTTTGGTTGTTACTTGAGTTCCGGAATATTTTCCAAACAGAACTTTATCTTTAACCTTTACTTCCGGAGCCTGCACTTTACCACTTTCCAGCACTTTGCCCTGGCCTACAGCAATAACTTCCGCTTCCTGCGGCTTTTCCTTTGCGCTGTCAGGCAAATAAATCCCTGATTCAGTTTTTTGCTTTGCCTCCAACACTTTGACCAGTATACGGTCACCTAACGGTTTTATATTCATTTCTATACCTCCCTTGTTTTATCAGCACTCTCACCCGAGGAGTGCTAATTAGTGTTATTAAGAAAATAACACAATAAAAAATATCTTTCAAGCTTTTTTTTTAAGAAAAATGAAATTATTTAATTTTCCCTAGGGATTAGAAGAAATACCGTAAAGCAGCATATTACTAGCGGTCTAGAATAATCATTTCTGCTCATTCTCGCATTACATCCTGTAATGCTCCGAGGATGAATCTCTGATTTTGCCAGTCCTGTCAAAATCAGGCTTCAAACCCGCTAAAATGATTATTCTAGCCCTAGCATCTTGCATGCAAACCTATAGCAGATAGTTATTAGTTTTAGCTTTTGCCATTAGCTTTTATCTTGTGTCCTTGCTTCAAGTAAGCTTTTTCTATGCCTTTTAGCGTTAGTGCTGGATCATAAATATCGATATTTTTACAGAGTTTTCTCATTAGATAAAGATGCCCGCCAGTTGCGATCACTTTAATTTTATCCTTTGCTTTAAGCTTAAGCTCTTGTTTTAATTTATCGATTAAACCATCCACCAGACAAGCATAGCCATAAAAAACTCCGCTTAAAATTGAATTATCCGTGTCTTGGCCTAGCAGAGATTTTGGCATTTTAGCTGATAATTTGGGCAAAAGCGCGGTATGGTGATGTAGAGACAAAAGCGAGAGACTAATCCCCGGCACAATTATCCCGCCTAAATATTCCGCTTTTTGGGAAACAACATCAATTGTTATGGCAGTACCAAAATCAACAATAATCGCGGGCAGAGAATAATTAGTTTTAACTGCCAAAGCATTTACCAACCGGTCTAAACCAACCTGACTGGGAATTTTATACTTATTTATAATTGGAATTAAAATGTCTTTTCCGATACACACAGTCGCTGCTTTTGGAAAAAGTTTTTTCAATTGCTTTTTCAAACCAACTTGAGCTATTGGCACAACTGAACAAATTACAAACTTATCAACACTATTATCTTTGGCTTTGATTTTTTTTAGATAAGCGCGTATCTCTTTTTTTAAAAAAGCTAATTCACAGATTAATTTTGTCTTAATCCGTAAGACAGAATAAATTCCCGGCTTTTTTGAAAAGCCGAACACTGTGCTAGTATTGCCGATATCAATATACACGTTCATTACTCAGCCCTCTGTTCTAGCGGACAACACTCACATCACCGCTTAAAATATGATGCGAAAACCCAAAATCATCCCGCACAATTAAAGCCCCCATATCATCGATATCCATTGCTTGCCCCTGAATCATTTGCCCGCGCCATTCAACTTTTATTCTTTTGCCCAAGGTCATTGAAAGATCCCGCCAAGCATCAATAATTTCCGCAAAACTGCCTTTTTCAAGCTTGTGATAATAAATTTCTAATTCAACCAGCATTTTTTGTAAAAACATAATTCTATTTATTTTTTCCCCGGTTTCAATAAATAAAGATGTCGCTAACTCCGGCAGGCTGCTCTTGGGCGTATTAATATTTATCCCAATGCCCATGATTATAAAATTAATCCGATCCAGCTCAGCGCTCATTTCAGTTAATATTCCGCACACCTTGGATTTTCCGATATATACATCATTAGGCCATTTAATAACTGCCGCAAGTCCGGTTATTTTCCGGATTGTTTTAGCCACTGCCACAGAACTGATTAAAGTAATCTTGCCTGCCTCAGCCGGAGATATTTTTGGTTTTAGAATCAAGGACATGTATATCCCGCTGCCTTGCGGCGAGACCCAATGCCTGCCCATTCTCCCTTTGCCTTTGGTCTGCTTTTCCGCGACAATCAAGGCCCCCTCTGCTTCTAATTGCTCTGCTAAGCTATACGCGATAGTATTGGTTGAGGCCGCGGAATTATAAGCAAAAATTTTTCGACCTAAAACTTTTGTTTCCAATCCATACCTGATTTCATCCGCTAAAAGCTTATCCGGAACTTTATCTAAACAATAACCCGTATGCGGCGTAGCGGAAATCTCATAGCCGCATTGCCTTAAATGCGTAATATGTTTCCAGATCGCGGTTCTGGAAACATTTAACTTGCGCGAAATTTCTTCTCCGGAAACAAAAGAGTTTTTACTTTCTTTTAACAGCTCAATTATTTTTGTTTCAATCATTTTTTTTCAGCCTTTAGTTTTTCGATCTTATCTCTGAGCATAATTGCTTTTTCAAACTGCAGGTTTTTTGCCGCTGTTTCCATTTGCCGCTCTAAACTATCGATTTTATCTAATTTTTCATAGGTCTTTATATTATCACAAACTATTTCCCGGACAAATTCTTCTGCTTGCTCTTCTGATTCTAGCCATTGATTAATCGCCTTTGTTATTGATCGCGGTTTTATATTATTAACTTTGTTGTATTCAACCTGTTTTGTTCTGCGTCTAGAGGTTTCACTGATTGTTTTTTTAAGTGATTTAGTCATAATATTAGCGTACATTATAACTTTACCGTTTACATGCCTTGCCGCTCTGCCGGCAACCTGGATCAAAGAAGTCTCACTGCGTAAAAATCCCTCTTTATCCGCGTCCATAACACAAACCAAAGAAACCTCGGGTAAATCAAGACCTTCTCTTAAAAGATTTACTCCTACTAGGCAGTCAAAATCTTTTTTTCTTAATTCATTTAACACTTTGACTCTTTCCATTGTATCCAGCTCAGAATGGATATACTTTGTGGCAATCCCTGCCTGCGCAAGATAAGCCGCCAGATCTTCCGCCATTTTTTTAGTCAGAGTTGTTACTAATACCCGTTCATGTTTTTTCGCTGTTTGTTTTACTTTCTCAATCAGATCATCAACCTGATGCTTTGAAGAAATCACCACTATTTCCGGGTCAACTAAACCAGTAGGCCGAATTATTTGTTCCACTACTTTATTGCTTTTTTCCAGTTCATAAGCTGAAGGGGTTGCCGAAGCGCAAAGCACCTGCCCGACTAAAGATTCAAATTCGGAAAATTTCAAGGGCCGATTATCCAGACAAGAAGGCAAGCGAAACCCATAATCAACCAGCACTTGTTTTCTTGCCTTATCCCCATTATACATTCCTCTAATCTGAGGAATAGTTACGTGAGATTCATCAATAATTGTCAGAAAATCTTCAGGAAAATAATCAATCAAACAATAGGGACGACTACCCTCAGCACGTTTACTTAAATGGCGTGAATAATTTTCAACGCCGTGGCAAAAACCCACCTCTCTGAGCATTTCCAGATCATATTTTGTCCGGGAAGCCAGACGCTGCGCTTCCACCAGTTTACCCTGCTGATTTAATTGTTCCAGTCTATCCGTTAATTCTTCATTAATACTTAACAAAGAGCTTTCCAGCTGATCATCTTCAACTAGAAAATGTTTTGCCGGATAAATCGCGATATCATCGACCACTTTTATTTTATTCATCGAAATTGGGTCGATTATTGAAATCCGCTCAATTTGGTCGCCGAAAAATTCGATCCGAACAGCATTTTGTTCATAAGCCGGGAAAATTTCCACAGTGTCACCCCGCACCCGAAAAAGACCTTGGCTAAAACTAATATCATTACGTTCATACCTGATTTTAATTAAATTTTTCAGCAGCTCATCCCGGAGTATATTTTGTCCAAGCTTTAAACGCGCGAACATATTTTGATATTCATTCGGAGAACCAAGATTATAGATGCAGGAAACACTGGCAACCACAATCACATCTTTTCTGGTCATCAGCGATGTCGTTGCCGCGAGCCTTAGCCGATTAATCCGCTCATTAATCGCCGAATCTTTTTCAATATAAGTATCGGTTTGCGGGATATAGGCTTCCGGCTGATAATAATCATAATAGCTGATAAAAAACTCCACCGCGTTGCGCGGAAAAAATTGTTTAAATTCAGAATAAAGCTGCGCGGCCAGAGTTTTATTATGCGAGATGATCAGGGTCGGACGATTAAGCTCAGCAATCACCGAGGCCATGGTAAAGGTCTTACCGCTGCCGGTTACTCCCAGGAGAGTTGTAAACTTGTCTTTTTGTTTAATAGCATTAGTCAGCTCAGCTATTGCCTGCGGCTGGTCACCGGCAGGCTTAAACGGACTGACTAATTCAAAAGCACGCATTTTTTAACGAAACGACTTTCCTGTTTTTGCTAATAATGTTTTAAAATGAGAAATATCTTTAACCCGGCTCAATGCGGTTTCATAACTAACCACACCCTTACAATATAAATCCTTAAGTGATGTATCCATAAGCTGCATTCCTAATTCCGCGTTAGTCTGCATAATTGTCGGGATTTGCTCAGTTTTAGCTTCTCGGATTACATTACGCAATGCTGGACAGGCAACCAAAATCTCGGTCGCGCAAACTCTGCCCTTACCGTCAATCCGCGGAAGCAATTGCTGCGATATAACTCCTTCTAAGGCATTAGCTAAAACCATTCGGATCTGCTGTTGGGCATGGGGTGGAAAAACATCAATAATCCGGTCAATAGTCTGAGTCGCGTCTGGAGTATGTAATGTCGCTAAAACTAAATGTCCGGTCTCAGCAGCGGTCAAGGCAGTTGAAATTGTTTCCAGATCGCGCATCTCGCCAACACAAATAACATCCGGATCTTGTCTTAAAGTATGGATAAGCGCGTTGCCGAAACTTTTAGTATCAGAATATACTTCTCTTTGAATAATTACACTTTTTTTATGTTCATGGATATATTCAATTGGATCTTCAATTATGATTACCCGGTCTGAACGATCGCGGTTTATAATATCAATCATTGAATTCATTGTTGTTGTCTTACCCACCCCAGTCGGTCCGGTAACCAGCACTAAGCCGGCGCGTTTGCGGCAAAACTCTAAAACTACCGGAGGTAAGCCTAATTCCTCAGGAGTTCTAATCCTTAACCCAACCACCCGGAAAGCTGCCTCAACACAATCTTTGGAAATATAAATATTCACTCGAAAACGACTAATTCCCACAAGCGCTATGGAAAAATCAAGCTCCCAATCTTGTTCAAATTTTTCAACCTGAACTTCATTCAGAATGGTATAAATCAGTTCTTTTGACTTTTCCCCGGTCAAAGCTTCCATTTCCATGGGGAGAAGCTCTCCATCAATTCGCAAAGTTGGAGGAGATCCGACCACAAGATGCAAATCGGAGGCATTGCTTTCCACCGCTATTTCCAACAACTTTCTTAGATCCATAAAGATCTCCTTATATATAAATTCTATTTTGTTTTTAAACTAAAATCAATACATTTAACCGAATGGGTTAATGCTCCCAAAGAAATAAAATCAACCCCGCATCCAGCAATACTTTCAATAGTTTTTTCTGTAACATTTCCCGATGCTTCGAGCTTAATCTGTTTATTCAGCTTATTCCTAAAACCTACAGCATTTTTCATTGAGTTTACGTTCATATTATCCAGCATGATAATATCCGGCTTGCCGCGCAATGCATCTTTTAGCTCTGCAAGGCTGCTGACTTCAATCTCAATAATTGTGCCTTTAGCTACTTTTTTGCGTACCTGGTTTATAATATCACATAAATCAGCAGATTGAGCAACATTTCGCATAATCTGAATATGATTATCTTTAATCAATACTTGATCAAATAAACCAAACCGGTGATTTTCTCCGCCTCCGGTTTTAACCGCGTATTTTTCTAGAATCCGCAAACCCGGAGTTGTTTTTCTCGTATCCAGCACTCGCGCTTTATATTTTTTAATCTTTTGAGTAATTTTTCTTGTTTGAGTAGCAATGCCCGATAGTCTGCCCAGGAAATTAAGCGCTGTTCTTTCCCCTTTTAAAATACTCGCGGCCGGACCGGTTATCGTACAGATTGATTTTTTCGCGGTTAAAAAACTGCCTTCCAAAACATTAAACTTAATTTTCACTTTTCGATCAATTTGGGCAAATACTTCTTTAACAATCTCAAGCCCGCAAACAACAATCTCTTTTTCTTTGGCAAAAATATCTGCCTTGATGATCAGATCATTATCAATAACCGCGTAACAGGTAATATCGCCGGCACCGATATCCTCGGATAAAGCATTACTGACAATCATTGAAATATCTGATACTACTTGAGGTTTTCTTTTAATTGAGCGCACTTTTAATTTTCTCTAATTTTTCTATTTCCTGTTTTAATTCCAGGACACTTTGCTTTTCTTTCTCCACAACATCCACTGGTGCTTTTTTTAAATAATTCTCATTACCAAGAAGTTTATGTTTACGGATTATATACTGATTCAACTCTTTTATCTGAGTCTCAATTTTCTGCTTTTCTTTTTCCGGATCAAAAGTCTCATCTGTCTGGGCGCTCATCATAACCACACAACCTTCAGCTGAGGCAGTTGGATTTATTGATGTTGAAAGATCCTCTTTCTGGGCAAAACTTAGCTTTTCGACTTTAGCCAGATTGATTAAATATACTGAATTTTTCCGCAGAATATTCGCGGCTTGCTTATTTTCAGGATAAATACAGATATCAACCTTATCTTTTGGTTTAATATCATTTTCACTCCTTAGATTTCTTATTTTCACGCAAACATCCATAACCAGCCGCATTTCTTTTTCCAGGTTCTCATCGATATAATTCTCAGCGACTAGAGGCCAAGACTGGGATAATATTGATATATTATTGCCGGTAACCTTTTGCCAGATCTCATCAGTAATCAGCGGCATAAACGGATGCATTATCCGCAAACTTTTTTCCAGAACATTATACAGAACTGTTTTGGTCGCGATACTCTCAATATTTAATTTAGAAAATTCAATATACCAATCGCAAAACTGATGCCAAAAAAATTCATAGACAATATTTACCGCTTCATTCAGTTTGTATTGGCTAAGCGAACTATTAAGTTTGTTCAGGGTTGAATTAAACCGGCTCAAAATCCAGGCATCAGCCAGATTAAGCTCCGGCTTAGCCGGAAGTTTTTCTTGAGAAGCATCAAAGCCGTTAAAATTCATCAAAATAAACCGCGACGCGTTCCATATTTTATTGCAGAAATTCCTGCCGAATTCAAACTTTTCTTTGGCCAGATATACATCCTGCCCCATCGAGGCAATTGAGATTAAGCTGAAGCGCAAGGCATCAGTTCCATAATCAGCAATAATTTCCAGAGGATCAATACTATTACCCAATGATTTTGACATTTTTTTGCCGGAATCATCACGCACGGTTCCATGGATATAAACATCTTTAAACGGAATATCTTTGATAAATTCAAACCCCGCCATAATCATTCGCGCCACCCAGAAAAAAATAATCTCCGGCGCGGTCACCAGCACGGCTGTGGGATAAAAATAAGCTAGTTCTTTTTTTTGGATATCAGCTTGTTCTGAATCTAAAAACGGCCAGCCAAAAGTAGCAAACGGCCACAGCCAGCTGGAAAACCAGGTATCCAAAACATCCGGATCCTGGATTATTGCTTCTGATCCGCAATCAGGGCATTTTTTCAGTTTTTTTCTGGAAACATAAACCCCTTTTTTATAATCATTCTCATCCTCACAAACCGGACAATAATAAACCGGCAGCCTATGCCCCCACCAAATCTGGCGAGAAATACACCAATCCTGAATATTTTCCATCCAGTTTAAATAAACCTTTGTCCATCTATCGGGATGAAATTTAATTCTTCCGTCTTGGACCGCCTCAGTCGCCGGGATAGACAGGGGTTTCATGCTCACAAACCATTGTTTGGAATAATAAGGCTCGATCACCGTATGACAACGGTAACAATGTCCCACAGCATGCGCGTGAGCTTCAATTTTTTCTAAAAGTTTTAGTTGCTTTAAATCTTCAATTATTGCTTGGCGAGCCTCAAATCGGTCTATTCCGCTATATTCACCGGCATTTTCATTACAGGTTCCATCAGGATGTAATATATTAATAAATTCCAGATTATGTCTTTTGCCCATGGCATAGTCATTGGGATCATGGGCAGGAGTAACTTTAACCGCGCCGGTGCCGAATATCGGATCAACAAACTCATCAGCAATTATTTTAATTTCTCTTTGCATCAAAGGCAGGATTATGGTTTTACCAATAAGCTGTTTATACCGCTCATCTTCAGGATTAACCGCGACCGCTGTATCTCCGAGCATTGTCTCCGGGCGGGTAGTTGCCACAGTAAGAAATTGTTTAGAATCTTTAAGCGGATATTTTATATAATAGAGAAATCCTTCCATATCCTTATGCGGAGCTTCTTCATCAGAAAGCGCGGTCTGGCAGCGAGGACACCAGTTAATTATCCGATTACCCCGATAGATAAGTCCTTTGTCATACAAGCGGATAAACACTTCAAGCACAGCATCGCTATACCCTTGATCCATGGTAAATCTTGTTCTTTGCCAATCACAAGCACAAGCCAGACTTCTTAACTGCTTGATTATTGTCGAGCCGTATTCCTGTTTCCAATCCCATACCTGTTCCAGAAACTTTTCCCGGCCAATATCATCCCGCGTCAGATTGTCTTTGGCTAATTTTCGCTCAACCACATTCTGGGTAGCAATCCCGGCATGATCAGTTCCCGGCATCCAGAGAGTTTCAAACCCAGCCATTTTTTTATAGCGAATCAGGATATCCTGAATCGTATTATTCAGCGCGTGGCCCATATGCAGAATTCCGGTTACATTCGGCGGCGGAATTACAATTGAAAAAGGTTTTTTCGCAGGGTCAACTTTTCCGTGAAAAAATAAATTTTTCTCACATGCTTGATACTGTTTTTCCTCAATATCCTTAAAATCATATTTCTTAGCAAGCTCTTCCATAGATTACTTATTTTTTTCCTTTTCCTTAAGCAACTTATATTCAATACTATCTACCAGAGCCTGCCAGCTTGCTTCAATTATATTTTCCGAAACTCCCACAGTCCACCAGGAGTTCTTTTCATCCTGAGATTCAATAAACACGCGGACTTTTGCCGCGGTCCCGGCTTTACTATCTAAAACCCGGACTTTAAAATCCGATAAATGCATCTTAGCTAATTCCGGATAGAAATCAGACAATGCCTTACGCAATGCTCCATCTAACGCGTTAACCGGACCATCGCCTTCGCAAGCAGCATGAACTTTAACTTTACCCACTTTGATTTTTACCGTAGCTTCAGATATCATGCCGATATCCGGCCTTTTTTCCACAATTACCCGAAAACCATCAAGCTCAAAAAATTTATTATATTTTTTTAATGCCTTTTTAATCAATAACTCAAAAGAAGCTTCCGCGGCTTCAAACTGATAACCCTGATATTCAAGCTGCTGAATAAGCTTATGCAGTTTTTTAGTATCACTATCATTTTTCCCTAAATCAATTGATAGTTCTTTGGCTTTAAATAAGATACTGGTTTTTCCGGCAAGTTCTGATGCCAAAAATCTCCGTTTATTGCCTACACTTTCAGGCAATACTTGCTCATAACTAAGCGCGTTTTTCACCATCGCGTTGATATGCACACCCGCTTTATGAGCAAAAGCCGAAGTGCCGACAAACGGCTGATTATCCTGCTGTTTCATATTGCTTACTTCGCTGATATAATGCGAAGCATCAGTCAACTCTTTTAGTTTTTTATGTCCAACAGCCTGCATATTAAGCTTAAGCTCAAGACAAGCGATAATCGCGCAGAGATCCGCATTGCCGCAGCGTTCACCATAGCCATTGATTGTTCCCTGAACTTGAGAACAACCGGCTTGAACAGCCGCTATACTATTAGCCACAGCCATGCCATTATCATTATGCACATGAATGCCTAAATCCACTTTAATCTCATTTTTAATTTCGCTGATTATTCGGATTAACTCCGAAGTGATTGTTCCGCCGTTTGTATCACATAAAATAATACACTCGGCTCCGGCATTCTGTGCCGCTTTCAGAGTTTTAAGCGCGTATTCCGGATTATGCTTATAACCGTCAAAAAAATGTTCCGCGTCATAAAATGCCGTGATTTTTTTTGAACGGATAAACTTAATCGTATCCGTAATCATCCGCAGATTTTCCTCCAAAGATGTTTTTAACACATCTTTGACATGCAAATCCCATGACTTGCCGAATATCGTAATATAGTTTACACCCGAGCTAACCAGTGCTTTTAAAATCGGGTCTTGCGCAGCCTTATTATCTTTACGGCAAGTACTGCCAAAAGCGACAAATTTAGCATAAGCGAATTTAATATTTTTAATTGCTTTAAAAAATTCCAAGTCCTTGGGATTGGATCCTGGCCAGCCGCCTTCAATAAAATCCACTCCTAAAGAATCCAGTTTTTTAGCAATAAGCATTTTATCATTAACTGAATAAGACACCCCTTCTGTCTGGGCACCGTCACGTAGCGTAGTGTCATAAATTGTAACTTTACGCATTAAAAACTCCTTATTCTTTAGCCGGTTCTGGTTTATCAAGACCAAAAGCAGTATGCAATGCTTTCACCGCTGACTCCGCGTATTTTTTACCGATAACACAGGATATACTGATTTCAGAGGTTGAGATCATTTCAATATTAATTTTCTTTTTAGCTAAAACATCAAACATTTTTGCCGCGACTCCGGGATGGCTTTTCATCCCCACTCCCACAATCGAAACTTTGGCAATATCATCATCACAGGTAACTTTTTCCGCCTTTATATCCTTAACTATTTGTTTGGCTGTTTTCATTGTTCGCTGCAATTCAGATTGGGGGACAGTAAAAGATACGTCTGTCCGTCTTGTTCGGCTTATATTTTGAATAATCATATCCACATTTATCTCAGCTTCAGCGAGATGTTTAAATATCTGCGCTGCCATGCCTGGCTTATCAGGCACGTCACAAATAGTCATTTTAGCTTCCTTTTTATCAAGGGTAACTCCCGAAATTACAACACCCTCCCACATTGGCTTTGCCTCCTTCAGTATTATTGTGCCTTTTTTATTACTAAAGCTTGAACGCACATGAATCGGAACATTAAATTTTTTCGCGAATATAACCGAACGCGCCTGTAATACCTGGGAGCCTAAAGACGCCATTTCCAGCATTTCATCATAACTAAGATAATCCAGCTTTTGGGCTTTTTTAACTATCCGCGGATCAGCGGTAAAAACGCCTTCCACATCAGTATTCATTTCACACATACATCCGCCCAGACATTTACTCAGCGCCACTGCCGTTAAGTTTGAGCCGCCGCGGCCTAAGGTAGTAATTTCCTGATCTTCAGTCATGCCCTGGAATCCGGCGACAATTACAATCTTGCCTTTAGCAAGTTCCTGCTCAATTTTTTCACTGCTGACATTAATCAGCTTTGCCTTGGAAAAAGAAGTATCAGTAATAATTCCCACCTGAGCTCCGGTAAAAGATATGGCCTCATGTCCTAAGCGATGAATAGCCATTGCTAAAAGCGCGACTGATACCTGCTCACCCGTAGCCAGCAGCATATCATATTCCCGCTCCGAAGGATTATCCGTGATCTGTTTGGAAAGCTCAATAAGCCGATCCGTAGTATCCCCTAAGGCAGAAACAACCACGACAACTTGATAGCCCTGCTTTTTGGTAGCAACTACCCTCTCAGCAACACGTTTTATTCTTTTTGGGTTGGCGACCGAAGTGCCGCCATATTTTTGAACGATTATTTTTTCCATAATTGATATATGATTTTACCTTAAAACCAATGCGACGTCAATATTTGCGTTAAAACCAGTTAACAATGGCAGTAATCAAACTCTTTTTTTATAACTGCCGCAATGCGGATTCTATCCCTTTGCAGTTGTTTTTTCAGTAATTCCCCTGAGTTGAATTTTCTTTCATTTCTCATCCTTTTTATAAACACAAGCTCAATCACTTGCCCGTAAATATATTTATTGAAATCAAATATATTTGCCTCTATCGCCAGTTTATCGGCTGTTTGATAGAAAGTCGGACGTTTGCCGATATAAAGCATGCCTCCATACCAGCGCCTGTTCAGTTTTGCTTTTACGGCGTAAACACCTTCAGGCGGCAATGCTTCCTGGTGCGGATCAATATTCGCCGTGGGATACCCCAAAACCCTGCCCCGGCTGTCGCCTTTTACCACAGTTCCCAAAACACTGAATCTTCTCCCTAACAATTCAGCCGCCTGATCAAGTTTTCCCAATTCAATTAAACTCCGAATTAAGGAACTGCTGATTATTTTTCCGGATTTTTTTAAAGCTGAAACAACCTGAACCTGAAACCCTGCCTTTTTCGCGTAAGCTTTCAGGAAATCAATATCCCCGCTTTTTTGTTTGCCAAAAGCAAAATTATCACCGATAACCACGCTGTGCACATTCAGTTTTGCGATCAGGATGTCCTGAATGAATTTTTCCGCGCTCATCTTGGCAAAACGTTTTTTAAAAGCAGCCACCAAACAAATATCCGGACTAAGCTTAGCCATCAAATCCATCCGGTGTTCAAGGCTGGTCAATAATGCCGGAGTTTTTTGGGGATTAGTAATTTGCATCGGATGAGGATAAAATGTTAAAATAATTGATACGCCTTTTAATCTTTTTGCGGTTATAACTGTTTTTTTTATTATCGCCTGATGCGCTAAATGCACTCCATCAAAAGTGCCGATAGCCACAATAATCGGCGTTTTAACATCAGCAATATCAAATTTTTCTAATCCTAAAATAATTTTCATATCATTTATATCTTTATAATTGCCTGAGCAATCTCATTTACAGTTGCTTGGTTTATTTTATCAACTGATATCGCGTTTTTAACATCATACTTGCCGACAGTTAACCTGCGCAGTCCATTCATGTGTCCGCCGCAGCCGAGTTTATCGCCAATATCCTCGCATAAAGTCCGCACATATGTTCCTTTGGAACACTTGATCTGAAAATCTACATTCGGTAAATCAACAGCCAGAATTTTTAATTCCGATATATTCAGTTCAACCGGCTTACGCTCTACAGTGATTCCTTTGCGGGCCAATGCGTATAACTTTTTACCATTAATTTTTTTCGCTGAGACCATGGGCGGGATCTGAATTGTTTTGCCTTTAAAACAGTCAAATACCTGTTGTATCGCTAAAGGCGAAAATAGCGGTACTTGCTGCTGGCTAATAATTTTCCCGGTATGATCCGCGGTATCGGTTTTAATCCCCAGAGTTAGCCTAGCTTGATATGATTTATCCATGCCGGAAAAACAATCCGCGGATTTAGTCGCTTGCCGGCTAATCAGCATCAGTAATAATCCTGTTGCCTGCGGATCCAATGTCCCGGCATGACCGATTTTTTTAATATTTAGTTTTCTCCTCAGAATACTAACCACGTCATGCGAAGTCATATCCAAAGGCTTATCCACCAATAACAAACCGCTTATATCCATTATATTATATATTCTGTTTATTAATTAAATTGTTATTATGCTCTTTGATTGATTTCTTAATTTGTCTTAAAAGCAGCTTTTCGGCCTGATCAATATTTTTCTCAATAACACAGCCGCTCGCGGCTTGGTGTCCGCCGCCGCCAAAATGTCCGGCAATTTTATTTACATCAATATCAGTTTTCGAACGCAAACTAATTTTTACTTTAGACCCCGAGTCAATTTCCCGCAAATAAGCCACTACCTCCGCGCCTTCAATCATTCTAACAAAGGCAATAAAATCTTCCGTCGACTCGGCTTTTAAATGATTTCTTTTTAACATCTCATCTGTAACTCTAAACCAAACATATGTACCATCTTTTGATCTTTGGAGATTATTCAGCACCTCGGCCAGCAGCTTCATAACTTCAAAAGACTTTGTTTCATAAATATGCTCATAAACTTTTGTCGGGTTTAAATTAAAACTTAATAAATCAGCAATAATATGATGCGTTTTTACTGTAGTATTAGAATAACGAAAAGAACCAGTATCTGTCATAATTGCCACATAAAGACACAAGGCGCTAGCCTCATCTAAAGGAATATTTCCGGTTTTAAACAAACCATAAACCATTTCTCCGGCAGATGAAGCTTTATGGTCATTCCAATTTATATCCCCAAACGGCTCATTACTGATATGATGATCTATGCAGATAACATATTGTTTATTCAGCAGCTGCCGAATCTGACCAATCCGTTCAAGATTTGGGCAATCGAGAATAATCGCGACATCAAACTTAATCTCTTTTAGATCTTTATCAATCAGCGATTCAATCTGCTCCGCTCCAGGTAAAAACATCAGGTTCTTTGGCACATTATCCGCGTTTATTATTCTTACGGATTTGCCCATGGTTCTTAATAAATTTGCCATCGCTAACTGACTGCCGATAGAATCCCCTTCTGGATTAATATGCGCGACAATTAAAAAACGTTTGTATTGTTTAATCGTTTCCAGTATCTGTTTCTTGATCATCAGCTGAACCTTCCCTTTGCTTTCTTTCCTCTTCAATTTTATCAAAAATTTTAGCCATATGAATATCATAGTCAATTGATTCATCAACTTTAAAACTAAAATCAGGCGTGTTCCTCAGCTCAAGACTCTCGCCTAAAAGCTTGCGGATATATGGATGCGCGCTTTCTAAGCCTTCCACTGCTGCTTTTTTCTGAATCTCATCGCCTAAAACACTGTAAAATACTTTAGCATAGCGCAAATCATCCGTAAGCTCTACCCTAGTCAGAGTAACAAATCCGATTCGCGGATCTTTGATCTGATCATGAATTATCCGGCTGATATCTTCTTTAATTCTCTGAGCAACTTTTTGTTTTCTTTGACTCATTTTAAAATCTCCATTTTTGTTTCAATTCATTAATTAGCTTAAATCCTTAATTCAATTATTGATGGCAATCATAATGATTTACGCGCAAACCTTATCTCTTCTTCTTTTGTTGACAGCTTGCCGTCAAGTTTCGCGTAAAGTGTTTTTTTAAGCGCTGCTTTAAAATGCGGCCCTGGGGCTGCATTCTGTTTTTTTAAATCATTTCCGGAAATTTCAAGTTTCACTTCAGCATATTTGCTAAGATACCTTGTAAACATTTCCTTAGCATTAAGCTGATTTGTCTTTGCCATTAAAAACAAACACACCTCAACCGATATATCCGATAGCAATTCATATACTTTGCTGGGTTTTTCCAGCTTCATCCGATGTAAAGCTTTCAAAACCCGATCGCCTCTTTTTTTTGCTTGCAAGATAAGCGCTTGATCATTTTTTTTAAAACTAAAATTGTTGAAAATCTGCTGACATTCAGTTGGCCCAAGTTCATCAAGAATCACAAGTAAATATACTATCCAACGCTTAATCGCTTTATCAACAAAACTAATTTTATGCCACCCCAGAACTTCCTCTACTGCTTCTAGCAATCTCAGCATCTTCGGATTAAATTTAATCTTGGGATGGATGAATTTTAGTTCATGCAACTGGTGCATCCGGCGAATAACTTTTATCGGATGCGGCTCATTTAAAAGCAGGACAAGTTCATCGCCTATTCTGAATTTATGCAATTTTCCAAACATTTCCAAATCAACGGCAGCACAAATAAGATTCTCAGTATGTCGATCAATTATAAAATCCAGCCGCTGCTCAAACCGGACCGCCCTTAAAATCCGAGTCGGATCCTCGACAAAGCTTAAATCATGGAGAACTCTAATCCTTTTTGCCTTTAGGTCTTTACTCGATTTAAAAAAATCAATCAATAGTCCAAATGTTTTTTTATTTAACCCCAAGGCTAATGTATTGATCGTAAAATCGCGTCGATACAAATCTTTAACCAAAGAACTTGATTCAACAACCGGCAGTGCCGCGGGATACTCGTAATATTCTGTCCGGGCGGTAGCGATATCAATAAGCAATCCGTTTTCCAGGTTTAATTTAGCGGTTTTAAACCTTTGATGAATTTTTAATTTCGCGTTTAAAACTTCCGCTAAAGCTTTCGCGAAATTAATCGCGTCCCCTTCCAAAACTATATCCATATCAAAATTAGGCCGACCCATCACTAAATCCCGCACAAATCCGCCCACAACATACGCGTTGATCTTTTGTTTATCCGCTAATCTGCCTATTTTTTTTAATAGCGCCTGAACATCAACCGGGACTATTTTTTCTATTTTTTTAGACAGATCTTTTTTCTGCGCGTTTTGGCTTATGCTGCTTTTATGCCTTTTGTCCGTTAGCATAAGAATGTCTTTATGCGTTCCTTTGAAAACATCAGTTCGGCAAACCATACCCACAAGGTTCCCTTTGCTTAAAACCGGGATTCTCCCGATATTTTTACTGGTAATAATTTCTTTAAGCTCTTCTACTGAAGTTCTCGGGCTGACACTAATTAATTGCCGCTTCATATACCCGGTAACCGGAGCATGCCCATATCCATTGTTTATCGCTCTTTGCGCATCTGCCCGTGATATCATGCCCACCAATTTTTCTTTTTCATCAACTACAGGAATTGCTTTTAGTTTAAACTCATCAATTATGGCTAAAGCCTTATCGACTTTTTGCGAAGAAGACAAGGTTTTGACTGGATAGCTCATAATATCCTCAGCATTAAAATTTGATTTTATATTTTTCTTCAAAATTTCAATTAACTCATTGCTTATCTGCGCAGCGGATTTTCCTCTGATCGTCGCGGAAGCGGCACTGGCGTGACCTCCGCCGCCAAACAGATTAGCAATTTTCGCGACATCAACATTAGCTAAACGGCTGCGGGCAATTAACTGTATTCTTGTCGCTGTTTTTACCAAGGCAAACATCAGACTAAAATTTTCAATATCCAGTAATTTATGAATAACCCAGGCTAAATCACATGACTCAATTTCATTCGTGACTGATGAAATCGCGACTTGAATCCCGCACACCCTATATATTTTTGTGGCGTCGATCATCAGCGATAAAAGATGCAGTTCCGACTCAGTAAGCTCTCTATTTAAACAAGCAGCGATCAGACTTAAATTAGCGCCTTGGGAAAATAAAAAACTTACCATATCAATATCTTTTTTCGTCGTTGTCAAAAATGTCAAAGAACCAGTATCTTCATAAATCCCCAAAGCAAATATTGTCGCTTCCAAGGGAGTTAAACTAATGTTTCGTTTTTTAATTATCTCAACTAATAAGGTTATCGTTGCCCCGCAGGCAGCATAAACATCATTATCGATTTTTAAATCATTCTGAGTGCGCAGATGATGATCATAACAGTGAATTTTCAGATCAGGATTATTCAAATAATTCGCAGCCATTCCGATTCGGCTTTTTAGCCGAGTATCGACAATGATCAAGCAAGTCATTTTTTTAAAATCAATATCTTTTTCCTGCTCAAGATGCAATACATCTTTTACCATGCTCATAAAATCACGCACACTGCGTTCCTGCATAGAAGGCAGAACAATTTTGGCCTTAGGATATAGCTTTTGAGCCGCGACTAAACTTGCCAAGGCATCAAAATCAGCATTGCCATGCGTTACAATCACATCCATAGTATCAAATTCCAGATTTAAAAATTTCAAACTCTAAGAACAAGCTTAAAAACCATAAGCTGCTCAAATAAAATATGGTGCCCCCTGCGAGAATCGAACTCACATCACAAGCTCCGGAGGCTTGTGCTTTATCCGTTAAGCTAAAGGGGCAAAGTTTTGTAATTAAGGCTTAACCTGCCATAAGACATATATTTAACTCTAAAACCAACCTATTGTCAAGGCCGCGGGTGGAATTTATGATGGATAGATTTAAGTCTATCTTTGTTCAGATGAGTGTATAACTGTGTTGTAGCAATATTACTATGCCCTAGAAGTTCCTGAACTATGCGTAAATCAGCTCCCTTTTCAAGCAAATGAGTGGCAAAAGAATGCCTTAATGTATGGGGTGATATATGCTTATTAATATTTGCCAATAAAGCATATTGCTGAATTTGCTTCCAAATCATTTGCCGCGAAATTCCGGTTCCATTTTTAGACAAAAAAATATGATTAGAATCTTGCTTTTTAACTAATCGCGGCCGGCCTTGCTCTAGATGCTCGGTAAGTGCTTGTCTCGCGAGACTGCCTATAGGAACTATTCTTTCTTTTTGCCCCTTTCCAATACATCTTAAAATCCCCAAGGACATATCAATATCACTTAGTTGTAAATTAACCACTTCTGAAACCCGCATCCCGGTTGCGTATAATATCTCAAAACAAGCCTTGTCTCTTAAATGTTTTACTTTTGCGCCGCGAATAACCTGAAGAAAATTTTCTACTTCCGCGATTGACAGTACCTCAGGCAAATACTTCCACAGCTTTGGAGACTCTAAAAGTTCAGTAGGATCTTGCATTATATAGCGCTGACTTACAAGATAGCGATAAAACACTTTTAAAGCTACTATATTTCTCGCTATCGAACTTGATTTTAAGTTAGCATCTTTAAGCGAATAAATATAATTTAAAAAGTCATCCCGGCTAGGAATCATAACATTAGCCACATCATTAACCAAAGCAAAAGCGGCAAATTTATTAAGATCGCGGCGATAGGATGAAATTGTGTTTTTGGAAAGGCCTCTTTCCAAAGACAAGTAATCTAAAAATTCATCAATATAATTCTCTAGCTTCATCTGCTTTTAAAACATTAAGAATTTTTTTCATATCATCCCAAACAAGTTTCTTATCTTCTGGATTTCTTAAAAGATATGCCGGATGATATGTCGGTATAACTTTCATACCATTAAAATCATAAAGTTTTCCTCTTAACTGAGATATTGGACTTGTTTCATCAAGCAAAGCATGTGTGGCAAATTTTCCCAAAGTACAAATAACTTTTGGTTTAATAATGTTTAAAAGTTCAATCAGATAAGGTTTGCAATAAATAACTTCCTCAGGCAAAGGATTCCGGTTATGCGGAGGCCGGCATCTCAGCACGTTTGTAATAAAAACATCCGCGCGGTTCATTTTCATCGCGTTAATAATTTTCGTTAAAAGTCCGCCCGCTAAGCCGACAAAAGGCTTGGCCTGCAGATCCTCATCTCTTCCCGGAGCCTCGCCAATAAAAACAAGTTCCGCATCTAAGCTGCCCTCGCCAAACACAACATTAGTTCGGGTTTTATGCAAATCACATAAAACACATGTCTGAACTTTTTGATAGAGTGGATTTGCAAGCATTTTTTTACTGTCCTCAGCTATCGAGACTTCAGGCTTAGGGTTTATCTCTACAGTAGCGGCTAAAAGTTCTTGGGCGGCAACCAGCGACTTAGCCCCTGGTAAATAATCTTCTGAGAAATATTCCTCAAACTCAAGCCGGGTTTTTAGCTGTTGAACTGTTTCGCTTAATTGGCGGCTAAAAATTCCTGCGCTATCCATTTACAAATCTCCTCTGCCGCGTTTGGCCGAGCTAGTTTTTTCGCGTTTTCTTTCATTTGGTTTAATTTTTTTTGATCATCTTTAAGCAAATCTTCAATATAAGCAGCTACTGAATTAACATCAGCTAATCTTTTGCCGATATTATATTTTTCAATTATCTCGGCATTTCTTGTTTCCTGTCCGGGGATTGGTTTTATAATAAGCATTGGCAAGCCTTTGGCCAGAGACTCGGAAACTGTCAACCCTCCGGATTTAGTGATTATTAAATCCGCGCATTCCATAAACTCATGCATATTATTTATAAACCCATTGGCTTGGACCTTTTTCTTAAAAATTGCGGTTTTGAAATACTCGTACATATCCGCGTTTTTCCCGCAGACAACTGCTATTTGTAAATCTCTATCCATATTATCTAATTTATCGACTATTTTTTTAATTGGTCCAACCCCAAATCCTCCGCTAGTAACCAGAACAGTGAATTTATTCAATTCAAGCCCTAGTTTAATCCGCAGTTGGTTTTGATCAGTATTTTTCGCGAATTTATCTTCAATTGGTATACCCGTAATCCTAATTTTATCTTCTTTGACTCCCATTGCCAGCAATTCTTCTTTGGTACTCTGACTTGCTACTAGATAATAATCTATACCCGTGTTTACCCAAAATTGATGCACTCCGAAATCAGTTACACCGCAAATAACAGTTCCTTTGATCAAGCCTTTTGTTTTCAAAACCGCCATTAACTGTGCTGCCATAAAATGTTCACAAATAATCACATCCGGCTGCTGTTCTTTAACATACTTTATAATCGGAGCGCCATGCAGGGAATTAAAAAAATATCTGATTCTGTTAATTATCGGCTTAAGCAGCGGATAATTAAGCAAATGAAAAATTATCCCCCAAAGCCAGGGCACATAGCTGACCAAAAATATATACACTTCCGGGTATGCTTTTTTAAACAAAACATTTGTATGATCCAATATATCAATATTTTTAACTTCGGTTTGGGCAACATTTAATTTGATAAATGAATTATATAGCGCTTCCGCGGCCTTTTTATGCCCTGCTCCTGCAGTAGCATGAATAATAAAAACCTTCATTTTTACCTCTTTACTTTCTTAAGCTGAAGTTAAAACATGAAAATATTTAATTATTTTTTAGAAGAATCACTATTTTCATCTTGCTGCGCTTGATATTGATTGTCTTTAGACAAGATATTTCCCTTCATCAGCACACCGCCTGATATAATAATCTTAATTGCTTCTTCAACCGAGATGTCTAAAACTATGATATCTTTTTTGGGGACAATGACAAAAAAGCCAGTAATCGGATTCGGCGCTGATGAAATATACACGCATACCGTATCCATGGTCTTATCGCCGATTGTTTGATCAAAGAACTCATTTGTAAGAAAGCCCATGGTATAAACATCATCCCGCGGGTATTCAAATAAAACAACCTTCTTAAACGCTAGTTTATCATCAGAAAATAAGAATTTTACAAGCTGCTTGACCGAGGGATATATCTGATAGACAAAAGGAATCCGTAAAAAAAAGTTTTCAAAATAAGGCATGATTTTTTTGATAAAAACATTAGTCGCCAAGATACCAGTAAAAAAAATCAAAAGGACTATGGCAATAAGCCCTAAACCAAAAAATGATGTGCCATAGGCATTCTGCAGATAGGGATTAATATACTTTCCCAGCAAATTATCGAAAAATCTGATTGTCAGCGATAAAATATTAACTGTTATAAAAAGCGGTAAAAGAACTACAATCCCGGCAATAAAGTAACGTCTAATTCTTGTTTTCATTATAATCCTAATAATTATTCCACAATTAAACCACTAAATCCTAAAAAAGCCAAAGACATGAGCCCGGCAATGATAAAAGCAATCGGAGCTCCATTTAAACAAGCTGGGATCTTAGCCATTTCTAGCCGTTCTCGGATGCTCGTCATTAAAACAAGCGCTAAACCAAAACCCAGTCCGGCACTAAAGCCCTGAACAATGCTTTCCAGATAAGTTAATTGGTTTTGGATATTCAATAATGTTACAAAAAGCACAACACAGTTGCAGGTTATCAGCGGTAAATAAATACCCAAGGCTTTATACAATATCGGATTAAATTTATGCACAAAAATTTCGACTAACTGCACAAAACAAGCGATAATCAAAATAAATGAGATAATATTAAGATATTCCAAATGATAAGGCACTAAAATGTAATGATAAAACGGCCAGGTAATCAAACAAGACATGGTCACCACAAAGGTCATTGATATTCCCATGCCTAAAGCAATATCCAGTTTCTTGGAAATTCCAATAAACGGGCAACAGCCAAGAAATCTTGACAGCACAAAGTTATTAACAAAAACAGCCGAAATAACTATCCCGAATATTCTCGCTAGATTTATATCCACAATAACCATCCTCTATCATTTTTATTAAAAATTCATGTATTAAATTAAACTTTACAGTAATCCGCGGCTTTAACTTCTTTTTTTTGTTTTAAAACATTAAGCTTATTAATTATTGCCATTATAACTCCAATGGTAATAAACGCCCCGGGAGCCAGGATCATAACAGTTATCGGGTTATAATTAGCGCCTAATATCGGTATGCCCAGAAGTTTACCAGAGCCAAGGATCTCTCTTATCGCGCCAATACCTCCAGCAGCTAGAGTGAAACCAATCCCCATGCCCAAAGCATCAGCAATAGACATTGGTACAGAATTTTTACTGGCAAAGGCCTCGGCTCTTCCTAAGATTATACAGTTAACTACCATGATATCGACAAACAAACCAAGCTCCGCGTAAACCAGGGAAAAATAAGCTTGTAATACAAGTTTAACTATGGTAACAAAAGAAGCGATAATTAAAATATAACAGGGAATTCTTACTTGAGCTGGAACAAAATTCTTAATCAGCGATACCATAATATTAGAGCCAAGCAAAACAAAAGTCGCGGCTATGCCGATTGCCAGACCATTTTTCAAACTAACCGTAACCGCCAATGTCGGACAAAGTCCAAGCATCAAGCGAAAAACCGGATTTTCATGACAAATCCCCTGCAGAAAACAATTTTTTAAACACTCTGCTTTATCATTCATTGTTTATTCCTTATTCTTAAAAAAATGTTTTATTTTTTCTCCCAAGCATAAACCAATGGACTGGCGATAAAAATAGTTGAATATATCCCGCAGACAAAACCGATCATCATAATAAAAGCAAAATTATGCAATACCTTTCCGCCTAGGAAAAATAATGAAATAACGATACAGAGAGTTGTTACTGTTGTCCATACAGTTCTGCCCAATGTCTGATTTATACTCATGTTAATAATATCTTTAAATGAGGTTTTTCTCCTTAGCCTAATATTTTCTCTAATCCGGTCAAAAATAACCACCGTATCGTTTATTGAATAACCCGCTATGGTCATAAACGCCGTAACCATCAGCAGATCAATCGGCCTATTGGTTAAAGCGCATACTGCTACCGCAACAAGCACATCGTGGAACAAAGCCACAACTCCAGCTGCTCCATAAACAAAGTCACGGAATCGAATCCAGATATAAATACAAATCGCGAGCATTGCTAATAACAATGCCATGCTGGCATTTTTCTTCAGCAAATTACCAACCACCGGACCAACACTATCAATACTTAAAACCTCGGCTTTATTATCCGGAAATGATTTAGCAAATCCTTCCATTATATTATCCGCCTGATTTTCTCCTGTTCTTAAAATAACAATTGTCGGATCTTTTTTATCTTGCTGAATAAGCGCATCCCCTAAACCAATCTCATGCATCGCCGCGCGCAGAGCATCCATTTCAATCGGTTTATCAAACTTAAATTCCTGGATTGCCCCTCCGGTAAAATCAATCCCGTAATTATTATCCCCTTTCTGCGTAAAGAAAGTCAGACCCGCTATAAGAAAAATAATTGACACTGAGTAAGATATCCAGCGAATTTTAATAAAATCGATTGTGGTTGAAGGAATAAGCTGCATCATCTTCAGCGGAAGATTTTTCCATTTTAAAGACATCATATCAATCAGCATCTTGGTAACCACAATAGACGTAAACATGCTTGCCAGCAAACCGATGATCAGCGTTAACCCAAACCCGCGAATCGGCCCAGAGCCTAACCAGACTAAAAGTATGGCAGCAATAATCGTAGTTACATTAGAGTCAAAGATTGCGGGAAAAGCCCTTCCATATCCATTATTAATCGCCGTTCGGGTTGATTTGCCTTGGGCCAATTCCTCCCGGATCCGCTCATTAATCAGCACATTCGCGTCCACAGCCATTCCGATAGTCAAGCCAATACCAGCAATACCGGGCAAGGTTAATGTCGCTTTCATAATAACCAGTGCCGCCAGGACAATCAAAATATTCAGCACCAAAGCAATGTTTGCTAATAGTCCTCCGATAAAGTAATAAATCGCCATAAAAAGAACTACAGCAATACCGCCGATTATTGTTGCACTAACCCCGCTTTTGATTGAATCCTGACCAAGCAAAGGGCCGACAGTCCTTTCTTCCCCAAAAATAATCGGTGCCGGCAATGCGCCAGTACGCAATACAGTAGAAAGATCTTTAGCTTCTTCAACACTAAAATTTCCCGTAATTTCCGCGCTGCCGCCTGATATTCTTTCTCGTATATTCGGCGCTGAATAAATTTCTCCATCCAGCACAACTGCTAACTGACGGTTTATATTTGCTCCCGTAATATTGGAAAACAATAAAGCGCCTTTAGGAGTAAAATCAAGTTTGACACTGGAACGCCCATATGAATCCCGGCTTAATACTGCGTCTGCCAGGCTGTCACCGGTCATTACCGCGGTTATCTCAATAAGTAAATTCTTTCCATCTTCATCCTGCTTAAGCTCATAGCCTACTGGAATTTGACCAGCTAATGCCTCTTTTAGTTTATTCGCGTCATTACTAACCAAACGAAATTCAAGCTGAGCAGTTCTGCCAATTAGTTTTCTTGCTCTTGAGCGGTCAGTTACCCCAGGTAATTGAACAATAATTCTATCCGCGCCTTGGCGGGATATTGAAGGCTCTTTTACGCCTAATTGATCAATTCTTTTTCTGATGATTTCAATCGTCCGATCAACAATATCATTGCGCACATCAGGCTTAATATTCGCGGGAAGCTTTGACATATCTACCTGGAGAGTAAGAAACATCCCCCCTTGCAAATCAAGCCCGAGATTTATCTTGTCTTTAAGCGGGTGTATTACCCATACACAAAAACCCATTAATAATGATATTAGTATAAATTTTGTTTTTAAATTCTTCGGCATGCTTTTCCTCCCTAGATTAATCTTGTCGCCTAAAAGTCAATCAACTATCCTTGTCTTGATTTTTCAATCGCAATAACTGCTGTTTTATCAAATTCTATTTTAATCCCGTCATCGACTTTCAAAACAACAGTGGTATCTTTTACATTAACCACCGTCCCATGAATACCACCGACAGTAATTACTTCATCATTCTTTTTTAACTGCGCGATCATATTCAGTTTTTGCTGTTGCTGTTTCTGCTGCGGTCTAATAAGAAAAAAATAAAATACCGCGAAAATTATTAAATACATGGGCAGCAGGACCATAAAACTACTCTGACCTTGTGCTGGAACCCCACCCGTTGCTTGCTGAGCATATGCTAATGACTCAAAATTCACTTTCTCCTCCTTATGATTAAAAAACGCCTAACTTATAGGCTATAAAGACCTTAACTTATATAAACGCAATTAGTATATAACATTTCTGTCCAAGATGCTACTGTTTTATTGAAAAATATAGACCTAATACACATACAAAGTCACAAGTTACGAGTTAACGTGTTTACGAGTTAAAAAAAATACCTGTTTTCTGTTCTCTGTGTCCACTAAACGCTATCCGCTAACCGCTATTCGCTGCTGTTTATCCGCACAAACTTACAAAAGGACAATACTTGCAGGAATCATCCGAATCATCGGCTTCAAACACCTGATCAAGGTCATATTTTCTAAAAGGGTCAGACCCGTATTTTCTAAAAGGGTCAGACCCGGAAAACGGAAAACAGTTCATTTGTTCTCTTTTTCAACCCTTGATCCTCTTGCAATAACTCTGATACCCTATGGACTGCCTTTCCTACTGCTGAATCGCTAATATTAAAATGTGCTCCTATTTCTTTATTACTTAATTGCGTTATTCTGCGGGCTAAATATATTGCTATTTTCCTTAAATTTGATTGGCTATTCTTTTTTCCTAATACCTCGTTATTATTTTCCTTAAAAACAGCACCTACTGCTTTGATTATTTCTTCTATTGATATTTCAGATCTAAGTTTGCGCTTATGAGCAAAATCCCCTTCCTCTATCTCAGGCCTAAATTCCGCTAGTTTTTCCTCTATAAACGCCTTCCCTCCTAGGAAAAATCCCGCATAAACTTCTTTAAATAAACTATCTTCCCTATTTATTGAGTTTGATACAAATTCTTTATAACTTGCACTATCCATTCCCAAATAATCGTTCAGCGCGTCATAATCTATATATTTATCTGTTTTATTTTTTAAATAGCCCTTATAGCTTGACCACTTATATTCTCCCGGCCTTTCTACCATTTTTGCCCGTACGGGATTTAGGTGGATATAACGGGTTAGTTCTAAAAAATAACTATCTTCATCCACCATTATCGATTTATACCTACCTTGGAACAAATGCCCTGTCTTCTTGCGTTTTTTATTATAGTATACTGTATAGGCAGTATTGAGATATTGCATGATTTTAGATAGATTCGGCTGTAGGGTTTCGATAAATAAATGATAGTGGTTTGACATCAAGCAGTATGCATATAATTTAAACTTATATTTTTCTTTAGCTTTTTCTAAATACTCTAAAAATTTCTCAAAATCATAATCGCTTATGAAGATTCTCTTGCGATCATCTCCCCTGCTGGTGATATGATAAAAACAATTTTCTCCTTGCAATCTATATGGTCGCGCCATTGTTAAATTATACTAAAAAAACCTTAACTCGTCAATCTTTTCCGTTTTCCGGGTCTGACCCTATCACCTTCCTATCACCTTTTTTTCTATCACCCTTTTTGACCCTATCACCCTTTTATATGTCCCGTAGATTTCCCCCTATTCCCCCTCTTTCTTCCCTAAATAAATTCCACTAGAAACATAACAATTCGAGATAAGTTTTTCCTCTTTTTTTTCTTCTATCCAATAAACAAATAAATCTTCAGCTTCCGACAAAGAAAAAAATCTTACGCTAGAATAAATTAAACAATTATAACCCTTCACAAAAATCACATTCCATCTCGGAGTAATTTTAATCCTATTTATGTTTCCGGTAACTATATCAAGCAAATAAAAGTTATCATTTTTTTTACAAACAAGCATATCACCATAACCACTCCAAACATGATACCCTTTAAAATCTAGAATCCTTTTGTCTTTACTTGCAAAGTTATATATTACTATTTTCTGATCTTTATTACAGAAAACTATTTCTTGTGACGAAATCTGCACTGGCGGTTCATCATAATAAATGCTTTTTAATTCTTTAGGAGCAAAAATATAAATATCATCAGTTATTTTTTCTTCCACATTACTTTCAAAGCTTCTTCTATAAAGAGCCTCTTTATTATAATAAAAAATACTATTAGCTTCTCTAACATATATTGGCTTCTTACCTTCGCAAATAAAATCAGAATCTTTTTCTAAGATATTAAACTTGTAAATTTCTTTATTTTTTTTCTGTAAGATAAAAACATCTTTCTTAAAAAAACTTATTTGATCGATGAAACTCCCTTCTTCTTCATATAAAACATTACTCTTTAACCTGTCCAAATCTATCTTATAAATTTTATTAGAAAATGCACAATATAATTCACCTTCTATATTCTTAGCTTTTTGAGGATTTTTTAAAAAAATCCAGCAAATTAAAACGATTACTAAAATAATTAAACTTGTTTTTTTCTTCACCTTGTTTTATTTCTCCTATTTGCATTGATTAAGATTATTTTCACTTTCTAATCGATAATACTCTTCTCTCAATCTTTCTGCCCAATCTTGACAATTATTTTTACAGACCTACGGGGTCCAGACCTACGGGGTCAGACCTCCACTTTAGAAGTTATCATTTTCACTGACTCCCTTAACCTCTTATCGTTGTCCCACTACTCTCATTAATTTCTACTTGTAGTCAAGTAGAGACTTGCCCCCCCCTAAGTTGTTCCAAGCATGCAATACATATTTATTTTTGTTTTGTAGGCAATGAAAAGCTTACTTTTAGATTGACAAAAAACTAAAAAGAAGTTTAAAAAGAACAATCCACTTTTATTCGTTTATAATTTAAAAAGAACTATGACAGCCATAATAATAAATCCTATTCCTACTGCGATTTTTACAACAACAGTCCAAATAGCACTAAATTTTTTAAATCTACTTAATGTAAAAGTTCTTATGACTCCCCCTTCGCCATACACTTTTTCACCAAAAAGAAGAGAACCTATGCCCATAAGAAAAAACAAACTCGCAAATATATACTTCACAATCTTTCCTCCCCTGGTTTTCTAACTACCAATCTCTAAAACCAATCTGCTCAGTATAAGTACTTGGCAACGAAATTCCAAGCCCAATGCCTACCTGTAAACCATCTGGAATCCAAGTACCAGGATCGCTCCAGTTAAAATCATTTCTAAAAGTAAGTTGAATCCCTCCATATTTTCCTAACAAAGGATGATTGAGACTGAGAGTTCCTCCAGCCTTTTCCCCACACGTATTGCTAATATCCCCAATTCCTAAAGAAAAACCTACATCTACTATATCACCCATTACCATATCGATTGAAGTCCCGGCAGCATGCAAGCCTGTTTTATCCCATTCTGATTGAACAGTCATCCCCAACGCTGTACCAGCTGAGACAGGAATGTGCCCACCTCCATTAAAAACCATTTTCAACAACCCCTCTGGATCTATATAGTTAACCGCATTATTATCAACATACAAATAAAGATTCGTATCCCAAACCGGATCTTCCTGCAGGAACCTTCCGATTGCTGGATCATAATACCTGGCGCGATAATAATACAATCCGCTCTCGCTGTCGTATTCTCTACCGGTGTATGTAAACGGCTGAGTCAAAGACCCGGTTGTTGATATTATATTACCGAAGCTGTCGTACTGATACGTCTTAACGGTCTGGTTATTGGCATCTGTAATATTGGTGACTGAACCTAAACCATCAGTCTGATAATAGTACGTCTGTCCGGATTTTTCAAGAATTAATGGCTCATCAATTGATGGGCCGTGGGTATAGCGGGCAATGATATTGTTATTAGCGTCATATTCGGCAATAATATCTTCTCCGTCATAGACATACTTTGTTATCTGTCCATCAACATCCTTCTCAATTCTGCGGCCTAAAGCATCGTAACGATAGCTCACACTCGTTCCCGGACTGCTGATATTTATCAACTGGTCTTCACTGTCATAGGTGTACACACCAACGGGGTCTACACACCAACGGTACACACCAACGGGGTCTACACACCAACGGGGTCAGACCTCCACTTTAGAAGTTATCATTTTCACTAATTCCCTTAGCCTCTTATCTTTATCCATTTGACTGGTAAAAGCTAGCACAGCTTTGCTTATTGCTGAAAATTTCATATTAAACATTTCCCCAATCTGATTATTCGTCAGATTAGTTTTCTTCCGTATTAAATATATTGCCATCTTTTTCGCTGTCATCGGACGTTTATTACTTGTCTTTACTTCTTCCGGCGTTTGCTTAAAATGTTTGGCAACTATGTTTATTATATCCCTCGGATCTGTTTGCGAAAAAACTTCCCGCTTATACGCAAAATCTTTTTCACTTGTTTGATTTGCTATTTCCTCCAGCTGCTCTTTGATAAATTCCTTGCCTCCAAGCAGAAATCCCGCATATACTTTTTCCATTAAATTCTCTTTTTCCAGCATACCGGCTTTTACAAAACTTATATATTCTCTCATTTCCATGCCTAAAAGTCTTTTTGCCTCGGCAATATCAATTATCTCATTATTATCAGACTTATTAATATATGTTCGGTAGCTTGACCATTTATATTCCTCAGGGCTATTTACTATCCGCGCCTTTACCGGATTTAAATGTATATATCGGCTCAGTTCTTTGAAATACTCATCAGCTTCGACTATTATTGATTTGTATCTACCTTGAAACACATGCCCGCATTTACTTCTTTTTTTATTATAGTAGAGTGTATATGAGCTGTTTATATTTTGCATTATTCTGGATAGGTTTGGCTGGGTTGTTTCTATTAGCAGATGATAATGGTTGCCCATCAGGCAATAGGCGTATAAATAAAATTTGAACTTTTCTTTTGCTATTTTTAAATACTCTAAGAATTTCTCAAAATCAAATTCGCTTAAGAAAATTTTCTTCCGATCATCTCCCCTGCTGGTTAGATGATATAATATTCCTTCTCCCTGCAATCGATATGGTCGGGCCATATTTTTATTTTACTATTATCTTCCACTCATGTCAACTACTTTCTAATGTGGAGGTCTGACCCTGTTGTCTTTCCTCTGTTGTCTTTCCTGTTGTCTTTGCTGTGACCCTGTTGTCTTTGCTGTTGTCTTTGCGGATTTTTCCAGAATTAATGGCTCATCAATTGATGGGCCGTGAGTATAGCGGGCAATGATATTATTATTTAGTATCATTAAAAGCTTTTATCGACTCCTTTAAATCCACTAAATTAGGTCCAAAACTACTACCTAAATCATGCAATGTCATTCCCTCTATAATAATATTTTTAATTTCTTCAGAAAATTCTATTTCAGGAAAGTTATCACCAATAACAATATCTAACAAAGTAAAATATTTATCAGCAGTTTCTGCTTTTAAATAATTTTTTTCAATTTCATAAATAAGTTCTAAGGCTAAAGTTGCTATTCCTTTTTCCGCCTCTTTAATTTTATTTTCTCTAATTAAGTCTATGATTATAGATATCCTACACTTAATTAATTCCGTATAACCATTATAACTTCCCAAAGGAAATTTTAGATTTCCACTATTAGAACTTTGCATGTTATTTCTCCATTTTATTTAATATAAGGATTTGCTCCTGGGCCTTTCCAATCCCTATGAATAAGATTACCTTTTCTATCTAGAACCTCATGCCATACTTCTTTAGTTTTACCCCATATATCTTTAATTTTTCTAATTCGAATAATCTCATTATTCCGTCCAGGACGTTTTCTTTCCTTTATTTCTTCTTTCCCTTTATTACTTAAAAGTTTGCCATCAGAACCAATACTCTCTGTATTAAAACAAATTTCACTCAGACCTTCTCTCAAACCAGGTATATTCTGAGCTCCAAAGATTGGGCCTAACCCTGCTATGTCCACAAAAAGAACATTAAGAGCTTGCAACCGGCCTAACCCTGCTATGTCAATAAAAAAAACATTGAGAGATTGCAGACCATCCGGATCGACATAATTTACAGGATTATTCCCAACATAAGCGTACAGATTTGTATCCCAAACCGGATCTTCTTGCAGGAATCTGCCGATGCTCGGATCGTAGTATCTGGCTCGGTAGTAATATAATCCTGATTCAGAGTCATATTCCCTGCCGGTATATGTAAACGGCTGATTCAAAGAACCGGTTGTTGATTTTATATTACCGAAACTGTCATATTGATATGTTTTAACGGTCTGATTGTTGACGTCGGTGATATTGGTGACTGAACCTAAGCCATCAGTCTGATAATAGTACGTCTGGCCATTTTTGTCTAGAATTAATGGCTCATCGATTGCTGGGCCATGGGTATAGCGGGCAATGATATTGTTATTCACGTCATATTCGGCTATTATATCTTCTCCGTCATAGACATACTTTGTTATCTGTCCGTTAACGTTTTTCTCGATCCTGCGGCCCAAAGCATCGTATCGATAGCTCACACTCATTCCCGGACTGTTGATATTTATCAACTGGTCTTCACTGTCATAGGTGTATGTAGTCTGCTCTCCGGAGCCTTTTCGGATTTTAGCAATCATATTGCCGTTATTATCATAATTATAAGTGAAAAGTCCATCTTCTAATAATTGGTTAGCATCGTTATAACTGTATTGTACTGAATTGCGATTACCTAAAGCATCATATACAAATTGTTCTATTGAAATATTAGGATGTATCGCCTGGGTCAAACGATAGAGATTATCGTATTGATAACTATGCAAACCATAATCATCAGTCATACTATCTCTATTACCGGCATTATCATAAGTATAATCATAAGCAAGACTCAAAGGATTATAAGCAAGACTCAAAGGATTATACGCAAGACTTAATAACTGAGAAGCATTATCATAAGCATAACCTGCCTCGATCTGATTAACTCCCGGATCAAGAGTTTTCTTTGTCCTGCGGCTTAATGGATCATAATCAAAACTTGCCAGCAATGTATCACTTGTATTGCGGATTTCGGTTAATCTGTTCAGGCTGTCATAGACATAGTTTTTCTTTATGCTGTTTGGCTCAACCATCAGCGTGCGGTTATTGTTAAGATCATAAGCATAGCTTATCGCGGTTTGCGGCTGATTAAAACCAGCAAGAGCATACCCTTTAGTCAATCTACTTATTGGATCATAATCAAACTCAAGACTAGAATCATTATCGGAAACAGCAATGAGATTGTATACAGCATCATAAGCGTAGGTAACTGTATCATCAGGCAAAAATTTATCTTTAAGTAAATTTGCCGCGTTATAGTAAAGTTTTATCTCATCGCCAATAGGGGTAGTAACAACTGATAGATTGCGATTGCTGTCATAAGAATAAAACGTTTCTTCTGATAAAGCATTGATAGTTTTTACAAGCTGGCCCTGTTCATCATAAACATATTGTGTTGTCTGATTATTTGGGGTATTCACTGCAATTAGATTTCCCGCTGCATCGTAATCAAAAGAAGTAATATTATTATCCGCATCTTTAACTGTTTGAACTCTATTCATTGAATCATAAGCATATACTGTAGTTTTTAATTTAGGATCAATAATTGATACTACATTACCGGCATCATCATAAGTATAACTAGTTATCCTATTTAATGAATCTGTAACCTTCTTTAAATTAAATGTCTCCGGATCATACTCAAATATTATCTGATTTTGTTCCGGCAGTCCGTATGCTGAGGTTGCCTTTGTAATCTGACCTCTAATATTGTACTCCATCACCATCATTGTACCATTGGCATCAGTAATAATTACAGGATTACCATTTTCATCATAATCAATATTAGTCAAATTATTCAGCGCATCCTTAATCTCTACCGGCTGGCTAAATTCAGACTCATAAATAACTTTCGATTCTGCCCCACTGTATTCTTCTTTTACTAATCTTACATTTCCTCTGCAATCATAATTAAACCGGGTAATAGAACCGTTTGCTCTTGTAAGTTTTAATAACTCAGAATTAGCGTTTCGCGCGTATTGTTCTACATTGCCAAGAGGATCGACAAACTTTAACCTGCCGCCTAATTTATTAGTTTGATAAGTCCAAATATTAGCTTTCGCGTCCACAAAAGTTTCTGTCATTAACTCCGGATTTACCGGTTCCGCGGGATTATTATAAGTCCCAAGCCCCAAGCCTAAATCATTGGTTAAACCTTTAACATCAGACGCTATGTAATTTCTTGTTTCTCGCTTTCGTGAACTGGTAATAAAACCATTAGCATCAACATCTGTTATCAACCGTTCCGGAGAACGAATTTGGGTAATCGTCCCATATTCATCATATTCATAATCAGTCGTATTACCTCTTTTATCAATCTTTTTGGTCATAAGATGGTTATCATCATATTCATAAGAGACACTACTGCCATCTTCATAAATAACCTGCATTAAGTCCCCATTTGAATTTATAACAAAATTTGTGGCGCGCTGAGCCGGATCAGTAACGCTTAGCAGTTTTCCGCTGCCATCATAAACATATTGATATTGTGCTCCATTAGGCAAAATAACTCGAATGAGTTCATCAACCTCTCCATCTACATCCCTATCTTCGTACTCATAAGTAGTAGTATTACCGTTTTTGTCTATTATGGCAGTTTGTATTCCTTGCGCGTTAAATTCAATGCGAACCCCATTTTTATAAAAACGAGTAAAAGAATCATCATCATTTTTAACTATGTATGTATAATCACCACCTGATGCCAGATAAGAATTCTCAGGAGCATAATATTCAACTTCAGTATCAGCAATAAAATTAAGCGGCGTAATGTCTCTTATACTGCTTGTCGTTCCTCCCCATGTGTAGAACGGCAAATTATACCAATCTTCAAATGTTCCATCACCATCCCCGATTGTTAGACTGACTCCCCACATTGTGTTGGTAGTAATAAGCAAATCAGCAATTTCATCAGAATCAAAGTCGGTTGCAAATATTTTCAGAGGACGATCCCCCGTAGAAAATGTATACGGACTGAAAGTAGCGTCTCCATAGTTTAACAGCATTGATATTGTATCCGCGTTGATATTTGTTACAGCCAAATCAATAATCTGGTCCTGGTTAAAATCTCCCGCGACTATACCTGTTGGATTAGCTGAAGAAAGCGAAACCGGAGCTTTCATTGTCCCATCACCATTATTAATAAAAATATAAACTTTATGTAAATAAGAATCAGTCACAGCCAAATCTGTAACTCCATCGCTATTAAAATCTCCCGCAACCATGTTGTTTAGCCTACGATCCGCTTCATAAGAGCCATTAAATCTAAAACTCCCCTCACCATTATTAATAAAAATATAAACACCATACCAAATATTTGAAATACTTGTAGTAAAAGCCACATCAGGGATATGATCCTGATTGAAATCTCCTATAATCGGCTTGCCAGGAGTTTCCCCAACAGAAATTGATACTGGAGTTTGAAATGTGCCATCCCCATTATTAAACATCAGCTGTAGATACGCACCATTAGCAGCAGCTATAATATCAACATAACCGTCTTGATTAAAATCAGCAGAATTGATATTAAATGGAACATAAGGCACAGGATAAGCAACAGGGTCATTAAAAGTACCATTGCCATTACCTTTTAAAACTCTCACTTGCCTATCAACGTAATCACCTACAGCCAAGTCTGTAAAACCATCACGATCATAATCAGCACTTGTTAACCAAAAAGGAGAAGTTCCAACAATATATCTTTTTGGATTATTAAAATTCCCATCCCCTGTATTTGAAAAAACATAAATACTGCTATTATCATTAGCAATTACGGCAAAATGCTGTTTAAGCTGCGCTTGATGTAAATGTTTATTGTAACTAAAACTTAACGCGGATCCATCCCCCTCAGTCAAAAGCAATGCTCCATCTGGTTCTTGATGTAATCTTTGCAGCACCGACAAACTCCAACCACTACCAAAAGGACTTGAACTTAGATTGTTAATACTAAAGCGCCCACTCTGAATGGTAGTCATAGGAACCGGCTCTCTTGTAAGCACTCCCGTATCTCCTGTTGCCGGGCCGCCAAAGAAACTTGTAGTCCCATATGTTAAACCTTCATAGTTATTCGTCACTTCTAGTTTATAAGGATAGCTGCCAGTTGATAAAGTCTGGCCTCGAGCATTTACCGCGTCAAATAAATACCTATAATTAGTATTGCCGGAAACTCCTCTAAAGTGAATTGAATCTTCAATACCTTCAACCTTCAGTTTAAAATCTGTTGTTTCAGGAATTATTGATATTGTAGAATCAAGCCTAGTCTTAACATCAAATAATTGGGAAGGTCTTGCCCCGAGACTGTTATAAATCAGCGCTGGCGCGTATTTCTGATCCAGCACTGTATATGCTGGCAATACATTTTCCTGTACTAATTCTCCGGATTTCAAATAAACTATTGAATTGCCTTTATCTTTCGCGCAATTTTTTGAATTGATTTTATTTAGGCTGATTTCAGCTTGAACTGATGGGCTGCTATATTTTGGGCGAAGATACGCGGATAAATTAATATCATAAGGTGAAAAATGATGAAGCGAAAAATTAACCCACTGCCCATCACTTGAAACAATTCCCTTAAGTGCAGTGTCTTCCCATTTACCTGTATTTTTATTGTAGTAACCTATGGGAATTTGAGTCCCAGGCAAAAATCCCAGTTCATTTAGGAATCTCCCTGATACATTTTCTTTAAAATTAATTCCATCAGGCTGAAAATCTATAGCATAAGTAAACATTGAAGAGCGTGGTAATGCAGACGGAAGCTCACGGCCTTTTACATATTTAGTCGTTTTAACATCAATAGTGCTAACATCACCAGGCAATGCATTGGCAGGAATGGTTAACTGAATTGTTCCATCAGCACTATGATGCGTACCTCCGGCATTGGTAATAGTAGTCACGGCACTGTCAAATTGCTTTAAATAAACAGTATCAACAAACGCGTCACGCGTGCTAACAACTTTTATAGTGCGTTGACTATAAACATAGCCATTTTTTTCAAATGTTAATAAATATGTTCCGCTATCAGGCGTTGGAAAAGAAAATTCACCATCTCCATCTGTAGAAATAAAACCACTAACCCCGCGGATACTAACCTTAACATCAGATAAAGATGATTCCGTATAAGCATCAACAACCATTCCGGTTATAAATCCAGATTCTGGAGTTGTAAATGGCCGGGTATCAGGAATCGCTGTTATAGAAACCGTTACCGTATCCGAGGCGCCCCAAGGGTCGCTAACAGTCACCTGAGCAGTATATGTTCCAGTAATGTCAGGAATAAGAGTTGCTATAGAAGAATTAGCATCAATAAGTTCTGCTAAACTATCTTGAGGAGCAGATAAAGTCCAGTTATATGTCAGGATATCAGCATCAGGATCTGAGGATAGGCTGGCATCAAGAGCAATGCTGGCATTCACAAAAATTTTAGCCTCGTTTGATGTTGCAATAGCTTCCGGAGCATTATTAGTAGTAGTTATTATAATAGAAGTTGAATCTTCAGCCCCACGGGGATCGGTTACAGTTACTTGAATTTCATATTCTCCAATTGCATCAGAAATAAATACTGCTGTTTCTACAGCCGCGGTTAATTCCGGCTGGCTTCCAATTGGAAAAAAAATAACATTCCATTGATAACTAAGCACATCCCCATCAGGATCAAAGGAAGCGCTTGCATCTAAATCAACTTCACTGCCAACATGAGCTGTAATATTTAAACCGGCATTTGCTACCGGAGGTTTATTTCTATCAATTATAAAAGTTATAGGAGCAGATTTGCCGATTATTCCTGAATTTAGTGATCCCTGGTAAGCAAAGGATTGAAGCACATAGCTTCCTTCTGCTAATCCAGAAAGGTTTGCTCCGAAGTGCTTTGTTGATTCTTTAATGCTGGCAGGATTGTATTCTATTCCAATAGTCTCTCCATTTAAGACAAGAGTGATTATCTTTACATTACCACCATAAAGTGGCTCAGACGATGTAGTTTCAAGCACTTTTCCGTGAAAATATACGTCCACTCCCAGAACATCAAGATCAGTTGTTGAATTATTTTTAGGGCTAGTGATTTCAATATAAGGACTATCTGCCTGCGGCTCATTCACCTCTTGAGCAAAGCAATCGGTAGGGATTAAAACTACTCCCAATAACACAAAAAATAGCATTATTCTTAATCCGACTAATCTAAAATAACTAGAAATATTCACAAAACCTTCCTTTTCGTAAGAGAAAAAACTTTAAATTTTGCAAACAAATAGAAACAGATAACAGAAATATTACTGGAAGAAAACCTGAGGAATAATTATTTTTCATTAAAAGACTTTCATAAAAAACAGCTTAGGTTCTATGGCATATATTTAGAATACAGTCAATTAACAACTAAATAAAAGCATATTATAAGATTATTTTTTTATAAAGAAACTTGTAATACTTACTCCATACAAATAATCGGCACAGGCCATAACCCCTAAAGAGAAAGCGTTGGGAAACGGTTTTACTTCAATTTTTTCAAAATTTTAATAATTTTTTATCGGACAGGTCACGACCTGTCCCTACAGGTTTTTATTTCTTTTCACTGCCTTATATTCTCTATCTGTTTTCCCTAAACGCTGTTCGCTGCTGTTTATCCGCACAAACTTACAAAAGGACAATACTTGCAGGAATCATCCGAATCATCGGCTTCAAACACCTGATCAAGGTCATAGATTTCGTCGATGATATACCCCAGCATATCCAAACAGCACTGCATAATTTCGTCTTTTTGCTCATACTCCTTGGGTCTAGGGAATTCATCAATTTTCAAAGTTCTCAGGTTATACAGCCCAGCAGTAATTATAGAATCTTTATCCTCTTGTTCCACGCAGTATAAATATAATGGCAATTGAAAGGATTTAATCGCTTTCCGAATTGTTTTCCGCTCAGGAGTTTCCAGTGCTTTTTGCAGAGTTTTTAAGCTCGCTGGCACAGAATCACTACTGCCTGTCTTGTAGTCCAAAACCTGTAGCTTATTATTATCAATCCGATCGATCCGATCAATCCGGCATTTAAACCTGATTTTTCGTTCTTTAGTTTTTCCTGATTTAATCTCTTTTTTTATATCAGTTTCTAATCCGGCAATGCTTTGGACTTGTCTGGTTGCCTCATTATCCAGAAATTTCTCAAGACGAAAACGCATGATCTGCTTAATCATAAACGCGTCGGATTTCATTCTCTGTTTAAACTCTTGATCAAAACGTTTATCAAATTCGATAAAAAATCTTTTTCGGAAAAACAGATCAATTTTTAACGGCTTATCGATAAATTTTAAAAATGCGTCTTCTAATAATTCATGGATAAATGTCCCCACTTCTTTACTTTCTAGTTCATCAAGCAAATCTTCTTTTTCACTTAAGCCTAAAATATACTTATAGTAAAACTGCAGCGGACATTTTAGATACAAATTTAAACTGGAAGCAGAAAAAGTAAAATTATCTAAAAACTCTTTAATTTTACTATTCTTTTTAGCATTACCCAGTTTAATCATTACATCACAATTAAAAGTCGCTCTCGGAACATTGTCCGTACTTATTTTTTTCATTTTTTTCTCTTGTTCCCAGATTATTTCCTCAATAAAGCGGCTTTTTTGTTTATCCGCGCTGTCATTGTAAACTAAATGCACATTTTTAGCGGATTTAATCAGCCGCATAAACTGATAGCGTTGAATGCTCTCTTCTTCTTCAAGCCTGTCCAATCCCAAAGTAATCAATACTGCCCTTGGCACAAGCGGCTCATTCGTACTAAGTCTCGGCAGAACAGATTCATTCACATCCATAATAATAACGTTTTCAAAACTTAAAGCCCGCGTTTCAAAAAGACCAAGGATTTGTAAACCTTTTAAAGGCGCGCCCGAGAAAGCGATCTTTTCCTTCTTAAGTAAATCATCAAAAATTTTAAATATTTCCAGTGAGCTAAAATGCTCTTCCTTGATTGCCTTATTCCGGAATTGATCGCTTAAACTGATTATTTTCTCAACCATTTTCAGGTTCAAAGGATACATAGCTATTAGGCTTTTAGCTATCAGCAGATCCATAAACTTGTCTACAGCCTCTGAAAAATCAGCCAGAGTCCTGATTTTTTCCCAGATTATAAAAGCATATTCATGTAAAAGATTCAATACGCGTTTTATCTGATCAGGACTAACAAAAATTGACATGCTTCTAAGCTGCTCTGAAACATTTTCATGCAAATTATCCATCTTGATAATAGCATCCAGGCTGACAAAAAGACTACCCGCGATCTCTGATTCCTGCGCACCAGAAAGCATTTCTTCAATCTTATGCACAAGCACACGCGTAACAGTTGAATCTTCAGCGATCAGCATATTTTTCACAAGCGGATGCATTAGCAAAGCAAGATAATCCTTTGTATAGTATTGATTTTTTTTCCTGGTTTTTTGGGCGCGATTAATCATGTCCACTAAATTATAAACAGTACTGCGCCTTAAAGGATAGCCCATCGACACATTAAACTCTGGGCAAGAAGATGATATTTCGGACAAAAGCGGAATAAGGCTTTCGGCCTGAGGTAAAACAATAACTGTACTTTCATTTTTTATTTTTATCGTATTTAAAATTTCTCTGATTATCCCCACCTGAGAATGAGTGTCAAAACCCGCGTATAATTTTAAATTGCTATTTTCATCGTCTGAAGTTTCAGGGATGATATCAGCTTGAAAATAAACAGATAATTCATCAAACTTTCCCCAGGGTTTATTGTCTTTCTGGAAAAATAAAACTGCTTTATCCTGATCATAATAATGTTTGATGACCTGTTTTTCGGTTTTATGCAAATCAAAAAAATTACAAAATAAGATTTTGTCAAATTCTCCCAAATCCACATTCCGGCAATTATCCGCGGCACTCAGATAAATAAGCCCCCGCGAATACTTACCTTCTTTTTTCATTTGCGCGTGATAAAGGTCTCGAAGCATAACGATATTTTCCAGCAATTTATTAAAGGCAAGCGGAACCTCATAGCCAATTTCCGCGTTCTCTTCTATATTCATCAAGCTTTGTTTGGAGATATCCTCTAAATCTAATTGGTCAATAAAAGAAACTATCTCTCTGGCCCACGGCATAAATTGCGAAAAACTTTGATACGATTTTAAGATATTAGGAACTTGGGCTTTTGCCAATGAATATATAGAAAAATATGCTTCTAGCTCAGGAATATTGCTGATTCTTTTATTTTTCGCTGCTAAATACTGCATAAATTCATTGATTGAAAAAAACCTCGGCGGAATAAAACTATTATTATAGATATCCGCTAATGCTTTTTTTAAAAACAATGCCGGACGCTTACCTCCAAAAACTATGGCCGTTCTACTCAAATCATTGTTCGCGTTAAAATCAGCTTTTAGATATTCGGCTAGTTTTTTGATAAAATCATCTTTAAAATGATATGTTTCGATTTTTCGCATTTTTTGATTTTCCGATTTATCTTCCTAAACAATCATATCCTTGACATAAAGCTAAGGGCATGATCATCCATTATCTTCCATATTCCCTGGACTTTTACGACTTTTCCGATTTTTAAATCCGGCAATGTTTTTTTCCTAAATTTGACAATAATGTTTTCATAACACATGATCCCCCCGGACAGATTCATCCGCTTTCCCAAAACAACTTTTTGCACAATCGCCCTATCCCATCCTTTCACCCAAGAGATATCATTAAAATTCGCGCTCCGGTCTTCTCTGGCTCTGCCCAAATCACGCTTAGTTGTGCTGAGTAAAGCTGTTTGCGCTCTTTTTTCATCAAAGGTTAACTCCGACGAATTAATTAAGTATTTCTTATCCTTAATCGTCACGCAAAGATTAAGATAAGCTTCAATATTTTTAGTTTTCAACGCCATTGATACATCTTCGCCAAGAATCCTAAGCCCAGGTTCGGATTTCGCACAACCAGAAATCGCGATTATTACTATTAACATTCTGATTATTCGCAGCATAAGTTTCATTAAAACCTCCTATTATAATAATCAATTATTTCCGCTTTTTAAGCCCGCTCTGCTTTAGCCTGATCCATGTATAGCAAATAGGCGCTGACTTTTTTATCCGGATAAACTGCGCGTAAAATATTTTTATAAGTTAGAACCTGTTCAAAACTTTTCTCCTTATTTTCCGGAGAACTTTTATAATCAATAATAATCGCTTCTTGCTTATTGATAATTAATCGGTCGATTCGTTTTGTTATTCCCTGTTGATCAACAAACTCTTTTTCCAGGTAAATTTTCGCGTCCTGGTCTAAATAAAAAAACTGCTTTGTTTCCTGCGCGGTTAATACCTTCTTTAATATTTTGATATAGGTATCGATATTATCCAGCCCTGAGTATTCTTGTTCAATCTCCTGCCGCGTTTCTGTCAAAACCGCTTCCAGTGACAAGACATTCAAATTGCCTATTTTACTAAGCATTGAATGCAAAATTTTTCCTTGTTTTATATTATCTCGATTACTCACCTGGCTTACCTCTGTAAATTCTTCCTTTAGCAAAGATACCCAGTTTTGATATCGCGGCAAAGATATCGGTATATTCGCGGGAAGCGCTTCAGGCTCAGTTTTACAATCTAGCTGCGTGCCTCTTGAGGTTATCTCCTTTGGAATAAGAAAGAATGCCGCATTATTAGATTCAGATGATTTGGAGCTCGTATAAGGCACAAAAATATAGAGTTCATTTTGAGCGCGGGTAAAGGTGACATAAATAACATTTAACTCATCAATCAAAGCCTTTATATACTCCTTGCGATAAATCTCCTTAATTTTGCTGGAAAACTTTGCGTATTTCGTATCCAGTCTTAAAAGGCTAAAAGCTGTTTCACTGCTATCTCCGATATCAGGCTCATAAACAACATACGGGGCTTTTGCTCCTTTTATCTGCGTGCCTAATTCCCTTATTTTCATTTCCAGAAAGGGAACAATAACCACTGGAAATCCCAACCCCTTTGCTTTATGTATCGTCATGACCTTAACCGCGTTTTCATCAGAGAAATTAACATACAAATGAGCTTCCGGGGCTAAGTTAAGATAGCTGAGAAATAAACTTATATCCGGATTTTCTTCTTCTTGTTCCTTAACCAGTTCAAGAAACCGCATAAAAAACCCTTGATACGCGCCAAAATTATCAAATATTTTAAACTTATCAATAATACTTACAATTAACTCATATAATGACACAAATCCGACACTTTTAAAAAAATCAGCAATATTCTCATCCCAAAGCAGAGGATACTGCTTTCTAAAAGCCCGATACAAATATCCTGAATTAAATTCTTGCTGCTTGTCTTTTCGGTTGAATTGAAAAATAAAATCAGCGATTTCTTCTCTTGACCTGCCGCTGGCTTTTAAAAAGATATCTCCTAAAATAAACGCGGAAAATTCGATCGTATTAATCGGTGAGTTTAAAAATCGCAAAAAAGCTATAAGTTCCCGAATAAGCGAGTTATTGAGTATATTTAGGGTGCGTTCTGATTCAACATTTACTTTCTTCTCCGATAACCAGCCAGTAACTAACTCGATTTCGCGATTACTTCGGCATAAAATAGCGATCGCTTTTAAAGGAAAACGTTTTTCTAAATTATCCATGGCGGCAAACAAATACTCTTTTATAAGCTCATCGCGATTTTCTTGATCCTGATATTCGATGTAATCAACATTTACATAGCCATTTGGTTTATTCGGCCTATCCAGCTGTTGGGAATCCTTAAAAACGCTCACAATATCATTAATTTCATTGACTGATAAAACTCTGAGAATATTTTTTTCACCTTCCTGCTGTTCATTAAAAAACCGTTTTAGATTTTCTCGCAAAAATATCTGATTATTAAATTTAATAATCTCTTTTTCCGAGCGATAGTTTGTTCTTAATACCAGATTATCATTTATATTAAAATGTTTAAACTCAGTTTTTACAGTATCAAATAACTCAACATTCCCGCCCCGAAACCGATAAATTGCCTGTTTTCTATCTCCCACATAAAAAAGTGATCCTCCATAAGATAGCGCGTCTTCAACCATAAGAAATAAATTTTTCCACTGTAATTTGCTTGTATCTTGAAATTCATCAATCAAAAAATGCTTGAATCTGCTAGCTAATCGATAATAAAGCTCCGGAACACTCAAATGAGCTTCTTTAAATAAAAAGTAAGCTTGTTTGTTTAATTCCTCCATAAAAACCACATCATCACGCGTTGCGTAATTACGAAAATATTTATAGACATCGTCAAATATATCAATATAGCAATTAAATAGCGACAATGCCTCTTTTTCACTTAACTCAACGATCAGAATCCTAAACTCATGCCACAGCGACGCTAATTCCTCTGGCGCTTCAAAACCTTTATTCATCGGCAAATTATCCAGCATGAAAGATTTTTTATCCAGATCAGAAATATTAAAACCATGTTTATTCTTGCTAAGAAAATTAGCTAAAGTAGTATTAACAAACTGCTTATTTATTCCCTCCGGAGGCTGCTTGTTTATTTGCCCAAGAATTTTAATAATTTTTTGCTTTAAGGTTATCAGTTCATTGTCCGCGATACTAAATTTCTGAAATTTACCCCCATAAATATTACTTTGGCTAAACATACCGCTAATAATATCAAATATATCTTTTTTCGGTAACCAACTTGTCCGATTTTCCAGAAACAGATATTGACTTATAAAATTCTGAAAAACCTTTGCTGCCTTTTCCTCTTTACAAGCATTATCAATACATTCATCAAGCGCGTAAGCTACGTACGCGGAATAATTCTCTTTAATTTTAAAATTTGCTGATAGATTCAATTCTGAAGCACAGCCGGATAAGATCAGATTAATAAAACTATCAATATTTTTTATTTGAAAAAAATTGTAATTAGCCATTATGCAATCAAGCACTTTGAATGCTTGTTTACTTGCGATATCTTCGTCCCTGCCTAAAGTTTGTAATAAATCTTTTTTTTCACCAGTGTTAGAAAATGAACCTAAAGCGATTTTCTTAAGCTGTTCCAGGATGCGTTCACGCATTTCTCTTGTTGCCTTGTGGGTAAACGTAATTGCCAGAATATTGCGCAAAGGGCTTTGCCCAAGGGAAAAATCGGAGTTAAGCAGCAGCTGAATATAACGTTTTGCCAGCTCGTAAGTTTTTCCTGAACCGGCTGATGCCTCAACAATTCTCACTTCATGGAATTTTAATTTTGGGTTTGTATTTTGTGATAAACTCATTAGTAATATTATATACTTTCAGAGGGAAAAAAACAAAAAAAAATTATTTATTCAGGCCGAATCATTTGGGCAAATCCGGGATTTCTTCAAATCCCTTCCAGTCAAAATTGTAGGCATTTTTTTTCTTTGGTTTAAATAAAAGCGGGATATCCGTAAATAACAAGTATATACTGGGAACAATAAACAGAGTTAATATTGTCGAAACTAATAAGCCTCCCAATACAGTAATCGCCAAAGGAGCCCATAATCCCGCGCCTTCGGTTCGATCTAAGGCCATGGGCAGCAATCCAAACAAAGTTGTGCAGGAAGTCATCATAATCGGTCTTAATCTGTCTATCCCCGCCAACATTGCCGCTTTAAAACGATTTGCATTCTTATTGCGGGTAAAATAGTTGATCCGATCAACCAGAATAATCGCGTTATTAACTACAATACCGGCAAGCATTATAACCCCAATAAAAACAGACACACTTTTAGGCTTTTTAAAAACCCACAGCGCTAATGTCACTCCAATTAAAGATAAAGGCACACTGGACAAAATAACTAAAGGCTGCACATAAGAAGCAAAAAGCGAAGCCAATACCATGTAGATCAATGCTAGCGTAACCCAGATAACAAAGACAAGTTCACTTTTACCTTTGATCATTTTTTCATAATCGCCGCCAAAACGATAATAATAGTTCTTCGGCAGTTTCATATCTTTAAAATCTTCTTTAATTATCTCCACTGACTTAGAAAGATCATATTTGCTCATTGTCGCGCTGACTTCAATCATTCTTTGTTTATTTTTGCGCCATATTTCAGTCGGTCCCTCTCCAGGCATGAAATTGGCAACCTGTTCAAAAAGCACAAGGTTGCCATCCTCCCCAACGATGCTAAGTTTATGCACATCATCAAATGTTTTTCTGTCTTCTTTTCTCAACCTAGCAATAGTTTCCACTTGTTTGGACTCAGAATGGAATCTGGTTGCGACTAAACCACGCATTTTCGCGTGAATCGTATCCGAGATCTTCGAAACAGTAAGTCCCCATTTAGCAGCTTTTGCTTTATCCACAACCGCTAATAGTTCCGGGCGTTTTTCCCGCATTCTAATTTTAACATCAACAAAACCAGGGATTTGCCCAATTCTTTTGGAAATATTTACGGCAATTTCTCTAAGTGTATTATAATCATATCCATAAATTTCAATATGCAGCTCTTTGGCTGCCATACTTTGCGGTTCTTCAAAATAAATAAAGGCATTAGGGATTTCCTTTACCTTATCTCTAAGATCATCTATAACTTCTTTATTTGATCTTTCTCTTTGGGAAAGAGGAACCAGCTTTACAAAAACTCGATTTGACCATGGCTTAATCCGGCTGGAAACGGTTTTAACCTCAGACACACTAGCAAGAATCTTTTCAACCTCACCAACAACCTGATCGGAAATATCCAGTTTTGCTCCGGTAGGTAATTCAATAAAAATTGTAAATTCATTTTCCTCGGTTTTACCGAGAAATTCCATGCCCAGCTTTTCAGAAAACACAAAAAAAGCTATGCCAAAAAGACAAAAAACCGCGATAACCAGATACAGCCTAAACCTAAGCGCGCGCCCCAATGTTTTTCGATAAGCAATTTGCAGAACATGCAGAAATTTACTAATTTGCGATTTATCTTCTTTAGGTTTAGCGGAAACCTCCGAAAACCACTGTTTTTGGTTATCTTCCTTTTCCTGTTCTTTTTCGGTTTTCCGTTTTCCCATAGCTGTCGATAACACAGGAACTAATGTCACGGCAACAAAAAGACTAGCACAAAGCGCGTAGACAATTGTCATAGCCAGACCTTCATACAACAGCCTGATTTCTTTATTCACAAAAATAAAAGGCAAAAAAACAATAATTGTTGTTAAAGTGGAAGCAAAAATAGCCAACCACATTTCTTCCGCGCCAACTATAGACGATTCTCTCCGATCAAAACCCATTTCTCTTTTTTTAGAAATATTATCCAACACAACAATAGCATTATCGACCAGCATTCCACTGCCCAGAGCTAATCCGCTTAAAGTCATGATATTAAGTGTTAAATTTTGAAAAAACATCATAATAAAAGTGCAAATAATCGCCGTGGGAATCGCGATGCCCACAGTGAATGTGGCCCCAATATCACGCAAGAATATCCATAATACACAAATTGCCAGAAAACCGCCAAAAATCAAAGAGCTTTGGACATCTTGTATTGCTTTGCTGATAAAATCACCCTGGTTGTAAACCGGAATTAATCTAATTCCTCTTTCCCCAAGGTTTTCATCTTTTTTAAAAGCTTCCAGCTCTTTAACAATAGCATCTGTCATCTTTAGCGTATTGGCCATACTTTCTTTTTGCACATAAATAGAAACCGTCGGCGCTAAATTAGTCCGAGCATAACTTGTTGCTTCAAGATAAGAATCTTTAACCTTAGCAAGTTCCTTTAATCTGATTATTACCCCTGTCTGCGATGCGGCAATACCAATATTTTCAATAGTTTTAACATCAGTAAATTCTCCGATTATTCTTATTAAAAGTTTATCGCTAGTTCTCTCGATATCCCCGGCTAACAGATTTAAGTTATTCGAGCCAAGCACATTGATAACTTTATTAATCGGCATATTATATGCATCTAGCTTTGATTGATCAATTTCGACAAGTATCTTTCTTTCTCTTCTGCCGCCTACTTCAACATCCGCTACTCCGTTGATCCGCTCCAGTCTTGTCTTCAAGCTTTCATCAACAATTTTCCCCAGCATTTCCGGAGTATAGCGTTTACCGCCGGTCATTGCCAAAATCATTACCGGAACATCAGAATATTCGTATTTAGCAATAACAGGTTTTTCAATTTCCTCAGGAAGATCATTTTTAACGCGGGCAAATTTTTCTCTGACCTCCAATGCCGCAAAATCCATATTAGTGCCTGGTTCGAATTTAATAACAATGGTCGCGCTTGCTTCTTCAGAGGTAGATTCAATACTTCGGATATGACTGGCAGATGATACCGCTTCCTCAATCGGACGGGTAATGCGTTCTTCAATTTCCACAGGAGGAATTCCACCCCGAACATTGATAAAGATAGTGACATTACCAAAGCTGGTATTAGGCATAAGCTCTATCGGAAGTTTAGTCAGCGAGACCCACCCCAGGATCAATGCTGCCACAAAAATCATGGTGATGGTTATCGGTCGATTAACAGAATAGCGGGGAAGACTCATTCTAGTCTAAATTCTCCTCTTTCAATCTAAAGACCTTATGCGGACCGTCTCCAGAAGAAACCAGTATATTCATATCCACTAATTCACCCAGCTCTTTATCAGCAACAGGCAATGTCACCTTGAATTTAACTACATATTCAAGTCGAGTAATTTTTCCGGAATCCTTCACAAAATCAACTAACTGCTGCTGGCGAATATTTAGCTGGATTTGGTCTTTCTCGCTTTCTGAGACAGTTGATTCATCTTCCGGCTTATCTTCTATATCTGATTCCTGGTTAAAATCAGATTCTCCGGGATAAGGGACTTTGCTTCTTACGCTGTCCTGCTCTTCTAGCTCAGCATCAACCTGCTCATTTTTTGCTCGAGATAGGTGGGTAAGATCAATTTGCGCCATTATTACATTTTTAGGTTTGATAAGAATCTGTTCTTCATCAGCTTCCGAATCGGATTTAAAAATTCTATTAAACCATTCTTTTATTGTTTCCAAGAGAATGTATATGCTCGGAACGATAAACAGGGTTAAAAAAGCAGCGGTTGTTAAACCACCCATTACAGTTCTTGCCATAGGAGCTCTTAATTCAGACCCTTCTCCCAAAGCAAATGCCAAAGGCATTAAACCAAAAATTGTTGTCAGGGAAGTCATCAGTATTGGACGCGCCCGAACTTTACTTGACTGAATTGCGGCCTCAAAAATTCCTAACCCCTGTTTCCGGGCGATATTAATAAAATCAATCAAAAGAATTCCATTATTAACAACAATTCCTCCGAGCATTATAAACCCTAAAGCCACAACTACACTAAGCGGAGTATGCGTAAAATAAAGCACCCAGCTTACGCCAATTAATGATAAGGGGACAGTACACATAATAATAAACGGCTGAATTAGCGACTCAAATTCAGATGCCATAATCATATAAACAAGCAGCAACGCGAGAATAAGCGCGAATTGCATGCTCTTAAAAGACTCTTCCATTTCTTTATTTTCTCCGCCAAGTTCAATAGCATAATTAGCCGGCAGTTCAAGCTTTATATCTTCAATAATTTTTTCCACATCTTTGACAATCTCATTAAGCCCACGCTTATAAATATTGGCGCTGACAAAAACTACTCTTTGTTTGCTTTCACGTTTAATTTCAGTAGGTCCCAGCCCTTGAGTTAAATAGGCTACTTGTTCTAAGAAAATATTTATTCCCAAAGGGGAAAATACAAACAATTTACTAATTTTATTATAATCCTTACTATCATCTTTTCTTAAGCGAACCCGAATATCTATTTCCCGGCCTTCTTCTTTAAATTTAGACGCGACATATCCCCGAATCGCTGCCTGAGCAATCGAGGATATCTGGTTTACACTAAGCTGATATAAAGCTGCCCTATCTTTTCTAACAATGATTTTGATTTCTGGACTGGGCGGAGTTAAACTGTCTTTTATCCCATAAACCCCGTCTATTTTTTCCAACTGTTTTTTAATTTCTTTAGCTGTGGGGATAAGAATTCCCTCAAAGTCAAATCCTCGGAGAACAATTACCAAAGGAGCACTTCCGGCAAAAACAGATTTAAAAACACTTTCCTGTAATATATATTCAAGTTGCGCATCCTGCAAATCAACAGTTTCCAGTTTAGCTTTTAGCTGTTGAATCAAATCAGCTGTGGCAATGTTAGAAGCCTGATCAGTTGTTTTTTCCTGTTTAAATATACTCATTATTCCCCGATCAGGGCGAGAATTAAGGTTAGCAATAATATTGGCTTGATTGGCTCCCAGCACCTCTACCGCACCGGTTTTTTTTGCCTCCTTGCTGGAACCAATATTTACAGTAACATCTTTAATTGCTTGAAAACTCAGTACAGTATCCTCTACTCTCCGGACTACTGCATCCGTTGCATTAAGATTAGTACCGGCCGGCATGGTTAGTTTCACAACAAACTGCCTTTGGTCCAATTTAGGCATAAATTCTCGGTCTAGAGAAAAAAGAATTTTCAAACTAAACAAAGCCACTAAAAGTGTAACTACAATTATAGTTATAACCACTAGATACGGAAATATACCTTTATACTGTTTTCCACTTTTCAGCTTTTGCATTTCAATAATCTTGTTTTCATCAGTCCCCAATGATATTTTCCCTATTTTACCCCGGGACATAAACATCGGCGTCAAACTCATAGCAGTTATTACCGACGCGACCAAAGAAAAAGTTACGGTTAACGCCAGTTCTTTAAATAACTGTCCGGCGATTCCCACAACAAAAACTAATGGCAAAAATACGGCAACTGTTGTTAAGGTAGACCCGATGACCGCGCTAAAAACTTCATTAGAGGCTTCCATGGCCGCGGTTTTAGCATCTTTTTTCATTTGATGATGCCGATAAATATTTTCAATAACCACAATCCCATTATCAACAAGCATCCCGACTCCCAGAGCCAGACCTCCTAAGGACATCATATTTAAGGATAGCTTATTAAAAAACATTAAAATAAAAGTAAAAAGAATCGCGATCGGAATACCTAAGGTAACAACTACCGCGCTGCGAATATTTCTTAAAAAAATCAGTAAAATAAAAAACGCGAGAATTCCGCCTTGCAAAGCATTATCCCGTAATTCATTGATTGATTGGCTAATAAACACTGACTGGTCATAAACAACTTTTATTTTGACCTCATCCGGCAAAGTCTGTTTTAATAGCTCTAATTTTTCATATATTTTCGTATTAACAGCGAGGGTATTAGAATCAGCTTGTTTTTGTACACTTAAAGAAATATTGTCCGAACCATTATAACGAGAAATACTGTCCTGCTCTTTTAAAGTATCTTTAACTTCCCCTAATTGTCGCAGGTAAATAACCCTTTTTTGTCTTTCTTTTTCTTCCGCGGTTATTTGTTCCGGATTACGCTGCTCCTCCTTATCAGTTTTATCCTCAATAAGCAAAGGCACTTTATACATTTCACTAACTTTTGTGAATTCACCAATTGTTCTAATCAAATATTCATAAAAACTTGTTTCAATTGTTCCCGCGGGGTAATTTAAATTAGCCTGTTTGATTAATTCAATAACATCCATTATCGAGACATTAAACGCGCGCAGACGCTGCTGATTAAGTTCTACAAGAATCTCTCTTTCTCTGCCGCCGGTCATTACGACTTGCGCAACTCCATCAATTTTTTCGATTTCATCCTTGATAACCCGGCGCGAGATTTCGCGTAATTCATAAGGAGATAATACTTCACCCTGACTAGTAACGCTTAATATCATGATTGGAGTATCGAAAGGATTAAATTTCATTACTATCGGTTCTTCAGAATCCCGCGGAAGTTTTTCTTTAATCAGATCAACCTTCTCGCGAACATTTAAACCAGCAAAATCCATATTAGTATTCCAATTAAATTCACAAATAACAATACTAGTTCCTTCTCTTGATGTTGAACTAACTTTGCGAATATTAGCCGCGGCACTAACTGATTCTTCTATGGGACGGGTAATTAAGGCTTCTATTTCCTCGGGAGCCGCGTTTTCATAAGAAGTAACTACAGTTATCTGAGGATATGTAATCGGAGGAAAAAGCTCCTGTGAAAGACGGCTCCAGGAGATTACTCCCAGGAGAATAACCCCGGCAGTAAACATCAATACTGTTACTGGCTTTTTAACTGAAATTTCCGGAAGACTCATAATTTATTCTTTATTTTTTGGACAGAAAACTCGAAATTTTGCGCGATTTTCTCTTAAGTTATAGTTAATAATCACATTTCACGAACTTTAATTTCTGTGATTTGAACCGGAGTTCCGGAAGTTAATTGTTCAACATTCGAAATTGCTACCAGATCTCCTTCCTTTAAACCTCTGATGATTTCAATATAATCTGTTGATTCATAACCCGTTTCCACTAAACGTTCCTGGGCTGAATTCGTCGCTTCATCAATAATATATACTAAAGAAGCATCCTGCATCTTTTTTAAAGCAATTCTAGGAATACTAATTACCCCTGGTTTTTCGTAGAGAATTATATCAGCGCGCGTAAACATGCCAGGCATAAGAATTCGGCGTGAGTTATCGATCTTTATCTCAACCGGCAAAGTTCTTGTCTTATCCGATAGCGCCGGATAGATATTATCAATAATTCCGTCAAAAGGCAGATCCGGATACGCGTCTACATATACTCTAGCCAGTTGACCAATTTTTATTTTTGTAACATCTCTCTCCACAACTCCGATTTCAGCATAAACCGTGTTAAGATCAAGAACTTGTATTGCTTTAGGCGTATACGGAGAAACCAATTCCCCCACTTCTATATTGCGCTCGCCAATAATACAATCTATAGGAGCATACATTTCAGTTTTCTTTAATTCCTGTTTAGCTGAATCAATCTCAACCTGAGAAGCTTCTACCTGATGTTTAGCGGTTCCTGCTTCTGCTTCAACCTCTGAAAGTTTCAGTCGATTTATGGCACCAATTTCAAATAACTGTTGATGTAATTGAACTTTTTTTTCTACTTGCGATAAACTAACCATAGCTGATTTTAGTTTGGCTCGATTATAATCAATTTTTAGTAATGCCTCGTTTTGTTTTAATCTGGAGATCAACTGTCCTTCTTTGACCAAATCTCCTTCCCGAAAATTTATCAATTCAACCAGCCCGGGAACCTCAAAATTAAGTTTAGTTGTTATTAGGGCTTTTATCGAGCCCATTGTGGGCAAAACATCTTCAAATGTAGAACGGGAAATTTTATAGACCTTTATCGACAAACCGCGTTTCATCGGAGATCTTTGGCTTTCGCCTTCTTTATCAAATGACATTTCCCTTCTTATCTCATCTTCCTCGACTTTGTCCTTACTTATCCAACCGCCTTTTTCAATACCCCACCAAACAATTCCGATTATAATTATTAGTACCGCGATAAAAATGAATGTGGATTTTCTCATTTACGTACCTCCTAAAAAGCTTATGATGAACTTAAATTAAAAACTTCCTACTAAAAATTAGTGGAAATAATTTATCACGCCTATAGCCCGGTTTAAACTAGCTATGGACAAATTGATTCCAGCCAATGCCTGCTGCATATTCGAATTCGCGTCTACCAGCTGAGTTTCGGCATCAATAACATCTCCTCCACTTGCTTCGTTCATTCCTTTTCTGGTTTTTGCTATTTCCAGTTGCTTCCGGCGATATCCGATTTCATTAATTGCCAAAGATAATTGCACACTATATTTTTGATAAGAATAATATGAATCTTCAGTCTCTTGCCGAATCTTATTCTTCATCTCTTCATAATCTTTTAAAGCTTGTTTACGGGTAATTTGCGCTTCTTTCTTTTGCGAGAAATGCGCCAAATTGTCCCAAAAAGAAAATTTAGCATTTAAAGCCTGCGAATCCACATTAGTATCTGTTTTAGTTATTTTAAAAGGGCTAACTTTATCTTTTTTATAATATGTTTCAACTGTATTCCCGCCTAAAAACCATTTAACTTTACCCATAAGGCTCCACTCCGTAGCAAGATTTAAATCTCTCTGGCTAAAAGATTCACCGCTTCTCCCATAAGAACCAACTAAAGAAACATTGGGAAGCTCTTCGCTTTTAATTATATCTTGACTATATTTAGCCGCTTGCATGGTTTGTTCCAATACCTTAATTTCCGGTCTATGTCTAAACGCTAGCTCTAAACATTCGTCTAAATTAACATCAATTTTATTTCTTCCCAAATGATAGTCAAGCTGATCAACATTAAGTTCTTCAGTAAACATCTCTTTTTCCAAAGCAAGCTTTGCCATGGCCAAACCTCGATCAGCATTAGCTACTTGATAACAAACCCGATTAAACGAAGCCTGAGCACCTAATAATTCAGCTGGAGTAGCAGACTGAATCGCAAACTCAGCCTCAACCCGCTCTAAAATTTTGCTTGTTTCATCTTTTAGCCGAATCATCATATCGCAAGTTATCTTAGCCAATACCAATTCATAATACGCCTTGCTTACTTGAAACATTAAATCCTGTTTAATTCGATCAGAATTACCTTTTGAAATCGTTAAACCTAATTGCTCTTTTCGTAAAGTTGACATTAATTTCCCACCAGTAAAAATCTGCTGTTCTGCCTGAAACCCATAAGAACGACCTCGGTAAGGCTCTGTAACAGTGTTACCATCAGATTCATTCCACTCGCCGAGAAATGCCGGATAAAAAGCACGCCTAGCTTCACGAACACGCAGTTTGGCCAGTTTTTCCTGTTCTTGGGCAATTTGGATAGGTAGGTGGGCAGCAAGAGCGATATTAATACAATCTTGATAACTTGTCACACTAGTACCGGTACTTCTACGCAGCATTGGTTTTAGCTGAGAAGGCATATTGATATCTTGATAAAGATTTGTTTCAGCCAGCTGGTCTCTTGCCGCGGGCAAAGTGCTTAATTCAGCTTGGGCTTGCAATTTCTGCTGAGCCTCTTTGATAGTTGTCCCTGACTCAACCCGCTCTTTAGCTCTGTCTCTTACTATTGATACCTTTTCTTTACTTTCTTTTCTAATTAGCTCAATTCTTTTTTTCTGAGTAAACTCTTCCAGTTTTTCTCTGGCTTTTTTTGTTTCAAAATCTTTAGAGGCTTTTACGATTTTTATTTTTTCAGAAGGTTCTAATTCTTTTTCTCGTGTAGCTAAACTTTCTTTTGGTGCAGGCGCGGCATTAGGTAAAACTTTAAGATTAATATATTGTCCGTTAAACTGAGAATCAATATCATATTTAAACTCTCTGTCTAGATCAAGAGTAATGCTTACTGACTCTTTAGGGCTCATATTATAGTTTATTTTTTCCGCAACAATAATCCGATTAATCCCCATATACCTAACTGGTATCTCTATCGGAATATTTTCATATTGCTTAAAAGTAACTATTGATCCAATAATATTAATCGTCAGACGGTAAGGCCGCTCGCTCTCATCAACTGTAAACAAAACAGGAGGATGCGAATGCTCGATATTAAGCACAATGCCATAATCTTTTTTATCAATATTTAAGATTTTTAATGAAGCAGGTTCAGCAGCAAAACAACAGAAAGTAAACAATAAGAGACAAAAATTAATGAAAATAGTACATAAAGCGGTTTTTTGATAGTTAATTCGCAGCATCTTACGCAATTCCTTTTGCCAAGATAATCATCCTCTAATAATATAATTCTTTATGGTGTTATTATATTGTTATTATATTGTTTTTACATAGGTTATGTCAATAAAAAATTAAATTTAAATATTAAATTCTCTATAAACAGCTTCTGCCCCTTATCTCGCCGGCCTTAACTCTACATTTGCGCTTAGCCAAGAATACAAAATTTCAGAGTTAAGCTGATGACCGATTTGGTTAAAATGACATATCCCCTGAGGAATAATTCGTAAACTAACTAAATCTACCCCCATAAACATAAATTGATCAAATAAATCCAGGGTTTTAAAATTAAATTTTTCAGGTCCAGACTTTCTTATCCACCCATCCATACTATCAGTATTTTTCAATTCTGGCACAAGCATAAGCACAAACTGAAAATTCTCAGCCTCAGACAAACTCTTAAAATCCTGAAACACTTTTTTATTTTCTTTCATTGATTCTGACAAATCACCCAAAGCAGCATATCTGTACCCCTGGGGAATATATTTATCAGGATTTTTCAAGCTCAGCCAGTCATAAATACTTTTATTAATAAACCGATAAACAGCCGAATGGTTTTTTAGTGATTTATCAATATTTTCAGGCAGAGGAATTATTCTAGGAAAATTTAAGGCAAAATATTCGCCCATATTTATAAAAATATGGTTATCTTGATTAGGACAACCAGGCAAAATAACTGCATTGCGATAATAATCATCTTTTATAAACTGAAAAATAACTAGATCCGGCTGATAATCAAGCAGCTTATTCTTTAGCAAAATAAATTTTTGAATAACATTATACGCGCAAACCCCGGCATTAAGTACTTCAAATTTAACTTCAGAGCCTAGATTACTGTTAAGTTTTTTTTCAAGCAATTTGGGATATGTGAGCTCAATAGGATACTCTGTTCCAAAAGTAACTGAATCCCCTAAAATAATGATCCGATAAACATTTTTTGGTTTAGGTATTGCATATTCCCTATCTCTTATGCCATGAGAATTTATTTTAAAAAACCCATCCTCGGTTGCCGCATTGGGAATTAATTCATAAGATAAGCCGGGAATATTTGAGATTCTATGCAGATTAGGTTTAGCTGTTTGCACATAGACACGAGTATCAAAACAAAATTTATTTTCTTTAAATTTAGCGATTTTCTCCAAAAATAAAACCATTAAAAAAATGGAGAATAAAAATACTGCTAGTTTCTTCCAAAGGGAATTTTTTTTCATAATAGAAATATACTAAAGTAGAGAGAACAAACCTATAAGCCGAGTTCTGTATCTCGTAAAACGAGACGATGATCATTCATCTTGTCCTGTAAATTACTCTACAGGATCCTTGCGACCTAACCCGAGAAATAACAGGCGGACAGCCCTCCTCCTATTTGGTCTTGCTCCGCGCAGAGATTGCCACGTTTCACTCCCCAAAAAAGGGGCATCGTCACTGCTGCTCTAATCCGCCCACATACAAAAGTATGTAAGGGTGGGTATTACCCACTGCGCTGTCCTATGGAGCTCGGACTTTCCTCTACACAGCTTTTTGCTGGGCAGCGACCATCCGGTTTGTTCTCCGATATTCTGTTATGGCTTTTTTTGCCAATAAATCTGCTTCCGCGTTAAACTCTCTGCGCACATGTTCTATTTCAAAAACAGCGAGTTTACTTGCCAGTAATAGCGTTTTATCATATAACACTTTAAGATGTTCTTTTTTTACTTTGTAAATACCTTTAAGCTGCTTAACTAAAAGTTCACTATCACTTTTAATTTGCACGTTTGCAATCCCCAGCTCAAGAATTCTTTCAAGCGCAACAATTAAAGCTTGATATTCGGCATAATTATTTGTTCCCACCCCAGCATACTGAGAAATATTTTCTTTAAAACCAGTATCCTTATTTTCAATAACTATACCCAGTCCTGTATCGCCTGGATTTCCGGAACAAGCGCCGTCAACATGAACCGTAACCGCAGTTTGTTTAATTTTCAGATTCGACATATAATATTCTCGAACAAGTATCACAAGTAAGAAGTTTACCCAAGCTCAATTCATTAAGCACTTGAGCCCTTAAGTTCATAAAACAGCCTGAGCAAGAACCATCTCGAACAGGGACAATTGCTATTTCACCTCTATTTTCTCTAATCCGCTCATACAAATCTAAAACTTCTGGTTTTAAATCCGCAGTAATCGCTATTTTTCTTTGAAGATTTAATTTGTTAATTGTTTCTTGCAATTCTCTAATCTCAAGTTCAACCGCTGCCTTAGCAGTCTTTAACTTTTTTTCTTCCTGAGCCAAAAGTTCTTTTTCTTTATTAATCGAAGCTTTTAATGTATCTATTTTATCCAGCAGCATAATTATCTGCTCTTCCAACAGAGAATTATCCGCCTTCATTTTTTCAATCTCTACTTGCAAAGCATTGTATTCTTTATTTGTTTTAATTTGAGACAACTGGTTTTTGTGTTTATCTACTGATGCTTCCTTCGACTGAAGTTCAAGATCTTTCTCTTTATGTCCAATCTGCACTTTTTTTAATTCGTCTTCTAATCGCTTTAATAAGCTGGAACGTTCGGCAAATTCTTCTTCTAAAATAGCTATTTGCCTTGGTTTATCTTCCAGCGCTTCTTTAGTTTTAAAAACCTGGGAATCAATCTTTTGTAGTTCTTTAAGTATTTCTATTGCTTTCATAATAAAAATCTTTCTTGGTTGAAGAACAAACAACGCACATTAAAACAGGATATCAATTATCTTTTTTTGATGGCGAGCGCAGATGATTAACTTCCGACAGATTCTATCCTGATTAATGATCAAAACGCTACTCAAATCATCAGAAAAAGCCAGAGTTAGTATGTTTTGCTGATTCCAAGCCTTTTGCCAGTTTTTACTGGTGGGCCCACGAGGACTCGAACCTCGGACCAAGAGATTATGAGTCTCCTGCTCTAACCAACTGAGCTATGGGCCCTAAAAAACAGTAATATAAAATATAGCAGAATTAGAGGAGGAAGTCAAGGAATTGTAAAAAAACAGCGCATAGCGACCGGAAAAAGCAATGGTGCGGGCTCATAGCTTACTAAATTTGGTGGGCGATAGAGGACTCGAACCTCCGACATTTGCGATGTGAACGCAACGCTCTAACCAACTGAGCTAATCGCCCAGGAAAAGTAATATAAAATATAGCAGAATTGGACGAAGAAGTCAAGAAATTGTAGAAAATCAGCGTATAGCGTTTAGCGATTAGAAAAAGCAGTAATGCTTAGCAGCTGCGGGATAATTTCTTGTGTTCTTAATTAAAATAATAGCGAAGCCGTTTAAGCTCCGCTATTATTCAAACATTTAAACCATTATTTTTTAGAGAAAATCCATATGTTCAGTCATGGTTATTTCCAAAAAATCACGCAGTTTTTTACTTCGCGTCGGATGTCTTAATTTTCTTAATGCCTTAGCTTCAATCTGTCGCACTCTTTCTCGAGTAACACTGAATATCTTTCCTACTTCTTCTAGTGTCCGGGGATATCCGTCTTTAATCCCAAAACGCAGAACAAGCACTTTCTTTTCCCGATCGGAAAGAGTTTCCATTACTTGTTCCATCTGCTCTTTAAGCATAGAATGCGCTGTTGCGGTTGCCGGGCTGACCACTCTTTTATCTTCGATAAAATCACCAAAATGAGTGTCGCCTTCTTCCCCGATTGGAGTTTGTAAAGAAATCGGTTCCTGAGCTATTTTTATTATTCCCCTTATCTTATCTACAGAAATTTGCATCATTTTGCTCAATTCTTCGGGAGTGGGCTCTCTTCCATTTTCCTGCACAAGAAAGCGGGAAGCTCTGATTAATTTGTTAATCGTTTCAGTCATATGAACAGGGATTCTGATCGTCCGGGACTGATCAGCTATCGATCGAGTAATCGCCTGCCTAATCCACCAAGTCGCGTAAGTGCTGAACTTATAACCTCTTTTATATTCAAATTTATCCACAGCTTTCATCAATCCGATATTTCCTTCTTGAATAAGATCAAGGAAGGACAACCCTCGGTTAGTATATTTTTTAGCAATACTCACAACTAGACGCAAATTTGCCTCAACCAATGATCGCTTAACACAGGTAAATTCATGCTGACAACGCTTAATATTGCGCAGTGCCTTTCTAATATCGCCTATTGTTCCGCCAAATTCCCGAAATAATTTTGCTTTTTTAACCTGCAGCTTTTGAATTTGACCGCGAACTTTTTTCTGCCTTTGCTTGGAAATTTCTCGCTCAATTACCGATATGCTTTCAGCACTATTTTGCACCTGCTCCGCGATATCCTCAATTACCGCTGTCGTAAGATTAAACTCTAATAAAAGATCCAATGTCGCTTCCGGCTTACGAACAGAGCGCAAACTAGCAGTCAGCTTTTCAACCCGCTTCAATAGCTTAGCATGGCTAAGCTTAAACTCATCCCTTATAACATCCTCGGCATTGACCTCTTTATTAATGATTTGATTTGCTACCTTGAGAACATAATAACGAGAAGAGGGACAACTCAACACAGCTTTGCGTAAAGTCAGCTCCGCTGCCTCAATCTCTATAGCTAAAGCCAACTCTTCTTCACGTGTAAGCAAAGAAATCTGTCCCATTTGCCTTAAATACATCCTAACCGGATCTTCAATATATGTTGGCATGCTTTCTGAAGCAGCCGACACCTTTGCATCATCAGATTCTTCTTCCACATCTTGTTTATCTTTTACAACATCTTCTTCTGAATCAACAACTTCGATATTTTCACTATCAAGCACTATCAGAATCTCTTCGATTTCTTCTGAGGTAACAACATCATCAGGTAAAGCATGATTTAATTCTTCAAAAGTCAAATATCCTTTTTTCTTACCTTGAGCAATTAACTTTCCCAAGGTTTTTGTCTTCTTAGCAAGTTGTTTAAGTGTTTTAGCCGAATCGATTTTTGTCTTTGTCGTTGATTCATCCGCTATTTGTTTTGCCGCTTCTTTCGCGGATTTTTTTAATATTTTTTTCTTATTTTTAGCATCCATATTTTTCTCAACATTTCTCACTATTTTATCGCTACCTTTTTTAATGTTTTTTTCAGTTGCAGTTTTCTTTCTTACAATTTTTTTTACCAAATTTAGTTTTTTGGCAATTTCTTTTACAGCTTTTTTAGCCTTATTTTTTATTGCCTGGTTCATATCTGCCTTGCTCCTTTTTTAATTCATTGTATTTTTTTAATAAACTCAGTAACTCTTGAGACTCTGATTGTTTTAGCCTATTAATCCGCTGCTGTAAACAATCAAGCTCCAATTGTATTTTGTCTTTTTTTATTTTCCGAACACAATCCTCAAAACTTTTTTTCTTATTATCTATACCCATATCCGAAACAAGCAGATTACAAATAAAAGAGTTTATTTGATTATCGCCTATTTCCTTAAACAACTCCGCGGGTTTACATTCTGACAAATCTTGCTCATAGAGATGTTTAACAATTTTCTTAGCGATCGGGTCGCTAAATTCATCATAGCCTATAACCTGTTTCAGATCTTTGATAAATTTTCCATCTTCAAACATCAAGGACATAAGCATCTTCTCAGCGATCTTACTCATTTTATAAGTTTTAAGATTATTAACTTTGCTAAGATCACTGGAAACAGTTGAAAATGATTTAATTTTTTTAAGCTCGGAAAATAAAATTTCTTCTTTGACTGACAAACTTTCCGACAATTTCTTGATATATGTGCTGCGCAAAATAGCATTTTTTATCTTATCTATAGTCTCAAGCATGCTCGCGGCAATTCTTGCTTTTTCCTCCGGAACAGCTTTGTTTAACTTTAAACAAAGCAAATTAAGTTTATAGTCAAACAAACTGTTCGCTTGATCAACTAAATTTTGAAATTTCTCAGCGCCATATTTACGCACAAAAGAATCCGGATCAAACCCCGGTTCAAGTCTGGCAATTCGCACATTTAAGCCTTCTTCTATTAACAAATCAAGACTTCTTAATGTCGCTTCCTGACCCGCATCATCAGCGTCAAATACAATAACCACATTCTGCGTGTATCGTTTTACTATCCGCGCGTGATCACTAGTAAAAGCTGTTCCGCATGAAGCCGCAATATTTTTTATCCCGGCTTCAAAAGGAACAATAACATCCAAATAACCTTCAACTACTATACAATAATCTTTATCAATGATGAATTTTTTACTTTGATTAAAACCAAAAAGATTTTTACTTTTTTTATAAACTTCAGTTTCCGGCGAATTTATATACTTAGGCTGATTAGCCAAATTTGCCCCTGGTAAAGAGTTCCAGATTCTACCACCAAACCCGATCCTTTTGCCTTGGCTATTGCAAATTGGGAACATTATCCGATTTCTAAAGCAATCGTATGTTTTTCCAGTTGAATTTTTTACAATCAGTCCTGATTTAAGCATTAACTCTATGCTTATACCGCTTTTTCTTAAGAAATTAAGCAATCCATCCCATTTATCAACCGCGAATCCAATATGAAAATTTTCAATCGCAGACTGCTCCAACCCGCGTTTCTGCAAATAACTTAGTGCCAATTGAGCTTGCTGATCATTTGGATTTAAAAGATTTTGTTGAAAATATTTTTCCGCTAACTCATTTACTCTATATAGCGATCCGGTAAATGAACCAGCCTGAGAATAATTAGCTTTGTCTTCAGCTTCAGCTTCAGTTTCAACTTTAAGTCCAACTTTATCTCCTAAAAACCGCACTGCTTCAGGAAAATCCATGCGCTCTTGTTTCATAATAAAACTAAAAACATCTCCGCCTGAACCACAACCAAAACAATGAAATATCTGCTTATCTGGACTAACCACGAAAGAAGGTGTCTTCTCATGATGAAAAGGACAGTTAGCTTTAAAATTTCTCCCCGCCTTTTTCAGCGGAATATATCCTGAAATTATCTCAGTAATATCACAGCGTTGTTGTATTTCGTCTAAAATTTTATCGGAAATTTTACTCATTTCCTTTTTACTCTCACAAATCCAGAACAAGCAATAACATCAAGTTTCTGAACTGTTTCTATTGAGTCCAAAATTAGGTTTAGCCCCAAATTGTCTGAAGAAATATGTCCGGCAATAATAACATTTATATGTTCTTTTTTTGCTTTTTTTATGTGTTCTTCACTTAAGTGCATCCCAACTATAGTGCCGATGCCAGCCTGAGCCAGATTTTTAAAAATATCTTTCGAACCCTCAGTACCACCAGTCATATCCACAAAAATCTTACCTGGCCGAGAATCATCAGACCCATTAACAACTTTTGGCCCTGAATTATTCTTTATCGCGTGCTGATATTCAGGAATACTCTTTAGGATATCGATTATTTGCTCTAAAGTTTCCGGGTTTTTCTTTTCAAACAACTGTTCTAAAAAGCATACCACATGATTATCTGCTGGAGTGTGCACACAAAGTAAGGGTATATTTAATAACCTAGCCGCGTCTTGCGTTTTTGTATGATTTACCGGCAATAAACGTCTTTCGACTTCAGAAATACGATTTTTTATTAAATCTTCAGCAATGGTTATCGGAACTCCGTGCAAATGAACAATATCAGCTTGCATGTACATTACCTGGTGTAATGCAGCTAGCGCGCTGCCTTCCGGATGATGTGCTATAATCAAATCTATTTTCTTGCCTTTTTGAATCAACCGATCCGCAAGTAAGACCTCTCCAACATCAATGTCAATTCCAATAAGAACATTGCGAATAGTTTCATTGCCCGAGCCATGCAGAATTCTCGTATCGCTATAAGGATTTTTAAGTCTTTCAATATCAAATTCTTCTGCTTGCTTTTTGGACAAAGCAGCATATTTAACTTTAAGAGCTTTAAGTTCTTTTGCAACTATCGAGCTACCGCGAGGATCCTTTCGCATTCCATTTGCTATAACTAAATCATATAGTTTTTTCAGCTTCACAGTCCCTCTTTTCTAAGACCTCTGGTCGCGAATTTCATTATATATATTTTTAAAATTAAAAAAGAGAGATAAAATCCCTCAAGCTAAACCATACCGATAATTTGCTATTACAAAATATTTAATCAGCCCATACTCAATTATTTTGCAATAATATGCTTATTTTTACAAAAAACAAACTTTAAGCATATTACTCAAAAATACATAACTCATTTATTATTAAGTACTTACGCAAAAAGCTTTAATTGTTATATAAATAATTTATTATATTTTTAACTTATTCAAAGTATATCATATGAAGATGGTTCTGTCAAGGCAGGGGCAAAACAATTCAATTTGCGTAACGTATTACTATTAAATATGTTACGATTATGAGGTTTGATATGATTCTATATTTCATACTGTTTTTAACGCGTAAAACTTTTAAAAAGTCCAGGAAAGAACTATATAAATATTTTTATTTATATAGTTTCTTATCCTCAAACCTCTGCTTATTTTCCTGTAGCGTAATAACTAACTCTAATAAACTTGGTTAATCTGCCAATAGCCTTGGTTCTGGCTTTTTCTTTTTCCAGATTATCTTTAGCCTCAGCCAGTCCGGGAATGTCTTTTAATAGCTTAGCCGCGTATGCTTCCCGCTCAGCTTCAGTCATAAAAGATTCACGAATAGCCTTTAATTCTCCAGAATCAAGAAAAAACCCTCCACACTGATAACATTCATCAACATTGATTTCTTTTGCCGACGCATACACATGAATATGCATGGGAAGCTTACATTTAGGACAATTAATTTTTCCTCTATCCGCTTCATTTACACGCTCAAAGCTTAAAGCTTCCTGCAAAGCATTACCCAAGCCTTCATTTTGTTCATCAAGCTTGCCCAGCTCCATCCAGTCAAACCACATGCCCTTACAACCATTTTTACACACATCAACGCTCAATTCGCCAAAATTTTCTAATACCATATCAGCTTTACAAACCGGACAAATCATTTTTAAACTCCTTTCCGATAACTATTTAAATATATTAATCGAACTTGCTTTTAAAATAAAAGTTTAACATTTTTTAAAGGTATTGCCAAGAAATATTTCTTATAAGCTCTGTTTGACATTTCCGGTTCTACAAAAAAAGGATTATTCCTCAAAACTCTTTATGCCCTTAGCTTTATTGTATCGCATCAACTATTGAAGTGATTATTTCCGGCTTATTTAAAGTAAAAAAATGTATTTTCTTAACCCCATTTTTCATAAGATCTAAACATTGCCTGATCGTATAATCAATCCCAATTTTTTCCATTTCCTTCGGGTCATGTCTAAACTTTTCCATTTTCATTGTAATATCTGAAGGAATCGTAGTCCGGCAGATTACCGCGAATTGTTTAACTTTTTCAACATCCGTCAGAGGTAAAATTCCGGGTAAAACAGGAAACGTAATCCCCTTTTTTTGCATTCTATCCAATAAAGCATAGTAATACTTATTATCAAAAAACATTTGAGTAACAGCAAAATCAGCTCCTGCCTCTACTTTTTTCTTGGTAAATTCCATATCCTGGTCTAAAGATTTTGTTTCAATATGCCCCTCAGGATAGACAGCAACTCCGATACAAAAATGGTTATATTGCTTTAAAGTCTTGACCAAATCAGAGGCATATGAATAATCTTTAACCTTAAAATTAAAATCCTTTTCTCCCACAGGAGGATCGCCTCTTAAAGCCATAATATTCTCAATCCCCTGGGACTTATAATTATCCAGTATTTTTTTAATCTCACTTTCACAAGAACCAATACAAGTTAAATGCGGCATAACCTCGAGACTTCTTGAATCAAGCAGCATTGATACCGCTTCTTTTGTCTGTTCTTGAGACCCGCCCCCAGCACCATAAGTCATGGAAACATATAAAGGTTTATATTGCTTTAACATCTCCACAGTTCTGCTCAGAGATTGTCTGCCTTTTTCAGTTTTAGGAGGGAAAAATTCGAAAGATACTCCTTTTTCTTGCTGTTTAAGAATTTCACTTATTTTCATTTATTATATCGCTTTTTTTGAGAATGATTAGATTAATAATATTATACCATACATATCGGATCTTAAATTAACTATCAAAAAACTTTTAGCGCAAAACAAGTAAAACAAAACCTAAAAGTACAACTAAAGCGACTAAACCAATAACTGCTTTAGATTGGATAAAACTCATAAAACCTGTTGTTTGATTTAAACTCCCCCCGCAATATAAACAATTCAGAGCATCTTCATCATAGATAGTTTGATTGCAATGAGGACATTGGATTTCAGCCATAAAAATTTATTACCTGATATTTTTCCTCAAATTACTAATATTATCCAGATAGTTAACAAAACTAATTATGCTTTAAAATCGCAGCAATAATTTCTTTACTGTGAACCAAAACATCTGAATTGCTAGAGAGTTTTAAGCTAATGTCCGCATATTTTTCATATAATGGCCTTCGCTGAATATAAAGATCTTGCAAACTCATGCCTTTTAAACCAATAATCCCTCGCATAGCTATATCAGGGATTTGCGCTTTAATATTTTCTAGTTTTTTATCTAAAAAAACTATGAGCGAGTGTTTTTTTAAAAAAAGCATAGCTTCATCAGAATAAACAACACTCCCTCCGGGACAAAGCACATAATTATCAATGTCCCCGAGATTAATAATCGTTTTTTTTTCTAAATCAAGAAAAGCCGCTTCTCCATCCAAATCAATTATCTGCTGCAATGACATTTTAGCAGTTTTTTCAATAATATGATCTGAATCAAGAAAGGTAAATTGTAAACTTTTTGCTAGCTGTTTACCAATACTACTTTTACCTACTCCCGGCATGCCAATTAAAGTAATATTCATTATGCCCTTAGATAATACATCAATCACGGAATCCGAATTCATCTATAAGATATTCAATCAGTTCAGCGTCAGCACTATTAATCGCCTGTATTTTAAAACCATTTGCGTAGAAATCAGGATTAACATCTTTTTTTGACCAAAGACTTCGCGCTTGGAATATAAGCTCTTTGGTTCCTTCAAGTTCTCTGGGCATAATCATTTTAAGCGTAAAATCAGTGGCTATTGGAATCGAAAGTTCACTTATTATCATTACCCCATCAGTAGATATATCAGCGATATGCCCAAGAAGCGGCCCCTTAGCCGCGTCATAAACCCTTAAATAATAAATTAAATGTCTTCTTTTTATTTTTCGGCTGTGCATATATCCTTTTTTCAATCCGCTTAACGCTGATATACCGTATTATCAACCAGCAGCTTTTCGGCTATGTTTTGGACAACCATCATCAAGGTATGATTCAATGCGTGTTTCTTACCGTAATCAGCTGGAACTAAATTAGATACCCGCTTATCTTCAATAAAGCCCCAGGCTTTAGTCCATTTTCTCTTATCCTCAGGATTATAAACCGCAATAGCTTTGCCGCCATTTTTTGTAATTAACGAAAACAATGGGATATCCGTATAACCATCTCCCACTACTATCATCTGATTAAACGGTATATACAACTGCGAAACTTTTTTATTAACCTCAAACGGATTTAATCTTGATTCAGGGCCAAAAATACCTTTAGATATCTGAAATAAATATCTGGTTTTATCAGTAAAACTAACAATATTTTTAGGAAAAACAATCTCTCCTTTAGGATTATAATTAAAGTCACAAGCCCAGATATCTTTAAAATATTTAGCAATTTTCGTATTGATTAATATCTCCCTTATTCCGCTGCTTATAAGAAAGAACTCGACTTGCACCGTAGGATTAACTTCTTTAGCCCTTTGTTCTAACTGCCGAAATATATTCTGGACCCCATTAAAAAATTTAATCTTCCTGCCAAATTCCTTTAGTTTATCTTGGGTTATCCGGCCAACAGCATTTGATTTATTGGAAAACTCAATCATTTTATATAAATAAGCAGGAATAGGATCCCACCCCTGCTTTTGATATAAAGGATTAACTTCTTTTTCCCAAAACTCCTGGACATCCAGCCCTAAGCTTTCTAAAAAACAACTTGTGCTATCAGGCGCAAGGGTTTCATCAAAATCAAAAATCACACCAATTTTATTAATCATTATTAATTTTATCCTTATGCCTGTTTTTTCGCTTTTAAACCAAACACAAACAGCTTTTACCCTGCGCTATTTTACCAAATTTAAAAAATAGGACTATACTTTTTATTATTATAAACTCTGCTAGTTTGTTTTGGCAAGCAAAATAAACCTTAATCCAATTAAAAGTAACCCTATTTTTAGAAAAAAATTGTCAACTATTGTTATTTCTATTATAATACACAGTAAGCAATAAAAAGCTTATGGAGGAAAAAGATGCAACTTATTTATGATTTATATTCACTTGATAAAAAATTATTGGTTAAAGCTCAACAAAAATTAACCAAAGTTCGGCTTAATCAAATAGCCCAAGTTAATAAAAAAATTGATTATATAAAAATTGGGAATACGGTTATTTTAAACGATATTCGAGCTGCGCTTAAAGATAAAAGCTATTCCGTTATATTTTCGCCGGAATCGATAAATAAAAAAATAATCAATATAATGAAAAAGCTTATCATGCCGAAACAAATAATCTCTGAACTTAAAGAAATTAAAAAAACAATGCCCTATACATATCGCCATATCCTTGTCACCGCAATCCTGGCCACAAAGATATCGCTAGACAAGCAACTAAAAGGTAAATATAACCCGACTAAAATTGCCCGGTTGGGACTGGTTCATGACATTGGAAAATCCCGAATTCCCCCAGAGATTCTCCAAAAATCAACACCCTTAACTAAACTAGAACACGAAATACTAAAAACTCACGCACTTATCGGATATGTATTACTCCATCACTATTGCGGAAAAAACCACCACTTTTATGATTATGCCTCATATGAACATCATGAACGACTAGATGGATCGGGATATCCGCGCCAGGCAAAAAAAATAAATAAATACTCTCAAGTAATTGCTGTGGTTGATGTGTTTGATGCTCTTATTGCCAGCAGACCATATCGCAAAACCGCTTTTTCTTTAAGAGCTGCCCTTGATTTACTTCTAGAAAACGTTGCGCAAAAAAGGTTAAATAAGCAAATTGTGCATTTGTTGATTTCTTTTGCCCGCGACACAAAACCGAGTCTTAAAGAATTGAAAATCTCACAGATCCAAAGAGATAAACCACCGAAAAAGAATGTTTATGGAAAGATCGCGCGCGAATAGAATTGATAAGAACAGTCAATGGCTTAACCATCAGAACAAAAAGCCAGGATCATTAATAATGTCTTGTTCAATAACTTCACCCATATTAAATATAGCTCTGATATGAGTGCTCACAGTGTTGCCGCGCAGTTTATAAGTTGCGGTTACATTTTGGCATACCCAATGGACTTCGATTTCTTCGCCATCAAGATCCCGATTATTAAATTTCAGAGTATCTTTTTCCACTGTTCCAACTTCCACTCCCCTAACCCGCAAAGGCTCAAAACTATACATATATGAATTTTCCTTTTTTTCAGTATCATAAATAGTTGTAAAATCAGAAAAATTATTAGCCATTCCGTAATTTTTTGAGTACAGGGTTAAGGCTTTATCAAGGTCAGCTGCCAATTGTTTAGCTTTATTATACGCGCTATAAGTGTAAGGATCAGTCAACCAAATCGGCAATACCTCAACATACATCCATAACAATACTAAGCACGCTATAAAAAGTATGCTCGAAATTACTATTCTCTCGAATTTTGATCTTTTCATTCCTACCTCATTTAATCCTTGCTCGGCCTTAATTTAAAATATAAACCTATATTCGGCGTGTTGTTTCATATCCCACATTAAACTGAAGCGAAGTTTCATCTGGAAATGCTTTCAGCTTAAAAATAAACCAAAAAGTTTTATCCGCAACAGAGCCATCATCATTTAGCTTTATATCATAACTTGTTTCTAAAAGCCAGCAATGTAAATCTCGGTATATAGTATATTGCTGTTCCTGGAAGCTATCAGTATATCCTAAATAACGCGTATATGCCCGCACCTGCCATTTATCATTTATTTTATAATATATATCCGTAGTAAGCTGATCGCTGATATTCCGGTCATAACGCTTACCTAACCCCAATCTCCATTTATCGTATCCGGTTGCATATAAGTCGATATTAACGGTTTGAATTCTTCTTTGATACTGATTTAAAACTGTATCAGAATCCAAATGCAACCAACGATAAGGTCTAAGATCGAGCTCAGTATTAATAAATCCAAAATGTTTAACCCCAGGAGCGGCATTTTGATAATAATCTAAATAAGGATAAAAATAAACAAGATCAACATTTTCTAATTCGCCTGTTTTACTTGGGGTCCATTTAGTCTGTAAATGGTTTTCAATTCCAAAAGTAAAGAAATTCGCGGCGCTAATAGAATCAATCTCATCAAATAGCCCAAGTTTACTCGCTGGAACAGTTGGGCTGTGAATATACGCGTATTTTACACTTGGAGTAATAACATGCCGAAGCCGATTAACCTCAATCCCCAAAGGCTTGCCGCTATATTCATATATCCGAAAAAATTTTGTATTCATATCAAACCCATAATAATGAATACCTCTGATAAAGTCCTCTTTCAGCCCAATATTATCCTTAGAATAATAGGTCTGGCGCGTTCCTACATAAGGAGCAATATTAATCCAGTCAAAATTTCCCGGTAATTTTGTCGGATATTTTAATTCATTATAACTATCCATCCTGTTTGCGTCTGTATCTTCTCCACTATTAGCAATTTTTTTATTCAAATTAGCCAAAGCCAAGTCATTGCGGAGATAAAAATTAGAATCAGCAATTTCCTTGCCCACAGTATTAAACTCAAGCTCAGGCAAACGTTCTACTTCTGAATAAAAGCGGTTGGTTCGCTTGCGGGCATAAATACTCACGCTATAGTCATCCTCATAATGAGTAATCGATCCCGCAGATACCGGCTGAAAATCTTCTGCGTATTCTTTATAAAGATAATCTTTAGTAAAATCTATATCGCTTAATTTATTATATTCAAATAATCCTAAAGTCGATTTATCTGCCTGCCAACGATGTTTTATCTGAGCCCGATAGCGCTCGGTCTCCTTAGGCTTATCTTGCTCATTATCCCAATATTTATCACGTTCATTCATATAATAGGTTTTAACTGTTCCCGATCCATAATCTTTGGTATCATACTCCGCATCTACTCCGCTGGCAAAACCTTTCAAATCTCTGTGATCAGCATGAATTTTATACTGTAAATACTCATTCAAATCATATCTCCAAGTAGTAAGAATAAATGCTCCCCACTCTTTTTTATACCCGACACTTACTGTCGGATTGTTCCTGCCGTCCTTAAGCGACTGACTCCAGTAAGGAAAATAAACCACTGGGATGTTCCCCACAAACATCAGCGCGTTTTTAGCAACAATCTTATCATCAATATAGTAATCAATTCTTTTTGCTTGAATACGATAATGCGGTTTTTCCGATATATCACAGGTTGTAACATACGCGTGATCTAATTCTATTAGGTTTTTTAGCGCTTTTTTATCAGCCTTCTGGGCCTTACCAAACCAAATATCGCTTTTTATTATAGGATCAACTAATCCCCCGCTTTCTGTTTTAAAATCATATTGCAGAGTATGTCCGGTTAAAACAGAATCCCCTTGGGTTAAAACCACATCCCCTTGAGCCTGAGCAATTTGATTATCCAAGTCAAAGTCTATTTTGGTTGAATCTATTCTTACATCTTGATATAAAGCGTAAACCTTACCAGAATTATTGGTCAGGCTTTCAATAAATCCCTGTTTTGAATCAATATCGTATTCGAGTTTCTCCCCGTATAAGGTAATCCCCTTGTAAGCAATAATAACATTACCGGAAGCAACAATCCCTTTTGACATCATATCAACATCAGCACGGTCAGATTTCAAAATAACTCCATCATAATCAATCTTAACATTACCTTTACCGGTGATCATTGTCTCAAGGTATTCAACATCATCGGCATCAACAATAACCGGGCTGCGGGATGCAGTATTTGCTTTTGGTTTGTTATTTATATTGTCTTGGGAAAAGCCATTGGGAAGAGAAAAGAAAATAAATGCGTTATTAAAAATAAAGCAGAAAAGAAAAAATCTTAAAAAAAAACTGAGGGGTTTGCTTTGGAATGATCGCAACTAACTTCCCCTATGATAATCAATAATTGTATGCAGCATTTCATCCAGCTTAATGCTTGGGGTAAAACCGGTTAACTTTTCAAACTTAGCTGTATCGGGAACACGATACAGCATATCTTCAAAATTATCACCATAGACCTGAGAATAAGGAACAGATATGATTTCAGAATCACTGTTGCAAAGCTGTTTTATCTTTTTGGCAAGATCACCGATAGCAATAGATTGACTGCTGCCGATATTGAATATTTGCCCTGGAGCTTGCGGATTAGCCATTAAAGCTTTCATCGCGCTTACGACATAATCAATATACGTAAAAGACCTGATCTGTTTTCCATCACCATAAACAGTAATCGGCTCATTTTTAAGCGCTTGCTGAATAAAACGGGGAATTACCATACCGTAATTATGACTCTGTCTTGGACCACAGATATTAAATAAACGCCCAATAACTATTGGAAGCTTTTTTTCTTGGGAATATGCGACTGCTAGAAATTCATCAAACCCCTTAGCAAAAGCATAACCCCATCTGGATTTTGATACAGAACCCATTATTCTATCAGCATCTTCATTAAAAGGCGCCGCAGCATCTTTACCGTAAACCTCTGAGGAAGAAGCAAAAAAAACTTTTTTATTAAAAACATGAGCTAGTTCAAAAATAATTTCTGTTCCGCGCACATTAGTAATTAAAGAATCAAGCGGATTATCAATAACATATTTAACCCCAACCGCGGCAGCCAGATGGTAAATTAAATCACATTCCGTAACCAGTTTCAGCATAAGTTTATAATCTAAAATGCTGCCTTCTATAAATCTAAATCCATCAATTCCGTCTAAATGCAGTATATTCTCTTTGTTTCCAGTTGTAAGATTATCTACAACTGTAAGTTCATGCCCATCTTTAATTAAACTTTCAGCTAAGTGTGAACCTACAAACCCCGCACCGCCTGTAAGTAAAATTCTCATTATTTCTCCTTATTGGTCAATACTAATGAAGCCGCGCCAATAATGCCTGCTTTTTCCTTAAATTTAGATGGCACTATTTTTAAATTGCGGCATGAAACTTGAAAAGCTCGCTCCTTTACTGTCCTTCTTATCGGATCAAGGATTAGTGCCCCGGCATTTGCGACTCCCCCACCTAAAACTATAATCTCAGGATTAAGCAGGTTTACCACATTTGCTAAAACAGCTCCCATATGCATACCAACTTCCTGCCAGATCAGTAAAGAAAATGGGTCTTTCTTTCTCGCGGCCTGGGTCAGCATCTCCAATGTAAGGTTTGAATATTTTCCAGCCAGTTGACTTTTAAGCATGCTTTTTGCCCCATTGCGCAGTCTCTTAACAGCTGTTTCCAAAATATATCTATTACCAGCATATCTTTCCACGCAGCCTTTTCCGCCGCAAACACAAAGCGGGCCATTTTCATTAATCGTCATATGCCCGATTTCCCCAGCGGCAAAATTCATTCCTCTGTATATTTTACTGTCAAAAACAATCCCGCCGCCGATTCCTGTACCCATTGTCACACAAAGACAATCTTTGTGCCCTTTGGCTGCGCCAAATTTACTCTCCGCAAGTGCCATAAGATTAGCATCATTGTCAACCAAAACCGGAATTTTAACCTTTGCATTTAAGGCATCACGCAAATGAACATTTTTCCAGCCGGCAACATTAGTCAGATCAAAAACAATTCCCTGATTAAAATCAACTCTACCAGGCACCCCAATTCCAACACCCCGCACTCGATTGCCTTTATAAGTACTTTCCGCTTTTAATTTAATAATCCTAATAACCAACTGTTCAATCAATTCATCTCTTTTATAGTTTTTAGTTTGAAAGGAAGAAAAGCCTTCAATTTTGAAACCATCTCCCGTAAAACAAACTAATGCTAATTTAACATTTGTTCCCCCAAAATCAACTCCGATAGTATAGCGAGTACTTGCATTCTTACGTCTTTCTGTTGGCACTTACTTCTCCTCCGAACTAATCTTTTATTTTCAATATGCTATTAGGTTAAATAATCAATCAATTGTCCTAATAATGCCTTCATCTGTTTTCTATGCGCAATCAAATCAAGCATCCCATGCTCAATCAGAAATTCTGAACTCTGAAACCCCATCGGAAGTGTTTGCCTTATTGTTTGCTCAATAACCCGCGGGCCGGTAAAACCAATCAATGCCTTAGGCTCTGCAATCGTCACATCGCCTAAACTAGCAAAGCTAGCCATAATCCCTGCCATTGTAGGATTGGTCAATACCGAAAGAAACAAAAGACCTTTTTCTTTATGTTTAGCCAATGCCGCGGAGGTCTTTGCCATTTGCATAAGACTTGTTAATCCTTCATACATTCGAGCTCCGCCGCCAGAACCGGAAACAATGACTAACGGAAGTTTCAGTTCTGTAGCTTTCTCTGTGGCTCGAGTAATTCTCTCTCCTACTACAGAGCCCATTGATCCCATAATAAATCTAGAATCAGTAACTGCCATAACTACTTTTCTGGCATCCATTTCGCCTTGACCAGTCAGCACAGCATCAATAATCCCAGTAGCTTTTTGGTCTTGCTTAATTTTTTGTACATAAGTCTTAGGGCCTTTAAAGCCGATTATATCCTTGGAACTTAAATTATGATCATATTCAGTAAAAGTCCCTTCATCAATTAAAATATCCATTCTCTGCTTTGCCGAAAGCACAAAATGATGGTCACATTTAGGACAAATACTCATATTTTCTTTGAGCTGTTTTGTGAAGATAATCTGCCCGCAACCACTGCATTTTGTACATAAGCCCCCGGGCATATCTTTTTTTTTGATCTTTACTATAGTATATTTTGGTTTTCCAAACATATTTATACCGCCATTTTAATCCTAAGCTTAAAAAATTTATATTGGTTTAAAAACATAATCTAATATATTTTAACATAAACATAGCTCGCGTTTATTCATAATATCTTAGCATAAACTCGCTATATTGTCAAAGCTGCTTTTAGCGGCATTACTCTCTAATACTCTGTTTTTTCAGAATTAAAGTTTCCCCTTAAACCGCAGAAGGCCGGAAATACCATATATTATGAAACAACAGCCAATGCCTAAAATTACCCACGTGGGATTAAAAAACTCAGACAGTTTTGACGAAATAAACATAAAAATTATAAACCCTAAATTCATAACAATGCCCAATGAACTAAATATTCTTCCCCGCATTTGGGGTTTGATAACCTCATGAATCAAGGTATTGCCGGAAATAAATATCGGCCCCACCCCGACTCCAATAAAAACAGAGAGTATCATTGCCAGCATTATCGACGGATATCTTTTTAAACATAAGCCAAAACAGCTAATAAAGATACCGCAGATTATCGCGCTTAGAAATATAATTTTTACTTTAGATAATTTATTCCCAAATCGCCCACAGAAAAGCGCGCCCAAGAAAAAACCAATACCCAGAAAAACTGACAATACCCCTAAATCCCTTGTAATCGAGCCAAAAGCCTGCTGAATAAAAACTATGCCCACAACATATAAAGCTCCAGCCGCGCACATTAGCAAGAATATAGTAAAAAACACAAATCTGACATAGGGATGAGTAAGCACATATTTAAAGCCTTCTTGTACATCTAAAAATATTGATTGGCTGAATTTTTCCTGACTTGTATTTTGCTCAGCTTCTTTTTGTAAAGCCGAATGTTTTATTTTTATAAAACACAAAAAGAAAGCCGACAATAGATAACTAGCCGCATCAATATAAAAACCGTTTTTTGCTCCAATGGCTTCAATTAAAGGCCCGCCTAATCCCACACCAAAAACCACCGCGACCATCATCGTTGTATTGGTTAGAGAATTGGCAATAAGTAATTCATCTTTTTCCACTATCTCGGGAATAATTGAAAATTTTGAAGGCAGAAAAAAGCAGCTGGTAGAAAACACAAGGAAAACTGTTATATAAATAGGAATAAACGAGCTGGTACGCAAAAAACACAAAGGAATCAATACAACCAAACAGGCTCTTATAATGTCCGTTATTATCATCGTACGCTTATGGTTCCAGCGATCGACATAAGCACCGGCAATTGGACTAAGAATAAACGATGGGATAATTGTGAAAGACATCAGCTTAGCCAAACCAAAAGCCGAGCCCCCCATGCGCTGAAACACAAGCGCTATGAGTGCCATTTGATTAAGCCGATCCCCAAACTGGGAGATAATCTGCCCAACCCAAAAACAAAAGAAATTTCTATCAGTAAGTATCTTGCTAAATTTACTCATTTTATAATTTTTAAAGCCCACGAGAGGAATCGAACCCCCGACCTAAGCTTTACGAAAGCCTTGCTCTACCAACTGAGCTACGTGGGCAAACTCAGGATAAACTATTTTGCGACAATCACAATTCCCTGTTTATTTGCTTGGACTAAAACCAGAGTTTTATCCAGAAATAATGTCTTTTCAGCTTCAATTGCTAAAACAGCAACATTTTCTTGTATTAGCGTTTCTATTGTTTTTAATCCGATTAGAGGTATATCAAAACGCATATCCTGATTGGGTTTACTCACCTTCACCACAACCGCATTGCCATGACAATAATAATTAGCGCGCCGGATTGCCTCATCAGTTCCTTCTATTGCTTCAACGCTTAAAACTACTTTATCTTTAACCACTACAGTTTGCCCAATATCCAGGCCGGCAATTTGCTTGGCGATTTTATATCCGAATTCAATATCTTCATATTGAGCTTTAGTTGGAGCCTTATCCGTAAGCACTCCGGATGGAGCTAACTGGTCTTTTATAAAAGTACTGGAATCAAGCATCTCGATTCCCAGCTGTGAAATCCGCTGCGCTATTGCACCGAGAATAGTATCGGTTTTTTTGTCTTTTAAAGTAAATAATAGTTTTGTTAATTCCAAATCAAGCTCAATTTGGCTAAAAAGCAATTTATGCTTGATCTGTCCAACCATAATCGCTTTTTTAATTTCCTCTTTTTTTAAAATTCCGATAAGAGTTTTAAATTGTCCAACACTGATCCAATATATTTTATCCGCGATATCAGATAGTTGCTTGTCTGCTTCTTCTTTAATCGCTATGACCACAACATAAGCCCCGGTCTTTTTTGCGGCAAGTGCTGAAACAATAGGCAGATTTCCATTCCCGGCTATTAAAGCAATTTTTTCCATGTAATATCCTCTGAATAATGAAAAAGCAGAAAGCTCAATATATCACTCTCTGCTTGAGACTTTTACATTGCTGATCAGCTGCCCTTGCAAACACCGCGTTGGGATTTTTTAATAAATTTTACAAGATATGATACATAAGGATCTTCAGGAATATTATCTTTTATCTTTTTTAAAGCATTCGAGGTAGATATTTTTAATTTAAATAAAATTTTAAAAGCAGACTTTAGATTCTTAACGCTTTGTAAGGGGACATTTCCTCTTTTTAATCCAATACTATTTATCCCATAAACTTTGGCTGGATGCCCGTCGACAATTGAAAAAGGAGGAATATCCTGAATAACCTTGGAACAGCCGCCAATAATCGACATTTTACCAACTCTCGAGAATTGATGAATCGCTACCATCCCTCCAATAATTGATCTATCTTCTACACTAACATGTCCGGCTAAAGTCCCCACATTAGCAATTACAGTTTCATTCCCCACCACACAGTCATGCGCGATATGGCTATAAGCCATAAATAAATTTTTATTCCCCACAACTGTTTTACCTTTTTCCATTGTTCCCAAGTTAATCGTAACGTATTCGCGAATGATATTATCATCACCGATAATCGCTTGCGTTTTCTCTCCCTGGTATTTCAAATCCTGAGGCTCACTGCCGATAATCGCGCCAGTAAAAACCTTACAACGTTTGCCTAAACGTGTTCTGCCGTCAATCACACAAGAACTGCCAATAACAGTATCTTCTCCAATTTTCACATTTTCGCCAATAATAGAATATGGGCCGATAATAACGCCCTTATCGATTTTAGCTTTTGGATTAACGCAAGCGGTTGGATGTATATTATTCTTTTGATTCATATGCAATACCTTATAACAGAGAGGTTAAAAAATCAAGCTGAAAAATAAAAAAGACCAACTTATTGGACAATTTTCGCGAAATCGAATCGTCAGGATAGTTGGTCTTTGTCATAACTTATTATTTTTACTCACCTAAAGTAAACATTAGCACTGCTTCTGCTACCACTTTATTATCAACCAATGCCCGAGCATATGCTTGGCCAACTTTTGATTTTAGTTTAAGAACAGACACTTCTAATCTTAGCTGATCTCCGGGCAGAACCATTCTTCTGAATTTCACCTTATCTATGCTCATAAAATAAGCCCGTTTCCCTTGATTTCCAGACTTACTAAGCAATAAAACTCCCACAACCTGCGCCATAGCTTCAACAATTAAAACTCCTGGCATAACTGGCCGACCAGGAAAGTGGCCTTTAAAGAAATGCTCATTTATCGTAACATTTTTTATCCCCACTGCGAATTTGTCCTCTTTCAGCTCAAGGATTTTGTCAACTAGCAGAAAAGGATATCGATGCGGAAGGATTTGCTGTATATCATTAATATTAAGCGGTGGAATACTGTTAAAATCAGTACTTGTAGTGCCAATGCTAGCCTGTGTTTGTCGATCATGAAGATGCTTAATTTTTTGAAGAAGTTTAATATTTAAAGGATGACCGCTTTTAATTCCAATAACATGTCCAATAATCGGATGCCCTAAAAGATACAGATCGCCGATTAAATCACAAATCTTATGCCTTACAAATTCATCTTCAAATCGTAATTTATTATTGACTATTTCATTATCTCCAACCACAACAGTATTATCATAATTAGCGCCCTTACCCAGCCCTTGTCTGGTTAATTCTTCCGCTTCCTGCTGCAAACAAAAAGTTCTGCTCGGAGCCAATTCTTTTTCAAAAACTTGAGCATCAAAATCAAAAGAAGCATATTGAGATTTTAGCATTGGATGCGGATAGCTCATGGTATAAGAAACCCGGAATTCATTAGCAGGCAAGATCATTAAGGAAGAATCCCCCTCTTCCATAAACAAAGCTTCTTTTGGCTGAAAATATTTTCTCTGAGCTTTTTGCTCAACTATACCCGCTTTTTTTAATGTTTCAAAAAAAGGCAAAGCACTGCCATCAAGTCCTGGTAATTCTTCCGCGTCCATCTCAATTATGATATTATCTATTCCCAAGCCCACTAAAGCAGCCATAACATGCTCAATAGTATGAATTTCAATATTCCGAATTCCGATTGAAGTCCGACGCGGTCTTTCAATAAGATTAGACATGTGCGCTTTAACCCGAGGCCTGCCAGCCTGGTCAACACGCACAAACTCTACTCCATTGTCTTCCGGAGCAGCAGTAAATTTAACATTAACTTTTTGTCCTGTATGTAAACCTATACCGCTTAGCGTTACTGAATTAATTATTGTTTTTTGAAATTCCATTTTTCTGTTCCTTTAATGTCTCTTCTAAAGTTGCAATTTTTTCTTCTAATTCATTAACTAGCTTATATAAGTCCGGCAGCTTTTGGATACAGGCATTTATTCTTTTAGCTTTTTTATGAGGCTTTGCCGGATACCCAGAGACACAGGTATTCTCAGGCACTGATTTTGTTACTCCTGCCTGAGCGGCAACCACCGCATTATCACCAATATTAATATGTCCGATAACACCTGCCTGGCCAGCTAAAGTTACATTTTTACCTAAAGTCGTACTCCCGGAAATTCCCGCCTGAGCGACAATTATTGAATTCTCACCAATAACCACATTATGCGCGATTTGCACGAGATTATCAATTTTTGTTCCATGTTTTATTAAGGTTTTATCAAAACGGGCTCGATCAATAGTCACATTAGCGCCGATTTCCACATCATCCTCAATAACCACTGTTCCAATCTGTGGAATTTTTTGATGCAAACCCTTTACTGTGGCAAAACCAAAACCATCACTGCCAATCACTGTTCCGCTATGAATAATAACCCGATCACCGATAATAACTCTTTCTCTGATGCTTACATGCGGATAAACCACTGTATTTTTACCGATTATTGTATTGTGACCTACAAATACTCCAGCACAAAGCACAGTATTATCGCCAATTTCCGCATAATCTTCTATTACCACAAACGGATAAATCGCGGCATCTTTACCAATTTTTACATTTTCACCGATCACCGCGCTCGGATGAATACCTTTATAATGATTAGACTCTTCAGGCGCGACTAAAGTCAATAATTTCGCAAAAGCCAAAGATGGATTTTCGGTTAGAATCAGAGGTTTTGATGACTGTTTCACATCCGGGGTAGTAATAATTGCTGAAGCATTAGTATGGTCCATTAGGGAAATATACTTTGGATTAGCCACAAAAGTAATCTCACCTTTTTTGGCCTCTTTTATTCCAGAAACTCCGACAATCTCAATATTTCCATCTCCGACTACAGACCCATCAATAAGTTGCGCTATTTCATTTAAGGTTTTCTTCATGTTTATTTCCTTGTTTTAATTCCCTTTATAGCGTTCATTCAGCAGCTTCATTATCTCATCAGTCAAATCACTCTCTTTTGGGCCATCAATAATTAATCTGTCATCAATGATATAAGTTAGCTTTTTCTTTTTGCGCAACTCCTTTGAGACATTTTCAACATCTTTTAGGATTTCTCTTAATATGGTCTCTTCGTCTTTTCTAATATCAACTGTCTGCTTACGAATCACATCTTGTTTAGCCAACATTTGATTTTTTCTTTCTTCTTGAGCTTCTTTGCTAAGAGTATCAAATCCCTCATTCATTTTTTTCATATCTTGAAGCATAGCATTCACATCATTTTTTAACTTATCAATTTTTTCATTAGAATCAGCTACTTTCTTATATCCTTCAAAAATCTTAGCAAGGTTAATATAGCCTATTGTTAATTCTTCGGCAAAACATTTGGTCTGAACACAAAAAATCGCACCGATCAGTGTAATAATTAAAATTATTTTCTTCATTTTTCCTCCCATTTTTGCTTGTTTATAACAATTATTTGCTTTATTGTAACACAATAGAAAATTTTGTCAATCTAATCTCAACCCCTGTTACCATCTAAAATTCATGACTCATAGCAAAATGGAACCTGCCCTTAGAATCACCTTCTTTAGGGTTAAGCGCATACCCATAATCAAGTCTAATCGGACCGAGAGGAGTCTTCACCCTAATCCCGGTTCCAATACTTGCCTTAAGCTTAAGCTTATCCCAGCTAAACTCCTGATTATTTGCCCAAACATTTCCGATATCATAGAAAAAGGCCCATTTAAGATTATTAGTTAATTTATGGGTATATTCAGCATTAAATATTGCCCTTAACCTACCTCCAATAGGATCGCCCCTTTCTCCTTCCGGGCCAATTCTTCTTTCCTTATATCCCCTGATAGTATTCGCGCCGCCGGCATAAAACCGCTCGTAAACAGGGACATCTATAGAATCGCCAAAAGCCTCTACCATTCCCAGGCTTCCCTGTAAATCAAGCACTCCGTCTTTTCCGATCGGAAAATACTTATTATTTTTAGTTTCATATCTGATAAAATCTTTGTCTCCACCCAGGCTGCCGCCGGCATACTCCGTAGACAATTGATTATAAGCTCCGGTTCGAGGATTATAGATATTATCTCTAGTATCATGAATAATATCGGTTTGAATACCGCTTATGTAGTTTTTCCCATCTTCGGCTTTGATTTCATTAGAAGCATCATCTTCAATGTCACTAATCCGGATACTTTCAAAACGATAAGTCCATTTATTTAACCAATATTCGCCTAATTCTTTACTAACAAAAAGATTGCCGCCGATTCTTTTCTCATCATATTTATCCCAATTTCTGGTTCGGCTAAACACATTAAAACCAGTTGCCAAAGGATAACCTAATAACCAAGGCTCAACAAAACTAAGCTCATAGTCTTTTTTTTCTGAACCAAACTCCATACGCAGTCGCAGCTTTTGACCAGCACCTGTAAAAGTCGGAAAATTAAAAATATCAAAATTTTGCTGAGTAAGGTCAACAAACCCAATAAATTTATCTACTGAGCTGTATCCTGCCCCAAAACTAAATTCTCCTGTTTTCGACTCTTTAACAAATATATCCAAATCATATTTATCCGGCAAGGTGGAAGGTTCTTCTTCAGTATTAAAAGATACCTCCTCAAAATAGCCTAAATTATATAAACGTTGACGGCTTCTTCTTAATTTTTCGCCATTATAACGGTCTCCGGGAAATAAGCGCATTTCACGTCTTATGATAACATCTTTTGTCCGAAGATTACCCTTAATGTTTATTTTATCAAGATACCCGATCTTCCCTTCACTAATATTATAGGCTACATCAACATGTCCAGTCTCAGAATTAAGCATAGTATCTGCTTTCACTGAGGAAGCGATATAGCCGGCATCAAAATAATGCGACTGAATTTTAGAAATATCTCCGCGTAATTTATTTTCGCTATACACCTGCTCATTTAAAAGTTCCAGATTTTCGCTAAGATCTGAAGCTAAAAAAACCTGATTTCCTTTAAATGAAACATTGCCCGCTTTGTATTGTTTGCCTTCAATTATGTTAAAAGTCAGATACATCGAATCATTGTTTTTATTATATTCAATTATTGGCTCAATCTTAGCATCAATAAAACCTTCTGTATTGTAAAAACTGTTCAGTCTATCCAAATCTTCTGTCCAGACATCTTCCTTGTAAAACCCGGAATTAAACCATCCTTTTTTTTTCGTTTTAATAACTTTACGAAGCCGACTATCATTAAAAAACTTATTACCCGCAAAACCAATTTTTCTAATTCTTACTCTTGTGCCTTCCTTAACAGTTACATTCACTACAACGCTATTATCTTTTGCCTCAAAAGAGTAGTCTAAATCAGCGCATGAATAACCCTTTTTCGCGTATAGTTTTTTCAAATTAACAATATCTTCTTTTAGTTGAAACTGATCAAATATTTCTCCGGTTTTAACTGTCATCTCAGACCTAAGCTTCTTTGTCCGGATTCTGCGGTTTCCTGAAAAAACAATCTCTTTAAGCATTGGTTTTTCTTCCACCTTAAAAACAATTGTTATCCCATCTGTTTCATCAACCAAATCCGCGCTGACATCATTAAAAAGTCCTGTCGCGTACAAACGTTTTATATCGTCGCTTAAAATTAAAGGTGAATATTCTGAACCTTCTTTAGATTGCAACTTAGAAAGAATTGTTTGTTCGCTTACGACCTTATTATTTATTACTTTCAGTTTATTAATCAAGCGCTCGGAATTTTGGGCAAAAACATTAGCTGAAAATAGTAAAAACATAAAGCTAAAAAATATAATGGCGTTTTTTTTCATATCTTATTCTTCTCTCTGTGTAAGATTTTCAAATCTACTGAACTCTTTTACAAATGTAAGTTTCTTTGTCCCCACCGGACCATTTCTTTGTTTTGCGATAATAACTTCCGCTATCCCCTTATTCTCCTCGGTAGGATTATAATATTCCTCACGGAATAATAGCATAACAACATCCGCATCCTGTTCAATGGCCCCTGAATCTCTAAGATCAGAAAGTCTAGGTCTAAAACCATCTCGCGATTCAGTAGCCCGCGATAACTGACTTACAGCAATAAGCGGCACATTAATTTCTCGGGCTAATCCTTTTAAAGAACGGGAAATATCCGATATTTCCTGTTGTCTGCTTTCCCCGCGAAAACCAGCAGCTTGCATAAGCTGAAGATAATCTAAAATTATCATCCCAATATTATGCTGTGCTTTTAAACGTCTTGCTTTGGCTCTAAGTTCTAAAACATTTAACCCTGGACTATCGTCAATAAATAAAGGCGCGGTTGACATTCGCCCCGCGGCATTAACCAAATCTCCCCAATGATCCTGAGATAAAAATCCTGTGCGCACAGCCTGCATATCGACCCTAGCATGAGAACAAAGAATTCTTTGGACCAAAGATTCTTTGGACATTTCTAAACTAAAAATTGCTGTCGGCACTTTTTGAATAACCGCCGCATGCTCCGCGAATCCGCAGATTAAAGCACTTTTGCCCATCGAAGGACGGCCAGCCACGATAATTAGATCCGCGGGCTGAAGCCCAGCGGTAATAACATCAATATCCTGAAAACCAGTAGGAATCCCGGTAACTTGGGTTTTGCGCTGATAAAGTTTTTCGATTGTTTCTATACTATTCTTGATCAACTCTTTTATCGAAACAATACCACTTTTAGCCTTTGATCCAGCAATTTCAAAGATCAATCGTTCAGCCGTATCAAGCAAACCATCCACATCCTGATCCGGCTCATATCCCTGGGTTACGATATTAGTTGCGGTTGATATTAATTTGCGTAATATTGCTTTTTCTTTAACAATTTTCGCGTGATGCAGCACATTGGCTGCTGTAGGAACTGCATTGGCAAGTTCAGTAAGATATCCCGCTCCCCCGACTTTTTCTAATTCATTCTCCTTGAATAAAAAATCGCTCAGAGTAATTAAATCTATTGGCTTAGCTTCACTATAAAGCCCAATCATTGCTTTGAAAATTTTTTGATGATTGTCACGATAAAAACAATCCTCATCTAATATTTCCACAATGTCAGAGATAGCCGCTTCTTCAAGCAACATTGACCCTAATACAGCCATCTCCGCCTCATTATTTTGCGGCGGAACTTTATCCAGAAGTGAAGATGAGCCTAAAGGTTGGATTCTCTCCGGCTTGCGATTTATTCTTTGACCACCCATACTTTTACCTGAGGTTTTACTTCTGGATGTAGTTTAACAGGAACATGATAGACCCCTAAGGCTTTGATCGGTTCATCTAATAAGATATCTTTTTTATCCACAGATATCCCTTCCTGCGACAGAGATTTCGCGATATCAGCACTTGTCACTGCCCCATAAAGTTGCTCATCGTGTGCCTGCATAACAATTGTGCAGGAAACACCTTCAATTTTTTTTGCTATTTCTTCGGCTTCTTGTTTTAACTTTAACAATTTTTTATTATTTACTTTTTTAACCTGTTCAAGTATCTGTAGATTGTTTTTATTAGCTTCCAGGGCTTTACCTTGAGGAAGCAAGTAGTTGCGAGCATAACCCTCTGCTACCTCAACAACATCCCCGATCTTTCCTAATTTATTAAGATCTGTTTTTAAAACTACTTTCATTATTGTAACTCCTTAAATGAGCTACTGACTTACGGAGTATTTTTACGACGTCAAGTCAGCCAGCGCGAATTTAGTCCGAAATGGCTGCGACCTAGCAGACACTTTCGGAATCATTATTATTTAAGCATAAAATTCGAAAACATCTTTCCCTTCCCATAATCAGATTTAATATCAGGCTTTCGTTTTTATTCGGCAGCATAAGGCAATAGCGCGATAAATCTTGCCCTTTTAATTGCCTGTGCCAGTTTACGCTGATGTTTAGAACAAGTTCCACTTACACGTGAAGGAACAATTTTTCCTCTTTCCGATATAAATTTAACCAACTTGCTAACATCTTTATAATCAACCTTATCAGCCTTATCTATACAAAAACGGCATACCTTTTTTTTAAACAGTACGGTTCTTTTAGAAGGCTTTTTCAGCATTTTACCTTTTTTACGCATTAACATTACTTTTTTCTCCTCTTGCTATATAGATTATTAAATTAAAAAGGAACTTCCTCATCCTTGCGGGACTCTAAAGGAAAATGATCCATTGATTCATCCATTGACATTTCTTCATGGGAGTATTCAGGCATTGCTTGTTTTTGCTCCGATCCCTGAGCTTTCCCTTTACCGAGAAATTGAATATTCTGGGCAACAACTTCCATAGTATTGCGTTTTGCCCCATCAGGAGCCTGCCATGACCGGCTTTGCAATCTTCCCTCTACAAAAACTGGACGCCCCTTAAATAAGTACTCACTGCATATTTGAGCAAGTTTTGCCCAACAAACAACCCGCACATAGCAAACATCTTCTTTTTTCTCTCCAGCAGTGGAATTAAAAGCTCTGCTCATCGCTATGGTAAAAGTAGTAACCGCTGTACCGCTTGGAGCATAACGCAGCTCCGGATCACGTGTAAGATTTCCCATTAGCAAAACTTTATTTAAATTTGCCATCTCTCCTCCTTAGGATTCCTTGCTGATAATCATAACCCTTAAAATATCATCGTTAAGCTTGAAAAGGCTTTCAATTTTTTTAACTGATGCTGGGTCTAAGCTAAAGTCAAGGCAATAATAAAATCCCTCGCTCTGCTTTTTGATATCAAAAGTAAATTTCTTCTTTCCCCAGCTTTGAACTTCACCGGAGGTACCTTTGTTCTTATTAATAACTGCCTTGATTTCTTCGACCAGCTTTTCCTGTGCATCATTGTCCAGGGAAGCTTTTAGAATAAAAACTCCTTCATAGTTATTCATCGTCTGAATTCTCCCTTCTTTTTGGATTGAATGTATTCATTGCAAAATCTATATCTTTTTCCATCCAGCTTAAGCCGGCATTTTTAGCTTCGGCTACGGTTTCCTTTGCTATTTGTTCATCGGCTTTATTACTAAAACCACTCAAAACATAATTTGATAAATCAATCCCCGGTGCTCCAGAACTGACCCCAAAACGTAATCGGGCAATATCAGAAGTACCCAGCTCTTTTATAATCGAACGCAAACCATTGTGCCCGCCGGCACTCCCGGATTTGCGGATTCTGATTGTTCCTAATTTTAGATGCGCATCATCAAAAATAATTAATATATCAGTCAAGGAAATCTTGAAATAATCAACAAAGCTTCTAACGGCATTACCACTCAAATTCATATAAGTTAGAGGCTTTGCCAGGATAAAGCTGCTATTACAATACTTGCCCTGTGCCCATTGCGAATTAAATTTGCGCTGATTCAAAGAAATATCAAGCTCTTTGGCTATTGCTTCTACTACCCAGAACCCCGCATTATGTTTTGTGTTTTTATAATTTGCACCCGGATTGCCAAGCCCAACTATAAGTTTTATTGCCATATAAATTATCAGCCTTCAGTTTTGCCTTACGACTAATCCACTCATCGAATTCTGATATAATTGGACTGAAAAATATAAAAAACCATTATTAATCTAATTATTTCTTTGCTTCGTCTTCGTCAGTTTTACCTTTTTTAATAACCTCAGGTTCACCGCTAGATGGCTCAACGACTGCTTCTTCCTCTGGTTTTTCCACTGCTTCATATTTAACCAAAACAGCTACTTGGTCAGGATTGCTGATAACATGCACGCCTTCATCCATAATCAAATCTCTAACATGGATTGACTCGCCCACTTTTAAGCCCGAGACATCCACTACTATCTGTTTCGGCAAGTTCATCGGCAAACTTTCAATTTCAATTTCATGTAATACATGCTCTAGGATTCCGCCTTCTTTTACTCCCGGAGCATCACTATCGCCTTTTGTCACTAGAGGTACATGTACACGAATTTTTTCAGTCATATTGATTAATTTAAAATCAACATGTAAAACATTATTTTTTATATGATCAATTTGTATTTCTTTAATTATTACTGGATAATCAGTTATTGCTCCATTATTATCCAATTTTAAATTAATAATAGCAGTTTCTCCATATTTATGAACAAGCTTTATTAATTCTTTGTGGTTCACTCCCACTTGAATAGGATTTTCTTTTTTAGCATAAACTATTGCCGGAACAAACCCCAGGGCTCTTACTTTTTTTGCAGCCGAGGTGCCGCTACCTGTTCTAATTTTCGCGTTCAGTAATACCTTTTCCACTTGTTACGCCTCCTTTAATAAACATCATTTTTGTATTCATTAGATAAACAAAGAGCTGACAGACTCTTCATTATGAATTCTTTTAATTGCCTCCGCAAGCAATTTCGCGATACTAACCACTTTCACCTTTGGATGTTTTTTATCATCATTCAGCGGAATTGAATCAGTAACAATAATTTCTTTTAACCCGCTTTTTTCTATTCTTTCTAATGCCGGACCTGAAAAAACACCATGCGTAACTCCCGCGTATACAGCCTTTGCCCCTTTTTGCTTAAGCGCGTTTGCTGCCTCAGTCAATGATCCGGCAGTCGCGCACATATCATCAATTAAAATGGCAATTTTACCATCAACATCACCTAAAACATTCATCGCTTCCGTGCTTTCACCGTCGATTCGGCGTTTATCCACAATTCCCAATGGGGCGCCCAGGCGTTTAGCAAAAGCCCTGGCCATTTTCACCCCGCCGACATCAGGAGAAACAATCACAACATCCTCTCCAATGAATTTCTTAAAATGCTCGATCAGCACTGGAGCAGCAAAAAGATGATCTACCGGGATGTCAAAAAACCCTTGTATCTGCCCAGCATGTAAATCCATAGTTAAAACTCTATCCGCGCCGGCATTAGCAATCAAATTAGCGACCAGCTTAGCTGTTATTGGAACACGCGGTTGATCTTTTCTGTCTTGCCGCGCATATCCGTAATAAGGAATAACCGCGGTTAATCTTCCGGCAGAAGCACGCGCCAAGGCATCAATAAGAATCAATAATTCCATAAGATTATCATTTGTCGGAGGACAAGTAGGCTGAATCACAAAAACATCTTTACCTCTTACATTCTGATCAACTCTGACTTTTATTTCCCCTTCGCTGAATTTACCAACAAAAGCCGCTCCCAAAGCAATACCCAAGTGTTTACATATATCTTTTGCCAGTTGCGGATTAGCATTGCCTGTAAATACCGTTAATCTTTCTTGCATATTGCTTCACCTTTCAATTCATTAAAAAACAACAATCTTTTTTTTAGATTTTTAGATTTATTTTTGCGTTTTTTTTAACTCACGTGCCGGGACACCAATTACAACAGTATTATCAGGCACATCTTTATTTCTCGTAACAACCGCACCAGCACCGGTCATAGCGAATTTACCTATTTTTACCGGAGCAACAAGAATCGTTCCTGTGCCGATAAAAGCCCCGGATTTTATCACTGTTTTATTCTTATTTTTACCGTCATAGTTAGCAACAATCGTACCTGCGCCAATATTAACCTTATCTTCTATCTCTGTATCACCTATATAGCTTTGGTGTTTTATTTTTGAAAATTCCCCAATAGTTGATCGATTAAATTCAACAAAATTACCAATAGCTACATCATGGGCAACCTTTGATCCTGAGCGAATACGGCAAAAAGGACCTAAACTGCAATTTTCTCCAATCACAACATCTCTTTCAATAATCGTAAAGGGGTAAATAACCGTATCTTTTCCGATTTGCACCTCTTCGTCGATAAAAGTAGTTTGAGGGTCCATTACCGTCACCCCGCCGGCCACAATTTTTTTTACTATTCTGTTTCTAAAAATCTCATAAGCCTGGGCTAAACTTTCCCGGGAATTGACTCCCAGTATTTCAGCTTGATCCAGTGTCTCTACAGCATTTATTTTAAATTTAGCTTTATTCATTACCGCTACAACATCAGTAAGATAATACTCTTTTTTATTATTATCCGGCTTAACTTTTTTTAAAGCATCGAAAAGCTCTTCTGCCTTAAAAATATAAACACCCACATTAATTTCTTCTATAGCGCGCTCATAAACATTAGCATCATTTTCTTCTACAATCTTAGCAAGATTTCCCGCGTCATTTCTAATTATTCGGCCATAACCAACGGGATTATTTGTCCGAACTGTAAGCAGTGTTCCTACCGCGTTATCCTCATAATGTTTTTCCAGTAAGTTTTTTATGGTTGAACAAGTAATCAGCGGGGTATCTCCATAAATAATCAACAAACGCGCATCTTTATTCTTAAACACTTTTTCATCATTTATCTGCCAAACAGCATCACCGGTACCCAAAAGTTTTTTTTGCTGCACACACTTAGCTTTTTGGCCAACATATTTCTCAACCATTTCTGACTTATAGCCGGTAATAATAAAAACGTTTTCAACCCCAGCTGCCTGCACATTATCCATCACATGTCCAAGCATTGGTTTGTTTCCCATCTTGTGCAAAATCTTGGGAATGTTAGAATTCATTCTGGTGCCTTCACCAGCGGCTAATATCACAGCACTAATATTTTTCATTATTACCTAATGGGTTAAATTTATTATTGTATAAAATGGCTGCCCGGCATGGACTCGAACCATGAACAAAAGATCCAAATTCTTTCGTGTTGCCAATTACACCACCGGGCAATTTTTGCTAACTTAGTCTATTTCTTTCTCTGTTATCCCCTCAGATTTATGACTCAGCGCAGAGTCATAATCCTCTAGTTCAGGATCTTTGGCGGCTTCAATATCATAAGCCTCTAAAACTTTCTTCTGTATATACTCCCTAGACTCTGGAGTAATCGGATGCGCGATATCTTTATGCTCTGTCTGGCGAGCTTCTTCTGGAGTTGCTGCTGGCTTTATCTGCTGGTTCTCTATATTTGCGCTGCACTGATTGCAATACTTACTGCGCACTACATTGCGATGTCCGCACGTAGGGCAAGTTGTTTTCATTTTTGCTGATGGCATGGCAACAAATAATCCCTTGCTGCCTTCGATTACTTTTACGTCTCTGACAACAAAACAATTATCAAAGGTTACGGTAACATAAGCTTTTAATTTCTTATTACTGTCTTTATTACGCAAAAAAACTCTTACTTCTGTAACTTCCATCTTCGAACCACTCCTTTCCAAGATGCACGCAGTTATAGACTTCTTACCACCACTACATCATAAGCGCCCTGAAGCTCATTCTTGAGACTTATCGCCTCCTCTCTAGTTTTTGTCAAACCAAAGATTACTGATCCACTCCCAGACATTAAAACCGCCCTCACGCCACGGGCGGATATATTTTTTTTTATCTCTTTTAGCTGTTTATATCGTTTAAAAGCTACTGTTTCCAGTCTGTTAAATAATGCTTTTTCAATTAGTTCCATACGGTTACTTCTTAATGCACGAATTAGCAGTTTAACATCATTTCTCGTCTTTGTCAAGTTTGGTAATAGCCCGGAATAAACCTCTTTTGTTGAAACCGCGATATTCGGTTTCACAAGCAATACCCAAAATTTTGTTTCTAGATTTAAGGGCGTCAGCCTATCTCCCCTTGATTTGCCTATAGCCGCATTATAATTAGTGATAAATACCGGCACATCAGCCCCAATTTTTCTAGCTATCGACAATAAATCTTTTTGCTCAAGGCCTAATTTCCATAGTTTATTAAGTCCAAGCAAAGCAGCCGCGGCATCGCTCGAACCTCCGCCTAAACCGGCAAAAACAGGGATATTTTTCTTTATTTTGATATATACCCCTTTATCTGTACCTGTTTTTTGCTGCAATAACTTTGCTGCCTTATAAACCAGGTTTGTTTCATCCTCTGGAACATCCGGATGATCACAGCTGATCTTAATCTCTTTTTTGATAATTTTCAGATCTAATTTATCAAAGAGCTTTATTTTTAAAAATAAAGTTTCAATATTATGATAACCGTCTTTACGCTTATCTAAAACTTCAAGAAATAAATTTATTTTAGCCGGGGTATTAATAATCATTATTATTTATTCAGCATTTTCTTAACTTTATTTACAATATCCTCTGCTTGTAAATTATATTCCTTGAGCAGATCTTTTTCATTTCCTGACTGGCCAAACCTATTTTTTACGCCGATGCGCGCGACTGGAATACCCGCAGCGCATTCGGCAACGATTTCCTCAATAGCACAACCCAGCCCACCGGTAATAGAATGTTCTTCGCAAATTATCATTGCTTTTGTTTTTTTTGTCATTTGCCTGACAATATCTTCATCAATCGGCTTAATTGTATGCATATTGATTACTGTTGCTTTAATGTCCTCTTTTTTCAGTATCTGGCAAGCGTCAAGCGCTAACTTTGTCATAATTCCACAAGCAAAAATTGAGACGTCTTCACCCTGGGTTAAAACATCTGCTTTGCCTAATCTAAAGGCTCCCTTGCCCTCAACCGTAGGCACCTTTGATCTGCCGAGCCTTATATAAACAGGCCCTTTTATAGCTAATGAAGCTTTTATCGCGTCTTTTGTCTGCGGCCCATCGCAAGGAACAATAACCGTCATATTGGGAATAACTCTCATTATCGCGATATCTTCTAAAGCTTGATGAGTCGCGCCATCTGGGCCAACAGTAATCCCGGCATGAGTCGCGACAATTTTTACATTAAGCTTGCTATAACAAATTGAGTTCCGCACTTGATCCCAAGCCCTGCCGGTGGCAAACATGGCAAAAGTAGAAGCAAAAACAGTTTTACCGCAACTAGCTAATCCTGCTGCCGCAGCCATCATATTTTGTTCGGCAACTCCAAAATTAAAAAACCGCTCCGGAAATTCACAGGCAAAAAACGCGGTTCGCGTTGAACCGGATAAATCAGCATCAAGCACAACAATATCCTTATTTTCTTTTCCTAATTCAACTAATGTCCGTCCATAAACATCACGCTGGTACATCATTTCATTACTCATCAGATAACTCCTTCAAGGCTCTTGCTTCTTCTTCTTTTGTTGGGGCAACTCCATGAAAATTAACCACGTTTTCCATAAAAGAAACATCTTTTCCTTTTACTGTCCGGGCAATTATAATACTTGGCTTACCTTTTACTTGTTTTGCTAGAGCAAAGGCATCAAGGATCTGTTCCATATTATGTCCATCAATATCTATAACATTCCAGCCAAAAGCCTTCCACTTATCGGCAATAGGCTCGATTCCCATTACATCTTTTATACAACCATCAATTTGCAATCCATTATGATCAAGAATCGCGCAAATATTATCACTCTTGAAATGCGCAGCTGCCATTGCCGCTTCCCAAATATTTCCTTCTTGGATTTCGCCATCGCCCATCAGACAGTATACCCGATAATCTTTTTTATCTATTTTTGCAGCCAAAGACATGCCCAGAGCCACAGACAAGCCCTGGCCTAAAGAACCGCTGGCCACATCAACTCCCGGTACATTCACATCCGGATGGCCTTGCAATAAAGCGCCAAAACTCCGTAAATTATTCAGATGGGCTTTATCAAAATATCCGCACTCAGCCAAAGCCACATACCAGATCGGACAGCAGTGGCCCTTTGACATATGGAATCTATCTCTGTCCGGCCAATTCGGATTTTGCGGATTATGGTTTAATACTTTAAAAAATAAGCAGGTTATGACATCAGTTGATGATAATGATCCGCCAGGATGTCCTGAGCCGGCTTTAGTCAGCATCTTAATTACTTCCCGCCGCATTTGTTTTGCTTTTTTCTCTAATTGCTTAATTTCCACCTGTTAACTCCTTGTTAATATTCTCGGATAAATGCGTCTACATTAACTTCGAAACGTTATCTAAATAATTTATTTCAGCTAATCATAATATGGCAATGTCAATAATTCGTCAATATTAATAGTCCGATACCCCTCGAGTTCAGCCTTATCAAAAACAACAAAATTTCTTAACAATTCATTTTTTACTTCTAGCTGATTAAATCCAGTAAATTTATATTGCAGTAGAACCTGTTCGGCTATGTTTAAAATTATCGGTACATATATTTTATTAAACCTGGAGTTATCCTTAACCGGCAAGGAAAAGGAAAAAAGTTCTTTTTCTTCAGAATAAGAGCCCGAAACCTTAGCTTTGTTAACAATCGAAGAGTTAAATTTAAGATTTATTCGCTGAGAAATTTGTTCTGCCAAAAAATTCGGCATAGTCATTTCCTCAATATCAAAATTAAAAGGAGCATCTTTGATTAATTCTATATTAAAATTCACTTGCCACAATATTCTTTTCCTGTACTCTTCACGGCTTATCCACCCATGCATGAACTTATAAACATCATCCATGCAACGCACAAGGATTACTTCCGCGGCTGTTGCGTGCACATCCGCGGCAATAATCGTATAAAAATCCACTTTCGCGTCTGTGCTGAAAAGCAGCCGTGATGTACTTAGTATCACACTTTCAATTTTATTAACAGCCTCAGGCGCAATATCAAGATTAGAATTAAACAGTTCAGTTAAAGGGATAAATACAACTATATTCCGGCCGATTAATTTCACCTGAACATTAATATTATATGTTTTTTCACAAATCTTAATTAAGGACTCTGCTAGTTTTTCCTTGGGATAACTAGGAGCACAGCCATTAACATTTATAATAAGCAAAAAAACCAATACTAAAACACTAAGTCTTTTCTGTTCCAGGAGCAGTTTTGCCAAACTCTTTAAAAATAGCTTCGATCTCATCATATTCTAATTCTTCTTTTTCTAATAGCTCATTAGCAAATCTATCTAAAATATCCTTTTCCTTTTTTAAAAGATTTTGTACTTCTTTTAAACAATTTTGTAATATTTGATTAGTTTCTTCATTCAAGCGTTGCTTCAGCGCTTCCGATAATTGCTGCTGGGGAATTACATCATAATCCCCAATATGACCGGAAATACCCATTCCGTATTTCCAAACCATTTGATGCGCGCATAACATTGCTTGTTTAAAATCACTGGATACTCCTAATGTCGTAATCCCAAACTGAATTTTTTCCGCGGCATATCCAGCTAATGAAACTTTTATCTGCGCCATAATGTGATTTAAATTAAGTCCGACATATTCCTCTCGAGGCTGATGATGCACAACTCCCAGAGAACTTTTGCGCGGGATAATTGAAGCCTTAAACACATCATCATATGGATGCAAGAAAAAAGTAGCAATCAGATGTCCAGCTTCATGATAGGCCGTCATTGTTCGCTCTTTGTCCGTCATTTTCATTCGATGCTTAAGTCCAAGGTCTATGCGTTCCATTGCTTCACTTAATTCCTTATGAGAAATGCAATCCATTTTGTTCCTGGCGGCAACCAAGGCTCCTTCGCGGACAATATTTTCAATATCCGCTGGAGTCTTGCCCACAGCTTGTCTCGAAAGTTTTTTAATATCAAGATTCGGCGCGCATTTTACTTTCTTAAGATAGTATTGAAAAATTGCCTCTCTTTGATCTGAATCAGGCAGATTAAAATAAATTTTCCGATCAAATCTTCCGGGACGCATTAAAGCCGGATCCAAATGCCCTTCAGCAGCATTAGTCGCCCCGATAATAACAATGTTCGCGCTGCCAGTAACACCATCAAGCTCAACTAAAAGCTGGTTCAGTGTATTGTTAGTTTCCTGTCCGCCGCCCATGCTAAAAGAACGCACTCTTCCAACCGCGTCAATTTCGTCAATGAAAATTATACAGCCGCCATTAGCATAAGCAAGGCGGCGTGCCTTATGAAACATTTTTCTAATCCGGCTTGCGCCAACACCCACAAACATCTCCACGAATTCACTGCCGGCCATACTTAAAAACGGCACTCCGGTTTCGGTAGCTATCGCCTTGGCTAAATAAGTTTTTCCGCATCCAGGAGGCCCGACCATCAGAATCCCTTTTATAAACTGCGCGCCCATATTTTTTAATGCTGTGCGGTCAAGTAATAATTGAGTTACCTCACGCGCTTCCTGAACAGCTTGATCAATACCAATAACATCAGAAAATTTGATATTAACTTTTGTCGGATCAACTTTCTTGGTCTTCATTTTGCCCATATAGCCGAACATAACCGAAACATAAATAAAAGCCGTAACCGCGCCACTGACCAGCATAACTAAAATAGTTAAAGGCATATTTGCCAATGCGGAAATTCGAGCATATGATTCAAGTTGCGACATCCCGATAGCAGATAAACCCATCAAAATCAATGCGACAAAAACAATCAGTATGGCTACCCAATAATCTTCAACGAAGATTTTAATTTTTCTTAGGAAAGTAATTTTATTCATGCTGCCCCCTTTATAATTTAGCCGGAATTACATTATTTTTTAGTAATTCAAGCTTATCTTGAACCTTTTTTTGCTTAGGATCAAGTTTAAGCGACTTTTCCCATTGAGCCTGAGCTTTGTCTTTTAAGCCATTCTTAAAATACGCGTCCCCTAAATGGTCATTAATTACTGGATCAGAACTTAACGCGATAACCGCCTTCTCAAGCAATTCTTGAGCCTTAATAAATTCCCCTTTTTTGTAATAAGCCCAACCCAGAGAATCAATATATGCCCCATTTTCAGGCTCAAGCTTTAAGGCTGTAGTTATTAGTTCAATAGCCTTATCCAGCTGCTTACCCTCTTCTACATACATATAGCCTAAATAATTACAAGCATCCGCATTATCGGGATTTATGGCCAAAGTTTTTGTAAACTGTTTTTCCGCCAGTTCTCGTTTTCCCTGTTTCTCATATAAAGCTCCCAGGTAAAAATATACAAGCTCATCATTAGGATTAATTTCAATAGTTTTTTTATAGAATTGCTCAGCTTGGATATAATCTTCTTTGAGGCTGTAAGCTAAGCCTAAAAGAAGATACAAACGCGATTTATCTTTTAGCAATGATTCAGCACTAGACAATACTTCTATTGCTTGATCTGTCTTATCTTGTTTTAAATAAATATGCGCTATTTCAAAATATGTATCAACAACTCGGGGGTTAAGCACTAAAACCTGCTTAAATTTCTCAAGTGCTTGTTCGAGTTTATTCCGATTCGCATACATCTGCCCCAGCCTAAAATAAGCCAAAGCATTGGCCGGGTCTATTTGAATCGCATGTTCGTAAGCCTGCTGCGATTTTTCAATTTCATTTTGCAATTCATAGACAAGTCCTAAGCCTAAATACGCTTCGATATAATCAGGAGATATGCTAATTGTTTTTTCTAAATAGGGAATAGCCTCAGCGTATCTATCCATTTGGCTATACAGCATCCCTAGATTGAAATAAACATAGGGCAGATTAATTTCCTGCCGGGCAAGAGATTCATAAACAACTATTGCCTTGTCAAAGTTATGTCCCAGAACATACAAATCAGCTAAACTAAGACTCGCCTGATTATTTTTAGGATCAAGCTTAATCGCGTCTTCATAAAATTTTTCTGCTGTTTTAAGATCCCCCAAAGAAGTATAAATAAGTCCCAACAGTAATCTTACTCTGATATCCTCAGGTGAATAGTCTAAAACTTTTTTAAACTGAGTAATCGCGCTGGTAAAATCACCTTGTTTAAAGTAAGCTGTTCCCAGTTTTACAAAAATCACCGAAGATTTTTTATCAAAACTCGCCGCGGACTCATATTCTTTTATTGCTAATTTCAACTGATTCTCTTTCTCATATAAAAGCCCACGCAAATAATGTGCGTAGGCTTTTGAGATCAAGTTTCTTTTGTCCGCTGATTTTTTCGATCTGATAACTGTTTGGTTGTTGTAATCAGTTTTAAGCACACTCTTCCCCAAAGATGCCTTCTGGGAAGCACAACCATTGAAGATAAAAGAAAGTGTTAACAGCAATAATATCACACCGCAAGCATCTCGCTTATCAGCTCTCATTACAATATGTGCCTTTTATGAGTTCTTTTTCTTATGTCTATCTCTTCTTAATCTCTTTTTTCTCTTATGAGTAGATATTTTCTTTCTTTTTCTTTTTCTTCCGCAAGGCATTCTAATTCCTCCTTCAAGGTGTCTTCTGCTTAAGGTATTACTTTAGTCAAATTATATTCAATTATATCTTCCGCTCCAGCTTTTTTTAATTTTTGAATCAAATCTCTTACATTTTTTTCATCAGCGATAATTTCAATCGCGTACCAATCTTTTCGGGAAAGATGCGATATGGTTGGATTTCTCATCGCCGGCAGCAAAGCAAGTATCTTATCCAGATTTTTCTCACAGGCGTTTAATTTTAACCCAACTTTATCTTCCGCCAAAATCGCTCCCTTTAAAAGCATTGCTATATTTTCAATCTTTTCCCGTTTCCAATCATCTTTCCAAGAAGTTTTATTGGCAATAAGTTGTGTAACACTCTCACACAAAGTATCAATTATTTTAAGATTATGTGCCCGTAAACTCGACCCGGTTTCTGTCAGTTCGACTATAGCATCAACTAGTTCGGGAACTTTGGCCTCAGTAGCTCCCCAACTAAATTCAACATCAGCCTTAACTTTATTTTTCTTAAGATATTGCTTGGTAACATTAACTAATTCTGTAGCCAAACGCTTACCTTGTAAATCTTTAACACTTTTAATTTTTGAATCAGCCGGCACCGCAAGCACCCAACGCACAGGAGTTTTTCCCTGTTTCGCGTACATCAAATCAGCAGCCACGATAACTTTCGCGTTATTTTCCAAAATCCAATCAGCACCAGTAATTCCACAATCCAAAACCCCATTTTCAATATATCTTGGCAATTCCTGCGCTCTTAAAAGAACTGCCTCTATCTCCGAATCATCAATTCTGGGAAAATATGACCGACTGGAAACAGTTATCGAAAATCCCGCCTTTTTAAGCATCCGCAGGGTTGATTCCTGTAAACTGCCTTTGGGTAATCCAATTCTTATTTTTTTCTTCATTTTCCTCACCGTTATTTCGAATAGTTAAATTTTAATGTCTTTATATTCTATATGTTTCTTATCAAAATGTCAATATAAACTCAGAGATAAAAAGCCACGGCCGGACTTAAACAAAATATCTGGTTCAAGCAAAGCCGTGACTATGTATCAAACTTCCCACTGTTTATGGATCCAGTTAACCCATTGACCAGGGTATTGGCGGATATATCTTTCAATAATATCAATCGTCTTCTGCAGATTGACTTTTACATCTGTAGCTATATTCCCCGAAATATCAAATTTTACCTGAGGTTCAATTATAATAATATGATTATTATTCGGCTTTCTGATTATAAACATCGGAACTATTGCTGCTTGTGTACTCAAAGCCAGTTTTATCGGCCCGCTGGCAACCATAGCTGTTTTTCCAAAAAAATTAACTTCAAGTCCCTCAGTACCAAAATTTTGATCCATTTCAATTATCAATACATTATTCCGGGCAAGAACTTGCATACAGCGTCTCATGCAAGTAACTATGGGACGGTTAAATATAACTTTTTGACCCGCCTGACGGCAAAAATCCATCATAATCTTTTCAACTCTTTTATTCCGAGCGTGTCTGGCGACAAAAGTAGATTTATGCCCCATAGCGGTTAATCGCCCACCCATTAAAGTAAAACTGCCTAAATGCGCGCTTGCCCCAATAACCCCTTTGCCTTTGGTTAAAGCCTGTTCCAGATTTTCAATACCTTGGATTTCAATTGATGATTCTAATTGCTGTTTAGAAAAATCCTTATACCTTACGGTATCGAGAACAATATGCCCCATAGTATTAAAACTCTCTTTTGCGATTCTACTTAATTCTGATAAAGAAAATGCGCTACCCAAAGCACTACCTAAATTCATTAGCGCAGTTCTTCTGTTTTTCCTAGCACATATATAGTAAATTCTACTCAAAATGCTGCCGCAAGAATACGTAATCCCTCTGGGCAAAAATCTAATTGTACTCACAAGTAACCGTAGACCGACAACACTTAGTACTGAGGCGAATTTTTTCTTTATGATTTTCTTCATGGCCCTAGAATACTATAAATCTAAATTAAGGTCAATATTTTGTTGGAATACTTTGTCACAATGACACAATGTCACAATGTCACAAGAAAATAGAAGACGGAAAAAAGCGAACAGAAAAGCCTAAAACTCAAGGGCTAGAATAATTATTTTGGCGGGTTTAAAGCCTGATTTTGATAGGACTGGCAAAATCAGAGATTTATCCTCGAAGCATTACAGGATGTAATGCGAGAATGAGCATAAATAATTGATTCTAGACCGCACTTAACCTTATAAAATTAGAATGATTGACAATATATTCTTAAATGTGCTAAATTAATTACATTATGAAAAAAATTAAAGTTGCTGTTATCGGAGCTGGCCATTTAGGAAAAATTCACGCTCGCATTTACGCACAATGTAAAGATGCCGAGCTGATCGGAATTTGTGATACAGATTTAGATAAAGCAAAAACCCATGCCCAAAGTTTCTCGACAACAGCCTATACTGACTACACACAACTTTTCGATCAAGCTGATGCTGTAAGCATTGCTACCCCGACCAGTTCGCATTTTAAAATTGCGGCTGATTTTCTCCAACATAAAATACATGTAATGGTTGAGAAACCAATCACTAAGAAAATTCAAGAAGCGGAAAAACTCATAAAATTAGCTAAAAAAAACAAAGTTCTTCTCCAAGTCGGGCATGTTGAGCGCTTTAATCCGGCAATTAAAATGCTGTCGCGTTTCTGTAAAAACCCCCAGTTTATTGAATGCCATCGATTAAGCCCATACCCTTTACGCGGCACTGATGTCAGCGTTATCCTGGATTTAATGATCCATGATATTGATATAGTTCTTTCTTTAGTTAAATCTCCTTTGAAAAGCATTCACGCAATTGGCGTAAAAGCAATATCATCATTTGAAGATATTGCCAATGTGCGGCTTACATTTGCCAATGGAACTGTTTGCAACCTGACCTCAAGCCGGATAAGCGAGGATGTTCTGCGAAAAATAAGAATCTTTCAAAAAAACTCATACATAAGTTTAGATTATGCTTTGCAAAAAATAGTTATGTATAAAAAAGCAGGTAAAAAAATTACAAAGAAAGAAATTTTTGTTGAAAAAAAAGAACCGCTCGTAGAAGAGCTTCATTCTTTTATCCAATGCATTAAAACCGGAAAATCTCCTATTGTGCAGGGGCAAGATGCGAAAAAAGCGCTAAAAATCGCCCTGAGAATAACTAAAATAATTCGTAAAAAAATAAACTAATCCCCGCGTTTATAGACAATTGCGCGAATAAAAACCTTAACCCTAAGCCATTGATACTAATATATGAATAATTCAATAATCATTATAGCTGGAGAACCATCTGCGGATATGCATGGCGCTGCTTTAGTAAAAGAATTAAAGACGCTTAATCCCGAGTTGCGGATTTACGGCATTGGCAGCAGGCTGATGGAAAAAGCCGGCGTGGAAATTTTTACTGATCTGGCGCAATACGCGGTAATCGGCTTTATTGAGGTTTTAAAACATTACTCAATCTTCAAAAAAGCTTTTGATTTAACTTTAGAAAAAATAAAACAAATACAGCCCAAGGCTCTGATACTTATTGATTATCCGGGTTTCAATCTTCGTTTGGCCAAAAAAGTTAAACACTTGTTTCCGGATGTAAAAATAATTTATTATATCAGCCCGCAGGTTTGGGCCTGGGGTAAAAAACGGATTAAACTAATTGAAAAAATCGTGGATAAAATGCTGGTTGTTTTTGATTTTGAAGCAACCCTGTATAATCAGCATGGAATTGATGCTGAATTTGTCGGACATCCCCTGATGGAAAGCGTTGTGCTCTCAGAGAATAAAGCGGAATTAATCAAAGCAAAAGGAATTACCCCGTCTGATACAATTATTGCCCTGCTTCCTGGTTCGCGGCAGATTGAAGTAAAAAGATTATTGCCGGTTATGCTGGCCAGCGCGGATAAATTACACCAAAAAATGCCTGCTGTTCGCTTTGTTTTAATCAAAGCAGCTAATATTAAACCAGGAACTATTGAAACTTATCTTAATAATTACAAACATCTAGCGATTGAAATAATCACTGATCATAGTTATGATTTTATCAGTATTTGTTCATATGCCTGGGTTTGTTCCGGTACAGCTACTTTAGAAACCGCGATTCTCGGCATTCCCATGCTGATTACTTATAAAACCAGCTTTTTTACTTGGTTTATTTCCAAACTGCTGATCAAACTGCCTTATATCGGATTAGTTAATGTTGTTGCCAGAAAAAAAATTGTCCCTGAGTTTATTCAGGGACAATCTAATAAAAATAATATTGTGTCTTGTACCATTCGTTTTTTAAATAAAAATACCGCGTTTAAGCAGGCTCAAACCCAAAAGCTTTTAGCCGTTAAGCATAAACTTGGCTCCGGACAGGTAAACAAAAACGCGGCTCAAGCTATCCTGAAAACAATTAATAAAAAGTACTAACTGTCTCTGCTCCATCCTGGTCAAGATCAATAGTAGCTCCACCATATGGACCGTCAATCCGGGTTGCGGTCGCGGTAAAATTAGTCCCAGCTGCTGTTCCGGTATATGTCCAGGAATTATTGGTATTAAGATTCGGATTTTCCAAACCAATTGCTTGCCAATCAGTAGTTGTAGCTGCTCCCAGACTAATAAACGAACGTCGCTCAGCAGCATAGCTCCGTTCAGCAGCAAGCATGGATTCCAATGTTGATCTTGCCTCGCGAGCGCGTGCTCTTTCCACAGTATTAATGTAATTCGGAATAGCAATGCTCACTAAAATAGCGATAATCATAACCGTTATCATTAATTCAATCAAGGTAAACGCTTTTTTCTTCATAATATCCTCCTGTGAATTACATATTTACCGCTGTAGCTAATTTAAATATCGGCATAAACATAGCAATAACTAAAAAGCCTACCAGTCCGCCCATAAAAACTAACATAAAAGGCTCAATAAGCGCGGATAATCTCTCTACCATCATTGATATTCTTTCCTCATAAAATATAGCGACATGTTTAAGCATATCAGCTAATTCACCAGTTTCTTCGCCGACATTAACCATCAACACAACCATTGGAGGAAAAATTCCGCATTGTTCAAGCGGCTCAGCAATTGACTTACCATCACGTACACTGTCTTTGACCATTTCAAGCGCGTCTTCAATAACTCTATTGCCCACAGTTTTTGTAACAATTTCTAGAGCATAAAGAATAGGAACACCACTAGATATCATTGTTCCCAGGCCTCTGGCAAAATTCGCGATTGCAATATTTCTAAAAAGTATCCCAAAAATAGGCATCTTTAGCCGAAAATGGTCAAAATAGAACCGGCCTTTATCAGTTTTTAATAATTTTCTTATTAAAAAAATTAGTACTGGGGTTAAAATCAAGAGAGGCAAACCAAACTTGCTCATAAAAGCACTAAGGTCTACAACAAATTGCGTAGCTGGAGGAAGCGCGGTTCCAAAACTTGCAAACATTTCAGCAAAAACAGGTACAATCTTCATAACAAAAACTAAAATTGCTCCTAAACAAACAACCATTAGAATCGCCGGATAAGTTAATGCCGAAACTATCTTTCTTTGCAATTCCCCAGAACTTTCAAAATACTGCGCGATTTGCTCAAGAACTGAAGGCAATTGACCAGAAGCTTCACCAGTTCCAACTAAATTAACCCAAAAAGAGGAAAACACTTTAGGATGTTTATCTAAAGCATCACGTAAAGTGCTTCCACTCTGAATATCTTCCTTAATTTTCTCAACCGCATCACGTAAAGGAGCACTGCCGATCTGTTTAGCTAATACCGAAAGGCTTCTTAACAAAGGCACACCAGCATTCAGCAAAGTTCCAAGTTGTCTCGCGAAAATACACAAGTCATCAAGTTTAACTCTGCTAGAAAGCGAAATTTTTTTTCCGAATTTAAAACCAAAACCTTTTGCTTTTTGTTTTACAACTATTTCCTGTACTGATGTAATAAGCAAGGCTCTGCGCTGTAGAATTTCTATAACTTCAGACTCCGATTCAGCAATCATTGTACCCTGAACTAGATTTCCATCAGAGTCTCTTGCTTTATATAAAAAATCCGGCATTCTAGTTAATATCTCCTGAACAATTTTTTACTCTAAAGTCAAATTATTTAGCTACTTGAGATTTTAGCCTTTAATATATTATACCATATAAGAGGCCTTTAGGCTGGCTTTAACAAATATTTTAATCAGATACTGTAACTGCAATTACCTCTTCAAGCGTTGTAATCCCCTGCTTCATTTTCGCTATCCCGCATTGATATAAACTGCGCATACCGGTAGCTTCTGCTCTTTTTCTAATTTCATCACTGGACTTACGATAATAAATCATATTTCTAACTTCCTCATTAATCGGCAAAAGCTCATATATTCCAATTCTGCCTTTAAACCCAGTAAACCGACACTCCTCGCAACCCTGAGACTCATAAATAGTATTTCCTTCCAAATCTAAGTCTTTATACTTTACTCCAGGATTAGCTACAGGCTGCTTACACTTTTCACACAACCTTCGGATCAACCTCTGGGCAACAACAAGCCTTAAGGCGGAAACTAGTAAAAAAGGTTCTATTCCAATATCCATAATTCTGGTAACAGCAGTCGGCGCGTCATTAGTATGCAAAGTACTTAAAACCAAGTGACCCGTTAACGCGGCGCGAATACACATTTGAGCTGTCTCTAAGTCTCTGACTTCTCCAACCATAATAACATCTGGATCTTGTCTTAAAAAAGCTCTTAAGGTATTGGCAAAATTTAGACCAATAAGCGGCTTAACCTGCACCTGATTGATCCCATCGAGTTTATATTCAACAGGATCTTCACAAGTAATAATATTTTTACGCGGACTTTTTATCGCGTTTAACATCGTATAAAGGGACGTGGATTTTCCTGATCCCGTAGGACCTGTAACAAAAACCATCCCGTATGGCTTAAAAATTTCCCTTCTCAGCAATTTTAAATCCTGCTCGTCAAAACCCAAATATTTAAATTCCAAAGGAAGTTTTGCTTGATCTAATAAACGCATAACAATTTTTTCACCAAATATCGCGGGAATACTTGAAACGCGGACATCAATAAATTTTTCACCAAAAGCAATCGAAAATCCGCCATCCTGAGGAAGGCGGCGCTCAGCAATATCCATTTTAGCTAAAATCTTAATCCGAGAAATAATCGCGAAATACATTTTTATATCAGGAGCATTCGCGTCATAAAGCACCCCATCAATCCTGTATCTTAAACTTACTCTTTCTTCATAATGTTCAATATGAATATCCGATGCTCCCTGTTCTATCGCGTCACTTAAGATAATATCAACAAACTTAACAACTGGCGCGGCATCCGCTTCCGAAACCACATCGCGAACATCAGTCTCTCTTTGATCTCTTACTTCATCCCCATCCATTAATATAAACTTTTCCTGGATATTTTTCTTTTCCATATCCTTGCTTTTATAAAAGTCATTGATTGCCTTGTCCATATCACTGCTGGTCGTTACTACAACATTAACATCACAACCAGCCATCTTCATAACATCATCAATGGTCATAATATCCAATGGATCAACCATTGCGATGGTAATATTATTACTATGTCTCGAAAGCGGAATCGTTCGATGATATATCGCGTAGTCCTCAGGAATTATTTTTTCAAGTTCCTGATGAAGGTTCGGACGCAATAAACCTTTTTCAATTGAAGCGAATAAAATGCCCATTTGTTTAGAAAGAGCACCTGCTATATCTTTTTCCGAAACAAATTTCTTTTGAATTAAAATTTCTCCCAGCTTAACTCCTGATTCCTTTTGTTCATCTAAAACAGCAATCAATTGCTCTTCAGAGAGCAATCCTTGTTTAATTAAAATATCACCTAATTTCAAATTAGATTTAATCATAATTTCACCTGTGTAAAAACACCTATTTTATTAAATCAACGGTAGTCAAACTTGAACTCTGTAAAGTTAAATCAATACTACTGTCTATTGTTTCTTCCTGTTCTCTAAAAGGCATATCATTTAAAGATGTTTCTTTCGCTTCAGAATCACCTTTCTTTACTAAAACTTTATTATTATCTTGCGTCGGCGCAGATGCGGATTGTTCACGGCCTTGAGCATGCTCAAGCACTCCTTTGTTAAAACTATCACTCATCCACATTTCCACTTTCTCAGAAGGATTTACAATTCTTGGCGTAACAAAAATCAGCAATTCCTTATCCACCCGGTCATTTGAAGTATGACGGAAAAACATACCGAGAAGCGGCAAATCTCCCAGCCAAGGCACTTTAGTCTTTACTTCTTGATCTTCAGTTGTAATAAAACCACCGATTGCTATTGTTTCTCCATCACGCGACATCACTACAGTACGCATACTTCTTGAATGCGGATCAACGAAATTAGTATCATCAATAGATTTAAATACTGACTGAACCGGACGGGAAATACTTGGTTCTAAAAGAATTGAAACAAATCCCTCTTCCGCGTTAATAATCGGAACTAGGCGTAAAATTGTTCCAACTTCCATTCTTTCAACTTTTGTTGTAACATCTCCGGTTTCATTATCAACAGTTGATTGCACGGAAACAATTTGATCAGCTGTTACTTTAATTTCCGCCCACTCTCGGTCCTGGACAAGAATTCTTGGTTTTGAGAGAAACTTTGTATTGGTATCAGTCTGCAACATCCTCATCGTCCACTGCATAACACTTGAATCTAAAAGCCCGTAACTAAAAAAAGCTCCTTCTTTAGCTAAGGGAGTAATCAATGTGGTAAAACCTGGAGCCGCACGCGAGCGACCTTCTGTAACAAATGGAAAAGCTGTAATAGTTGAAGCTCCGGAAAATGTCATCATTTGCTCACTCCACTCCATTCCAATTTTTTTCAGAAAATTAGAGGTTGTTTCAATTAATTCAACCTCAAGCATTACTTCAGGAATCGGACGGTCAATTTCGCTGATTACTTGATCAATAAGTTTAAATCGGTCAGGCACATCTGTAATTATTAAGATATTCGTATAATCAATCACAACCCCAAACTCACTCAATAAAGGCTTAATAATATCTTTCCAATCTCCAGATCCTCTAGTTTCCTTATTTTTACCTTCAGTTAAAAGGTAAGTACCCGGAGAAACATTACCATGATAATATCGAACTTTATAAACTCGAGTGATGGTTTGGATTGGCAGGGTCGGCTTAGCGTTGACAATCAAAATATTACTGCCTGGATTTTGCTCAAGCCCTAAATTATTCGCGTCTAACAAAGTCTTTAAAGCATCTTCCACTAAAACATCATTCATATACAGAGTTATCGCTCTATCTTCTATGTTTTTGGCCGCGACAAAGTTTAGACCCGACTGCTGAGAAAAAACTTTTAAAACATCTTTTAGATCAGCATCTTTAAAATCTAAAGAAACCAAACCTTTATCATCAGCCTCAGCAACAGCTGAATCATCCTCTATCGCATATTCTGTCTGAGCTTGGGCAAAAACAAAACTAGGTTGATGGATACTCATCAAAAAAGCTAAATTCAGCCACAACATAATCAGTATCGCAAAAATCCTTTTCATTTCTAGCTCCTTATCTTTTTTTCTTTTTCGTATTTTTCTGGGTATAACCAACCATTTTTATAAAATAATCATTGCCCTTAAAAAATAAAATTATACCAGTTCTGCGAATTTCTTTTATTTCAAACTCCTCAATGAAATCTCCCACCTTCATCACCCCGCCATTAATAATCACCTGTGGAATATTTTTTGACCAAATAATTCCCTGCAAATCAATCGCAGGCAGTTTAATATCCTTGGCCAAGATTTCAGCCCCAGGAATCCCTTCCGGTTTTTCTAACATCTTAACAACAACTTCAGGAGGCGAAAAAGGATCCCTTTTAGAATCAAAACCAGTATATTTAATTTCACTTCTGGATTTGTATTTTTCTTTTTTTACGTCTTTACCAACGTCTTTATCAACTTCTTCAACAGCGCCTTTTTTAGCAACTGGTTTTTTGGCAACTGGTTTTTTGGCAACTGGTTTTTTAGCAACTGGCTTTTTAGCAGGCGCTGCAATAGAAGAATCGCTGCTAGAAAAAACCAGGATTAATGCTAAAACTAATAATAGAATTTTACGCATTATCTCTCCAAAATAGTATCTGTTAAAACAAAAGTTGTAAGATTCATTTTGGCATTTACCCTTGGCGCTTCCGCGGGATTTTTACCCATAGTAGAAATCATTTCTAATTTTTCAACAGTTATAAATAGTTCTGCTGACTCAAGTTTGCTCATAAAAACCCCTAGCTCATGATAGGTAGTATCAATGTCCATACTTACTCCTAATTTGATAAACTCATCACGCTTTTCAATAGGAACCGCTGATATCGAAGTAATCTTCAAATTAAGCTGTCCAGACATTTTAGCAATTTCAGCCAAAAAGCGTGAACTTTCATTAATAATTGTTATTTCTTCTTTAAGCTTTTTCAATTTACTTAATTGCACAGCAACCGCATTTTCAAGTTCAACTCTTTTGCGCTGTTTTCTTATCTTCATAATTTGCGTGTCATGATATTTTTGCAAAACACGCCCACCCCAAAAAAATAAAAACAAAAAAATAACTGCTCCAACAATAAAAACCTGTTGTATTTCGCGTGGAATAATCTTTTTAATAGCCATTAAATTATTTTTCTCCAGCCTTAGAAAAGCATGTCAATTCAAAAGTCATAACCGGTATCGCGTAAAATGTTTCGCGGGCAACTGAGCCAGTTTTTATTACTTTAAAATCGCTAAAAAACAAATCGTTTGATTTTAATGCCTCAGTAAAATCATTCACCATTTCAATTTCCATACCTTTTTGATCAGTATAAATAAAACCCGATAGCGAAAGCTCAAGACTACGATCAACATAATTTTTTTCTTTAGCCGAAACTAAAAAAATGAACTTATCCATCCAAATTCCATCAGGAATTATTTTTGATAAAGCGCTTAATTTATCAGTGACTACAAACCTATTTGTAACAATTTTATTAAAAGCATTAATTCTCTGTTTTATTTCCTGCTCACCCGTTTTTAACTGATCTTCACTAAAATGGCTTAAATCCATAAATTTTGGCGCTGATCTTTTTTCTTGTTCCAGCAAATTATTTTCTCTGGAAATAAACACCGAAGATACTATAAACATAATAATAAAACAAACTAAAAGCGCGCCAACTTCCATGCCGATCATTTTCGTAATAAGGACTTTAGCCTTTAAACTTGTTTTTTTTCTGGCACGAAAAAGATCTATTTCCACAGTAGATTTACTTAAGTTTCTTAAAGCGGCCCCAATAGTAACGGCAAGCATTGGGAAAGTATACGGCAAGGGTTTTGCCTTAGGGCTAACAATATTCTTTAGCGGATCAACCAATCTAACTGGGATATCAAATTGTTTTTCTAAAAACACACTCAAGGGACAAGGATTATCCGGCTGATCTTGAGCAGCTTTGCTCACAAGCTCTAAATCATCAAAATCATCAACTTCTCCGCACAAAATCATCTTACTTACATTTTCTTTTCCCAACTCTTTTTTATAATATTCAAAAGAAATACGTAATTCACTGATCATATTTTCCAGAGTTACTATCCGGCTGTCAGCGGAACTAATCTTTCCTCCCATTAAAAATTCAGCAGTTTCGTCATCTATCCATTCTTCTTTTTTTGCCAAAGAAATATCTCTCACGAAATAAGGGATACTGTTTCTAAGGATTATAATATTTATTCTTTGGGCATAAAGATACAAAACCGCGTTAGATTTATCTCTTTCGATATCTCCAGAATATTCCAAAAGACGCAGCAAAGCAAAAGAGGCAGTTTCCACAGCCGTTGGCTGGATATCAACTTTATGGAGAATTGTCAGGTGGTTTTTAATTGATTCTTCTTTTGTTACTAAAGAAAGGATTCCCAGTTTTTTCTTTTCCTGATCTTCTTTCAGAATGTAAAAACCAGTTACCGCTTCTTCTAAACGAAAAGGAATATATTTTCTTGCCTCAAATCTTACCGCCTCTTCAAGCTCTTCGGCGCTAATTCTCGGCATTTGAAAATAACGTAATAATACCATACCTGGCATTAATACTGTATTAACTCTTTTAAGATCAATTTTTGATTTATTTACCGCTTTTTTGAGGGCAGAGAGAATCAGCGCCTCTTTATCGGCTGATTCGGATTGTTCTCCATCGAATATATCGACATGAACAAAATTGGTTAGCTGTATCTTACCCGCGATTGCTTGCATTTGGGCAATTTGTACAGTTTTAGGACCTATATATAGACCTACGGTGGTTCTAAAAAAAGCCATAATTTAAATCCATTTATGTTTGTGAAAATCCATTTCACCCTTAAAGGATATTTCTGTTACTATTTAATTTTATTATAAACAAAATTATATGTCAAGCTATTTTTGCCAGTTATATTATTTTTTTTATGTTTTAGGTTTTAGTTATTATTTAAAACCAGATCAATGATCTTACTAATTGCCTCATCTATAGAAACTTCTTGTCTTTCACCGCTGCTGCGGACCTTTAACTCAATAACATTTCGACTGATATTCTTTTGCCCAATAACAACCTGCAGCGGAATACCAATTAAATCCGCGTCTTTGAATTTTATTCCTGCTCTTAAGTTTCGATCATCTAAAAGTACCTCGACATTTTTTTTAAGCAATTGTTCATAAATAGATTCAGCAATCTTCATACTCGGCAGATCTTCTGTATTAAGCGGCATGACTAAGACTTGGAAAGGAGTTATTTCTTTTGACCAAATAATTCCATTCTGATCAAAATTCTGTTCGATAAAAGCAGCAATAATTCTAGTCACGCCAATCCCATAACAACCCATAATAATTGAATTAGCTTTACCCTGTTCATCAAGAAAAGTTGCTCCAAGACTGTCTGTATATTTCGCGCCTAATTTAAAAACATGCCCCACTTCAATAGCCAGTTTAATTTTAATATCAGCGCCGCATCTCGGACATTTATCTTTATCTGTAATGCTGCGAATATCAGCCCATTTATTGATTTTTACGTCGCGGACAATATCAACATTCTGAGTATGCGTATCCGCTTTATTTGCTCCAACAACTACATCACCAGCTCCTTCAATAGCATAATCCGCGTAAATATCAATGTCCTTTAAGCCAACTGGACCGCTAAAACCAATCGGCCCTTTTGTTACTTTTTCGATAATCCCAGGAGCAGCCATTTCTAAGTGAGCAGCTTTTAATACTTTGGATAATTTTACTTCATTGATCTCGTGGTCACCACGAACTAAAACAGCTACTGGTTTTCCATCAGCCAGATAAATCATTGTTTTAATTAATCTAGTGATCGGAATATTTAGAAATTCAGCAACATCTTCAACACTACTTACACCCGGAGTACTTACCTCCTCCGGCTCTTCTTTTCTTGTGTCTTGTGTCTTGTGTCCTGTGTCTTTTAGACGCAGGCACTCGGCTTTATCTAGGCTTGCGGCATATGAACATTTTTCACATTGAACAATTTTATCTTCACCGCTGTCAGCTAAAACCATAAACTCATGCGACGCGTCGCCACCCATAATTCCTGTATCTGCTTCAACTGGAACAAAATTTAATCCGCAGCGTTCAAAGATGCGGCAATAAGCATCATACATTTTATCATAGCTTTTACCCAGCCCTTCAATATCTCGATCAAAGCTATACGCGTCTTTCATAATAAATTCACGCGAACGGATTATGCCAAAACGCGGGCGCGCTTCATCGCGGAATTTTGTCTGTATTTGGTATAAAATAAGCGGCAGCTGCCGGTAAGAATTAACCTCATTTTTTACAAGCGAGGTAATTACCTCCTCATGCGTCGGGCCAAGAACATTCAGCTTTTTATGCCGGTCAGTAAATGTTATCATGTCTTGCCCTAAAGCTTCAAACCGTCCGCTTTTTTGCCATAATTCAGCAGGCTGAATCGCCGGCAGGAGTAATTGCTGCGCCCCTTTTTTGTTCATTTCCTGGCGAATTATATTTTCCACTTTGGCTAATACCCGCAAACCCACAGGTAAATATGAATACACCCCTGAGGTAAGCTTGCGGATCAGCCCAGCTCTGATCATTAGGATATGGCTTATCGCCTCTGCCTCTGAGGGCACTTCTTTAAGTGTAGGCAGCAATAGCTCAGACCACTTCATTTTCAACCTCCGCGACCAATGTTTTTATTAATGCGTGCTTATCAATGTTTTTTATTTTTTTTCCTTTTTTAAATAATATGCCCGACTTTCCGCCCCACGCAATGCCGATATCAGCTTCCCGCGCTTCTCCTGGGCCATTAACTATACAGCCCATAAGCGCTACTTTCAGTTTCCGGTTGGCATATTTCTTTTGTAAGGGTTCAAACGCTTTTACAGCTTGTTCGACAACTTCTATCAGATTAATTGTACAACGTCCGCAGGTGGGACAGGAAATAATTTCTATGCCCTCAGAACGTAATCCTAAAGCTGACAATATATTTTTTCCGGCTTGAACTTCCTTAATCGGATCAGCGGTTAAAGAAACCCTTAAGGTATCGCCGATCCCTTCCAGCAGCAATGCGCCGATACCAATGCTTGATTTCACCAAGCCGCTGGCTTCAAGGCCCGCGGAAGTAACCCCTAAATGAAGCGGAACATCGTTTAATTTCGCGAATTTGCGATACGCTTCTATGGTGGATAAAACATCATGGGTCTTAAAAGAAAAAATCATGTCTTTGAAATTATACTTTTTAAATATTTTTTCATAAGAAACCGCGGCCGCGATCATATCATCAACAATGTTCTTTTTAGTTCTTTTTACTGAACCGGAATTCAAGCCGATTCTAATTGGTACTTTATTTTTAATCGCTGCTTTTAAAACTGCTTCAATCTGCCAAGGCTTTTCAATATTACCCGGATTTAATCTTATTTTATCTGCCCCGTTTTCTATAGCCAACAAAGCCAGTCGATAATCAAAATGAATATCCGCGACAATCGGGATGTTTATTTTTTTCTTAATTTTACTAATTGCTATAGCGGCATCACTATCAAGAACAGCAACTCTGATAATTTGTACTCCGGCAAGCTCAAGCGCTTTTATTTGCCGAACCGTAGCCTTTATATCTTTAGTATCCGTAGATGTCATCGATTGGATTGTAATCGGGCTATTACCGCCGATAGCAACACTGCCGACAAATATCTTTCTAGATTTCCTGCGCTTTATTTTCATTGCAAACCCCAAAGTTTAATCATCTAAAAAAAAGACCGAATATCTTTTCAAATAAACCAATCCGGTTTAAATCATTAAACAAAACAGCTACCATTAAAAGCATTAACATTGAAAAGCCTATCCGCGTCGCAATCTCCTGCACCTTAAGACTGGCTGCTTTGCCGCGCAGTTTTTCCCAAGCAAGAAACAAAAGATGCCCTCCGTCTAAAACCGGAATCGGAAATAAATTTATAATTGCCAGATTAATACTTAACAGAGCCATCAGATCTAAAAGATAAATAAACCCCAGTTGAGCGGCACGTCCGGTAATCTGAAATATTCCCACCGGACCAGCTACCTCCCGCGGAGATATTTTGCCGGATGCCATCTGATAAAGCGCGAAAAATATCATTTTTGTTCTAAACACTACTTGCTTAGCTGCCTCAGATATTGACCCGACAAAACCGTACTTTATAACCTCAACATCATCAGATGGACCGATGCCAATAAGCGCGATTTTTTTATCTTCACCTAAGAGAGTTTTAATTGTTTCAACTTGGGGAATAACAAAAACCGCAAACATTTGCCCTTGTCTTTGAACTTGAATTTCCACTGGTTTTTGCTCTGTCTTTTCATGGATAGCAGCAGAAAGCTCATCCCAAAACTTCACCCGCTTGCCATCAATAGAAATGATTTTATCATTTTCTTTTAATCCAGCCTGAGCAGCAGGATAGTTTTCTTTTACCATGCCGATTGTAGCGGTAAGATTCGGGACCCCGACAAAATAAACCAGAATTAACAAGAGAAAAGCGCAAATATAATTAAATATAGGACCTGCAGCAATTATTGCCGCCCGTTCTCCCACGGATTTGGAAAGAAACTCCCAAGGTTCACCTTTTCTTTCTTCTTCCGGATTTTCCCCTGCCGGCTTAACATAACCGCCAAAAGGAAATATCGAAATTCTATATTCAGTATCTCCCTTTTTAAAAGACCAAAGTTTTTTGCCAAACCCAATAGAAAAAATTTCTACTCTGACTTTTACCATTTTCGCTACAATAAAATGTCCAAACTCATGGACAAAAACCAGTACTCCCAGTACAAATAGAAATGCCAATGCTGATACTAATGTTGATAACAAAGTAATTCTGCCTCCCTTCGTGCCCAAACGTCTAACTTAAAGATCTCATCAAGCACAGGTTGTTTAATAAAATTGTGTTTCTTTAACACACTCGCGACTACTTTTGATATTTCAATAAATTTAATTTTTTCCGACAAAAACGCTTGTACGGCAATTTCGTTTGCCGCGTTCATAACCGCGCCGCTGCTGCCGCCTTTTACCGCGACTTGTTTGGCAATCGCCAAGCAAGGAAAATTATCTATATCCGGCTTAAAAAAAGTTAATGCTTTTGTTTTTAAAAAATCAATTGACGGTAAGTTATTTGCTATCCTTTGAGGATAATCAAAAGCATATTGTATCGGCAATCGCATATCAGTAATTCCCAACTGGGCGATTATAGAGCGATCGCAAAATTCAACCATAGAATGAATTACCGCTTCCGGATGAATTATCACTTCAATTTTCTCAGGAGCAACATCAAAAAGCCAGCAAGCTTCAATTAATTCCAGGCCCTTATTCATTAAGGTCGCGGAGTCAATTGTAATTTTTTTGCCCATTTTCCATTTAGGGTGGTTTAAAGCCATGGACAAACTAACTTCTGCCAACTGATTCTTTTTAAATTTTCTAAACGGACCGCCGCTGCCTGTAAGATAAATCCGCCTAAGTTTAGTTATCGCTTCCTGTTTTAAACATTGAAAAATCGCGCTATGTTCTGAATCAACCGGAATAATGCTTCCTTTGGTTTTTTTTATTCTTTCCATTACAATCTGCCCGGCCATAACCAATGGTTCCTTATTAGCCAAAGCAATTGTTTTTCCTCTTTCAATAGCCTCTAATGTCGGTTTCAGGCTTACAATCCCAGAAGTAGCCACAAGCAGTGTCTTAACTTTCGCGTTTGTAGCAATCTTATCTAGCCCGATTTGCTGCGGATATACTTTTATCCCTTTAAGCCTAACTAACTTCTCAAGCTTACTGATAACAGCCTCATCTTTAACACTGACAATTTCCGGGCTAAATTCCTTGATCTGCCGAGCAAGCAACCGAACATTACTATAACCGCTAATCCCGATAACATTAAAATCTTTTGGCCGGCTTTGGACAATTTTTAAAGCATTTGTGCCAATTGAACCAGTTGAGCCGAGGATTGCGATATTTTTCATGGTTTTAAGGAGTTAATTTAAAATAAATTAAATAGTAATAAAATATTGGCGCGGTAAAAATAATACTATCAATAATATCGAGAATTCCCCCTAGCCCCGGCAAACGGTCTCCGCTGTCTTTTACTTGGCAATCTCGTTTTATCAGTGATTCACAAAGATCTCCCAACTGGGCAAGAAAACCAAGCAAAGCGCCCATTGCCAACAAATGCAGCATTGAGATAAACGGCAGATACAATTTACTTATTCCCGCGGCAAGCAAACTAAAAATCAGTCCGCCGAATGAACCTTCTAAAGTTTTCTTCGGACTAATTCTCGGAATTAGAGTATGTTTGCCCAGACTCTTTCCGACTAAATAAGCGCCAACATCTCCCATCTTGGTAACCAGCAAAAGAAAAGCAGCCAGCAAAGTTCCATAAGGCAAAAATCTTATTTTTATTAAAAAAGAAAGAAACCAACTAACATAGAATATTCCGAAAAGTGTTGTAGAAATGCCCACAATCGCCTGAGAACTGTCTTTACGAATAAACTGCAAAACAAAGAAAATTAAAGTGGAAGTCACTATAAACAGCAGCTCCCAGCCTTTAGTTGTTTCAAATTGAAAATATATACTTAAAGGAATAATAATCCCGACAAAAATGCCGAAATATTTATAAATAAAAATCCCTTTTTTTTCAATTAATTCATAGAATTCATTTAAGCCGCCGCCGATTAATAAAATTACCACCAGCGCGTAAAACCATCCTGGCAAAAAAAACAATCCTAATCCCACAAATAAAATAATTAGAATTGCTGTTACAACCCGCTTTGTTATTGCATTCATCGCGATACTCTATCCTTTTTTATGCGCAATGCCGCCAAAACGACGTTTTCTTTTTTGGTAGCTATTAATCGCTAGTTTGAGTTCGGTTTCATCAAAATCCGGCCAAAACTTTTCCGTAACATAAAACTCGCTGTAGGATAACTGCCAGAGCAAGAAATTACTTATACGCATTTCTCCGCTTGTGCGGATCAATAAATCCGGATCAGGAATCCCGGCTGTGTACAAATAATTGGAAAACACTTTTTCATTAACCTTATCTAAAAGAACTTTGCCGCTTTCAATATCCGCGTATAATTTTAAGGCAGCATCAATAATCTCTGATCTGCCTCCGTAATTCAAAGCCAGGATCAAAGTTATGCCCGTATTATCTTTAGTCCTTGCCTTTGCCAAGGCAATAACTTCCTGCGCTTTTTTCGGTAAATGCTCAGTCCTGCCAATAGTCAAGAATTTAATATTTTCATTTACTAAATGCTGGATTTCTTTGAACAGAAATCCGCTTAAAAGCTGCATAAGAAAGTTAACTTCCTGCTCTGGTCTTTTCCAGTTTTCCGTAGAAAAGGTATACAGAGTTAAATATTTAACCCCGATTTTATCGCAAGATTGGACAATAGATTTTATAACCTCAGCACCCCGGCTATGGCCGGCAATCCGCGGTAATCTTCTTTTTTTTGCCCAGCGTCCATTGCCGTCCATTATAATCGCGATATGCTGGGGAACCTGATTTTTAGCAGTCACTTTATCTCCGCCTTTTCAAAAAACTAAAGAAAACAGAAAACATTTGTCTTCTGTTTTCTGTATTGCGTCGCGCGTATCGCGTATCGCGAAAAAACACTAAATGATAAATAATTCAATATGCTTTTTTCTTTCTTTTTTTTCTATCGACCATTAGCTATTGAATATTGACCTTTGGCCTTTACGAACTGTTTCAGCTCTTTGCTTTTCACTCGTAACTCATAACTAGTAATTCATAACTGCTTTTGTTTTTAAGAATGGTAATGATAATCAATGTCAGGAAATATATTATCTTTTGACTCAATTTCACTCAGCCACTGTTCTTTAATATTATCTGCCTTTATCTGATTGTATAATTTTGTAAAATTAAGCACATGTTTTTTGGTTCTATCCACAGCATAAGAAACATGTGTCCCGGTTTTCATAATAAAAGCCCAGTCAGAACTTTGGGCAAGTAATACTTCACGCAAAGCCTGGTTCAGCGCCCTAAGCGTCAAACCGCCGGCATTGGGATAAAGCTTAACTAATTCACTCATCCGCTCAGAAGCTTTATGTAAATGCCTGTAAACCCAGGCATTTGAACCTTCCAGCCAAAACTCGGCATAACCTTTATATCCCCAACTGGAAAGTGAAGGTGTAATAACTTGATTTTTCGGATATTCATCTAAGTAATCCGATGGCGAAATAAGTTTGATATTTTTTTGATCAAAAGCAATTTTTCTAATTAAAAAATTAAGCCAATCCGGGCCTTCATACCACCAGTGTCCAAATAACTCCGCGTCATAGGGAGCGACAATAATCGGTTTTCTTTTTATTATGTCCTTCACATACTCCGCCTGTTTTTCCCGGTTGAACATAAAATTAGACGCGTGCGATGCCGCTGTTTGCATAGCAACATCTTGATTGTACGGCTGTTTATTATCGGTTTCCCCGGTAATCCGATAGTATTTTATTCCTGTATTTGTTCTGATTCCATCTGGATGAATATACGGTTTTATATAATCAAAATCAAGATCAAAACCAATATCCCGATAGAATTCCCGGTAATTGTAATCTCCAGGATATCCCTGCTTAGCGCTCCAAACCTGTTTTGAAGACTCCAGATCCCGTCCAAAGCAAGCAACTCCGGACTTACAAAAAACCGGAGCAAAAACACCATATTTGGGCCGCGGAGTACCATGAAGTACCCCATGGGTATCACTAAAGAAATATCTTAATCCGTTTTCCCGCAGGATTTCATCGTCACCAGGATGATATCCACACTCAGGCAGCCAAATGCCCTTTGGTTGACGCTGAAATACTTTTTTATATTGCTCAACCGCGGCTCTTACCTGTGCCCGAATTGAATCTCTACATGTATCCATCAATGGGAAAAACCCATGCGTAGCGCCGCAAGTCATGATGTCTAATCTTCCGGCATCCTGAATTCTTTTAAATGCCTCTAAAAGATTTCCCCGGTGTTTTTCGGCAAAATAATATCGGGCAAGATTAAATTTACTTAGATACATTAAAGCCAGCTTATTAAATTCCGGCTGCCATCTTGTTCTTTCAACCTCACGACTTGCCAATTCGATTAATTTCTCTATATGCATTATGTAACGATGCTGCAATAAAGGATCAAGAAGCATTGATATTAATGGCGGAGATACACCCATGGTAATCCGAAAATTAACTCCGTCTTCTATCAACTTATCAAATATACTAAGCAATGGAATATATGTCTCAGTTATAGCCTCGTAAAGCCATTCTTCTTCTAAGAAATTCGCGTGCTCAGGATGACGAACAAAAGGTAAATGCCCATGTAAAACAATACAAAGATATCCTTTTTCCATATTTTCCCCTATAATACCCAGTGGCTTTTTTGCGGAAAACCTTTAAGATTTAAGGTTTATAATTAATTTAAAATAACATTCTTATACTAGCATAGTACTCTGAAGAATTCAAGCGATTTTGACTGCTAAAAATAAAACGCCGGAATGTTAATACTCATTCCGGCGCGATTAAAAAGCATGTTAAAGGATTCCAGCACTTACACCGTGTTTTTTTTGACCACAGGAGTAATTACCCGTTCTTCAACCTTATCCGGAGAAACCGCCCGAACCGGAATGACCTGCTCTCCATCAGGCAAGGCAAAACGAAGACTAAATGTTCCATCTTCATTTAATTTAATCGGTTTTCCCTGCACTGTAAGTTCAGAACCTGGTTGAGTTGCTCCATAAACTATTAGCTCAGTATTGACAACCATCCAAAAATTACGACGCGGAGACACTGTTGTCACCCCAGGTGAACTCAATATCCCTGATGATAAATTCTTCATCTTTGTTTTTATTTGTCTTCTCAACTCTCCGGAACTCAGGCCAATCCCCAATCCAGCAGATAATCCATAAAGCTTGTTAAAATCATCTTCAACAATCATCCACTCTTCATCAGTTATTAGACTTGGGCCATCAATCGGAGTTGTCACAAAATTTGAACGAGCAAACACGACAAAACGCCCATCAGCTAAGACAAGCCCCAGATCAATACAATAACTTCTCCCAGGATTGCCGACATTTACATACCAGTTCTTGGCAACATCATTAATCGCTATATCAAAAAAACTGTTTGAATTCTTTCCATTGAATGCAACCGATGTAATATCATGAACCCGTAGTACTCTTTTTGCGTTATGGATAGCACTACCATATTTCTCCACAACTGAACTTAATTTTCTCTGAGAAACTTCCCAATAAGCAAATAACCAATACGGATCCCTAACCTGAATAACAATTCTATTATCACCGTAGCCTTCAGGCAAATCACAAAATTCATCTTCCGCGATCCGACTTACAGTTTCCTTACTAACAAAAAATTTGCTATCCTCAATAACTTGCTCTGTTTGAATATTCTGCGGCTCAACAGTTAATCCGGCTGTTTTTCTCTTCTTAAACAAAGTCTTCAGATCACTGATTGGGCCTAAGGTTTGTGTTTTTTTATTCTCTTTTGTTTTAGTACTCTTTTTTTCTGCTGGTTTATCCTGCTTTGGTTTTTTAACCGCTTTCGAAGACTTTTTTAACGTTCCCATCCCTACCACCTCTGTTATTTTCATAATTGGTTTGGAAGTTGCTTGTTTTGCTTCTTCTTGTTTTACTGCAATTTTTTCAAGTGTTTTACCTGTTGTCTCTTTTACAGTTTTTTTATCAGTTAAAGCCATAGTTTTCTCAGGATTTTTATCCTTTGCCGCGTCTAATTTCGCATCAACACGCGCGATTACTTTTTCCGGGATACTTTCCTTTACTACAGCTATTTTTTTAGCAAGTTTAGCAACAGTTTTTTTAGGAACATTATCATTTACTGCAGTTGCCTTTTTTTCAACCTTGGCAATAGTTTTATTCGCAACGATTTCCTTTAATACTGCTGGTTTTGTTTCAACCTTTGCAATGGTCTTATGCGCAACGATTTCCTTTGCTGCCACTGGTTTTGTTTCAACCTTTGCAATAGTCTTATGCGCAACGATTTCCTTTAATACTGCTGGTTTTGTTTCAACCTTTGCAATAGTCTTAGCAACGATTTCCTTTGCTGCCGCTGGTTTTTTAGCAACCTTTGCAATGATTTTTTTAGGAGATTTTTTTATAGCAATGCCTAATGTCTTAACACTTGCGCTTTTTACTTTTTTAACCTTTGGCATTACACTTTTTTTAGCCGCGGATTTTATTGTTTTTTTCTTAGCAATTACCGCGTCTTTTTTAATATCAGACAAAAACAAGGTTGAGATATCTTCCAAGCCCTTACCTAATTTTTTGCGCGCAGGCTTCGCAGTTTTCACAACCTTGATTTTTAAAGCTTTTTTTTCTACTGTTTTAATTTTCTTCGCAACAGTATTTTTAGCTTTTGCTTGTTTTTTGAAACTTATTTTTTTTGTCATATTTTTCAATTTTTTAGTTAATTTAAAAGATATTATCTATTTAAAGAAATTACTACAGATACATATAAATGTCAAGCAGATAATTAGTCAAAATAAAAAATAGCTCCCTAAGCCGGAAATTGCTATCTATCCGCATTGCTCACCAATAGCCACAATACTGATTAGGCGATTGAGATTATCTCCGGATCTATAAGAGAAAAATGTGTCATTACTGCATTTGGTACAAATAGATACGTCATTTATTGAATCCTGAAAAATCCCAGAACTAAGACATTTTATCCGAGCTAAGCTTTTAATATCCAGGTATGTTTTATTATTTCGCGCGCTAATATTCTCAGGAAAAATATCTAAAAACTCAGGGCCAACTTCATAGCAGCAGCTCCCTATCGCCGGGCCAAAAAACGCTTTAATATCTTCGCGATTAATCGCGAATTCATTGGCCATGGCCAAGATTGTTTTTTCAATTATCCCCGCGTGTATTCCCCGCCATCCGGCATGCGCGATCCCAATTGCCCTGCCATTTGCTTCATAGAAAATAATCGGCAAACAATCAGCGCTAAGCAGGCAGAGCGCGATCCCTTTCGCGTTAGTTATCAACGCGTCTGTTTGGGGGATGCCCTGCGCGAAAGAAAACGCGCCACGTCCTTTGTCTTTTTGCTCAACCTTTAGAATGTTTGCTTTATGAACTTGTTGGGGAAAAACAGCAGTATCAAGCGCAAGTCCTGCTTGATAAAAAAAATCTTTTCTATTTTTTAGAACTTCACTTTCATTCCCAGCACGATAATCATAATTTAATTTCCCTATGGAAAAAGCGGATATAATATTGTTTGGAAGTAAATTATTTATTTTATAGATCGATGATGATCTATTTACACCTTGCATATTTTCTCACCTCTAAGAACTTGCGTAGTAAATTTAATAATCATTATCAGGCAGGTTTTAATTTAGGATTTGATCAGCTATATAATCGGTTAGAGTTTTATTCTTAATCAGCTGCTTGGCTCTGTGCCAAGGCTATATTAAAATCCATGAATTCCGTAATCTCTTCCGGCGTAAGAGTAATCACATCATATAGGGGAGATTGTTCTTTTTTCGCGTCTTCACTTATTTCTGATACCGTCTTTTTAATTAGCGGCGCGTGCTTGGTTAAAGCAGCGCGATCAACCATTATACTTTCCCGGTCAGTTGATAGTTGAGTTTTTAAAGCTGGCGCGGAGGCTGAATTTATACTGGAAAATACCTCGTCAAAGATTATCGCGTCATCAGCGTTTGAGACAATATATTTAAATTTTAAAAGTTTTATATCTTTATCCGTCAATTGTTTTACCGCTGATTGGATTTTATTGGAAAAAACAGGACAAACCAAAAGCATTTGAGGCGCTTGTTCAAAATCCACGCTCTCACTAAAAAATAACCTTTTGATTAATCCTTCATTTTTTTTGAGCCATTGAATTTGAGACAATATTTCTATGAGCATCTGGTCATTAGCCTGGGTATCAAAATTCACAACCACCATGCGCCCAGTTATATCCACTCCTAAGAAATCAATGACTCCAGACTCATCCGTAGCCATCTCTAAATCAATAAAACTTAATCCCGCGAGCAGAGATTGCGGATTTTTTAAAATAATCTGTCTGAGTTTTTCTTTATTAATTTGCGCGTTGTGAAATATCGTTGTCATAACAGCCTCAATTTATCCCAAACTCATTAAAAACATTTTTAAATAATTCCCCGCTTGATTTAACATTTTCCGCAAGGTTCAAGCGCAATATAATAATCTGCGCGATATTTGAGATGCAAGCCGTCAAATCCGCGTCATAAAAAGAAGCGATATTCGCGTTGTTATTAATTTCCTGTTTTAGTTTAAAAAGAAATCCATATTTATACAGCTCTTTAACCAGAAATTTCTTTACCGCGGAAAACATTTTATTAAACACCGCGTCAATTTCATACATGTGTTCAATATCAGTTATAATCGTACCAATTTTAGCAACCGGGTTATTAGAAAAAATGGTTTTTACAACTTTATAAGAATTAAGCATTGAGTTTTTATCCGGAGAAACAAAAACTAGAAATTCTTCTATTGATTTTCTAAGCAATGGATTCATATAATAAAGGCTATCTTGTGATACACTAATCAGCACAAGATCAACTTCTTCTTCCATTTTTTTCAGTTCCAGCATAATTGTTTTTCTAGCAACAGAATCAACCAACATATTTTCAAGCAGAGACTCATTTAGCCCTGCCAGCTTTACGCCAAAAGGCCCTTGGCGAACAATTTCCTGATCATTATTTTGCGATCCATTGTTAGCGCTTTTTCCTAATAAAAAATTTAGACAAGGAAGCTTCTCATCCATATCAACTACCGCGATACGCATCCCCAGTCTAGCCAAAGCTAATGATAAATTAATCACTAAAAAAGCATCTCGCGAATCATGGCTATTGCCGATTAAACAAATGTTTTTTGTCGTAATCTCAATAGTTTCAGTTAAAATTTTCTTTTTTTCAGCCATGGACTCTTCTTGAATAGTATCTTCTTGCTCCGGAGAAAGAAACAAATAGGAAATGTCTTCTAATCCCTTACCCAACTTCTTTAATTTATTCATAAACCATAATCCTAGTTTTTTTATTTAACTTCTAAAATCGAATTTTTATTACCTACTTCGTCAATTTCCAGCTTAGGATTATTGGGATCAGTTATCCATTGTCCATCAACAACAAATTTATATTTATAAGCACCGGGTTTAAGATGAATCACTTTAGCCCATACACCATTATCAATCCGTTCAAGTTTAGTATCAACCGAACTAACCCAGTTATTAAAATCACCGGCAATTTCAACATTTTTCGCGTCCAGAGAATTAAAAGTAACTACTGTGCCTTTTTTGACCTGCTGTACTTCCTGAATAAAAGATGTTATTTTCTCAGAAGCGCTGCTGGTTTTATCTTTAGCTTTTTCCTTGCTCATCGGAGATTCAACTTCATTGGCTAATGCGCTGTAATCTTGTGCCCCTCGGCAGCGCTTATCATAAGCCGCGACAGGTACCCCATAGCTTGAAGATTCTTTTACTCTAACATTATTATGAATTACTGTTTCAAAAACATTGCCTGAAAAATATTTATAAATTTCGTCTTTTACTTCATGGGAAAATTTAGTTCTGGAATCAAACATTGTGATCAATGCTTTTACTTTTATCTGACAATTCAAGCGTTTATCAATAAGATTGACAGTTTCCAGTAAACGGCTTATGCCATGCAAAGAGAAAAATCCAGTGTCCACCGGAGCAATCAGTTCAGTAGCAGCACGCAATCCATTAAAAGTCAAAAGACCCAAACTTGGAGAGCAATCAATAATTACATAATCATATGTTTTTTTACTTACCATTAAAGATATTGCTTGAAATAATTTTGCTTCTCTTTCTGGTTTTCCAGACAGTTCCTGCTCAATCGCGGATAACAAAATATTTGCCGGAGCCAGATCAAGATTTTCAGATATAGGGATAATAACTTCATCAAGCCGGAATTTGGCTTCGCTATCTGTGGTCAATACATTATATATGGTTTTTGATAAATCCTGCGGCTGGATATTTAACCCCAAACTCGCGTGTCCCTGTGGATCTAAGTCTATTAACAAAACATTTTTTTTAAGCGCGGCTAAACAAGCAGATAAATTAATTGATGTCGTTGTTTTACCGCAACCGCCTTTTTGATTAGCTACCGCAATTATCCGCATTATTTCGCCTCCTCAATTAATTCGTTAAACCCCTAACTAAACAAACACTTTCGATAAGTTTAAAAAAACCACTGATTTATTCATTTAATAAATCTTTAAACGAATAAATCAGTGGCATCATCTTTAAATAACTTTCTCTGTCATACTAGATAATTCTTAGTTCCATTCTTGATGGGCATCAACATTAATATAGAAGCCATCTTGATCCATTGTTACAGTATCACCAGCATAAGGCCCAAGATTTCTTGTAGCTGTAGTAAGAACATCCGCAGTGATATCAGTAGAAGTACATGCATATGTCCAATCTCCATCTCCAGTAGCTCCATCCTGTAATTCCGCAGGCAAATCAACATCAGCTAATAAAGTTAAATCAGCACCATTAACATATGTATCATTAAGCGCTCTATACTGTATTTGAGCATTAGTGATAGTACGTAAAGATGATTTTGCTTTACCGCCTTTTGCTCTTTCAATTGACTTATAATAACTTGGAACAGCCAACGTTACCAATATACCAATGATGATAACTACCATCAAAAGTTCAACAAGTGTAAAACCTTTTCTATTCATTTTATTTCCTCCAGTTATATATATATATTTATCAAAACAATGTTTTCCTGTCAAGCTAATTCTTCCCCAAGAATTTCGCTCTAAAATTTTATCCATGTTGTTTATTCCCAGTTTGACTGATTATAGGACTGCTTCTGACCCCACAAACCTAAAATCAGCAGGTTTATTTTATCAGTTGCGCCTCCTTTCTGCAGATATTAATTGCCTTCTGCATTTTCAAACCCTATATAAAATAAAACCGATCCATCTGTCCCAGATAGTTCGGTTGGAATATTGTTCACCATTTTTCGGTAGCCCGGCTATCTAACTTGAAAACAAATAAAATCCATTTACAATTTTCCCTTTTAGACCCGTAGCTTTGCCTTGAAAAATATTTTATATATTATAGCGTTCTTTTTTTTCAAGGTCCCTTTGTCTTACTTAATCCATCCGACTCTTGGGACGCCCCCCACTCACGTGAGGTTTGCCTTTTTCTAATTATGGTTACAACATAAATCGCATTTTGGAAATTTAGTTGTACTCATATTACATAATAATTATACCCTATTTAATAAAAATATGCCAATTTTTATTTTCTGGATTGCGTCGTGCGTATCGCGTATCACCAAATCAATGGTCAATAGCTAATTCCTTTTATTTTTTAACTCATCACTCATAACTCATAATTCATAACTGCTTTTCCTAAACGCTTTACGCTAAATTATTTTCTTTCATACTTATCCTCAAACCGGATAATATCATCTTCTTCCAAATATCCGCCTGTCTGAACTTCGATAATTGTAACCGGCTTAGAATAGGGATTAGTAATTCTATGTTTGCGGCCTTTAGCAATAAACACACTTTCATTTGCTTTAAGCAGAATTGAATTATCCCCGCAAATTATTCTGGCTGTGCCTGAGACTACCACCCAATGCTCACTGCGTTTTAAATGTTTTTGTAAAGATAGCTGCTGTTTAGGATTAACCACTACTCTTTTAATTTTATAAAATGGGCCTTCCTCCAGTACCGTATACTTACCCCAGGGACGGTAAACTGTTGTATGAAATTTGGTCAGAGATGACTGTTTCTCATTTAGCCTGCTGACAATTGTCTTTACATCCTGCGAACGATCTTTATCAGAAATAAGCAGAGCATCCGGGGTATCAATAACCACCAGATTATTTATTCCCACTGTGGCCACAAATCTTTTTTCGCTTTTAATAAACGAATTATACGTATCCACAGTAGATATATCTCCGGATAAAACATTATTATCTTTATCTTTTTTAGATATCTGATGCAGCATATGCCAGCAGCCCACATCACACCATTGAAAATCCGCTTTGATCACTGCCCGCTTTGGCGCTTTTTCCATAACCGCGAAATCAATTGAAATCGAGGGAAAACTTTCAAATTGTTTTTTATCAAATCCGATTTTGTCTTTATTTTCAATTCGTTTGTCCCATACTTTCTTACTCACCTTCCAGACATCCGGAGCGAATTTTTCCATATTATCAGCAATAACTTTTGTATCAAACACAAACATTCCGCTATTCCAAAGATATTTTTTGGTTTTAAGATATTTTTTAGCAATGTCAATGCTGGGTTTTTCTTTAAATGCCGCTACCTGAAAAACATCTTTTTCAATCTGCTTACCCACATTAATATAACCATATCCCGTCTCCGGATATGTGGGGACTATGCCAAAAGTAACTATATTGCCCTGTTCCGCTATTTTTATCCCGGTTTTAAGCAGCTGATGAAACCGTTTTTCATCTTTGATCGCGTGATCCGAAGCTAAAGTCACAATAATCACATCTTCGCCAAAACGCTCACGGGCCGCGTGACAGGCCAGAGCAATGGCTGGCGCGGTATTGCGGCTCATTGGTTCCAGCAAAAGCCAGGGCTCACATTTTAAGTTCATTTTTTTCCACTGGTCTTGTATGGAAAAATACAAATCATCTCTTGTGCCGATCATGATATTTTTCGGATCACTGATTTTTAAAACCCGTTCAATCGACTGCTGCAATAAAGAACTGTCTCCTAATAAATGATGCAGCTGTTTAGGAAAACTGGCCCGGCTCAAAGGCCAAAGTCTCATTCCCTCACCGCCCGCCATGATATAAAAAACCACTTTCTTCATGATTTAAAACCTTTCCTTTCCCGTTACTAACACCAAATTCCTTTTTGCCCTTCTAAACATCTTTATCTTTGACTTTATGAACTGTTTTAGTTCTTTGCTTTTCCTGCTTTTAACTCGTAACTCATCATTCGTAATTCATAACTGCTCTTGCGTCCTTGTGACCTGGTGTCCTGGTGTCCTTTTAGAAATTTCGCTTGTACGCAATCGGCATGCGCCAGCCAATGCCAAAAGCCCGGTCCGTTATTTTCACCCCCGGAGCAGCCTGCTTACGCTTAAACTCCGCCTTATACAAAAGATTCAAAACTCTTTTAACCACCTCAGCATCAAATCCCTCGTCTATTATTTCTTGCGCTGATTTATGCTGTTCAATACAGAGGAATAAAATCGCGTCCAAGACATCATATTCCGGCAAACTATCCTGATCTAACTGGTTGGGCCGCAATTCAGCACTCGGCGCTTTATCAATAATAACTTGAGGAATTGTCTCAGTTCCTTTTATTTTATTTACATAGTTCGCGATCCGATAAACTAAAGTTTTCGGCACATCAGATATCACCGCAAACCCTCCGGACATATCTCCATAAATCGTACAATAACCCACAGCCAATTCAGATTTATTGCCGGTTGTCAAAAGCATGGAATTGTATTTATTAGACAAAGCCATCAAAATATTGCCGCGGATTCTTGCCTGGATATTTTCTTCCGTCAATCCCGGCTCAAAATCAGTAAAGGACTGTTTTAAACCATTAGCATATGCCTGCATAATATCCTTAATCGCGATTGTGATTGTTTTAATCCCCAGATTAACGGCAAGTTTTAAGGAATCATCAATACTGCCTTTGCTTGAATAAGGCGACGGCAATAATACGCCCAGAACATTATCCGCACCCAAAGCTTCAACCGCGATCACCGCGGTCAGCGCCGAATCAATTCCCCCGGATAAGCCCAACAGTACTTTTTTAAATCCGCATTTCTCAACATAATCGTGCGTGCCCAATACCAAGGCTTTCCAGGCTTCAGCCTCAGGCAAACATTCATGGTTTTTAATTTTTTCCGCGTTTGACTTAATATCACAAATCAATATATCTTCCGCGAAAGCCTTGGCCTTGGCAATCAAATCGCCTTGTTTATCAAACACACAACTGCGCCCGTCAAAAACCAGATCATCATTACCTCCGACCTGATTAACGTAAACCAAATCAATCTGATATTTTTTAGCAATATTAGCCAGCAACTTTTCTCTTAATTTTTGTTTGCCCAAAGAAAACGGCGAAGCAGAAAGATTAATTATGCATTGCGCGTTGTTTTTAGCCAAAAGCTGCAAAGGATCAGTTTTATAGCGCCGGCTGGTATTAAAATCAATATCATTCCACACATCTTCGCAGATCGTCACGCCGATCTTAATCCCATTGAATTCAAACATCCCCGGAGTCAGCGCCGGCTCAAAATAACGTTCTTCATCAAACACATCATATGTCGGTAAAAGACTCTTGTGAAATGATTGCTGCACACTACCCTTATGAACAAGCACAGCGCAATTATACAAGGGCTTACCTGCTCCGGCCCGCGCGACCGGCTCGACAGTGCCTAAAATAAGTGCCGGGCTATCTTTTAATTTTAAAGCAATGTCTTTAAGCGCGGCTTGCGCTTGGGCAATAAAAGCATGATTAAACAGCAGATCCCGCGGCGGATAACCCAAAAGCGCCAATTCCGAACTAACGCACAGATCGACATTATCAGCACTGGCATGATTAACCGCGCTGATGATCTTCGCGCTATTACCGGAAATATCCCCTACAGTCATATTCAGCTGTAATAAAGCAACTTTCATTTATTCACCCTATGCATTTCAATATTCAGTTATTATCAATTCAGCTAAAATCTTTGGCATTATTTCAGATGGCTTATCATGATTTACAGTCTTATAAAATTGAACCGCTTATCTTTAAGGACATTATCTTTAACTATCCCTGTATGATATATTACATTTAGAGTAAAATCATCATAACTATTCAAAAACATTTTATACTTTGCCACTGAAAAATTATTAATATTATATTTTACTTCACAAGCTGTTTTATTTTCTAAAATAAAATCTGTTTCGTTACCAGTTTGTGTCCTCCAAAATTTTATATCGTCAAGGGAAAACAATTCCGCGAATTGCTTAAATATAAAATTTTCGTATAAAAACCCAGGATTTTCACGCAAGGCAAGCGGGGTAAAATCTTTAAGAAAAAAATTCTTCAATCCCAAATCCATAAAATATAGCTTGGGCATTTTAGTTAATTCTTTCCTCAAATTCTTATAAAACGGCCGAATAAGAACAATATGAAACGACTTTCTCATTACATGCAAATAATTATTTAAGGAAGTCTGAGATATATTAAGTGTATTAGAAAGTTCATTAACATTAAGCAAGCTTCCTACTTGAGAACTTAGCAGTTTAAAAAGTTCATAAAACTTATTAGTTCTCTTAATATTTGCTTCCAGCACATCTTTTTTTATATAAGATAAAGCTATTTCTTCTATTATCTCCCTTTTCCTGGAAACATCTTTTTCTAAAACAACCCGAGGATACCCTCCAAAGATAAGAAGACTGTTGATACAAGCAGTAACCTTTTCTTTTTCCTTAAGCGGAAAATCCTCCAAGAATATATTCTTAGACCTTATTTTAAACGCTGTTTTTTCGGCTAAATCCTCATGCCCCTGAAAAATAAGCATTTCCGGCAAACTGAGAGTATGGACGGGAAATATAATTTTTCTTCCCGCAAGTGAATCTTTAAATTTTTCATCAATATAAAACGCTGACGATCCCGAGACAATAAGCTTAACTTTATCCTTAAACTCATCATAAATATATTTCAGGAAATTAGTTGGATTTTTAAGATATTGGATTTCATCAACAAAAACAAAAATCTTCTTTTTCTCCGGCAAAGCTATTATTTTGAATAGATTTTTAGGGCTTTCATCTAATAATTTCACATATTCTAAATCTTCAAGATTAATAAATTCTGTCTGTTCTCCTTTAGAAGATAAAGACTCTTTTATCTGCCTTAATATCGTTGTTTTTCCCACTTGTCTCGCCCCAACTAAGATAAGAATATCAGGATCTGATAAACGCGCAACTATTTTATTGGTTATTAACCGATGATAAATCATAATACCCTCCTGGATTATTTAATAATAAACATCTGGTAAATATAAATTATCAGATAATATATATTTTGTCAATAAATAATCACAACCTAAACTCTGTTTTCCATCAAAAACGCGAACCCTGGGCAACACTACGTTGTCCAGGGCTTAGCTAAAAGCTATGTTTTTGACTGTTTTTAAAATATCTTTATATTCTCTTGCCCACTACCACAATTTCTTTATCAATGAAATTATTCCCCTGATAAAATTTTACCTTAAATCCATTTTTCTTTAAAAGTTTTTTTATTGCTAGAGGAGTCATTACATTCACATGCATAAGCTCTATATTCTCTGAACTTTCCGGAAGCAGGCTAAATGCTTTTTTAAAGAACTCTTTAAACCCTTTTGGTTTAAACTTCCCCCAGGAAAGCCGCCAAAGAATTTTAAATGGTTTCCAGGGATATTGTATCATATGTTTAAAAATATACAGATATTGCTCATAAAAACCATTTGGCGTACTAATAAAAACCTTACTTTTATCAGTTACTAAATCCTTGAAATTCATAAATAACTTTTCTGCTTGTCTGGGAGTAAGATGCTCCAAAACATCAATTAATGCTACAATATCAAATTTTTCTTTTATTTCCGCTTCGATAATATCCAGACACTCAACTTTTACCAGATTCTTTTTTTCCGCGGACAGCTTTTCTAATGTCTTTTTAGCGATTTCCACAGCCGCGCTGCTATAATCAACTGAATAAACCTCACATCCTCTTTGCGCTGAATAATAAGCTATTTCGCCTCTTCCGCAGCCGATATCAAGAATTTTTTGGCCTTTAACAGGATTGACAATATCAAAGAATCTTTTAAATTTCCCATGCATCGCAAAATCTAAACCTTGTTCAAATTCTTTATGTCCGTCATTATCATTATAATAGTAATCTTTACTATAATGCTGCGAATCCACTGGTTTGGTATTCATTGCCTCTCCTTCGAAGCTGTTCAGGGCTTAGCTAAAAGATATGTTTTTGACTGCACAACAATCTAAAATATCTTTATATTCTGTTTTACCCATTGCCCTAATTTTAACAGCCCTTGCTCAACACTTATCTCAGGCTGCCAGCCAAGCATTTTTTTTACTTTACTGATATCGCTGATATAAACTTTCTGATCCGAAGGCCGCCAATCAGCGAATTTAACTTTTAACTCTTTGCCAGTAATGTTTTTGATTTTGCTAACAAATTCAAGTAATGATATAGTGTTTTTACCTCCGCCTCCGATATTAACCAAAGCATGCGACTGCTTGCCTTGGATAAAGCAATCATAAGCCCGCACCAGATCCTCAGCATATAATAAGTCTCTGACTTGTTTGCCGTCACCAAATATAGTAACTTGTTTACCCAGCAAGCTGGCAATAATAAACCAGGCTACCCAGCCCTGATCCTCAAACCCAAATTGACGCTGGCCATAGATACAGCTCATTCTAAAAACCGCTGTCTTCATGCCATAAATATGCGCGTATTCCTGGGTATACAAATCTCCGACCAGTTTACTTACTCCATAAGGCGTATGCCCGGTCAGATCAGTCAAGGTTGTTTCATCAACCCCTTTAATATTTTTATAAATATATCGGGTTTTTAATTTCTTTAATAAAATTTTGTCAACATTTTCCCCATAGACTTTATTTGTAGAACAATAGACAAATGCCGCTTTTGGGCTTTTCTTGCGCAAACATTCCAGCACATTTAAAGTCCCATAAGCATTAATACTGAAATCTTCTCTGGGCATACGCACCGAAGACGGCACACCCGGCTGGCCGGCAGTATGAATCACCGCGTCAACCCCTGTACCGATTGCTTTTTTTACATCTTGTTCATTGCGCACATCACCTTTGATTCTTGTGATATTTTTATACTTAGCCAGATAATTCCAATTATACTCCACACTTTGTTTTTTTGATTTAAATAATTCCGAGCGCATTAAATTATCCAGCACAATAACTTTAGCTTTTTTCCGCGCGTAAAACTCGGCGCAATGCGATCCAACCAGTCCGGCTCCGCCGGTTATTAGAATTTTCATTCTTCACTCCCTATTTAATTTTCAGTATTCTTCTCAACAGTAATAAACCCTGCTTTTGTTAAAACCTCCATACGCACTAAAGGTTTTGCCTTGTCATTTAGAAACCACATTTTAACTGATGCTATCTTTTCCTGCTTACCTTTTAAGCTAAAATATTCTCCCTTAATTTCCCAACAATCCATTTTTCTCTTAAAAGCTTTTTTTTGTGTTTTTCCTACAACCTCTGCACGCAGCTTATAATTTGTCTTACCCGGATTGATAAAAACATCAAACTTACGCACATGATTAAAATCAAAGGCCGCGATATAAAAGATCGCTGAAAGCGGATCCTGGGTATACTTATTAATCGATACCTTCCTATCTCCCCTAAGCATAACCAACTGCTCACGGTCAAACACAACATCCTTTAGTTTGGTATCCTTACGCATCCTTATACTCTGGGTGTAAGCCAGTGGGATAGTAGCATCTTTATTGATCATTGATTTCAATTTGATATCAATATCCATAAATTTCGCAATAATACCTTTTGCTTTGGCATCAGCTTCAATCACTAAATTTTTTTCACCCCGCGCCTTTTTTACTTCCACATAAACATCTAATAACGGAACAAGCCCCAGATATTTAATTGAATAAGAAAACTTATCGCCAACCGTAAACCCAAAATTATTATCTTCTAGGCTACGATCCGGGGATGATTGATTATTATTATTATTTTCAACTACATTTTCCGGATCAACTGCTTTCGCGGTTATCTCATAAATCTTCTCATTCCCAAAATCCTTTACCAGCACATATCCCCTGTTTGCTCTAAGATCAGGGATTTGCCCGAGGATTACACCTCCCTCATAATTAGTGTATTTATCTTCATGCATCACCAGATATTTAGCACCAAGAAATCCTAAGATGCCTGCGGTTTTTTCCGCGTTAATGTCAATAATCTTTTTCCGTACAGCCGCAGCCTTGGTTCCAGGAATTATTCCGTTTATCAATCGCTTTTTATGATAGCGCTGTGAAAATAAATACGGCCTTTCATCTGCGTCTATAGGATATTCAACCACAATAAAATCTCCTTGCTGTTTAGACAACCACGCATAAACAGGAGCTACTGTTGTCGCGTCAACAACTTTTTGTGGCGGATAAGGTAAAAATTCAAAACAAATCAAACTCCCCAATAAAATGATAACACCAAGTTTCTTTTTGCCGGAGAAATTCTCAATAAAATAAGCTAGTCCGTATCCAGCAAGAACACACATTGAGATTAAAACGAAAATCCCGATTCTGGCATAGTTGCGAAACATCGAAAAACTCTTATACAGGAAAAATGAGGGAAAAGGAATAAATATCTTACCCAGACTCAAATATGGCGGAAATGAAAAAATAATAAACGCAAAAAAAGCAAATAAAAAAAACCTGCTCGCGAAATCAATGTCTTTTATATTTGGATCAACTCTATTTTTTTTAAACCGCCATTTTTTAACCCAGAAATAAGCAAACAGCAAGCCAAACCATCCGAGATAAAGTGTTTGCTCTGGAGGATTATCTCCATATAAAAATGTACCAATAAAAGGCCTTGTGATCCATCCCAAAATCGGGTGAAAATATGCAGGTAAAATATAGTTAAGGATTCTCGCCGAGTCAGCAAAAAGCTGGCCAAAAGGACGCGCATAATCAGTGACTATCACCGAAGTCTCCGGAGACTTAATGATTAAAAATTTAGCTATGTGGAATAATGACGGGAACAATAAAACAGCTGATACTAAAACGCCCAAAATAAGATACTGCCAATTTTTAAAAATCTTTTTCCTTAATGAAGCGTAGTAATAAAAACAATAATATATAAACAGAACAGCTGAGAATATGCCGGCAAAATAAAGATAATAATAATCAAAAAAACCTATTACAGCGAACAAGATTCCGCATAAAACAGCGCTTATATAGGAAGGTTTTTTTAGAAAATTAAATAAACTTAACATGTAAAAAACAAGCCACTGCATATTAGAAAGACCCAGATGCTCAAAAGCATGCGAAAAATGATATGGGGAAAATGTAAGGATCAAACCAGTGAGCACTGAAGCATACATATTTTTCGTTAAAAAGAAGATAAAATAATACATAGCAAGCCCGGAGAGAATGAATCCTAGTAGTATCTGAATATTGTACGCAGCCACTTCTCCTATCGCGCAGGAAAGGTGCATGTTTATAAAGTTCCATACCGGATAATATGGATACCTTGAATAGTCCGCACCAAAAGGAGCGGAGACAATCGGAATTTTTAATTCGGAAACCCCCTGGTCATGGGCTGTTTGCAACCACCAAAAATGCCAGACCGTAACCAGCGCATCATTAGGCTCTCCAAATACTTTCCCGGAAAAATCATTAATAATCGGGCTTACTGCTAAAATCCCGGCAAGAATAAAAATACTGAGTACTAAAATGTTTTTCACTAGGCGATTTTTTATGTTCACAGCTTATAACTTACTCCCTATCACCGGTTAAATTTTTATTCACTTTTGAAAAATGTTACCACAAAAACTTCCTAAAAATTAAAACCATTCGCATTTATCCAATATCAAAATACTCTCGCTTATCTTCTAAACGTTTCATTAATTGCCATATACTAAAAAATACGCCATGAAACTTGATCGGAATAATGTGGCGTAAAAAATTAGTGACTTTATCAATAAATGATTTATTAAAATTCGCACTAACAGCATCAGAATTCTGAGCTAACTTGCTATATAAATACTGGTCTGGATTAACAATCCTAGGCTGCTCAGCTATTTTCTGAACAAGAAAAACACTAGCATATCTATTAGTCGGGGAAATATACATCCCTAAATAATCCTGTTCTTGTGTATATTTATGATATCTATTAAATAAAGGCTTGATCTCTACCATATAAGACTCCACAATCTTAAACCCATTCGCCATATAAAAATCATAAAATAAAGTAGGACAGCACTGATAGAATCCATGGTTTACAAAGTTATGCGTAGGGATAAGATGCAGGACATATCCGTTTAAGTTAGTCATTTTTACAATATTACTCAACACCCCTTTTATATCAAATATATGTTCCAAAGTTCCGCTGTCTAAAATAAAATTGAACTTATCGCGGAATTTCTGCTCAACTTCATCCTGCATATCAAACAATATTTTCGGCTTATCAAAATCAAACTTATCCACATCATAGTATTGATCTGCCGGAATGCCTAACATTTCAAAGAATGTTTTCGCATGAATATATTTTCTCGCTTCTGTATTAATTTTCGCTGTGCTGGCGCTAGTGGAATATTCAATTGAACTTGGCACGCATTGTTTGCAATTATATTCTTTCATCCAGCCAGTAACCTGTTGCTCAGTAGCATAAATATCCTGATTTCCCAAAGTAAGCAATGGCCCTTGGATTTTATATTTATCTACTGTTTTGATAACATATTTAATATCTCTAACCGATAGCCCCATTAAATTGCCTTTCTTAAAAAAACATAAATAAGAAGTTTTTATTATAACATAAACAGCTTTTAAATCTAAACGGATTTTCCTGGTTTTAAACTGCTGCGCTTCATAATATGATCTTGATTTAGCGGCTCTATCTATCCTTTATAATGTTTTACTATATAGGTATTGATCTCAGCTCGTTTCGGTAAAAACAGGGCGATTATTAATCTAAAAATTGTCGCTATAGGTAAAACAAAAATGAACAGGAAAAGATTGCTGATAAAATTATTTGTTTTAAACCTTGAATAAAAACTAGCTGGCAAATCTTGAGGATAATCCCTGAAATTTCCCAAAAATTCAATTATTTCTAACTTACTGCGTTTAATTAAGTCACGCATACTATTATAGTCATAATGAAATAAATGCCGCGGCGCGTCTAAATGAAACCACCATTTTTTGCACCAACTAAATCCAAAGCTATTTCTATTAGGGATATCAAAGATTATCACTCCATTTTCAGCTAAAAGTTTTGCGAGATTTTCTGCAAAAATAACTGGATCATTAATATGTTCAAACACATGCCACATAATTATCACATCAAATTTACCCAGTATTGAAGCTTCAAAAGTTCGATCATTGATTCTCAGGTTATGGACATCAATATTCTTATAATTTTCTTTTACAAAATTATATCCTTTTTCATTTATTTCAACTCCATTTTTCTCATAAACATCCGGAAGAAAGTTCAAAAACTCGCCTCTGCCGCAACCAATTTCAAGCACTCTATTTCCCTGAGAGCTTTTATAAGTTTCGATTAATTTCAATCTCTGCTTAAAACTAAAGTTTTGCATCCAGGACAAGATCCTATCAATAAAACTATTTGAATTAATTGGAGGATAATAATTCTCCCGATAGTATTTTTTGTAATAATCACTATCGGTTTCAACTTCCGTAAAAGTAACACCGCAAGCTTCACATTGAAGTATAGCGAATTTATCTTCACTTAAAATATGTCTGCCATGAATGTCTTGAGCAAGAAATAATTCTCTCACGCCACCGCTTGCGCATAACCTGCAATTCATAATATCCCCTAGGATTATTTAATACCTAAAATTTTTGATTTATAAATTCTTTTAATAAACTCACGAACCTTTTCAAATATTCCATTTTGGATTTCGAGCTTATAATATTTTTAATATATTTGACGCTAAAATATATTGATAAGTTAGGTAAAACCTTATTATATTTTCTATTTGCACGGATAACCCAATCAAGCAAATCCACCGAATGCTCTGCAAACCTATATTTCTCAGGCTTATCTTTTATCAATAACACTGTATTCATTAAAGCCGGATAATCTTCTCTTTTTATATTCCCGCATCGCTCATTAAAAATTTCACACCCTGGATATGGGGCAAAAACATTAAAAGAAACAATGGTTGGCTTAATTCTTTGAACAAAAGCCAAAGATGACCGCAAATCAGCCTCCTGTTCCCCGGGAGTATTAACCAGCATATTAGCAAAAGTACGAATACCTAGTTTTCGGCAATTTTTAAAAGTCTTTTCTATCTGGGCAAGAGTGATTCCCTTTTTAAGCTGTTTAAGCTCACTATCCGTTCCTTTTTCAACCCCAAAATCAATCTGCACACAACCGGCATCAGCCATAATTTTAAGCATTTCGTAATCAACTGTGTTAACCTTAGATGAGCAGCCCCAGATCAAAGGAGATTTATCATCAATCATTAATTGGCAGAACTGGCGAACATTTTCTTTTTTTAAGGTAAAGAGGTCATCAATAAAATAAAACGAATCAATTTTATATTCGTCTCTTAAATCCTTAATCTCCTTATACAAGGATTCAGGAGAACGCAGCCTGACAAAACGCTCACCTGAGTAAAATTCTCTCAATTTTTTCGACACACAAAAAGTACAAGAAGATGGACAACCTCTAGATGATAAAACATAAAAACTTTTAGAAAAAACTCCTCTTATCGCATACGGCGATGCTGTTGTATAAAAATCCATATCTAAATCTTCATAATCAGGAAATGATATCTCATCTAAATTTTCAGCCAAAACTCGTCTTTTATTTATTATCAGCTTATTTGATTGTTTATCCCAGTATGCTATACCGTCAACCAAGTTATATTGATAAGCATTATTCCTAATTGCCTTGACTAATTCAAAAAGAGTTACCTCGCCTTCACCTATAACCACAAAATCAAAATTAGAATTATCGCAAATGAAATGTTCAGGGAAAAACATAGGATGGACTCCGCCGACAACAATCTTTATTCCTTTTTTTTTATTTTTAATCTCAGCAGCTAGGGTTTCAACTTCTTGTAATTCAGGAGTATAACAAGTTATACAAACTATATCAGTATCCGTTTCAATTATATGCTTTATTGTGTTTTCCCTTACTTTAGCTAAATAAATATCCTTATTTCGATCAAAAGACTTGCTTCTAACCTGATCCTTAATAATACAATCAATAATTTCCGTTTGAATACCCTGTTTTTTTAAATAACCGGAAAGATACATTAATGCCAAAGGCGGTCGATAGTGGTTAAAGGCTCTAGAAGGCGGAGAAACAAACAAAACTTTCTTGATCGAACTATTTTTACTCATAGATATTACCTTTATTTTTTAAAGGATTTCGACCGATTCCTGCTGCCAAGAATGTGATCCCGACTAAAAATCTTAAAAAATACATCCCTGAAGTAAAAACAGGATGGCTAATAAGTTTTTTCCATTTTCCCTTTTCTATAAATACACCAATAAACCGATAAAAAAAACCAAGCTGTTTTTTTATAATTGGATCATTTTTTCCCCATTTTTGAATATATTTTTCAAATGTTTTTGAATAATAGCTTTTTTTCAGTAAATAGTTTCTTAAATTAAATCTCCCCTCATTATGATAAATCGGAGAATTTATTATCGCGGTTTTTCCAACCTGATTTATTCTTCTATCAAAATCCCAATCTTCCGGGCCGGTTAAATTTTCATCAAAACCTTTTATTTTTACAAATGCATCTTTTTTTATAAACCGAACACAGTCAACCACAGTCGCGTTATAAAAACCGCGTTCATAGTTTCGCACCTCTATCCAAAACCCTTTGCCGACAATTACTTCCGGGACATACAACCCGCTCAAATCTTCTGTTTCTATTTTTTTCACACACTCTAAGAGCACATTTCTGGAAAGCATCATGTCCACATCAAGATAAAGCACATATTCCCCTGATGCATTATTTATTCCGAAATTCCTTTGAGCTGAACGTTCCGGGCCTATATTATAGACTTTATCCGTAAATTGATACGCGATTGATTTTGTCTTGTCATTTGAATTATTATCAACAACAATAACTTCAATCTCAGATTGATTATAATTCTGAGACTTTATCGAACCCAAGCAGTCGGCAATATACTGTTCAGCATTTTTTGTAGTGATTATAATTGAAACCTTAATATTATCCATTATTATTGATTAACAACCCTTCCAGAATCAGCTGTGCTCTTTTTTTCCAATCCCATTGCTCCACTATTAACTCACGAGCTTGCCCGGAAATTATTTTATAGTAATCAGAGTTTGATAAAACTTTAATTATTTCAGCAGCAAACTGATTATAATCGTCCTTAGGAACTTTTATCATACCTTGAGGATAATACGTTTTTAACGCTTCCAGATCAAAGCTTATGCCTGGTAAAGCCCAAGCCATTGCCTCTGCCGCGGCCATTCCGCCACTGTCAAAGGTCGCCGGGTGCACTACAATTTTACTTTGTTTAAAAATATTGAACTTATCCTCTCCATCCATAAAACCAAACAAATCAACATTTCCATTCAACTTATATTCATTGATTTTATTTTTAACATTTTCTTCCAGCGGCCCATTTCCAATCATCGCCAGTTTAGCTTCTGGTAACACAGCAATAACTTTTTTCCATATTTCCATTAAAACCAAAACCCCTTTTTGCTGATGGAATCTACCCACAAAACAACAGTCATATTTTCTTTTATTGATAGGAATAACCTTTGAACTATTTAAATACGCGGTAGAGGCTTCGATATTAACCCCTCCGCGAATAACAAAAATTTTACTCTCGTCCCTGGTTTTAGTGATAAATTTATTTTTATCCGGCTCAGATGTGACAAAAACTATATCAGCGAAATTTTTCACAAGCCAGTAAGTTGGCCTTTGCGATAGCCAGTATAAAAATCCTCGAAACAAATCTTTCCCTTTATAGGGACTATCTTTATCCCAAGGAGCAGGCGCGAATAAATAGTATCCGGCAATCCACCTTGCTTTTGGGTTTATTAACTTTATTAAAAAAGCCGGAATAAGATCAGGGTAAAAGTCAGATACTGAATAAACCCAGGGATTATTTTTAAATAAGCATTTGTTCCGTAATATAAATAATATACCATTTGTTAATTTCTTAAAAAAATTAGCAAAAACCGCTCTCAGAGTAAAAACATTCTTAAATCCTAATTTGCTTGAGGACCTATAGAATGTAAGATCGCCAAGCCCATAGTTTTTACAAACAGTGATTGCCTCTTCCGTAGCAATCATTTTTAAATTTAAAGATTCTTTCCAATACCTGGCTAATTCAATAAAAACCCGGCAACCGCCGCTCAACCCGGAATCTCCGATATTGTTATTGGCAATAAAAAAACATTCTTGTTTCATGTAATTCATATTCCTATTAAGACAGGATTTAAATCAAAAAACTTCTCTATAGTCATAATTCTAAGTTGATTTTAATATTTTTTAAAAAATTGCTATTAACTCTATTCTTAAAATAAACCACTAATCCCTGTAACAATCTATTCGGTATGATAATTACTCCTAAAGAAAAAAACCAGAACCTAAGATTAAACACATTCTCCCATCGAAGCTTAATTAAATAATATATTTCTCTTAAAGCATACCTGATTCCGCCAAAACTTCTAATTTGCACAAGGCCAATATAATTATTTGCTATAAAATGATCGATCAAATATCTTCTTAACGGAATAAATTTTTCTTCATCAAATGATTTAATTATCAAATCATACCAAACCATCATCGGTGATTTAACATAAATAGCCGGATTCATTGAGCCATTTCGATCAATTCTTACTGCAATTGTATTATCTCTTAAAATAACCGCATCACTTATTTTTAAAACTTGGACAACCATAGACGCCATTTCTACAAATGCTTGATTCAGAAAACTAAAATCTTGCATGAACTTTTTACGAAAAGCGATGCCTGATATCTGATCTGATAAAGCGATAACATCCCTAACATCTTCAAAATTATTATTTATTGATACAGTAACATCTGATTTAAACTGTTTCTTAACCCTAACTGCTTGAGCAACAGATTCAATAAACCAATAATACGATCTTGTTACAATTCCGATATTATCTGATTTTTGAAAAGCTTCATACATTCTCTTAAGCGCGTTAATATCCGCTATATCATCAGCGCAAAGATAGTAAATAATATCGCCGCTTGCTTTTTCTTTGCAAACATTTAAATTACCTCCGCATCCGACATTCTTTTCATTTATAATAATTTTTATTCGCGGGTCTTTAATTGTTTTTACTTTTGCGATTGTATCATCAGTAGAAAGATTATCGACAATAAGCAATTCAAAATCAGTAAAAGTTTGCTTAAGAATGCTGTTTACAGTTTCTAATATTGTACCTGCCCCATTATAAACCGGTATGCAGACACTGACTTTTTCTTTTAACCCCTTTTTTATATCTGTCATTATTACACGTTCTTTCTTAAAACAATTTCCCAATTATAGTATCCGATAATTGGAATCCTGATATATCTAAGTAACCTTAAAAATCTATTATCATAAGCATTCCGGCTAATCCCTATACGTTTAAAAATAAAATCAGTCACCGGAAACCAAAACATACTTTTTTTATTAACTAATATCTTAAAGCCATATTTTTTAATTTTATCCAGTAATTGAGCTTCCGATGTATACTCTTTTAAATGAGTAGGATCAAGCGCCCATTTGCCGTTACAGCGATAGAAGTACCAGCCATACCATTTTTTAAATACTGTCGAAAGATATAACATCCCATCTTTAGCCAGAATTCGAAAAGCTTCTTTGATTAACCCCTCCTCATCAATCATATGCTCAATCACTTGATTGGATATAGCAAAATCAAGACTTTCATTAGCAATCATCGGCATATTGCCCACATCAGTAACAATGCAACAAATTCTATCACTAATATTCTTCACATTCCTTATTCGGTCTTCTGATACATCAACAGCAATAATACTCTCAGCATTATCAAGTAAGCCATTTTTAAATAAAGCGAATAAAATCGAACCATCACCTGATCCTAAATCAGCAAATCTTTTTATCTTGTTTTCCTTAAAAGTAGCCTTAATGAGCGCCGGCAATTCATCTGAATAATAATGGATATATTTTTTTGAATATTCATCTAATTTCATAAACTGTTTCATCCTAAAACATTATTTCTAAAAAATCACGCTTTTTTCTTTTTAAAATCAAATATATGCCCAGCAACTTTCATGAACGCCCGGCCGAAATATTTTATATCATCAAACTCTCTAATGCTAAGAATTTTCCTGGCCACAAATTCCGGGGAATAGCTGACAGAATAAAGGCTCTGGACAAGCTGTAAAAGCTTTTCCTTGGAAAAATCTGTTTTCATTAACGGACACTTCATGTCATAATCTTCCCAATTCGTGCTGTATAAAAGGTCATTAGCCTTGCATTCTTCGAATAAAGGAGTTCCCGGATAAGGCACAACCACTGTTGACTGCATGGTATAAGCATAATCTTTTTTTAATAAGAATTTCCCCAGTTTAAGGGTATTTTGGGCATCTTCATAGGATTCCCAGGGATAGCCGAACATTATGGTAATATGCGGATAAAGCCCTGCGCGTCTGGCATCTTTACAGCTCGGGATAATGTCTTCTACTTTTAGACCCTTCTTTATCTTATCAAGCGTTTTTTGATTAGCTGACTCAATACCAAAGAGAAGGAAACGAAAACCGGCTTTTTGCATCAATTTATATTCTTCAAAGCTCAAAGCGCCAAAACGCATATTGCAATCAAGCGTAACTTTTTTATGCAAACCCCGGTCAATCATTCCCAAACAAAATTCTTTCAGCCATTTCCCCACAGGAAATGTCCCGGAATCATCCATTATTTCCTTAACCTGAAATTTATCCACCAACAGCTCGATCTCATCCAGCACATTTTCCGGATTTCGGCTTCTAAATTCAGGAAAAAGTTGGGGCCAGGAACAGAAAGTGCACGTCCCCCACCAGCAATCCCGTGCGCTCATAATATAAGTTCCCGGAGTTTTTCTGTAATTACCATTTTTATAAGCGTATGATTTCCACTGGGTTAAATCGCGGTCAATAAACGGAAGAGTATTAAGATCATGTTTCAGTTCAAACTTCCCTGTGTTTTTTATCTGTCCTGTTTTCCTATACCAAATGCCCTGCTCTAATTTATCCTTTATGCTTGCGGCTTGCGGCTTGTGGCTTGTGGCTTTTAATGCATTACACAAATTTAACAACAGAAAATCATAGTCACCTCCTGTTAGCACAAAATCAACCTGGCAATTTTGCATTGATTCCTCAGGCATTGCGGTAACATGGTCGCCGAATAAAACAGTCAATGGTCGATAGTCAATGGTCGATAGTCTTTTAATGTCGTTGATGATTTTCCAGTGTTCTTTAACAACAGGTGTCTTTGTTTCCATTGCTATAATATCAGGTTTTTCATTGTTTATGAACTCGATAAACCGCTGATACTCCCAGTCCATGGCAATACAATCATTCCAGATAACATCAAATCCTTCCCGTTTAAGCAGTGATGCCGCTTGCGCTGGAACAACCGGATAAATATAAGTCGGATCTTTAAAATATTGAAACTGCCTATTCTGAGAAAGTAAAGGCGTTCCCTTTTCTTTATTTAATGGCGGATAAGAAATTATTACCTTCATATTTTGATTACACTTTCCTCAATTGATCTAATTAACCTAATTAATCTAATTTCTAAATAATTACCAATGTCAAAATTATTTCAGCTTATTAACTATCGCGTTAAATATCAGATTCAGTTCTTTTGCTTCATTAGAGAGTATTTTTGCTTCTTTTTCAAGCTCAGGACTTGTCACTAATACAATTCTTAACCAATATTTAGTTTCTCTCGCTTCTTTTTTACAAATCCCAATTTTATGCTTAAAATCATTCTTAGACTCCGCATCATCCGCTTCACAATAATTCGCTCCAACAGATGTTCCTGCAGCTACTAACTGTCTTATTATCGTTACGGTAATATTATCCGTCTTTACTCTCTTTGCAAAACGAACTATTTCCTCACCAAATTTGGCAGTACGCTCAGCTAAATCATACTTTTTATCTTTATTTTCATTCATTTTAGGTCTACTAATAATTAGTAATTTACTCAACTCTTATTTTATTTTTATCTATTTTAAGTCAATCAGTACTTTATTCAGTAAACTCTTTTTTAATAATTTTAGATCCATTAGTAATTTATTAGTTATTTTTTTATTTATTTTAGGTCAATTAGTAATTAGAAATTAGAAATTCATTTACTCTTTTCTTCTTTTAATTGTTTTAAAAAAATACCTTTAATGAAAAATATGCCATAAGTAATATGAGTAACAACAATAAATACAATAACCGGGATAAGCAGTAAAAGCTTCTTAAAAAAAGAAACTTTTTTATCCATCAGCAGCACCCACGCGGCATTCGCCGCGATAATCGCTAAATAAAGCAATATACAGCATAAATAGACAGATTTTAGCACAGGCGATATCAAAGACCATCCTGCTCCGCTAACAAGCAATCCGACAAATAAGCTGGGGACAAAATATGCAATTTTCCGGGATGTTTCCGGAAATCGCTTGGCAAAATTACCGCGATGAGTAGCATAATTTTCTATCTGCTTTATATGCCTGTTTAAAGAATCCCGACGATGATGATAAACCAGAACATCCGGATCATAAATTATTTTTTTATTTAATTTTTTCGTAATTTCCAAGCAAAGTTTTGTGTCTTCTCCTGGATAAAAACTGCTATCAAAACCGCCCAGTTTTGCGAATATTTCCCTACGCACCAGAAAATTGCAGGATGGATAATCATCTACTTTCATAATTTTATTGCCTGGAACATAGCGATATGTATATGGGCCGGAAACCGTAAGTGAAGCAAAAGCATAACCGCTTGCCATACCAGCAAAAGTGCTTTCAGGGGGTGTTACCGACGGCCCGCCAACAGCAGCTATTTCCTGTTGTTTAAAGTGTTTTACTGCATTCTTCAACCAATCAGGCTCTGGATAAGCATCATCATCTAAAAAAGCAAATATATCCGCTTTTGAATGCTCAACCGCCATATCCCTTTTTAAAGCCGGGCCCATACTGCCAGTGGGAATAACTTTAATTTTTCCCTTAAAAGGAATAAATCCCTCGCTTATTTCATCGGGAAAAACAAGCACTTCAAAGTTTGGATAATCAAGCTTAAGGCATTCTTCCATAGACTTTTTTAAATTATCATTAAAACACTTAACCGGAATTATAATCGCTACTGATAGATTACTCATTTTTTTATTTTTCTTTTAATTTTTGATGTCAGTTTTTTAGTTTTATTACGCAGAAAACGCGCATAAATTCCCAAAGTATCAATAGTCATTTTATATACAGTTCCTATCCCAATCCGATTATATCCTCTCTGTGAATTAATACACACAGGTGCTTCCGCGATTTTAAAGCCAAATCTATGCGCGGTTACTAAAAGCTCCAGATCAAAAGCAAATTCTCTACTGATAAACTCCTTAAAAACTGCCTTTAAAACATGAGCTTTAAACAGTTTTAGTCCTGTTTGAGTGTCGTTAATCGGCAAACCAAAAAGTATCTTTACAAGAAAGAAATATCCTGCGCTCAAAATCCTACGGTCCTTGGGATAGAATAATTTTGAATTAGGATGCCGCTTAGAACCGATTACAATATCGCTGTCAGTCAGTTCCATAAGATCAAAAAATGTATCTATCTGTCCGGGATGCAAGTCCATATCCGCGTCAAGAAATATAATAAAATCTCCAGTAGCATAGCGAAACCCTTTATACAAAGCTCTACCTTTACCGTAATTAGCACGGTTACGCTGAACAATTATTTTGCCATTACTGATATCCTGTGCGAATTTCTTGGTTTTCTCATAAGTTTGATCGCTTGAGCCGTCATCAACAACTATTATTTCATAATTAGCTTTAAAATCGTCAAAAGTCTTCATAGTTTCTTTAAGACTTTCAACGATCCTGTCTGCTTCATTATAGGCAGGCATTATTATTGATATTTTCTTTCCTTCTATATTTTTCATGCTCTTGCCTTTTTCACTCCAGAGTATTAATCAAAAATTAAACTATTTGTTTTCATTTTAAATAATTCCTTATGAAAATTAAAATTATGCTATAGTTTCCTGATTCTCTCTTAATCCGCTTAGCCCCGAAGCCATGCCGAAAATAAACCAGAATACCACGACCTCCTCAACTCCGCCAGTAATATTTGAAGCAGAGCAGGCAAAAAGCAAAGCAGCGATAACACTGCTGGTAAAAGTCATTAATACCGCTTGCCGGTCTCCTGACATTTTTTTAATAGCTGCAAACACATGCTTAAAAAAAGCGATAAAAATCCATATAAACGCGATTAAACCAATACTGCCTGATTCTGATGCGATTTCTAAATAATTATTATGCGCATCTTGATATTGGAATCGGGGGAATAGAGCCGATTTATGCCAATAACTTGTGAAAAGCTTCTCACGCATTCCCAATCCTGTCCCAAATACTGGAAAATCAGCAAACATTTGCAGTGACATCTTCCACAAAGGCAATCTTTCGCCCCATGTCAGTGGATTAACAGTCGTAATTGCCCGACATTTTAACTGCAAAGGCAAAAATAGACCAATTATAATAATACAAATCAACACACAACAAGCAAGTTTTCGACTCTTAAAAAAAGAAACGATTAAAAGAGAAAAAGAAACTGAAACCCAGGCCGCGCGCGCAGCGTTAAGAATTAAACATGGGACTAAAAGTAAGCCGCTAACCAGTGCGATAAATTTAAGGAATTTATTTTTTACAAAAAACAAAACAATAAAAGTTATAGGCGTGTAAAGGACTAGAAAACGAGCAAGACTGATCGAATACCTGAAACAGTCGTATAATCGAACAGGTTGAAACTGAACATAATTCCACAAGCTTCCGATTCCAATCACTATCCCCCCAAACAGAGTTGCCCCTACCAGACAATAAATCATCCGAATATCTTTTGCCAGATAGCACCCCAAGAGAAAAAATAGAATATAACCTAAATAGCGTTCCAGTAAAACAGCGTGGCTATAATACGGATCCAGGCTAAAAACAGTCGACAGTAAAAGTGCTATCCAAAATAATTCCAACGGTATGGCGATTGGTATTCTTGTAATTAAATGCTTGTAAAAATTGCTTCCAAACTCCGCTATTGTTATGGCTATCCATAAAAAAAGAGCAATGAGCAGACTGATCTTAATAGCTTTTTTGGAAAAAGGAGCAAGTATTATAAAAATTGCTATATTTGCCAAGAGTGTATTTTTAAGAAAGTGTATTATTTTTTCTTTCATTCTCATTTATTCCAAAACCAACCCTAAGTGACCGACTACAAACAGAAGCGTTTTAATTTCCCCACGCTCATCATGGATAAGGAGTTAGTCTCATTTTATCGCTGCATTAGAATTATGGAAGGGGACCATCTTTTTAATTTTATTAACTATGCGCTGGCTGTCCATAACTTTAGCCATTACTTCCAGCGCTCTTATATCCCTACGCATCTTACGTAAATCAAAATTATTCGGCTGAGCAATGAAAATTTTATTGTATTTTGTTGCCCTATCATGCTCAATATCAAGCAATGTCTCCTCCTCCATCTTCTCTCCCGGCCGTAATCCAATATACTTAATTTCAATATCCACATCAACTTCCAGCCCGGATAATGTTATCAGATTTTTGGCAAGATCAGTAATTTTAATCTGTTCGCCCATATCCAAAATAAAGATTTCACCTCCATTGCCAATAGCCCCAGCCTGAATTACCAGTTGGGCTGCTTCGCTGGCTGACATAAAATATCTTTTGACCTCGGGATGAGTAACGGTTATAGGGCCGCCCTTTTCAATCTGTTTTTTAAAAATCGGAATAACACTTCCGCTGGAACCAATAACATTACCGAAACGAACCGCCATAAATTTTGTTCTGGAAACCTGTGCCTTTGCCTGAATCATTGTTTCCGCTATTCGCTTTGAAGCACCCATAATACTTGTAGGATTAACTGCTTTATCTGTAGATATCATTACAAAATTTTTGACCCCGTAATGCTCGGAAGCATACATAAGATTACGGGTTCCTATAATATTATTTTTAACTGCTGCTACTGGATTTTCCTCCATAAGCGGCACATGTTTATGCGCGGCGGAATGGAACACAATATCGGGTTTATAGCTGGAAAATGTATGTTTGAGCAATCCCACATCCTTAATATCACCAATTATTGTTTTAAAATTCAAATATGGGTATTTTTCTTTCAACTCCAGTTCCAAAAAATAAATATCATTTTCATTATAATCAAAGAGGATTAAGAGTCTTGGATTAAATTTTACTATTTGCCGGCATAATTCCGATCCGATAGTTCCGCCCGCACCGGAAACAAGAACAACCTGTTCTTTGAGAAACGCCTGGACATCACTCTCGTCCATTTCCACCATCTGCCGGCCCAAAAGATCTTCCGGCTGGACGTCAGTAATTTGCTTTATAGATACTTCTCCTGACATTATTTTATGCAATCCAGGAATGATTTTAATCTTTACGCCTAAATTTTCACATTTAGAAACAATATTTCTTATAGTCCGGCCATTGGCCGAAGGCATAGCAATGACAATTTCCTCTATCCCATGATCAGTGACTAGTTTTTTTATATCATCAGTCACTCCCAATATTTTTATGCCATGTATTCGTGAATGCAGTTTCAAATGGTCATCATCGACAAAACCAATAGGAAGATACATCCCCTCCTCCACATTAAGCAACTCACGAACAACCATTTCTCCAGCAGTTCCCGCCCCTACAATAAGCAATCGTTTGAGATTGCTCCGGTGCAAGATTCGAAACTTAATCAAAAACCTGGGCAAAAACCGCGAAGCGCTGATCAGAAAAAAACAAATTAGATAATCAATCAACAGTACCGTACGCCCTATGCCCAGCAGCCCATCTTGCCGCAAAAAAAATGCCGAAGTAATAATCACTAGGCTTCCGACAGTAACAGCTTTAAAAATATTCATGGCTTCGCTCATGCTGGCATGCCGAAAAGACCACTGATACGCGCCAAAAACAAAAAACATACTAACTCTGATCACACTTGCCAAAACCATGAAATAAACGCACGCTTCTCTCATCAAAGGAGATGGATTCCAGTCAAAACGGATCATAAACGCAAGAAATATGGAAACATTAATTGACAACAAATCAACAGCAACTATAATCAATTTTCTAAATTTTACTTTCATCTTGTATATCCTCTTTGCGTCTTTTCTTGACATAAAATCTATAACACCAAAAGTATCAATATGTTATAAGAAATTTTATTCATTTTACGTAGGGTTATATTATATATCAATGAAATGGTTTTTACAACCATTTCATTGATATTGTCAGGCTATGTGAGTCTATTTTTAATGCTTAACACCATCTCTTTTTAAAACTTTTATCGCAGTTAAAAAAATAATGTTAAGATCAAAGGCAAAAGAACGGTTCCTGAGGTAATATTCATCAAAAGAAACTTTTACAGGAATCTCTAAATCGTCTCTTCCGTTTACCTGCGCCCAACCCGTAATACCGGGAACAAGCTTATGGATATTTTTCTTAGTACGCAATTCCACGAGGTCATCCTGATTAAATAATGCGGGGCGAGGACCGACGAAACTCATATTTCCCTTTAAAATGTTAAATAATTGCGGCAGCTCATCAAGGCTTGATATACGCAGAAACTTTCCTCCTGGAATTAAATATTTTTCCGGGTTTTTCATTAAATGAGTCGCTACCTGGGGCGTATTTAATTTCATAGTCCTAAATTTTGCCATTTTAAAAATGATATTATTTATACCCACGCGATCAGTCCAGAATATAGCCGGCCCCTTAGATATTAGCTTAATATATGCTGCAATAAGTAACATCGGCACGCTAAACAAACTCATCAAAATAAAAGCCAAAATAAAATCAAAAATTCGTTTCATATTTATTTGCACTATGTTACAGTTTCCCTAATCCCCTGTTCAAGAGTAAACAGCGCCTTAAAAACAGCCAACTCGAAAGCAAATAGGATTGTATTTTTATTCATTGCCCCAATAATCATCCTTTAATAATTCATATTTAGTCTTTAGATATAGATTGAATATTATCCTAAAAGAATTAAAAGGAGAAACGTTCGGATATAAATATTTATAATCCTTATCAGGAAGATAATAAGCATTTAATATGGAAAAACCGGTCACCTTGGAATGTTCCCCATGTCTATACCCGTGATCTCCTTGTATAATAATAACTGGCTGAACTTTTGATTTACCCAATATATTATCGATTACTTCCAAAACTAACTTATTTGTTCCTTGCACCTGTTCAACATAGGCCTTCTTATCTAAAATACTTTTGCGTTTCCACCACGGAATAATGTTTGTCTCCCGATCTAATATCATAGGCTCATGAGGAATAAACAGGTGAGCATATATAAATCTCGGCTGATTTTGCCTGACCTCGGGCATTCGCTTTAATTCGAAAATTATGCTCTTATTAATCTTATACATATCTCCGTTTTGAAAATTTTGGAAGGCTACATTGAAAAGGTTATTTTCTAACATTTTCCAGGGATTGAATCCATTGAAAGATGAAAAATATGTATAATATGGCTGTTTATCAGCTAAGCAAAATAAAGAATAATTTGTTATTTCATATGATCGGGAGCTCAAATATTTTACTACCAAACTATTTTCGATTAATTTCATGCAAATTTCGGTAGGTTCAGCTAATAATCTATGATCATTAGTCATATTAAAGGTTGAAGCTATGGAAATAGCAGTGGAATTTGCAAACGAACGGCTAGTTTCTGCTACATAGAATCCTCTTTTTTGTAAATTATGCACAAACTCATTATTATCATAACTAAAGTATTTCTTTAGAGCAGCTGAACTGGTATAGCTATCTAAAATAATATAATAAATATCCGGTAATTTCTTTATTTCCTCCACGCTACTCGCACTTTTTTCGAATTTAATATCATAAACTTGATTTTCCAGCGAACTATCATAAGGCTTTGCGTATGTTTGGGATACCAGTATTATTCCATAAATAACATATGCCACGGAAACAAGATTAAGATAGGAATTAAGATTACACAGCTTTTTTTTTGTCTTTGTAATGAAAAAAATTGATGAAATCGTAAAAGTTAATACTCCAAAAACGAGAAATCTGTGCCTGGCTAATTTAGTAGATATATCAGAAACCATCTGATATATCTGTGAATAAAATAAAAACGAGAATAAAATAATAGTAACGATAATCCCGGCCTTCAAAATATCCCTAAGCCTGAACCACAATATCAGATGGAATACCAACACTAGCGCTAATAGAATTAAAGTCGAAAAAAATAAATTCAATAAAGCCGGCCTGAATTGCGTGGTAGCTGCAAGTAATATATAATATAATGCGAAACAATATGGATGTATCGTTATTTTATTAATCATGCCCCTTTTTTTTCATAAGATAAAGTATGCGCTGAGAGTCTATATTCCGTACCTTTTGGAGTATTAAAAAATCATCTTGGAAAGAAACTTCAAAATCCTGCTGAGTATAATTCGAAAAGATATCCGCCCTGTTTGCCAAAAGCCTTTGGACCTGCGAATCACATTTGGGAATAAATTCAATAACCAACCAAGTACAAATATTGCTAAAAAAGTTAGCGATTTTATTTAATGGGACATTATTAGAGATCGCTAAATGATGTACCAAGGCCAGTGCCAAAACCATATCCACGGGACCGCGTTTTATAAAAGACTCTCTTTCCTCATTTTCCCATCCGATGCCCGGGCTCGGATTAGTTATGTCGATCAACAAAGGCAGAGTATTTGTTTCTTCTTGTAATTTACACTTAAGGTAATTTTTTTCCACTGCCGCAGGATCGTTATCAAAAGATACCACCTTTATCCCTTTATCACTGGCAATACCGCTAAATACCCCTTCATTGGCGCCAATATCCCATACAGTTTTCGGATCAGCTTTGGACAAGAATTCGGCTACAATATCCTTTTTATGCTGTAGCGCCTCAGCAGAATAATTAGTATTAGCGTAATAATCAGCCCATTCAGTTCCCTTAGGTCTCCAGTTGAATTTTTGTATTGTTTTTTCAAGATTTTCAATTATTCCCAATAAGGACAATTTACTTAATTTATGCCTTTGTGTATCAACTTGCTTGTCAGCAAAATGTTTCTGTCCTCTAGCATGAATGTGAATGTGAAAAAATAAAGAAAACCTTAACCAGCTATTTTTAGGTAATAATAGACTCGCCAAATCTAAAGGGATACCATCTATATACACCCTAAAAAGTTGGCTCATTCGAACATCGGTAAGGCTCATCAAAGATAAAGGCGCAAGAAAATGCTGGCAAAACTGTCTATACGCAATCCAAGGCTTGCCTTCATTATATTTTTCAAAAGACAGAGTATCTATTAATACAGGTTTGCCCTCGTTAAATTGTATATTATACGCACTTGCGTCCTTCAAAGACATACCTGATTCAATAGCTATTTTTTGTATCTTTAATGTTGTTAAAGCTGCGTCCTTTAACTGGCTGAAACACCATTCGTAAGGATAGGAAATGAAAGGTATGAATTCTGGTTGAACAATTTTATAGGCTTCAATTTGTCCGGCTATCCCCTCTGTTTCAACATGCGGTATAAGTAATTTCTCTTTTACAAGCCTATTATAAAGGCCTGAGATCATCAAATGATCATACTCTTCCTTATATATTTTATTTATCTGACGACACAGCAAGCCATTCCGAAAAAAAAGGAAACCGCTCGGATCTCTAAAAGAGCTTTGAATAGGTTTAATAAGTTTCATCACTTTTGCGGGTTAAAGAGATTCTTTAAAAAATCTTTAATCCTTTTCCAATAGAACTTAATGGTAATAATCCCGCCCATCACAATGCCAATTAATACTTGTATAATATAACTTCCAGTTCCCGGATCTAAATAAGCATAAGCGTTTTTTGTGAAAAACATACAGATTAAAATAACCATACATAATCGGAAATAAAAATTCCTTTTTAAATTAAACATCCTGCCCCCTTTTTAAATTTTCATTTTGGCCCATATTAACAAATCAATGATTTTAATTTAAAATATGACTCATAAGCCCAAACTACAGGAATATAGCATATATTATAGCACACGAATCCTCAAACAAAATAACCATAAAATACACACAGATTGAAGACAACAAATCCTCAGTTATTAAAGTCATTATCGTTTAAAACTGAAAAATACGGTTTACTTATACCACACCGTGCGGTTTATATAATCCGTATAGCTCATAATAATTCTCAATACTTTCTTGGAAACATTATCCACATCATAATCCGGGATTATTTTAAATTGACGGTTACTCTTTGAATACTGAGCAGTTACAGTCTTAATCGCATTAATAATATCGTTAGCTTTCAGTCCGCACATGATCAAAGTCCCCTCGTCGACTCCTTCAGGACGCTCATGAGCCTGACGAATCGTTACCGCCGGAAAATTAAGTATCGACGACTCCTCTGTTATAGTCCCGCTATCAGATATTACACAAGCGGCATTCATCTGTAACTTGATATAATCAAAAAAACCCAGCGGCTTGAGGAAAGATATCCTGGAATCAAAATTTTTCTTTTTTCCGCTTTCCAGTTTCTTTCTGGTTCGAGGATGCGTCGAAACAATTATTTTCTTTTTAAACGTACGCGCTATTTTATTTAAAGCATCGAGCAAATCACTAAAATTTTGTTCACTATCTATATTTTCTTCACGATGCGCGCTTACGACAAAATATTTACCCTCACTCAATTCTAATTTCTCTAACACTGTTGATTTTAAAATAGACGGCATATAAAAATCCAGAATCTCTTTGATCGGTGAACCTGTTTTTATGATTGTTTCCGGCTTTACCCCCTCAGCAATCAAATATCTGCGAGCATGTTCCGTAAGCGTCATATTAATATCACTTAAATGATCCACTATTCTCCGGTTTAATTCCTCAGGAACCCGCTGATCAAAACAGCGATTGCCGGCTTCCATATGAAAAACCGGTATTTTCCGCCTTTTCGCGGCAATTACAGACAAACAGCTGTTAGTGTCTCCATAAAGAAGAACTGCCTCGGGCAATTCCTTTTCCATAATCTTATCAGATTTTGCGATGACATTCCCAATAGTTTCCGCCAGTGTCTTGCCTACAGCATTGAGAAAATAATCAGGTTTTCTAACACCCATTTCTTTAAAAAAAATTTCATTAAGCTCATAATCATAATTCTGCCCAGTATGAACAAGAATATGTTTATGGTATTTTTCTATTTCACTCATTACTCGACTAAGCTTGATAATTTCCGGACGTGTGCCAACTATAGTCATAATTTTCATAAATTTATCCTTTCTTACAAAAACAACCTATCGGAGTAATTCCTCACCCTGTGACAGATCAATATCCTCAACCATCAGCTTATGTTGCTTTAACAAAGCAATGGTTCCGTTCAAATCAAGCGCGGTATCCTCGGAACTAAATTCTTTTTTTAAAGCGCGAGATTCAGTTTTGCCAAGTTTCCGCAATTCCGGAAGCATTGGTAATATAGCGTAATAATTTCCCCGCCGAACACAATGCGTTGCTTCCTCTTCCGAAACCATTATCTCATGCATTTTTTCCGCGGGCCGAATACCGGTAATTTTTATATTTATTTTTCTTTGGCCGATCAATGCCTTTGCCACATTAATCACTGTTGAAGCAGGTACATTAGGCACATATGTTTCCCCTTTTTTCGCAAAACGTAATGCCGCAAATAAAGTATCCACTGCCTGATTCAAGCTCAATAAAAACCGGGTCATTTCCGGAACCGTTACTGTTACAGGCCCATTATTTTTAATTTGTTCATGGAAAAGAGGAATAACTGAACCGCGTGAAGCTAGAACATTACCATAACGAACACAAACAAAACGGGTTCCTGGATTTAAGATATTTGCCGATATAAAGATTCTTTCCTGAACCGCTTTAGTCATTCCCATAACATTTAGCGGTTTACAAGCTTTATCTGTACTAACACCGATAACAGTATCAACCTGATAACTGTTCTCTTCAATAGCGCGTACTATATTTGAAGCACCTATGCAATTTGTCAAAACTGCCTGTGTGGGAAAATACTCGCATGTCGGAACCTGTTTTAACGCTGCCGCGTTAACAACAATGTCCGCGTTTTTTACTGCGGAACAAACATCCGCGTAATCACGAACATCTCCGATTCGAAACTCCAGCGCGTTTTTGAAATTATTATAAATAACCTCATCAGTAGCAACCAGTTTATGTAAATAGGACATGCGCATATCATGCTGTTTTGCTTCATCACGAGACATCACTATTACTTTTTTGGGAGTCCCGAGTTTTCCGCTCAATACCCTTTTAACAAAAACTTTTCCTAAAGACCCTGTACCGCCAATTACTAGAATAGTTTTCCCTTTAAGAATCATCGTTTTTTCCTTTCAACTCTGCTGCCAGTTCATCAATCATAGTTTCCCATGATGGAGGCGTATAATTAAACTCCCCACGGAATCTAGAAGAGTCTAAACTGCGGTCACAATAAAAATTGTCTTCTGGAATAATCTCAATACTAAGCCCCATTTTTTTCTTGATCAATAATAATAAATCAAATTTTGTAATTGGTTCGCTGGATACATGATAAAGTCCTTTTGCCTCCGGGTAATCAGAAATAATCTTCTCCACTACTCTGCACAATTCTAAGGTGGTTAGCCCGGAATAAATGGCCTTTCTAAACCCCTTAACAGTTCCCGTCTGAGCAAGAAACCATTCCAGAAGCTCTGAACCATGCAACAACTCAGGACCAATAAAAGAGGACCGTAATGTCAGAGCATTACCGATCTTGACTTCTCCCAATGCTTTTGTTTTTCCATAAATATCTTCGGCAGAAGTCAGGCTTTCCTCAGTATAGTGACCGGATTTTCCATCAAAAACACAATCCGTACTAAAACTAATCACTTTAGCGTTATTATTATTGCCCCATTTTGCTAACTTATGAGGAAAAAGCGAATTCAGAGTAATACTAGCTATTGGATCATTTTTCGTTTCGTGGCGTTTAGTAATCCCAATACAGTTAAGAATAATATCCGGCTTTACCTTACTTAAGACACTTTCAACTATGGGAAAATCCATGCCGTCGATATTATCAACTACATGTTCGGAGTCTTCAAACAGTTTAAACCCTTTATAGGTCTCGCGGCTATGCCTTATCACTACAAATGTTTCAGGAAAACAAACAGATAAATGCTCCCATAGTGTATGGCCCAGCATCCCGCTTCCGCCAAAAATCAATATACGCATTATCTTTTTGCTCCTTTTAAGCCAACAATTATTTCGTTTAGCTGATCTAAAAGCTTATATCGTTCGAAATACTTTTCAAAATACTTTCTTGCCTTTATTCCCATTCTGTACAACTCGTCTTTTGGCATATTATACACATTTAAAACCAATTGCGCAAGAGATAGAGGATCTTCCGGCTTACAGGAAAATCCGGCTCCAGCCTCTTCAATAATCCTTGCCCCTTCCCCAGCCAATGAAGCAATGATCGGCTTAGCACATGCCAGATATGACTGAACTTTTGATGGGACAGTAAGCTTAAATATTTCCTCATCTTTAAGCGTAACAAGCAAAACATCGGCTAAAGCAAAATACCGCGGCATATTTTCAGGAGCATGCCTGCCTAAAAATATAAATTTTTGACTTAAATTTCGCGCTTGCACCTCTTCTTCAGCCCATTGACGCCTTCTTCCATCACCGAGAATTACCCAATATATATCCGGATAATTCTTTAATTTTTCCGCCGCGGAAATAAGCGTGGGAAAATCCTGAGCAGCTCCAATATTACCGGCAAACATAACAATAAAGCCTTGAGGAATTTTTTTGCGTTCTGGCGCATCTTTTTCCACCTCAACCGGATGATAAAAAGCCTCTGTATTGTTGGGAAAATACGTAATTTTGCTTGGTTTTACTTCGAAATTTTTGATATAGGGTATAAACGCCTTTGACTGCGCAAGGATTAAGTCGGATTTATGGTATATCCAATGAACCAGTTTTCCCACTAACTTCAACAATAACAAAGAGTTTACCGCACCAGTCGCGGAAAGACTTTCCGGCCAAAGATCCTGCACCCAGAGTATTGTTGGTAATGCTTTCAATTTTTTTAATAATAAAGCCGGAATAGCAACTGTTACAGGTGAAAGCTGATAAACAAATATCAGGTCATACTTCCCCCGGCAAACAAACGGAGCCATAACACTAGCAAAAAAAGCAAACGAGAAATAATTTAACACTAGAGAAAGTTTCCCGCTTTTCCCTCTAGGGATTAGCGGCACTCGAATAATTCTTGCGCCCTGATATTCCTGCCTCATGTTCTTAAACATCCCATACCCCGGAAAAAAACTTCCTGTTGGATAATTAGGAATACCGGTTAAAACCGTAACCTCATGCCCTTTTTCAACTAAGCCGGCGGTTAAATCATTGATCCGAAAATTTTCCGGCCAAAAGTATTGAGTTACAACCAAAATTTTCATTTTATTTTCCTAGCCTTTTATGACCGCTTTAAATTCTTTTATCAAACCTTCGGCAGCTTTATCCCACGTAAAATAATCAGCACGGGTTTTAGCTTTATTCTTTATCTCCAGCTTTGTTTTATCATCTAAAACTAAAACCTTTTTAATTATATCTGCCAAAACACGATAATCCTTAGGTGGATAGTAATACGCAGAATCCAAGAAAATCTCTGGTAATGGAGGATTATCCGCTGCGATACACAAACAACCATTAGTCATTGCCTCAAGAGCTATCATTCCAAATGTTTCCATTCGAGTAGTCATTATAAACACTGCGCAATTCTGATAACACCAGGCAAGCTCAACCTGGTTCAATTGTCCTGCCCAAATAATGTTAACAGCCAAGTCATAAGACTCACATAATCTTAATAGTCTATTGTGATATCCTTGCATTGCGGGTCTTGCTTTACCGGCAATTACAAGCTTTAAATCAGGAAAATCATTCTTTAAACATATCGCAGCTTCAATGATATCTTCAACCCCGCGGTATGATTCTAAAGAACCCGCGGTAAACAAAAACTTTTTCTCCAAGCCAAAAGGGATACTGTTCGGTCTACTACTATTCTGAATATATGCATCCTTACCAAAGTATATTAATGAGATTTTATCCAAAGGAATGCCTAAGTTATTTATTAAATAATCTTTAGCAAAATTTGAAGTAACGATTATTCTTTTAGCCTGCTTAAAAGCCCTTATTGATGCAAAATATTGCAGAGCAAAAACAATCCTATCTCTAAAAGATAAACCCTGAACTTTATTGCGCAAAAACGGAAATATGTTCTGCATCATATTTAAAGTAGGCACACCTTCAAAACTAAAACTTCTCGCAACCGGAACAAAAATTAAATCCGGTGAAAATTGTTTTAATTTTTCTTTTAACGTCCGGCCTAATCCATATTGAATAAAATCATGGGGAGAACAATCTACAAATTCCACCTTGGGCATTGATTTAAACCAGGTATCAACATGTAAAGAACTTGGGGATACGCATAGTAATGATTTAATATTACTATTAACTGCTAAACAAGGAATAATATTTAAAAGATATTTTTTATAACCGCCGCTTATTCCGCCATTAGTAATATTTAGAATTGCAACTTTCATCCTATTACACCTTTTTTAAGAAAATTCTAAGTTTCATTCATTTTCATTGCAAAACAAAGATGAAGCTAAATCTTTATCAGACTAATTAAAACTATTTTTATGCCCTGCTCAATTAAAACATTAATTAAGTTTAATTTTCTTAATCAACTGCCTACAATTATGCCTTGCCTGAATAGTTTGAACTATATTTAATAAATTCCACGCGCAGCTTGCTAAAATAAGCAGGAAATTTACAACCGGATTATACCGTCTGATCCTTCTTGAAGACGCATCACTCACCTTCCGAAGCATAAAAGGATTGCACCCTTGATTTAAAAGCGATAGCAACATTTTAACAATACCAAAAAAATTATCATTTTTAAGCGAATACCTTATGGCATTACGATAAGCCAGCCATGTCATTTTAAAGCTTCTCCCCTGAGAAGCTCCTTCTCCATAATGCCACACTGGGATATTTGTCTCTAAAATCACATATCCCGCCTGTATTAACCTGGAAAAAAAATCATTATCTTCGCCATACATAAAATATTTTTCATCAAAAAACCCTATTTGTCTAAAAACCGTGGAAGGGCAAAGATACAAACAACCGGACAGCCTTTTTACTTTCCGATAAGATACTTCTGTTTTTTGATCAGAATAGTAAAGACTTTCATTTTCTTTTAATATTTCAGTATAGCCGACTAATCCTACATTCTTTCGTGTTTTAAAAATATCCATAGCCACATCTATCCATTGAGGTAACACTTTTATATCGCTGTTAAAAATCGCGATATACTCAGCATTTTGCGCCAAAGCATGCTTTATCCCTATATTTACAGTACTGGCAAAACCTTTTTTAAGCTTATTTTCAAGTATTTGAATAACCGGATAATTATTTCTGACAAAAGAAATCGACTCATCTCTGGAGTTATTATCTACCAGGATACAGCAATAATTTGCGTAGCTTGTCCCCATTAGTAATGGTAAAGAATATTTCAGATGGGATAATCCATCTTTATTGGGTATTATTACACAAACTTTAGGTTTAACTATGATATCCCTGTCCATTATTATTTCCCGGTTAGCCTTCTTTGACATTCATCAAGGACTTCAACCACCTGCAAACCAAGGTGCAGACTCCTGTCATATCTATTGCCTGCAGAGATAGCGTGAGAAAACTCATACACAAGATTAGTAAGCGACAGAGATTTATCAAGAATAATAGGTGTAGGGACTGCCTCTGAAGAAACGCTGAGAACAAGTTTATTATCAGCAAGATCATCATAAACTAATGACCCATTTTCATACACCGCCTCAAAAAACCTTGTTTTATTTTTCTGAATGTTACTTACCTGTATATCGGCGTAGGAGCCGGAATCAAAACTAAGCATAATATTAACAGTTTCTCCAATTCCCTGAGACTGTTCTATAAATTCAATACGTTTCGCCTCAATATGTAAAGGATAGTTACCTGTAAGTTCAAGACTCATTGCAATGTCATGCGGCGCCCAATCCCAAAGCGGCGGAGTATCAATTCTAAACGGCCCCCAGTTACCTCCTAAAGAAATAATATGCTTTAATTTACCCATTCGCTGACTTATAATTTTAAGCTTCCTAAAAGCAGCACTAAATAAATGAGTATGCCCAACCATTGTTAAAACACCATAATCAGTGGCTGCTTGAACAAGCTTTCTCGCTTCCAATAGAGAAAGCGTCATAGGCTTTTCTATTAAAATAGGGATTCCTGCTATTATCGCTGCTGACGCTATTTCAAAATGGGTTTGTGGTGGCGTAGCTATTATAATACCGTCCAAACGCTCTTTTAAAAGATCTTGCCAATGTGTAATTATTTTACAAGCAGAGGAAACAAGTAAACTGCTATCTGGATTTTTGCTAGCCAAGTGAGTAAGTTCAATGCCAGGAATCCTGCTCAGTGTCTCAATATAACGTTTACCCCAACGGCCGGCACCGATTAAACCAATTCGCATTACCCATTACCTTTTTTAATAACAGTTAATACTGGAAGCGGTATAATAAATCGGCTATCATCTCCGGCATAAAATCGGTGTTTAGCTATAATCGGCTCAGCAAAATTCCAAGCAAGTACCAACACATAGTCAGGTTTTTCTTGATAAAGTACTTCCGGAGATAAAATAGGGATATGCAATCCAGGACTAAACAACCCCTGTTTTAGAGGATTATCATCAACAATATAATCAATAACAGAGCTATTTAAGCCAAAGTGATACATCAGTGTCGTTGCCTTCGCAGTAGCTCCATAGGCAGCAATAGATTGGCCTTTTGCTTTAAGGTCAAGCAACAACATCATTAGTTTTTCTCCGGTCTGCTTGATCATATCTCCCCAGTGTAAAAAAGTATCTACGAGATGAATACCCTCAACATGCTCCCTATTTATAAATTCCTCAACTGTGATATCTTCCAATCCAATTGAATCACCCACATAACCCACTAAGGCTCCGCCCTGAATGTCGGAATGCTCGACATGTAAAAGTTTCAGCTCGTTAGAAAAAAAGAATCTCTTTAATGATTCCACATGGTGAAAATCAAGATGCTCATGATAAATAGTATCAAATAATGTTTTGCGGTAAACATCTAGCAAGTAACCAACTTCAAAAACAAACTGCCCATCCTGCGCTAACAATGAGCGTACTCCCTCAATAACTCCACGGAGGTCATCAATATGAGCACAAACATTGTAAGCACAAATCGCTTTTGCTGGACCATATTGTTCACGTATCTTTTTGCCCAATTCTGCGCTAAAAAAATCGCGGATATTTTCAATATCATTTATCTCAGGAGCCACATTAACTGCAGGATCTACTCCAAGAACACGCATCCCAGCCTCTTTAAAGAAACGAAGCAACGTTCCGTCATTGGAGCCAAATTCAACCACCAAATCTCCTGGTTTAAGTTTTAATCGGCTTATAATAGACGTAGATTGACTTTTAAGAAAATCAACCATTACATGAGAAGTACTTGACACATAGGGGTAATCAGAAAACAAAATTTTAGGGTCAACAATGTCAAGCAATTGTAAATGACCACAGTCTACACACCTATAAACATCTAAAGGATAAACTGTCTGCTCTTTATATTTTTCTGCGGCAGAAACCAATGCATTAGCCGGAGGCGTAGGAGTAAGCTCTAAAACCCGTTCCAGCGCGTTAGAAGAGCATAAGCGGCAATCCATTCGCTTGTGATGATAAGGCAGCATCATTATACTATTCCTTTTTATTTAAAGCTTGTGGAGTTCAACACGGACAAGATCGTCTTCGTATGATCCTTGATCTCGTGGCTTACCAGTTATATTAATAAATTCAGAGTCTTCGAGGAATTCTACAGCATGTTCTACCATGGGAGGAGTAAAAACCATCTGCCCTGGTTTAATAATAAAACATGCTGGTTCGGTTTTATCACCAGCAGGTCTGTGGAAATATTTCATTACTCCCTTAATTAAATACATGTAATGGGAATCAGTTTTATGATAATGATTAGCCCTAACTGTATTCGCCTTTGATGTAATAATCTGAACACTCTGTATACCGCCAACAACCAACGTCTGGATATCCCCCCTTGCATCTTTAAATGGTTTATCCAAAGGGACAATGGCCCCATTCACTAAACTATCTTTCTTCATGCTTTTTCCCTCCGAAAATAATTGAATATTACGTTAATAGTTAATTAAACTAGTGCAAAAAAACCTAAATAAACCGCTTGAAATCGTCTTCTTCGACGATCTTCTTAATCTCTGTATCAAAATCGCGCAACGGTTTCCATCCCAACTCTCGAATGAGCGTATCGTCAAGACTATAGCGAACATCCTGCCCTACCCTGTTAGGAATATGAATGTATGCATCTTTCTTTGATACTCCAAGAATGGCAGCGATTTTATTAACCACTTCAAGATTTGACAATTCGTAGTCACTATGTACATTATAAATTACATTAGATTTCCCTTTCTCGATTATAGTTAAAATAGCTTCTACTGAATCATTAACATGTAACCAAGACCGGATATAGCTACCATCGCCTTGAATCAACGCAGGCAAGCCCCGATGCATTCGCCATGCCGATTTTGGAATAAGCTTCTCCGGATATTGATTCGGTCCATAATTATTCGTCATTCTGACAATATTATACCTAACTCCATATGTCCGCGCCCATCCGATTACAAGCATATCGGCTGCGGCCTTAGTTGCCGAGTAAGGATTCGAAGGCCGTAGCGGATCTGATTCGCTATGTCTTCCATTCATAATATCGCCATAAACCTCATCAGTGCTTATTTGGATAAAATGTGGTGACCCGGAAGCAGTTTTTGCTCTTGTCAATTCAAGTAAACGTTGAACACCAATAATATTAGAATGACAAAACTGCCGATTATTGGCGATAGAATTATCCACATGTGATTCCGCAGCAAAATTCACCAAAAAATCACTCTCAGGAAGATGACTCAGATTAGCAATGTCCTCCTGAATATGTCTATAATTTTTATGATTCTTAAACTTATCATTCGCTATCCGGTCAGCAGCATAATTGACCATATCAACGTTGGTTATAAAATGCCCTATATCCAAACAACGTTGAACAAAATGTTTTCCGATAAAACCTAGTCCACCCGTAACAAAAATCAGTTTTGATTTCATATTATCACTCCCTTACTTTCTTTCAAACTATCAGCTGCAGACCTGTAATATATCTTTAATTCTATCTAATATTGTGTTAGGAGCACTTACAACTTTTTTATATCCATTAACCGCTATTGAGTTTCTTGCGGCTTCATTCTTCAAATAATACTCGCATTTTTCCCTCAATTCCTCAAGCGAATCATAGCAAATAACTTCTTTGTTCTCTTCAAATAATTCCTGTATAACATCAGTCCTTTGAGTTAAAAGAACTCCACCGCAAGCAGGTATCTGATAATTCTTCATATTTACTTTATCAGTTTGCCCCTTAGTTAGATTATCAACAATTATTTTGGTAGAACTCACAACTTTTGACATATCTTCTAACCATGCGATTTTATTAGTAATTTCAAACTTCTTCTTAAAACTTGGTTTACTCCTGTTCCATTGGGCACCCCAAATTTTAACATTATACCCAGTTAAAGCCTCAATAATTTTTTCTCTCTCTTTGTTCCATGTTCCCATGAAGGCTATATCGCTACCCCATAAAAGTTTATCTTTTTCCGAAACAACAACAGGATGATGTTCTGGATAATAAAATAAAGGCAAAAACTCAACCCTTTTTATACCCTTAGTGAGATAGGAATCAAAGAGATGTTTCCTTTGCGAAAAGATACAATCATACTTCGAATAAGATTCAACGTGAATAAATCGAGCAAATACCTTATTAAAAAGCTCATCAGTACTCCAATTCACGACTTTTTTTGCATATTTCTTAACAGCATCAATGGTATCTCCAGTAAGATGCCACCCATTATTGACTAGAACAAGATCATATTTATTTTTTTTTACAACATTTATAAAATCGCGGTTTATCTTCGCAGCAATTGACTTTAGCATAATTCTATTGAAGACTCGATTTTTTAAGTTAATTCCTCTCTCAGTATAGAGATACATTGTCCAATTAAAAATTTCGGCATCACAACCTAATTGCACAAACGATCTTTTTATTTGAGGAGCTAAAGCATATCCATAAGCTTCTCCATAAATCAATACTTTCATTATTACCTACTCTTATTTACAGGTTATACATTGCACAACTGATTTATTTCCAGTTCATTAATGTTCCTATTCCCTTGGGCCAAAAGAATTAACATCATTATACTATACTGAACATTGCATTTCAATTTGTAATTCATAATTATTAACTATCTTTACCTTGTAAAACATTTAAAATAACAGCGCGTGCTTTTGTTAGCACCCATAATGGATTACAAATTCCCATTTTAAGTATATAAAGTATTTTCCTTCTTTTCTTTTCATGAGAAAAAAGTCCGTATAACTCAGAAAGCCTGGTCTTACTTATCTTAGACAGTATTATCCTGTTGTCAAAGCAATTTTGAGAATCTACTGCTAATTTTGCCCAATCCATTTGATTGGAAACCAATCCCATTGATTTAGCAGTTTCCCAAACCGGAGTCCCGGGAAAAGGGCTCAGCAGGTACACCTCAAAATTGGTAAGTTTACTGTCCTTAATAAACTGCAATGTCTGCAATATTTCGTCCTCAGTTTCTTCAGGAGACCCAATAATGAACGTGGCCTGAATATTGATCTTAGCATCTGCGAAAATATTTATGGCTTTTTTATTTTGCTCAATCGTAATTGCACTTCCCTTCAAATAGCTCAATGTCTTTTGACAACCGGATTCCAATCCCATACAAATCATCTGAATATCCAAAGGTTTTAAAATTTTAATCAATTTCTCATTAACAAGATTAGCCCGACAAGCAAAACTAAATTTAACTTTTTTATTTATACCTTTAGCACACAGTAGGTCAATGATTTTCTCAAGTCTCTTGGTATTGGCAATAAAAAGGTCATCATAAAAAGATATGGCAAACGGCTTATATTTCCTTATTATTTCTTCTATTTCATTCACAACATATTCAGCCGAGAACCATCTAACATTATTCCAGAATCTCGTAGAAGCACAAAAAGCACATTTATAAGGACATCCTCTGGAAGTAAACATATATGTACTCTGTCCTATGGGAATACTCAATAAATCTCTAGCTGGAAAAGGGATCGAATTAAGATTCTCAATAAGAGGTCTTGGGGCAGTTAATTTTACTCCATCCTGCGCATGTAGAATAAGCCCTTTAATATCAGCCAATCCTATGCAATCTAATGGGATACTTTTTTTAAAATACTTAATAATATCAATAATTGTCTCTTCAGCCTCTCCATACACCCCGAAATCAAATTCCGCTGACAAAGATTCCGGAAGTAACGTGATATGCACCCCGCCGATAAACACGGGGATTTGCAATGATTTACACAATCTCCCCACTTCAATAGCTCTCCCATAATTTTGGGAAACCGATGAAACCCCTACTGCATCAGGACAAAAAGATTTAATTACTGGCTCAACATCACGGTCAATAATTTTAATCTGAATATCCTTAAAATTATTTTTCAAAATAGCGGATAAATATGCTAGTCCCAACGGAGGATAAGCCGTCTCTATCCCTTTAGAAATGTCTATTGCATTCACAAACAAGATCTTCATTTTCTTTCACAACCCTTTTGATTAACTGATATTACTGTCATAACCCCTGAACCAATTAGCCTTAAATGAATCGGACTAATCAATTTCCATAAATAGTATAAAAAATAATACAATTTAGTAGATATCTTTCTTTTCCTGAATAAGCAAAAACCAAGACTCTCCACAAAAGACGATGGGAAATTTTGATTGTACTGGGCAATAACACTAAATCCTGATTTATTTAGCATTGATTTAATCGTTTTTTTATCATAATGTACAATGTGCCGAGGCAAATCAAACCCCCGCCAAAACTTTCCAAATAGTCTTGCCTCCATTGAACCGCTGTTAGGCAAACTCAGATAAAGAGCCCCATTATCATTCAGAATTTTATGTATATTAGTTAGTGTCATTTTAGGGTTATATAAATGTTCAAATGCCTGACATAGGATTACAATGTCAAACTTTTTCCCACTCATCTCACTTATAACAGAATTTAAATCTCCTGAATAACACTTGACACCATGCTCCATGATCTTTTGGGCAGAACTACTATCCAATTCAACCCCGCAAACATCAAAACCTTGATCTTTTAAAAAATAAAGCAAACTCCCGTTCCCCGGCCCGATTTCTAATACAGTTCTGGCATTGACTGATTTAATGAATTCCAATACTTCAAAATGAATGTTTCCAAAAAAACGATATAATACGTTTTTATTTTTTTTATTAAGTCCTAAATCAGGACTTTCATATGAAGAGTATCCAGTATAATAATAACTTTTTATCTGATCTTGTTTAACCCGCGGATTAGTATATCGCAATCCGCAATCTTGACATTTTACAACTGAAAATTCTTCTTTAGAAAAAAGAAAATCTTTTCCTGAAAATAACTGTTTATATTTGCCTGATTCGCAAAACGGACATTTTGTATATTCTAATAAACCCATTTAGCAGCTTTCCTTTGCTCTTAAGTTTCCCCGCCAGAATTAAGACGGCTCCAACGATTTGGGACAGTATCTTTGCTCGGAAATCGATCAGGAGCGATAATAATAGGCTTCTGATTCATGGATTCCATCAACCATGCCCCCCACCAACTAAAAGTGCTATTAGCGATTATGCAATGCTTGCACTGAGCCATAAGCCATAAATCAGCATACGCATTAACTTCTTCTCCATTATGATTAACGCAAGTAACTTGATCTTTCTGAAGTCCTATCTTCTGTTGAGCCGCGTCAGGTTTGTCTGAAAAAAGAAAAAAATGAGGGTTTGCAACCTCCTTTAACAACTCTTTAATAGCATGTTTATAATAATCGATTTCAATATCAGCTGAACTATCAAAAAATCTCACATGTACCGCAACTGCATTTCTAGCCAAAATACGCTCAGACATGCTCAGGTTATCTTTATCTTTAGGGGGATTAATTTTCAGATCCTGTAATATAATCTCTTTCTCATCTTTAAAATAATTCTCACTCTGCCAAAGCCCATCTAAATAAAGCGTCCCATTCTTTAAACGATAATCAATCAACCTTTGATCAAAATCCAGACCTTCCTGCTCAAGATAATGTCTTTTTTGAAAAGGAAGTTGTTTTGCCACAAATTTCGCTATTCCTCGACGATAACGCTCAAACGGCTCCATCCGTTCAGCAGGCGTTGCTTTGCGGGCATTAATATTAAAACAATCCAATGCATACTGCCGCCGATATAGATAATCACGCGCAAATCCAGTCACATTATCAATAACCAATTCCGCATTATTGACTAATGACAAACGCCGCGCCGCTGTGTAGCAAAAAAGTTGATTCCCAAGACCACCTTTAATCCGAACAATCACTTTACTCATACAAAACCTAACTTATAAATAGATTGCAGGGTAAAAACACCTACTCTGTTAATAATTCTCAAAAATAATATTACAATTTACCAGATACTATAATCTACAAACTCGTTTCACATGTTATACGTCTATAAAATAACTTCTTCAAACTTACTGTTATAATTAAACAAATAAATATCATTAATAAAGTACGGCTTAACCTTGAAACATACAATCCCTCCCATACTAGCATGCCAAAATTGATCGCGAAAAAACAAGCTACATAATACATCCCATTGCGAATAAATATCTCTTCTATAGCCATTGATAAACTACATGCCACGAAGGTACCTAGAAAAATTACACTATAGCTTCCACTTAACTGCAAAACTCCCCATAAACCAAAACCAACCCCAAAAGCTAAATTCCCTTCATTAGAGGGGACAAATCCAAAAACAGCTTTTATGATTTTTTCCAAGTAAGCGCCATCAGTGATAAAAAGAGCCCATGGCGCATACAAGTCTTTAATTCCTGAGCTAAAAACAGCATACAATTCATTTATTCCCATGACTCTATCTAATATCAACGAAATAAGCGATCCTGCTGCGCCAGGCAAATCAGCTACCTTAAAAGACTTTAAAATATTAATGGCCGTGCTAAAATCTATTTTTCCACCAGCATACCCTATATTTCTCATGCCTAGCACCAGCGGAATCAATATCATAAGTAAAAGTATTGCTATTATTGAATATGATTTCAGTATTTTTCGTTTAAAATCATTTTTATGACTTTTAAATAACATATAGATAAATGAGGGTAAGACACTAAAGATTAAACTACCCCTGCTTATTCCCGAAATAGACCCTATTATACCCAAAAGAATAAGTAATATTATTGACAGATTTATAAGTATTTTATTGTTTGTTTCCAATATTACCCCAAACAAAAAACAGCCTAAACAAGGAATCAATATCAATTTTACATAGAATAATATGCCCACTAATTTAAAAGGTAAAAGGGTTTCCGGTTTTAACCCTGTTCTTCCTATTCCAATTTTGTTCATATATAAAAAAATTGCTGTTGAAATTAAAAACCATATCAATAAACTAATTATTACATAATTAATCCTAATAATTTGCTTTTTATTAGGATTAAAATACCTAAACAAAGATCGGCATGAGTTTTTAAATTTTTCCATAAATACCACGGAACACAAAATACCAAGCATACCCGTACTAATAATAAAAGTGAGCGAAAGATATTCCCAAAATGAAAAACCAAAAGAACCTATTGCTTTAAATCCAATAGCGCGCAGATTGCTTTTGTTCATAAGGGTATTTGCTAAGGAAAGCAAATACCCAAAAAAATAAAAAATAGTCAAAATTATCGGAGTATAGTACCTTCTATTTTTATTTGTATATTTGTAAATAGAAAATAAACCCATAAAAATCAGCCAAGTTACTGGCACAATAATCTGATAATCATTCACTACAATAACCCCTATTATATATAACGAAGCTAGCAACGCCAACAAAAACAATAGGTTACGCGCGTAAGGATAAATGATTCTTTCTTTTCCAAAAATCATATTTAATCAGCCTTTTTTTTAAATATAAACATCCCACAAGCGTAGCGGCATTTAAAAAATTCATCCAAGCCCACTTGTTCAACAAAACACCCATTATCATGAACTCCGGAAAACTCTACGAGTTCAAGGCCTGCAAAATAATCAACTATCGTCTTTGGACTATAGATTCTGTGGGCATTAAAACATACCCTCTGTTTACCAACCGGCAGGGCAAAATAGAGATAACCTCCCGGAGACAATACCCGCATTAACTCAGCACAAGCCTGTTGAGTCCCATAAGGATTAAGGGCATCACCATATCGGCCCAAACCAACATGTTCAGCCACATGCAAACAGGAAAGAGAATTAATCGAACGATCCTTAAAAGGCAAGTTAAGAATATCTCCGCTGCAGTTAGTTAAACCCTCTATACTCGCGTCTAAAGGACGATAATCCACAAAAGTTACAGGAAGCACTGCGCTAAGAAGATTAACATACATAACCGATGAACCAATATCTACATGCCGCAATGGATGATTAGCTAATATGCGTCGCATAACCCAACCGCTGCTATAGAAATAATGGGCATCAACTTTGGTAACTTCAGTACGTTCATGCAATTGCGGCTGGGCATCGAAAATAGACAGCATCTCAGCACCATGCATACTGGCATAACTTAACCAATCCCTTATATACCCTGGATAAGCAAATAAACCTCGAATTAACTGCAAAGGGTCAAGCATCGGAATTAATAAACGATAAAACATCATGGCTACTTTTTTCATACTCCTCCTGAAGATTTTCTACCGCTTAGCAATCGAATTCTAAAAAAACTAATTAAAGGTTTCATTAACATATACGTTTTAATTAAATTCATTTTTATAAGCAAAAACTGACCTAGTGTTTTTAAATTCTTAAGTAAAATAAACACACGAATACCTGCGTTCTTAAGTCCGATATCAAGCAACTCAGGCTTTGAAGTAATTAAAGTCCCTAATTTAGCGGCAAAAATAAATTGTATACCATCGCAGTATGAGCGATCTTTTTACTTTCAGCCAAACCAGGTAAATATTTAGCAACAAAAGGATGGTAAAAAATCTTATATGATTCAAAAAAAATCTTAGGATCAAAAGTAAAATTCATATAATCTTCATCACAACTCGCTAATGCCTGCGAAATAACACACAATTTCGGATATTTACTAGTATCCATAATCGAAAATGCAAGGTCAAGGAAAAAAAAGCCATTTTCCAAAAACGGTTCTAGTTCTTTCCACTGCAGAGAGTTTAAGCGTATTTTCCGCATAACATAAGTGCTGATTTTCGGCCATATTGAAATAAGTTCTATTATTCTATGCGGTTCAGTAAGTATTTCATATTTATTTAAAAAATTAAAAGCATTGTTTCTTTTTCCCATGGGCTGCTCAAAAGAAAAAATAAGTACATCCGGATTATTATTCCGTAATCCCTCTAAAATTATTGGCAAAGAACAAGGGAAAGGGATATCATCATCAGCGAAAAACCAAACATAATCCGCTTTCGCTTGATCATAGAGAAATCTACAATTACCATCAAATCCTAAATTTTCCTGCTGCCGGAAATACTTAATTTTACTATCCATTGAAGTTACGGACATCATTAAATCATAGGTATCATCAATAGAAGCATTATCACTAACTAAAACCTCAATCTGATCAACCAAATTAGCTGCCCTAATCTGATCCTGCAATAGCTCTAAAAGACGCTTAAGTTTATTTGCACGATTATACGTAGGGATAGCAATCGATAATATTGGCCTCATATATTCCCCGCAAACTTTAATTGCAAATAATGGTTAATAGTATTCCGCTCTTTATCATTTATACCAAAGCTGTAAACTCCAATAATCCAGAATATGACATATAGCCCAGTGAGCATAAATAGAGCTCTAACTGAAGGTGTTACCTGATAATACTTTATAATGATAGTCAATATCGCTATAGGAATACTGGAAATTATTGTTGGTTTATACACTTCTTTCCATAATTGTGCAAAATTAATTCTAAGAGATTGCATACTACGGCGCAAGAGAAATATTAAACTAGGCAAACAAGTTAAAACTATTGAAACAGCGACCCCTTGAAAACCCAAAGACTTACCTAAAAGTAATGCTAATAATAAACCCGCTATTCCCGATACAATCGATACAGTAGACCAATCGCGTATATTGTTAAAAACAACAACAATTGTAGCGTTTACATTATTAAACACTGCGGCAATTGCAAAAATCGCACAAGAAATAGTCATAAGATCACCTGCGTATTGCTGGGGGCTAACCCAGACAGAAACCAATAATCTATTCATACTTATTATTCCCAAAGCCAGCGGCACAACCAAAAGCATTGAATATCGCATTAACCTAAAATAAGCATTATGTAACGCAGTAAAATTTTTTCTCGCGAATAATTCATTTGCCGCAGGAGAAGCATTTTCAGATAATTTAAAGATTGCTTGAAATAATAAAAATACAGGTATTTTAGTGGTGTAGTAAACTGACGCTATTGCTGCTCCGTATAAATAGCCCACAATCATATTATCAGTACCAAACATTAATAAACCTGCGACATTAACTCCCCAATATCTTCTGCCAAAAACAAACATATCCTTAAATAATGTCCAATCCCTTATCCCCCAGCCAAACTTATAAATTGGAAATATTTTTTTGAAGTACATGAAACTACACCCCGAAATTACTATTTCAGCTATTATGTTTGCTGATATCAACCCAACCAGCCCTGCCTTCATAAAAACAAGAATTAAAGAAAAAATCAACCTGCTCGCGTTTCCTAAAATAGCGATAAGATTTGAAGCAGACATATTTTGGGTAGCATTTAAGTTGTAATTATAAATAACAAGCGGAGTGCGAATTATTATCCACAATCCATATAGATACAAAGATAATCGTGCCTGCGCAAGAATTCTCTCATCAACAAGTAAAAACTTATTAACATAAAAACTGAAAATAATAACTAACAAACCAAATATTAAGTTAGTAAATAAGTAAAACGTTCGCCCTATATTAAAAGTTTGAACAAATCTAACACCATTATCATCAAAACCAAAAGCTTGGGCTAAATATCTGCCTAAGGCTGCTCCAAATCCCAAATCTAAAAGAATTCCGTAGCCGATAACCTGCATTAGAATAGCATACGCGCCTAATGTTTCTCTCCCGGCTATTTTTAATATTAAAGGCATGAGTATAGCTTGTAGCACAATCTGCAAACCATATTGCAGAAAACTCACACTTGTGCCTTTAATAGCCTTATTAGTTCTCGTAACCATATATTATCCTTACTATAATTAATAGTAATCTTGAATACTCATAGCCAAAGTCAAGGTTATTACAAACTGCAATAAAATAAAAACTAACACACCAATTTTTTTATTGCGAATAAACATGCCTCTAAATATTTCTCTGCAGAAAGCATCAATCGAAATAAAGAATATCCCTGACAAGCTCCAGATAAAAATAAGAAACCAATGTAATGTCCTCTCCGTTTCAAGGCGAACAGTCCTTTGAAAAAGTAGATATGATAATGCTAATACCGCAGAGAACCATAAAAAACCCCTGCAGAGAGCTCTGGAATTAGAGAAAGATAATTGCCCTTTGATCAATCGCCATAAAAAACCAAAGCTATACCCGACCACAAGAATAACACCGGGAAGGAATAAAATCCCCCCCATTACTGAAAGCACAACAAAATTAGCTACTTGTGACAAAGGATATGGCCGACTGGCAAGCCCATTGCCAACAATTTTCGCTATTCTGAATGCCCGCTTAAACCAAAAAGAAGTTCCATGGCTTATCAAATATTCAAAACTAAAATACATAAGCGCGATCATAATCATCCCAAACATAAACATGGATAAATTTTTAAAATCTTTTTTATCAACCAAAACAATAAAAGCTAATACTAAAGCACCTATTGGTACAGCATGCCCATAAGTCATTTGCAGACAAAGCATAAAAAATAATCCAGAAAGCATACCCATTAAAAACGATTTTGTTCTATTCCTAATGAAGGCATCTTCGCGAAAATATTTCAGAGTTTTAATCATCATAAAAACACTGGTTGCCGTAAATAAAGATGCTATGCCGTCCAGCATAGCAGAAAAATGCATTAACACAGAAGGCACAGTCAAAAGAAAGATCGCAGTTAATTTAGCAATACGCGTTGAAAATACTTCTTTGGCAATTAAAGCAACCATACCAATTAAAAGAGTATTTATTAAAGTCACAGTAATTGCCCAAGCCAGCGATGGATTATGGAGAAAACGAAAAATATGAGTAGCCAACCTAAAAATCGCGATTGACACCAGGAAAATGCCGGGAGGATGGGTAGTGCCGGGAAGAGTATAGCCGCACTTATTCCCTCCCAAATCTACATAAATATATCTCAGAGTATCCACAAAATTAAAATGGCGCTGCTGAATAGTATTATTAATCACATCCAAACTTAACCAAATCCCATTATTAATTGATTTTGCCTGTAATCCTAAATGCCCAAACCCGTTCGGAGTAAGCAATACAAACATAAATTCTAGGGTTAGAGCCAATATATATATAACAACGAGGAACTTACCTAATGTGATTTTTTTATTTCTGCTCAAATAAAGTGCAGTAAAAACACTAGCAATACCAGTAATTATTACTAGCCCTAATTGTCGCCATTGATGAAATACCCCAGAAGGTAAACCATTTTGTGGAGAGCAATAACGTGGATAAAGGAATACCTCTTTCCCACCTACACCCCCGGGAAAATAGTAAAAGATCTGTGTAAGCAGATAATACGCGATCGCAGTTACTATGATCCCTAATGGTATTATGAAAAAAAGCTTTAATAGTTTGCTTTTATTTTCCAGAAAACATGGATTAATGATGGTTTTGGGATTTTTAATATTCATAGCAGTAATTATCCATTATTTTATTCAGTTAAAATTAATCCTCTCTTTTTCTATCACCAAAGGTCTACCCTTTACTTGAGTAAAAACAGCACCTACATATTCTCCCATTATCCCAATAAAAAATAACTGGATAGAAAAAAGAAAAAAGAAACCAATTATTATTGGAGCTATTCCTAATTGAAATCTATTCCAAAAAATAATCTTGTATATAAAATAGATTATCGCTATAAGGAAACTTACTGCCGAAGCGCAGAAACCAAAAAAAGTGGCAATTCTCAATGGAACCATAGAGTAACTTACGAAGCCCAGCATAGCCATGTCAAATAAAGTATATAAATTATTCTTGGACACTCCTTTTTTTCTTTCAGGCTGCGTAAACTCAACTTCTGCCAGTTCCACGCCATAGTCTGCCACTAACCCCCGTAGATATGGATACGGCTCATTAAGAGTTTTTAAAATATTTACAAAAGACCGGTCATACAACCCGAATCCAGTAAAATTCCCTATTTGCCTTACCCCATATGAGAATTTCTTAATCAACAAATAATATAACTTTCTTATCGCGAACATAGCTGGATTTTCTTCACTTTTATCCTTAACACCTATAACTATTTTATAGCCTTCTTCCCATTTAGAGATAAAAGTCTTAATTAACTCAGGAGGATCCTGAAAATCAGAGGCCATAAAAATCACAGCATTCCCTTTAGCTTGAAGCAAACCATAATACGGGGAACGAATATGTCCAAAATTCTTTATATTCACGATTATTTTAAGATTCTTATCCTTGAGGGCTAATCTCTTAAGAATCGGCAAAGTTTTATCATAAGAAGCATTATCAATAAAAATATGTTCATAGCTATACCCCTTAAGCTCGTGGAATATGTCTCTTACTTTTACATACAATTCTTCCACATTTTCTTCTTCATTATAACAAGGCGTTACCACGCTTATTTTATGCATCTTTACCTCTGGGATAAACTTATTTTTTAAACTAAGAAATTATCAAAACATACTTCAATATGGTCTTCATTTTGTCCGTTTTTGTGAGTAGACAACTAATCAGGTGATTTATTTTGTAACGAAATTAGCATCGCAGGATAGCCTTGAAATATAAAATTAAAAACTAATTGTATTGGATAAAACATAATCGCCATCAATCCAACCCTGTTTACTCTTAGACCGAAACAATTAAGCAAGCTCGGACCCAAAACAGGGATACTAGCATACTGAAACCTCTTTATATTGTAATCTCCCCCAAAAGTTGAGTAAAATGATTGCTTATTAAAGTGAAAAAAATGAAAAGGAACGTCTAATTGTATATACTTGCCCTTAAATATATTTCTCCACACCGTATCAATATTTGGGATCTCTATGACAATAGTTCCATTATCAGCTAATAGTGAGGCTGCAGAACGAATAAACTCACGGGGAGAAATAGTGTGTTCCAATACGTGCCGCAAAACTATAAGGTCAAATTTTTCGGTACAATCATTGAAAAGTTTTTGATACTGAATATAGCATAAATTCTTTATTGGGTGTTTCTTGAAAATTGCCGGTGCCTCGGGAGAAAAATCAGCTGCGACAACACTCGCACACAGTTTGTTAAATGATAAATGGCTAGCTATAAGTCCATCACCACACCCTAAATCAAGAACTCGTAAATTCTCTTTCTTATGACACTCCTTAAGAATTTTCCTGGAGTAGCCCCGGATCTTAAGTGTTTTCAATATGTAAGAAACATTACTTGAGGTCGCAATATCCACACCGCCAAAATTCTCAGTATACATTCTTGGAATATCTTCCTCTATCACTCTGGGGTTAGTAAAACATACTTTACAGTTTGAGCATCTGAATATTGAATATGTTCCTAGATTACTTTCATAATCCCGCGCCTCAAGGAGCATTAAAATTACAACGCTATTGCAGATAGGACAACTGGTTAAAGTCTCTGTCCGTATTTCTGGATCCATTATCCTCCTGACCTGCCCCTCAGTGGTCATACTTTATCTTTCCCTTTTTCCCAAACCCTAAAATCGCTACCTAGACTTATCGTTTTTCTCTAACTATAAATTATTGACATTAAGAGAAATTCAAAATAATGATATTAAAATAATCCTACTTTAAAATTCAACCTAAAGTTCGAGAAATAAAAAACAACCCGCGAACAAGTGTATAAAACATCGCTTACGGTAAAACCGCGTTTGCATTATTTATCTTTAATTACTTTTTTAAAAAATATTTCAAATTTTTCACAGATATAATTCAACATGTTTTTAGTAAGTCCCGGATACACCCCTATCCAAAATAAATTATTCATAACTAAATCGGTATTATTTAAGTTCCCAGATACTTTATATATCGCGTTTTTGTACGCCGGTTGTTTAGTTAAATTACCCCCAAAAAGCATTCGGGTAGCAATCTTATTCTCCTCCAGATAATTAACAATATCGTTCCTGGTAAAAGGCGCGTCTTTTTTTACTAAAATGGGCAAACCAAACCAGCTTGGTTCAGTCCCTTGATATGATTTTGGCAAAATAAAGTATTTATCAAATTTACACAGATATTTAAAAAGATAAGCGAAATTATTTTTTCGTTGTTTTATATACGAATCAAGTTTTTTTAATTGAGCAACGCCAATAGCTGCCTGCATATCTGTAACTCTTAAATTATATCCAATATGTGAATACACATATTTATGATCATAACCATATGGCAGGTTTCCATGTTTTTGCAAAAAACGTTTTTTACAGCTATTGTCCTTGCCTGGGTCACACCAGCAATCACGGCCCCAATCCCTAAAAGAAAGAATAATTCGATGCAGCAGTGGGTCATTGGTCAGCAAGGACCCGCCTTCACCCATTGTAATATGGTGCGCGGGATAAAAACTACAGGTTGCAATATCACCAAATGTACCGGTAAATTTTCCTTTGTATTTTGATCCAAGAGCATCGCAATTATCTTCAATAACAAATAATCCGTATTTTTTTGCGATCTTTAAAACCTTATCAAGATCAAACGGATTCCCCAGAGTATGGGGAACAAAAATCGCTTTTGTTTTTTTTGAAACAGCTTTCTCAATACAGCTAACATCAATATTGTAATTACCCAATTGCACATCCACAAACACTGGAACTAAATTATTTTGCAAAATAGGATTAAGCGTTGTTGGAAATCCGCAAGCAGTAGTAATAACTTCATCTCCAGCCTTTAGCTGGCGTTTTTTCAATAAAGGAGAAGTTAACGCGGATATTGCCAGAAGATTAGCAGAAGAACCTGAATTTGTCAAAAGACAATATTTCACTCCTAAGAAATCAGCAAGACCCTTTTCAAATTTATCCGCAAACCTGCCGGCAGTAAGCCAAAAATCTAAAGAAGCATCAACTAGATTGACCAGTTCTTTTTCATCAAACACTCGACCGGCATAAGGCACATTAGATTTCCCTGGAATAAAAGGAACTCGTACACCCGCTTTATGATATTCCTTTACTTTTTTTAGAATCTGCTTACGCAGTTTCCCCCTTTTATCCATAACTATTCTTTCCTAACCCGGCAAGCGTTAATATATTTATCTTTTATAACACTATCTATATTCAGAGAATTTAAATTATCCTTATACCACTCATACAGCTGCCGTATCGACTTTTCAATAGGAGTGAACTTGAAATCTTTTAATTCTTCCATCAATCGTGTATTATCAGCGGTATATTCATTATTCAATCCGGGATTGCATACAATTACTTCTGTAGGGTTTTTAGATGTTTTATTAATCTTCTCCGCAATCGAAACTAAATCAACTGGTTTTCCCGTCGCGATATTATAGGCTTTATACTTAGCATAATTATTGATAAAATACTCTATTATCCTGACTAAATCATTTACGTATAAAAATTCAAATTTAACATTCTGACGGATAGTAATTGGAAGCCCCAGCAAATTTTTTAATATTGAGTTTGAAATAAATCTGAACTCATAATCTTCATATTTTCCAAAATTGGCAAAAAGACGTAAATTTATTACAGAATCCGTTGTATTCATTATAAATTTATTACAAACATATTTTGAGAACCCATAATCATCCTCAGGCACAAAGGTATCAAAATAATCTTCTCTCATCTTCGGAATATAATTTCGCCGATCAAACTCAGCACCGCTACCCAGATGGAGCATTTTAATTCCTTTTTTAACAGTCCGCGCTAAATTAAAAAACATGCGCACATTTTTATAAAATACATCAGTGCCGATATTATTATATCCTTCTTTACGCGAACCTCCCCGATTAGCCGAATGAATAATCACCTCTATTTTATTAGAAATTATATATTGTTCTACTTGCTCTGGATCCAGCAATTCCAACTCACTATGTGAAGGACAAAACAATTCATAGTTATTTTGTTTCTTAAGATATTCCTCAAGATTTCTGCCCACGAAACCTTTGGCACCAGTAATAAAAATACGCTTTTTTGCTAACTTTTTTCTTGCATGAATCATATCTTCACCTATTCCTCACAGGGAGTAACAATCATATTAGCCAAGAACTCCTTGCGATCTAAAAAAGGGAACATATCTTCCAATGGTTTTGAAACCATTGACCCGTCAGCCCTAATCGCCGCGCTATTTGTCGGAATGATCAACTGGTCTTCCAAAGCGCAAATCTCACATAAAACAGGCCCTTCATGAGCAAACACCTCATCTAAGGCTTTTACGAGTTTTTCATTATTTTCCACTTTTACAAACTTAACATTGTAAGCCGCGGCAATTTTTTTTGTATCAGGAAAAGATAAACCTGATGTCTGTCCTTCACCAACAAGATTTCCGTTAAAAAACCTCTTCTGAGTCTGACGTATCGATAAATATCCTTTATTATTTATCACAAAAATTTTTATTGGAAACTTATTGTGAACAATTGTCTGCAACTCTTGGATATTCAGCTGAAATGACCCCTCGCCGGTTATAGTTACCACCGGGGTATCTTTTTTTAGAGCCGCGGCTACTCCAATAGCTGCCGGCAGACCGAATCCCATTGTTGCCAAAGCCCCGGATGTGATATACCTCTGTCCACTTTTTATATGAATAGCTTGGGACACCACATAGAAAGCTGACCCGGCATCTGATATTACGGGGATATCCGCAGTTAGCTTTTTATTCAGCTTATCCATAAAATTATAAAAATTAATATTTTTCTTGGTTTTCTTATACTCCGGCAAGCACACTGGATATTTATGTTTCCACTCATTGCATTTCCTTAGCCAATTATCTGAAAATACAAGTTTTTCATTTTTCAATGCGCTCGCAAGTTTTTCCAAAAATTTTTTCGCGTCAGAATTGATGAAATCGAAAATGTTTATAGTTTTCTTTCTATGTTCTACGGTATCAATATCAACCACCACAACCTTTGCTTCGCGGGCAAATAATTTATATTCGTGTCCCACCACCGATACGCTTAAACGGCTACCGATACTCAATATTAAATCGGCATTTTGCATAGCAAAATTTCCTGCGCGGGTCCCTTTTGTTCCCACTCGGCCAATATAGTTTTTATCATCGCTCGAGATGACATCTATACCCATAATCGGGGTAACAACCGGAATTTTATATTTTCTAGCAAAACTAACCAGTTCTTTTACTGCGCCTGCTATTCTTATTCCGCGCCCAGCAATAATTACCGGACGCTGTGCTGTCTTTAAATAATTTACCATCCTGGAAACTTCATCTGCTAATGGCTCTATTTTAAAATCTTCTTCAAGCTCACTGGGATCAAAGCTAATTAGTTCATTTTCGTCTATAAGAGAGCTCTGCACATCCAAAGGAATATCTAGCCATACTGGCCCAGGTCTTCCTGATTTTGCCAAATACAAAGCCTTTTCAAGATGATATTTTACTTTTTTAGATTCATTTACCATAACCGCATATTTTGTTATCGATTCAACTATTGGAATTATATCGACTTCCTGCACCCCAAACTGTCTTAATTTAATTTTTGAATTCCTAACTGTTTGTTGCCGCTTAGACTGTCCAGAAATAAAAATGCAGGGTACAGAATCCTGATAAGCACCAGCTACGCCAGTAATAGTATTCGTCCCTCCTGGCCCGCTGGTAACCACCACCACCCCCAGATCATTTTTGAATTTAGCAAATGCCTCTGCAGCCATAGCACAAGACTGCTCATGATGACAACAAATATATTTAATTTTTTTAGAGTTACCTATAGAATTAACCAAATGCATACAACCGCCGCCAGTAAGCATAAAAATACGGTTTACTGAATTTTTCTCAAGAAACTTAACAATATAATCTGATAATTTTATCACTAACTTATCTCCTTTTTCATACTGCTAAAGGCATCAAATATTATTGCCGTATCAGCCTTGTACGCAATAAACTGAATTCCTATCTGTTTAAACCACCTAAGATCATCTGCATTATGAACCATGCACCCAGCACTTTTTCCAGCCTTAATGATTTTCTCTACGCAATTCACTAACGCATTGGTAACTTTTTTATTCTTCACATCACCTGGAACGCCAAAAGCAACCGATAAATCATATGTACCGATATATACAACATCTATATCAGAATCACAAATAATTTCGTCAAGATTGGCCATTGCCTCTTTACCTTCAACTATTATACATACCAAAACTTTCTCATTCTGTAATTGAAAATAATCTGCTCCTACACTATTATAGCCTCCGGCACGTATATATGGGTTAAACCCTCTATCACCTTTAGGGGCAAACTTACTGTACCTAACAACCTTCTCCCTGTCTTCAACATTTTCTATATGCGGAACAATAATCCCAGCCGCACCAGTATCCAATGCTCTTAAAATATCCGATTCATCATTACGACACACCCTAATAATCGCATCACAACCATCAGCTTCCGCGGCTAATACCATTTCCTGCGCTGTCTTAAAGTCCATAACACTGTGTTCCATATCAATGATCACAAAATCAAGTCCCGCCTTAGCCATAACATTGATCGCTGCCGGGCTCGGTAACTCACACCAAGTTCCCAAAACAAATTTTCCATTTCGCATTTGTTCTTTGATCATTTTAATCCTCCAGTGAATATTTTAAAAAGACAAATCCTGGTTTTTAGCTTTTTCGTTCTTTTGTTCCGCAAGTTCCATAGCAACATCAGTTATAAAATCTTCCTGTCCTCCAACAACTTTGCGTTTACCCAACTCCATAAATATATCCCGTGGATCAACTCCAAATCTTTCTGCGGCAATTTTAACCTTTGTCGAAAACCCGGAAAAAACCCCAGCTAAACCGCTAATTAAACCTAAGGAACTAATTTCCTGAGGTCTTTTCATCATTCCAGCAACAATATTCTCACTAACATCCATCAATTTATATAAGTCAAGTCCCGTTTCAATACCTGCTTTATGTAAACAACCCGCAAGAACTTCCAACTGACAATTTCCCGCGCCAGCCCCAAAACCACGCAAAGTACCATCAATAATTGTTGCTCCGGCTTTTATCGCCGCAAAAGAATTCGCAATAGCCATCCCCAGATTGTTATGAGCATGAAAACCTACTTTAATATTCATTCCTCTGACCAAGGTCTCGACATTCTCCGTAACTGAATTTGGCATAGAGGCTCCTGCTGAATCCATTAAAATTACTCCTAAAGCCCCGTATTCCTGCATTTTTAAAGCTTCTTCAAGTAAGCGCTCTTTTGTCGTCATGTGCTGCATCATCAAGACTCCGAAGGCTTCCTTACCTTTGCTCCGAACATATTCAATATGTTGCCTTGTTACATCCGCTTCCGTACAATGTGAAGCCACACAAACAAGATCAACACCAATTTTAAGTGCTGGAGCCAGATCATCCTTAATCGTCCCAAACCCCGGAATCAGGAAAACTCCCAACCGAGTTTTTTTAATTTGATTCCGCGCTATAGACAACATTTCACGGTCGGTTAAAGCAGACAACCCGACCTGTAAAGACGAAGCTCCTAGTCCATTTCCGTGACCGACAATCGCCGTATATGTTCCAGCGCTGTCTATTTCATTGCAATAGTTTTTAATGTTTTCACCAGTAAGTTGATGCGCTACTGCGTGAGAACCATCGCGAAGAGTTGAATCAAAAAATAATATCTTATTCATAATTTTTATTTCTTTTGTTTTATTAGACGGCTTTTTGCATATTCTTCAGCAATCTTTACCGCTGCACAGGTAATAATATCCAGATTACCAGAATATTCCGGTAAATAATCTCCCAATCCCACGACTTCTATCATTGTAGCAACTCGGTTATTCTCTACTAACGGACCAAGCTTTAATCTGTATCCCGGAACATACTGTTGAATTTTTTTAACCATTGCTTTAATCTCAAAATTTAGCTGGTCTATCTTAGGTTCTTTTATAGTCGCATAGATAGTATTATGCATTAAAACTGGCGGCTCAGCGGGATTTAATACTATAATCGCTTTTGCCTTTGGCACCCCGGTAAATGACAATATAGAATCACGAGTGGTTTGTGTAAACTCATCAATATTAGCTCTTGTCCCTGGGCCGGCGGATTTAGAAGATATGCTAGCAACAATCTCTATATATTCTGTTTCAGGATGCACCTTCATAATCGCATATGCTATCGGTATTACACTTTGCCCGCCGCAAGTTATGAGATTAACATTTTTGACATCCAGGCATTCTGCCATATTAATTACAGGCACACACATTTTCCCTACCTGTGAAGGGGTTAGATCAATGGTATATTTTCCCAACTTCTCAAGAATAAGCGCATTATGCAAATGTACTTTTGCTGAAGTAGCATCAAATACAATCTCACAGCAATCAGGATCATCTTCTATAGCCTTTACAGAATCGGATGATACCCTGACTCCTAAACTCTTTGCTCTTTTTACACCTTCAGATCCTGGATTTCTGCCAGTAAACATCCCACATTCTAAAATATTTGACCGCATTATTTTCATCAGCAAATCGCTACCAATATTGCCTGTCCCAATAATGCCTACCTTGATTTTCCTCATCAAATCCTCTAAGTTTTATTTATTCAAAAATTCACTATACCAATCAATAGTCTGCCTCAACCCTTGTTCCAGTGAATAGTTTGCTTTCCAGCACAACACTTTTCTGGCCTTTTGGGAATCCAAATATTGATGTTTAATTTCATATTTGGCTTTATTCTGTATTATATAATCAGGTTTTTTCCCGGCAAGTTCATATATTTTATCAACTAACTTTAATACAGTTATAGGGTTTTCATCGCTAAAATTAAATGCCTCTCCTCCTAACTTTAAACTAGATAACTTTTCCGCAACAAGGATATACCCATTAACAATGTCATCGACAAAAACATAATCCCTGGTAAATTTTCCATCACTGCGGATAAGAAGTTTTTTATTAGCCAACGCACATCTAATCGCATCCGGGACTATGCGGGAAAAATTATTGTCTCCAGGGCCATAGATATTTCCACAACGAGTTGTGGCTACAGGTACCGAATAAGTATGAGCATAGGTATAGCCAATAAGATCCGCACAACTTTTAGACACATCATAAGGATGATCACCTTTTAAAGCTGCATCTTCCGTATAAGGCAAAACCTCATGACTGCCATATGCCTTATCACTTGATGCCATTACAATAGCTTTAATTGACTTTCTTTTTCGCGCGATTTCTAGGATATTCCAGGTACCTTCAATGTTTGACTTAAATGCTCTTACCGGGTCTTTATTCGCTTTATATACTATTGCTTCAGCTGCTAAGTGAAAAATGATCTGCGGATTATAATTAGAAACTATCTTTGTCAGAGATTTTAAATTCGCGACATCTGCTTTGATTCCCTTAAGATTCTTACTTTGAGCAGCTAAAACAGACCCATTACGAGTTTTAAGGATATCAACCCCAATTATTTCAGCTCCCAGATTAAGCAGTGTATTAGTTAACCAGGAACCTAAAAATCCAACATGTCCGGTTATTAATACTCTTTTATTTTTCCAAAATTTTTTATTCATAATAAGTTCTTCCCTATTTCCATATCTGCCAAGGAGCATATTCAGACTCAATCATATTTTCTAAATCTATTTTATCTCTCAATGTATCCATACACTTCCAAAAACCATTATGTTTATAAACCGCGAGTTTGCCATCTGCAGCTAATTTACGCAATGGGTCTCTCTCCCATATTGTCGCGTCCCCTTTTTTAAGATACTTAAATATTTCAGGTTCCAAAACGAAAAAACCAGCATTAATTCGATTACCTTCGCCCTTTGGTTTTTCCATAAAAGACTTAACCGAATCTTTTTGAATATCCAAAATTCCAAATCTTCCGGCAGTCAAAACTCCGGTTAATGTCGCCAGCTTCTTATTCCTCTTATGCGTTTTGATTAATTTATTAATATCAATATCCGCCACTCCATCCCCATATGTCAACATAAACGGTTCTTTTCCAATATATTTCTGGATTTTTTTAATACGTCCTCCGGTCATCGTATTAATGCCTGTATCAACCAAAGTAACTTTCCATGGTTCAGAAGTAGTACTATGTATATCCATCTTATTATCCACCATATCAATTGTCACATCACTCATATGCAGCAAATAATGTGAGAAATATTCTTTGATTAAATAACCTCGATATCCTAAGCAAATAATAAAATCATTAAATCCATAGTGAGAAAATATTTTCATAATATGCCAGAGTATTGGTTTGCCTCCGATTTCAATCATCGGCTTTGGAATTGTACTTGTCTCTTCGCTTAAGCGCGTCCCCATTCCTCCGCATAAAATCACTACTTTCATAACCGCTCCTTTAAATTATTACTTTGTGTTTTTATACCAATCAATGGTCTTCTTTAATCCATCCTCAAAAGATGTTTTAGCTTTAAATTTAAATTCTCGGGCAGCTTTAGATGTATCCAAACATCTCCGGGGTTGGCCATCAGGCTTAGTTTTCTCCCAAACAATCTTTCCTTGAAAACCTGTAAGTTCAGCAATAAGAGTTACTAAATCTTTTATCGATATTTCAAATCCTGCGCCGATATTTACTGGCTCTGGTTTATTATATTTCTCTGTAGCTAATACAATAGCTTCTGCTGCATCCTCGACGTAGAGAAATTCGCGGGTGGCCTTGCCTGTACCCCAGACAGTAATTACTGAGTCCTGACTCTTAGCCTCAATGCATTTCCTGATAAGCGCGGGAATAACATGAGAACTTTTCTGGTCGAAATTGTCTCCCGGACCATAAAGATTAACTGGTAATAAAAATATACTGTTAAATCCATATTGTTGTCGATATGCTTGAGATTGTACTAAGAGCATTTTTTTAGCTAAACCATAAGGAGCGTTGGTCTCTTCTGGATAACCATTCCAAAGATCTTCTTCCTTAAACGGTATCGGGGTGAATTTTGGATAAGCACAGATAGTTCCCAAAGCCACAAATTTTTCAATTTCTGACTGTCTGCCAGCTTCAATCAGCTGAACACCCATCATCAGATTATCATAAAAGAATTTTCCAGGATTATCAAGATTGGCCCCAATCCCGCCTACTTTAGCAGCAAGATGGATCACAATATCCGGTTTCGAATCAGAGTAAAGACGTTTAACCGCATCCATATTAACTAAATCATAATCTTCAATAAGCGGAATAAAAATATTTTCACATCCGCGTTCTTTTAATTTAGCAACAAGGTGATTACCTAAGAAACCTGCTCCACCAGTCACTGTAACTCGTTTATTACTAAAGAATGACATAGGTTAAATCCTTTGTGTTAGCATAGCGCTTTGTATCTCAGTCTACCTTCCACCATTTGTGGGGAAATTTTTTCTTAAGTATTTTATCACCTTCGCCTATTGGCTCTAAACCGCAAGCTCTCATATCAGCATCAATCATTATCTTTACTAAATCATTGAATTTTATCTTTGGCTGCCAGTTAAATACCTTCTTTACTTTCTTAATATCAGCAATAAGACTGTTTACCTCTGTAGGCCGGAAATACCGAGGATCAATTTCTACATATTTCTTCCACTTTAACCCCACATAACTAAAAGCTGCCTCAACTAATTCCCTTACTGAATTAGATTGTCCTGTACCGGTAACATAATCATCCGGCTTATTTTGCTGGAGGATTTGCCACATCATTTCTGCATATTCTGGAGCATAACCCCAGTCCCTCTTAGCTTCTAGATTCCCCAGATAAAGTTTATCCTGCTTACCAGCTAGGATATTAACCACTGCTCTGGTAATCTTTCTGCTGACAAAAGTCTCCCCTCTACGAGGACTCTCATGATTAAAAAGTATCCCATTACAGGCAAACATCTTGTATCCTTCACGATAGTTTTTTGTCATCCAGTATGAATAAAGCTTAGCGCAAGCATAAGGGCTTTGCGGCTGAAACTGAGTAGTTTCTGATTGTGGAGGAATCGCTGCGCCAAACATTTCGCTGCTGGAAGCCTGATAAAACTTAATTTTCCTGCCGCTGCGGCGTATTGCTTCCAATATGCGTGTTGTGCCTAAAGCCGTAATATTTCCTGTGTATTCAGGGATATCAAAACTCACCCGCACATGGCTTTGGGCAGCCAAATGATATACTTCATCCGGTTTTACATTAAAAATAATATTATTGATTTGTTCCGCGTCGGAAATATCGCCATAATGCAACAATAATCTGGGGTTTTTAGAATGCGGATCAACATAAATATGATCTATTCTGCTGGTATTAAATGTGCTTGCGCGACGGATTATTCCATGTACTTCATAGCCTTTAGATAAAAGCAGTTCCGCTAAATATGAACCATCTTGCCCAGTTATCCCTGTTATAAGCGCTTTCTTAATCATTTTTTCACCATATTATTCAGCCAGAATTCCTGTAAAAATACCGCGATTAATCCTAAAAATAGACCCAGCGCTATTAATGTCACTACAGTTTGCTTTCCAATAGAGTTTATGGGTTTTTCTGAAACTCTCGGCTGGGCAATAGTTTTTAAATTTGAAATGAAATTATTTTTTATATTAAGGTTATCTATCTCCAATCGCGAATCACTTATTTGAGAAGTAGTGATTTGCAGTTTCATATTCAGTCGATGCAATCGAATGGTTAATGCGCTTAATTCTTTATTTAACTGGTTTAGATAGTTAGCATTATTCTGAAGATAGTTTGAAAGCAACAACATTGATGCGCTTTCTGAAGATTTATCACCTGTTGGTAATTTTTTAAGCTTCTCTAATGTCTGCGATGCGTTCGCGTTTACAGATTTCATCTCCTCATTTAGCTTATTTTTTCTGGCTATTATTTCCTTTATCTGTTCTTGAAAATTTTTTGCCTTATTTTCAGTGTTTATTATCGCACGCTTTTTGAATTCTGTCTGACTAGCAATATCAGCATATTCAGCCTCGATACGCTTAGCATAGCTCTCAGCGATTACAGCATTCAAATTTTGTAACAAAACCATACCCGATTCCTTATTCTTACGTTCCAAATCAATGCTAACTTGTAAAATATTAGTTTTCTTCGGGATGTCAACCTTGAATTCAACTGCATCCTTTATGGGATATAATTTCAATCTTTTGTAAACTTCTTCATTAAAAGCCTTATTTACAATCAATGCTTTTAAGTTTTCCGCGGAATCAATATCATTAGCCCCAGTCAAAGACATCCCAACAGCCGGCGGTTGTATCAACATTGAACTTCTGTATATCTTTGGAGAAAGCATACTTTTAGTCAAGCCAAAAGCAAGAGTTAGCAAGAATATTACAAGAAAAGTATTTTTATGCTTAAAAATAATTCTGATGTACTGGATTAGATCAATCTCCCCATCTTCGTAATCCTGGCTATTTTGATTCATATTAGTTCCCCTAATTTTTTTTAATTAAATAAATTTAAAATCTATATCTGTCCTCTTAATTTTGCCCAGATAAGTCCGAGTGTTTCATAAACCGCTATTTCAGTTTTTTCAATATTACCTGCTGATGGGAAAAACACACCTGGACTTAATACATTAGGCTTAACAACCAAATGCCCGGTTGAAGCTGGGATAGGATGCATCCCTGCTTTTTTAAACAAAGCCATTGACCTTGGCATATGAGAAGCTGAGGTAACTAAAACAAACATTTTATCCCCAACTATTGCTTTTATGAGCCTTGCCTGATCTTTTGTATCTAAGGAACTATCTTCGACAATAATATCTTCTTTCTTCACACCGATTGCTTTAGCAATTTCAGTCATAATTTCCGCATTAGAAATCGGATCAAATACTTTACCGCCTGAAAGCAATAATTTGCTGCCTTTAATTTCACGTTGGATGCGGATGCCTTCGATTAAGCGCGCTAAAGACGCGCTTCCAATTTGACTTAACAGCGGTAGTTCATTATTGGAAATATGCCCTCCCCCAAGAACAACTACAAAAGCTGGCTTGCTTTGATTTTTATTATATTTAGTTCCGCTTAAAAAAGCAGCCTGCTTATATTCGATTGGTCTAAGCATTGCCTCTGCTGTGACTTTAAAACTGCTCAGAACAAGCAATATTATCCCAACTGTTATAAGAATCTTCCCTGCTTTCTGCTTTTTTGAAAACCATAGTAATAATATGCCCGCGGTAAGACACAAAACAGTCAATGGCACAGGAAATAAAAAAGGAGCTAGTATTTTTTTAAAAAGAAACATGTTAATTACCTATTTTTATTATATGCTTTAATCTTTTAAAGTTATGCTTGTTCTGGTCGCCCAACGCTCGTATATTTAAACCCCAGTTTTTTCATCTTTTTCGGATCAAACATATTTCTCGCGTCAATTACAATCGGATGTTTTAGGAGTTTTTTAATTTTTGTAAGACTTAAATCCTTAAACTCCGGCCATTCCGTGACAATAACCAAAGCATCGCAGCCTTTTACCGCGTCATAAGCATTTTTACAAAAATCAACATTCGGCAATAATTCCCTGGCATGCTCCATTGCTTTTGGGTCATAGGCCTTTACCCGCGCGCCTTCAGCTTGCAGCATGTTTATTATATCAATTGCCGGAGCGCTGCGCAGATCATCGGTATTTGGTTTAAAAGCAATACCCAGCACACCAATCTTTTTTTCATTTAAAATCCAGAGGGCTTGTTGTATTTTTTTAAAAACAACTTTTCTTTGATTTTCATTAACATTTTCCACTTCTTTTAAAATATCAAAATTACAGCCTAAATTTTGGGCAATCCGGATAAACGCCTGCACATCTTTAGGAAAACAGCTGCCGCCATACCCTATTCCGGCTTTTAAAAAGCTTTTGCCGATTCTTTTATCTAAGCCCATGCCTTCAGCGACTTTTTCAATATCCGCCCCAACCTGCTCGCAAATATTTGCCACAGCATTAATAAATGAGATTTTTGTCGCCAGAAATGAGTTTGAAGCGTGCTTAATGATTTCCGCGCTCTGGATATTGGTAACCACAATCGGAGCTTTTAGCGGTTCATACAGTTTAACCAGAAGTTTTCTTGCCTTTTCACTTTCCACTCCCAAGACAATTCTATCCGGACGCATAAAATCTTCAATGGCTGAGCCTTCTTTGAGAAATTCCGGATTAGAAGCGACATCAAAATCAATTTTATGATTATTCAAGCGCATTATATACTTAACCCATTTATTGGTTTCCACCGGAACCGTGCTTTTTTCCACCACAACCTTATAATTATTCATATACCGCGCCACATCACGCGAAACCTGTTCAATATATTTTAAATCCGCGTCCCCGTCCAATTTCGGCGGAGTTCCCACAGCGATAAAAATTACTTTTGATTTTTCTACAGCTTGTTTCATATCCGTAGTGAAAAAAAGCCGCTTTTTCTTACGGTTTTTCGCCACTAATTCTTCTAAACCCGGTTCATATATCGGAATAATCCCCTTATTTAAATCTTCTATTTTTTTCGCGTTATTATCAACGCAAATAACTGTATTCCCCAGTTCCGCGAAACATGTACCTGAAACCAGCCCAACATATCCTGTTCCCACAATGGCAATATTCATTTTTCTATCCTTTTTTTGATTGGTTATCAAATTATTTGCCTTTTATTTGCTTGGCAAAATACTCCGCGGTCTTTTTAATTCCCGCTTCAACCGGTACCGCAGGAGTCCAATTTAAAATCTTTTTTGCTAATTCAATATCTGGTTTTCTCCGTTTGGGATCATCTTGCGGCAATGGTTCAAACTTGATTTTAGACTTAGAGCCTAGAGTTTTAATAACCATTTCCGCCAAATCCGTCATTTTATATTCACCCGGATTACCTAAATTCACCGGCTGCTTATATTCCACATTCATTAATCGGCAAATTCCTTCAATTAAATCATCAACATAACAAAATGAACGGGTCTGGTCTCCATCGCCATAAATAGTTAAATCAATATTTTTAAGCGCTGATACAATGAAATTAGAAACCACTCTGCCGTCATCTAACTGCATATTCGGCCCATAAGTATTAAAAATTCTAATTACTCGCACATCAAGATTATGGCTGCGCATATAAGCATAGGTTAAAGCCTCAGCAGCTCTTTTACTTTCATCATAACAGCTTCTTGGCCCAATTGAATTAACATTGCCCCAATAATCTTCTTTTTGAGGATGAACTAAGGGGTCTCCGTATATTTCTGAGGTAGAGGCGAGAAAAAACTTAGCTTTGTGCATTTTGGCAATGCCCAAGCAATTATGGGTTCCATTAAGTCCAGACTTTAATGTCTTAATCGGATATTTTAAATAAAAAACCGGTGAGGCAATTGATGCAAAATGAAACACCCAATCTAATTTTCCGCCAAAACAAATCGAATTTGAGATATCATGTTCAACTAGGCTGAATTTAGGTTCAGCTAAAAGTTCCTCAATATTCTCTTTTTTACCAGTAATAAAATTATCCAAACATATTACCGAATGCCCTTCTTGGATAAACCTCTTACATAAATGCGATCCTAAAAATCCTGATCCGCCTGTAACTAAAATATTCATCTTAATCCCTCACTAAACCTGTCTTAAAGTTTAAAAACCTTTTTTTTAATTTGCGCGTGCTTTTTTACTCTTTTTTAATCCTAAAACATTAATTAAAAACAATGCAATCGCGCAAAAACAAACCATATACATTACCTGAATTAAGCTATTATGAAAAAATCTTATTAATCCTGCCTGGACAAAAACAAACACTCCTGCGATATAAATAAATTTCATATTATGTACTGACAAATAGTAATATAAAAATACACTACATAATGCATAAAAACTCATGCTGATCACAAAAGGCATAACCAAAGGAATGCATTGCGGATATACTGCTCCGGCAAGCGCTTTAAGCATAAAATCAGGAAACATAATACATATGGCTCCGGCAACACAACACATTATCCCCACAACCAGCAAGCTTTTTTTAAGCGTACCGGTTGTATCCTTATTTTGCGTGTGTTCAGCGGCTATTTTCGGAAACATCACAATTGTCACAGCTCCCGGCAAATATAGGATTATCTTGCCAATCATCCGAGCTACAGCAAAATATCCCGCGTCTTCCACGGAGAAATAAGGGCTGATTAACTGCAAATCCATATTAGTTAATAAACCAAAGCTAAAAAGAGCAATAAAAGCCGGAAAACAATACTTAACAATATCTCTTAAATCAAGGCTTTCATTCAAATCCTGCTCATCGGAATCCGGTCTAAAGAAAAAATACTTGCGTAAAGGTATAAAAGCAATAAGAAAAGTCACTACTCCAGCTATAATAAGCGCTGTTAAAGCTCCGCCAACGCTGAATCCTAATTTAACCAGCAATACTCCTAAACCAAATCTTAATAAACTGTTCGCGATAGAAGCTGTTCCTAAACTTTTAAATTTCTCCAGCCCTTGCAAAGCCCCTGAGGTCAAAGGAAATACTGTTGAAACAAACAATAAGACTCCAACAATAATAATTAGCAAATCATTATCAGTTTTATAATAAGCACCAATAGCCGAACGAAAGATAACAAAAACAAGCAATATCCCCATTCCCACTACCACTAGTTTGCTTAAAAATAAACGTAAAAAAGCCCGAATATTGCTATATTTTTTTTCTGCTTTAAAACTAGCAATGAACTTAATTACAACTGCCTGTAAAGTTCCGGTGGGCATAGTAGTAATTATCGTTAATCCCAATAATTTATCTAATAAACCAAAATCAACCGGACTCAGAGCCCGAACCATAAATAGCTGGTAAAGCAGATTAAAGATGCCAGTCAATGTTGTGGCAAAAAACATTATGCCGGCATTTTTTATAAATGATTTTTTCTTCATTATTCATGGTTCTTTTCTTGATTTATATCTAAAAAAGCATTTTACCACCGTCGGATAAATATGTCAATCCAATCACCATAACATACTAGAGTTAAAATAGTTAAATTAAAATTAGCTTCTTGATAAAAGTTTATGGATTAATTGCAATATTATCCATACTTCCGCTGCGATATCCCTCAAGATCAATGCAAATACGGCTAAACCCTAATTTTTTAAGTTTAATAATTAATTTTTTATCCAGGATTTTAACTAATTGTTTAATTTTATCTTTGCTAACCTCAATCCTGGCAATACGTTCATGCATCCGTACCCTGACTTGTTTAAATCCCAACGACTTAATAAGAGCTTCCGCGCAAGCAACTGCTTCCAGGTCAATATTATTCAAAACTGTTCCATAGGCAAAACGGGTAGCTAAACAACTCGATGAAGGAATATCCCAATTAGCAAAGTCACAGGTTTTTAAAACCTGCCTGATTTCCGGCTTTCTAAACTTCACCTCAGCCAAGGGAGAGCTGATTCCTAATTCCTGCAATGCCTGCTTGCCAGGCCTGTATTGGCTTAAATCATCAAAGTTTGAGCCTTCGATTACATGCTTAAGCTTATTGGTTTTAGCGATTTTGAGCAATTCGCTCATAATCTGCTTTTTGCATATATAGCATCTGTTTTTAGGGTTTTTAATGATTTTACTGTTTTTAAGAATATCCAGGTTTATAACTTTATACGCGCAGCCTATTTTTTTAACTGTCTTAAGCGCGAAATCCAGTTCTTGTTTAGTTAAAAAAGCTGACGAAACAATAACAGCCAAGACATTTTTATGCAAAACATCATAGCTGACTTTTAATAATAAAGTACTGTCTATGCCTCCGGAAAAAGCAACAACCACGCTTTGCATAGAGCTAAGTGTGTTTCTAAGACTATTTAGTTTTTTTTCTGTTTTTTTATTTAGCATTAAACTAAAATATCGCTTAAAAAATTATTGAAGTTACTCTATAGGCAGGTAATAATCACTTCGCCCCGTTTAAATTCCCCATTTATTTACAGCGCATATGCAAGCCTTTACGCGCTAAATACGCTTTGGTCTGTTGAATCTTGTACTTTCCATAGTGAAATATAGAAGCTGCTAAAACCGCGTCTGCTCTGCCTTTAGACAAGCCATCATATAAATGTTCCAAAGTTCCCGCGCCGCCAGAGGCAATAACCGGAATATTCACTGCCTCGCACACTGCCCTGGTCAACTCAAGATCATAGCCGGATTGCGTGCCGTCTTTATCCATACTGGTTAACAGGATTTCACCAGCGCCCAAGGACTCGACTTTTTTAACCCACTCAATCACATCAATACCCGTAGGTTCTCTACCGCCGTAAATATAGACTTCCCACTTGCTAGCTGATAGCTCATGGCTCATAGCTAATGGCCTTCTTTTGGCATCCACAGCGACTACGATACACTGATTGCCGAATTTTCTCGCGGCCCGTTTGATTAGCTGAGGATTTTTAACTGCCGCGGTGTTTAAAGAAACCTTGTCCGCGCCTTTGCGTAAAATCAGCTCAATGTCTGATAGTTTGCGGATACCGCCGCCAACTGTAAACGGAATAAATACCTGTTCCGCGGTTCTTTTAACCACATCGAGCATAGTTTTACGATGGTCAGAACTTGCGGTAATATCTAAAAACACAACCTCATCCGCTCCCTCACGGCTATACATTGCCGCCTGTTCAACCGGATCTCCGGCATCTTTTAAATTAAGAAAATTAATTCCCTTAACCACTCTGCCGTCTTTAACATCCAGACAGGGAATAATACGTTTTGCCAGCATTGCTCTCTCCGTTCGCGTCACAAGCCACAGGACACAAGTCACAAGTTTTATAAATTATAAATTTTTAAAATTTTAGTTTTTCCTAATCCCTAAACCCTATCCCCTACACCCTTTTTCATATCTCTCCAGCGATCCGACAAAAGTTCTCGAGAATTTTAAGCCCCATATCCGAACTCTTTTCCGGATGGAACTGAATGCCGAAAGTATTACCTTGTCCGACAATACTGGCAAATTTCTGGCCGTATTCTGTGATAGCAATGATACACTTTTTACTTACTGGTTTTACATAATAAGAATGCACAAAATAAAAATAACTCCCATTCGGCACGCCCTTCAACAATCCGCTTGTGTCTTGTGTCTTGTGTCTTGCGTCTTGCATTATCGTATTCCACCCCATGTGCGGAATCTTAAGCCCGGGTTTAAACATAACCACTTCTCCGGAAATAATATCCAGGCCTTTGTGCTTGCCGTGTTCAAAGCTTTGACTAAACAATAGCTGCTGTCCCAAGCATATTCCTAAGAATGGTTTATCAAGAGCAACTGCTTTTTTAATTTCCGAAATAAGCTCCATTTTTCTCAGGTTTTTCATTCCAGCTGAGAATGCCCCTACCCCAGGCAAAACAAGGGCATTAGCTTTAGCTAGCTTGGTTTTGCTGGCAGTTACTTCCACTTTTGCCCCAAGAGACTCAAAAGCTTTGGCCACGCTGCGCACATTACCCATTTTGTAATCAATAATTGCTATCATTATCTTCACTTATGGTTTTGAGTTATTCGAAAAATATCAGGAGATAATTATATCAAATTTCTGCTCATAATTACAGCTATTTATTTATGCTGGGGACAGACACCTATTTATTTTCCTTTTTCAGGCTTCCCCTGCTTTCCAATAAATTTTTAATCTAAACAATTAGACGTTTTAAGCAAAACTTGCTATACTAGGTTCCATGAAAAATCCTTATTTTAGCGTTATTATTCCCACTTATAATCGCTGTGTCTTCTTAATCCAGGCAATTGAATCTGTGCTCACGCAGACCGAACCGGATTTTGAGCTGATTGTGATTGATGACGGCTCCACTGATAATACCGCTGCTTTGATTAAGAATATTGCTGATAAGCGCTTAGTCTATATCCATCAGCCGCATCAGGGGGTTTCCTCGGCGCGCAATCTGGGGATATCTTTTGCCAAAGCCGAGTTTATTGCTTTTTTAGATTCAGATGACTGCTTTAAACCTGATAAACTCAAAATCGCCAGAGAATATATAAACCGTTTCCCGGATATTAATATCTTCCATACAGAGGAAATCTGGTATCGCAATCAAAAGCTGCTCAACCAGAAAAAAATCCATCAAAAACCAGACGGTTTTGTTTTTGACAATGCTTTACAGCTTTGCTGTATCGGCATGTCTACTTCTGTGGTTAAAAAAGATTTGTTTAAGCAAATTGGTTGTTTTGATGAAAATATGCCGGCTTGCGAAGATTATGACTTATGGCTAAGAGTTTGCGCGATTTATCCTGTAAAGCTGATTCCTGAAGTCCTGACCATAAAGCACGGCGGGCATGCTGATCAGCTTTCCCGCCAATATCCGGCAATGGATACATTAAGAATCTATGCCATAAACAAACTGCTGCAAAACTCGCTATTAACTGATGAACAGAGAAAATCCGCTATCTTAGCGCTCAAGCAAAAATCCCTTATATATATTACCGGAGCAAAAAAAAGAAATAAACTTGAACAAGTTAAGCACTATACTGATTTAATCAATTCTTATAATTCCGAACTGGACGAGGAATAAACAAAGCATGCGAACTAATCAAGATAAGTTTAAACATACTATTGAAAAAACCTTTGGTTTTAGATTAAATCTTAATCAGACTAAGGATATTCTGCGGCTGTTTCATGAAATTAAAACCCGGGATAAGATTAATGATCAGCAAATCATTAATAAACTTAAAACTGATTTTATTATTGAAAACAGTAGCGGCAGAAATAAATTCGTTAATATTAAACGCGACTTGATAAATATGCGTTTTCCTCTCACCAGTCAAGACCAGGAATTTGATCCGGCAAAAATTTTTCTTGCTGAGTTAAAACCCGCGCTTTCTGAGGCGCATCCTAAATCTTCGGTTTTTATTCCGGAAAGGATTTTTATTGAAAAACAAGCAAAAAACAGTTATCTGGCTAAACGCTTTGCTGAAGAATTTCCAACTACGCCGATCACTGAAATAAATAATTCCCTTGAGTATGTTAAAAGCAATCAATTTCAATTAAAAGATTTAAAGAAACCCATTGTTTTTATTGTCCAGGAAAAATGGGATTTTATAAAACCCTGCCCCTGCACCAAAAACCATATTGGCTGTAATTACTGGATCTTTAATCTTGGTTTCGGCTGTCCATATGATTGCTCATATTGTTTTCTCCAGCAATACACTAATTTTCCCGGCATTGTTCTGCCGGCTAATCTCGATGATTTTTTTGAAAAATTCGCTGATTTTTATAAAAAAATTAACCGTCCCATCCGAATCGGCACTGGTGAATTCTGCGATTCTCTGGCTTTAGATCATATTACCGGCTATGCGCAGAAACTGATTGAGTTTTTTCAAGATAAGCCGGTGTATTTTGAGCTGAAAACCAAAAGCAATAATATTGCTAATATCTTAAAATTAAACCCTAGCCGTAATATTGTTATTTCCTGGTCGCTTAACCCAGAATCAATTGTTAAGTCTGAAGAGCTGCTAACCGCAAATCTTGAGCAAAGATTAGCCGCTGCTTTGGCGGTTCAGGAAAAAGGCTTTTCCCTTGGCTTTCACTTTGATCCGGTAATATATTCCGCTGATTGGGAAAAACTCTATAAACCAGTTATTGATTTATTATATGCTAAAGTCAAACCTCCTTTTAGCTGGATAAGCATCGGCAGCCTGCGCGGCACAAGGAAACTTAAAAACTCTGCTGAGCTGAGATTTCCTGAAAGTAATATTTTTTATGGGGAACTATTCTTAGGCGAGGATAAAAAACTCCGCTATCCTAAATTTATCCGCAAACAGATTTATGAGAAAATGCTTCAGTGGATCCGCGGATATGACCAGAAAACTCCGGTATATCTATGCATGGAAGACGCTGACTGCTGGAATCTTATCAATAATAACTTAAATTCATCAAAAAAAGTTGAACAATACCTGCTGCGTATAGGAAAACTCAAACTGTAAAGGGCTAGAATAATCATTTTAGCGGGTTTGAAGCCTGATTTTGACAGGACCGGCAAAATCAGAGATTCATCCTCGGAGCATTACAGGATGTAATGCGAGAATGAGCTAAAATGATTGATTCTAGACCGCCATTGATAAGCCGGTCAAACAACTGGTCTTGGACAAATAAAAAACTCCTACCCTTTCGGATAGGAGTTTTTTGGTGCCGGGGAACAGAGTTGAACTGCCGACGCAGGGATTTTCAGTCCCTCGCTCTACCACCTGAGCTACCCCGGCTAAAATCAGCACTTTGCGGCTCACAAAGTCTAAGATATTTCTCGGAAATTATTCTTGCTCACTTTATCATAAAAACAAAAACATGTCAAATAATATCCTTTTTCTATAAATTTTCTCTTTACTAAGAAAAACTATTAGATATTAATTTTATTTATTTCAGTTTTAATTTTTTTAAACAGATCAACACAGTTCCCTGTAAGCGGTTCAAGTCTCTGAGGTTGAAGCTCTAAAAAGTACGCATGGGAATCAAAGTTGCCACTCCAGCGAGTTCTAATTCCGACAATTGAGACAACTTTTTGTTAGGTAAGGCCGCGAGAGTTTTTTCAATAGCTTCGCATTCTGCCTCAATACGCATTCTGTAATCAGCCATAGAGTTGAACTCCCTCTTGCCTAATCAATGCGACAAATTTTGATGTGCCAGACAAATCAATAATATCAATCGGCTTTGAAAGTTTCAGCATGAGATCACCATAATATTTAAAAAATTGATTTGCTGGGATACCTTCTATAGCAATATCAATATCATTGCTTTCTTTTGTCAAATCTAAACTTGACCCAAAAAGCAATACCCGCTTTACCTGGTATTTTTTTGACAATTCCTGAATTATCATTTTATCTTGCTCTGTAATCATATGAGAATTATACCACTTTTTTATTTTTTAATCTATTATTTTATCGACATTTAAAAGTAATTACTGGTCTAACTTATTTTGCGAGCACTATAAGTTAGATGAACAAAGCTGCTGTTATTTATGATAATTTTCCAAACGCTCTGCCACCCAAACTTTGATTATCGATTGCCGAGGCACGCCAAGCCGCTTGGCTTCTTTATCCAGGTCTTGAATCATCCAAATAGGGAAATCCACATTAACTCTCTTTATTCCCTGTTCCGGCCTTCTTGCTTTTGACAGATTAAGATATTTGGAGACATCATGACCTTTATCAAATTTTTCATCAAATTTTTTAGCTTTCATAAATTTCAACCTCCTCTGCTCTAGCGCGCCGCACAGAAATAATCCGAATTTTTTCTTTTCGATAGGTAATTATTCCAGACCAATACTTATCGGCAATCCGACCAATAATCACAAATCTTGCTTCATCACTAGTTTTCGCTGGGATTTCAATTAAATTAGCGTCTTGCCATAGTAGTTGCGCTTTTATAAAATCTATTCCATGTTTCTTTTTATTATTTTCGCTTTTCTTATTATCAAATTCAAACCCGGCCATATAATAAATATACCTTATTTATACCTTATTGTCAACTAAGCTTATCTTCATTTTATTTATAGTTCGCGGGTAATCAGCGCGTTCCGGACAAGCTGCTCTGGTTTATAGGATAACTTTACCCTGGTTAAATTTTCCAGATCAGAGTCATCCATTGTATTGATATATTTATAGGCTTTCATTTCAAGAGCGAATTTTTGGAAAACAAACTGAGAAATCCCTTTAAACTGGTGATTAACCACCTCAAACATTATACAGAAAGTATCTGGGTTAAGCTCATAACCAAAAGTATAGCCCGCAACTTTGCCTTCGATCAGTACTACCCTGGCAATTAATCCCAGCTCTGAACAATTTTTTAAAGCAATTTGCTGCGCAGAAAAAATATCATCCAGCATATACTGGTATAATTGATCCTGATTATTAAGCTTACGATTTTCAATCCAGTTTTTAAGTAATAAAATGCACTCCTGTTCATCTGCCTTAAGATACGGCTGATAGGCAAATTTATAGGTTTTAGTAAAATAATTGCGGTCCGCGCGTTTTGCCTTATAGCTATTGCCTTTAAGTTCCGCGATTTTTGTTCTCAGATAAAGATAATCACTGGATTTATGCTTTTGAACTAATCCCAGTTTCTGATAAAATCCAATCTCTTTTTCAGGAACATTTTCAATCCTGGATAATGAATGATTGGAATTATATTCATCCATTATTTTAAAACATTGCTTAATAATATTTTCATTAATATTTGCGGTTAAAGGACTTAAATACATGAAACATCCTCCGGAATTATTAAAAAACACACACAAAGCATCATCAATTAAATACCAGAAAATCTCAAACAAGCTTTTCCAGACATAAATATTAGCAAAATTGTACGGACTTAATTCATGGTTTTTAATTGACAGGAATTGATCAAATATCTTCTTATCCCCAATGCTTAGCAGTTTTTTTTCTGAGATTTTTACAGGCATGATAATAAACCTTAACGCTTTGACAGAATATCTTTTTTAATTAGATAAAGTTCTACATCCGGATAAGAATGGAATTTATCTTGTTCCTGAGCATAAATTTTCACAATATCAGGTTCTAAAAGAACCTGACAAAGATAATCAGCATATTGCTCAAACTCTTTGCAATTAACAGTGTTCAGAATATACGGACAGCCCAGATGAACCACTAAATCCAATGAATTACCATGCTTAACCAGTAAAAATGGATACAGCGCGCATTCAAATGGTCGTTTTTCATACACCGCGCACTTATGCTCAGCTTCTTCTAAAAATTTGCACACCAGCCTGGAATCAGCGCCTTTTTTAGCTTGAACACATGAAATCCCTAAAGCTTTTTCATCTGCTTTTAGTAAATGCGGCAGCCAGATATCATCTTCAAACTTACAGCATTCCTTGCATTGCAGGCAAAATTCAGAATTTAAATATGGTTTTACTTTTAACATAAGCATATCCGCTTAATTTAAAGCGTTTCCTTAAACCAGTTTTTAATAATCTCCAGCATCTGCTGGCTATGATTGCGCATAAGATACTCGGCATGCGGTCCATCTTTTATTATTTTAATTTGCTTTTTCGTCTTAACATTCTCAAACAATGCTTCGGAATGACTGGGATAAATAACCCAATCCTTATCTCCATGGATAAAACAAACCGGCAGGGATAGTTTTTCAACTAAATTAATCGGCTTGTCTTTTTTTAGCCAAAAAGGACCAGGCCTAACTCCCTTGCCGATCGCGCCTTGTCCCAGATTATATACAATATCATTTTCCACATCAAGTTCCCAGAACTTATAATCAATTTTTTCAAATTCAGTCGGAGCACTGACAGCGATAAGGCTATTAACAATATTATTTTTCGCGCAAGTGATAATACTTGTCGCCGCTCCTAAAGAAAATCCGATTAAGCCGATTTTTTTATATTTTATTGCCGCGAATTCCAGCACTGCCTCTAGATCTAAATACTCTTTTGAAGTCCAATAAAACAAACCTTCACTTTTTCCATGTCCGCGAAAATCAAGCAAGATAATATCGAATTCAACTAAAAGCCCGCTAGCCAACTGCTTGAGCAATACTGAATTTTTGCTATTAAAAAACCCATGGGCAATAACAATTACCTGCTGATTGCCGGCCGAATAATGATCATAAAAAATCTGGTGTTTATCTTTAGTTATAACACTTCCGGTTGTCATTACAGTAGGATTTTGGCTCATTTAAACATTGCCTATATAAACAAATTTGAGTTTTTTCTTGGCAATGGAATAGGCTTTTTTTAATGTTTCCAGCGGAGTTACCAAAGCATTTAATTTATAACAAGGAAAATAGCGGGAAAGGTGCAGCGGAGTATCCGCGCCAGTATAAGTAAATATCCAGTCAGCTAGTTTTTCAAAATGCTCTTCACTATCATTATATCCGGGGATAACCAGATTAGTCAGTTCGATATGGCAGTCTTGTTTAGCCCGGATAATCGTATTTAAAACCGGATCCAGAGTTCCCTGACAAATTTTGCGATAAAAATCATTATCTAATGCTTTTAAATCAATATTCATTGCCCCGATATAAGGCAGGATTTCTTCCAGCGGGTCTGGATTAACATACCCGTTGGTCACCAGAACATTCTCTAGCTTGTTTGTTTTAGCCAACTTAGCTGTTTCTAAAATAAACTCAAACCAAATAAACGGTTCATTATAAGTATAAGCAATGCCGAATGTATGCAGGCGTTTTGCTTCCCGGACTATTTCTTCAGCATCAATATCCTCAAGATAGGCATCCGGGTTTTGGGAAATATTCCAGTTCTGGCAAAACATACAAGCCAGATTACAGCCGCGGCTGCCTAAAGATAAAATAACTTCCCGCGGATGATATTGAGCCAAAGGTTTTTTTTCAATCGGATCCACCGCGATCCCGGTTGTTTTGCCATAGATTAAAGAATAAAGTTTTCCTTTAATGTTTTTTCTTGCTTTGCAAAAACCAGTAGCCTCTGGCTTAATTACGCAGTTTTTCGGACAAAGAACACACTGCACTGCTAAATTGTCTAGTTTTTTATAATATAGCGCTTCTTTCACAATCATCGCTCCTAAAAAACCTTTTATAATTTTACCGCGGCTTAAATCCCGCGGACAGAACAATTTTTAACAAACTCCCGGGCTAAAGAAGCTAATTGATTAAGCATATCTTTAGAATATGGCTTAAGATCAGATAAGTTCTTATCCATTATATCCTGGGGATCAAACTGCTGTAAAACATATTTTTTAGCCCCGCTTATTGCTCGGGCAATATTTATAATATCCGCCCGTTCAATCAAAGTCGGAACAACTGTTGTTCTAAACTCATAATCAATCTTATTCGTTAATAGAATATCAATGCTTTTTTGAATCGCATTAATCGATACGCTTGTTCCGGCAGCTTGTTCATAGCGCGTACTATCCAAAGGCGCTTTTATATCCATGGCGATAAAATCAACCAAACCTTGCTTGATTAAATTCTCAATAATTTCCGGATTAGTCCCATTTGTATCTATTTTTATAAGCAGCTTCATTTTCTTAATATCTTTTAATAATTCCGGCAGCTGTTTATATAATGTCGGCTCGCCCCCTCCAATGATCATTGCGTCGATCCAGCCTTTTTTCCCTTGAACAAATCTTTCAATATGCTCAAACGGAACAGTTTTTAATGACTCTGGATCTGTGGCTAAAATACTGGAATGACAAAAAGGACAGCGAAAATTACATCCCGGCAAATAGATAACGCAGGCAAGTTTTCCGTCCCAATCAATAAATGTATGCGGATTAAACCCTTTTATCGGGTAAGTCACAATTACTCCTTTTTAAAACCAGGGATTAATGCAAAAAAGACAGAAAGCATATTAAGCCCCCTGCCTTTTTGCTGTATAAGACTATTTTATTTTACAAGATGTTCTTTTACCTTCTCAGAATGCGGGACTTCCCCATCCCAGCGGGCAATAATATTATCATTTTCTTCGAAAATAGTTGTGGGAATCCGCATAACATCATTATAAGCGCCTTCAGCCATGCCCTCTACTGTATCCATGTCATGAAAAGACAGTTCAATCTTATTATTGATTTCCCATTTTCCGATAAAATGTTTTAGTTTATTTTTAGTTGTATCACACTTAGCACAGCCGCTTTTTCCAAATATTTTAACCTTCATTATAGCTTAACCTCCTGTACTTTATAATCGCCGGCATGTCTATCTTCTAATTCCGCTAATTTAGAAGGGTTCCAGTTGTTAACCCGGCTAAAATAACCAACAATTCTTGTGACGCCATATGTGTCCGGAGAGTCACATGAAGTGCATTTTTCTGTTAATCCCCGGCCTGTCTTGCGGCAGCTATTACAAAAAGTGAATTCCGGAGAAATTGTCAATTGCGCGGCCTGCGTCTGCTCGAATGTTTTCCTAATAACATTTAAAATTGAATCCGGCGACGGCTGCTGTTCACCCACAAAAGCATGGATAATCGCTCCTGACTCAATCAATGTGTGGAACTTACTTTGTTTTTGAATCCTAGTTAAAAGATCCATATTCGCGTCCGCTCTAAAATGAATGCTGTTGGTATAATAATATCGATCATTCTCCAAATCCCCTTTTATCACATTTGCCGCTTCGGGATATTGGCGCAGATCAACCTTAGGCAAGCGGCGGCAGGCAGATTCAGCCGGTGATTCTTCAAGCGAAAACTTCAGTTTGTATTTCTTCGCGTATTCTTTTGTTTTAAGGTTCATGAATGAAATTATTTTTAAACCTTGTTTAAAAACTTCTTCCGATTCATGCAGTTCCTTGCCGGTAACAAATTGCAGCGCTTCATTTAAACCAATTAAACCAATAATATAAGTCGATGTCTCCAGATCAATATATGGACGGCCGTCTTTTGCCGGCTTACTAACTTCCCACATTGGTTTTCCCGGCTCATCCATAAGCTGCGCGATAAAATCTTTCTTCTGCAAATGGGCTTTTACCGCGATATCCATTGCCCGCTCAATCTCTTTTTCCAAACCAGCCAGATTGCCTTTGCCCGCGCGATATCCAGCCTGGGGCAGATTGATCGTTACATTTTGAAAACCGCAAAATCTCATGCTTTCCGGATGTTCGATCATATACATATCATCGATTTTCTGACGCAGTCTGCAGCATTGAGAAAGCACAGCTTCATCTCCGCGGTCAAAAACAAAATAAGTTGATCCGTTTTCACTGGCAACCAGACAAGCATATTTTAATAATTCCAGCTGCTTGGGTTCACTAAACGATTCATTGTTAATATGGAAATCGCATTTTGGAAAAGCAAAAACTCGGCCTTCGCTATCTCCTTCTCTCCAAACCTCAAGCATGGCTTTAGCAAATCTAATCGCTGTATCTTCATAATCACCGTATGTTCTGCCGGTATACGTACCCTTTGGGCCGATCGCTGGAATATTTTTTAAATAATTCGGCACTCCGGTATGCACATTAAAATCAATGAACAAGCTCTGAGAACCGCGGGAAAACGCGTTTTGGGAAGCCGAGAAAATCAAATACTGCGCTTCCTGCTTTAATTCCTTATCCGACATATCTTCCAAATAAGGAGCATATAGAATATTTACATAGCCAATGCCTAAAGCTCCGGCATAATAAGCCTGCAAAGATGCCATAAATGTATTCAAATGCCCGGTAAGCGTCCGGGCATATTTTGCCGGACCGCTGGAAGTAAATAAATTACCTAGTTCCAGTCCATATTTTTTAATATATTCCAAAGAATGTGATCCGCAATACGCCCGAGGATAACCCAGATCATGAATATGCACCATACCCCGCAAATGAGCCGTCGCCACATCTTCGCTAAAAACTTTTTGCAAAATATACTGTTTTAAAATAGTTTCGGCAATTGATAAATTTACTGCCTCGGGATTATTCGAAGCGATATTCGAGTTTTCACAGCTTTTGGAAAACAGCAGCTGATCTAAATCAAAAGTCGGCATACCAATCATGCTTTGTTTGGTCAAAGTTTTCTCAAGCCCGCGTTCAAACAGTTCATTATCAACCAGCTCGCGAATAAGTGAAGTTGATATTTGAGTGATCCCGGAATTGAAAACTTTTTTCTCAACGCTTGAAGCTACTTCCAAGGCTACATCTTCAGAAATACCGGTTTCTTTTTGCAAAGCCAGGGCAATCCGGCCTTTATCCCAATTCAAAATCTCATCTTTAGACAGAGGGGTAACTAAAAGAGCAAGATCAGTTGAATTACTTTTACTATTTACTTTTTTGCGGACTTTAAGACTATTGCGAATCTTTCTTCTTTTTTCCCGGTAAAGAATGTAGGCTTTTGCTGTTTTAGCATGTCCGGTTTCAATCAGCACCTTTTCTACAATATCCTGAATCTGCTCAATATCCGGATCCTGGTTAGTGTATTGTTTTTTTAAAAATAATACCACCGCGTTAGCCAGCTCATCAGCAAGCAGTCTATCTTCTCCGCCTACAGCTGTAGCTGCTTTAAATATAGCATCGCTGATTTTCTGTTTATTAAAAACAGCTATCCTCCCATCTCTTTTCTTAATACTATTCAATTCTTTTCCTTCCATGGAACTCATTTTTTCTCCTGCCAACATCTCCTAATCCCTCCTCTTGTTCAATAAATCTTTTAATTCTCCTAAAAACTGGTTAATATCTTTAAACTGCCGATAGACTGACGCGAATCTTACATAAGCCACTTCATCAATCTCATGCAAATGTTTCATCACAAATTCTCCGATAGCAGAGCTGAGGACTTCTTTGTCATAGGTTCGCTGCAATGCGCGTTCAATAGAATCCACAACCTCTTCTATTTTTTCCATGCTTACAGGACGTTTCTCACATGCTCTTAAAAGCCCGGATAGTATTTTATTCCGATCAAAAGGTTCTCTGCGTCCATCTTTTTTGATTATCATCAGAGTGCTTTTTTCAATGTATTCGTAGGTAGTAAACCTGCGCTGACATTTCAAGCATTCGCGTCTTCTGCGGATAGAATCACCTTCGGAAGCGATGCGTGAATCTACTACTTTATCTTCAATGTTCCCACAAAAAGGACATTTCATTAAATTTTTTCTCCTATGTATTCCACACGCATCAGACACACTATATTGTAGTCATATCGGTATGATATACTATATATAGTGCCTTGTCAATGATAATTTATTGCAGTTTTTTTTAATTTATCAAAGATTTATGCTCATTTGCTGTAAATTCAACCTAAGCCTAAGCTTAACAGGCTTTTTTAGCAACCACAACCTCTATTTTAGCTTCTTTAAGCATGGCTTTAGCGAATTCATCAGGATAATTTTTAAGCACCACAATCCGCTTTATTCCGGCATTAATAATCATTTTCGCGCAGATAATACAAGGCTGATTAGTGCAATAAATCATACTTCCTTCCAAACTAATCCCGTACTGAGCTGCCTGTAAAATCGCGTTCATCTCAGCATGCAAAGCTCGGCATAATTCATGGCGCTGGCCTGAAGGAATATTCATCTGCTCGCGCATGCAGCCGGTTTTTTCACAGTGCTTAAGCCCGGATGGAGCGCCATTATACCCAGTAGTTAAAATCCGCTTATCCTTAACAATCACCGCGCCGACTTTCCGGCGTAAACAAGTTGAGCGTTTGGATACAAGCTGAGAAATATCTAAAAAGTATTCATCCCAACTCGGACGATTGGCTGGCAAAGACTGCTCTTGCTTTTTCATAATTTTATTTCTTTCCATATTACTTAATAATTATTTAATATAAAGGATATTTTTTTGTTAACACCTGAACTTGCGCTTTTATTTGGCTGATTTCTTTTTTCGAGACAGCCCAGTCTTTTCTTAAAACGCGATCAATGATCTCGGCAATAACATCCATTTCCGCTGACTTCATTCCTCTTGTTGTCACTGCCGGTGTTCCCAATCTAATCCCGCTGGTAACAAAAGGCGATTTTTTATCAAACGGAATCAGATTCTTGTTGATCGTAATATTAACTTGCCCCAGCCGAGATGAAGCTTCTTTTCCGCTGACCTCACGCTCAGTTAAATCAACTAGCATAAGATGCGTATCCGTACCCCCGGAAACTATGCGGAATTTTCTTTTTTTAAGCGCCTCAGCTAAAGTCGCGGCATTTTTTACAATTTCTTTTTGATAGGTTTTAAACTCTGGCTTTAATGCCTCTTTAAACGCGACTGCTTTTGCCGCGATAATGTGCATCAAAGGCCCGCCTTGCGTGCCGGGAAAAACGCTAAGATCAATTTTTTTGGCAAATTCAGTCCGGCAAAGAATTAACCCGCCTCTGGGCCCTCTTAATGTTTTATGGGTCGTGGTTGTCACAAATTCCGCGTAAGGAATCGGACTGGGATGAACGCCGGCAGCAACAAGTCCGGCAATATGCGCCATATCCACCATTAAATAAGCTCCGACCGCGTCACAGATTTCTCTAAATTTTTTAAAATCAATAAACCGCGGATAGGCTGAGGCTCCGGCTAAAATCATTTTGGGTTTAAATTTTTTTGCCATGCTCATGATTTGATCATAATCCAGGCATTCAGTTTTTCGATCTACTCCATAAGATTTTACATTATAAAACAATCCGGAAAAATTCAAAGGATGGCCATGCGACAAATGCCCGCCGCAAGCCAGATCTAAAGCCAGAACCTTATCTTTGGGCTTGAGCGCGGCCATAAACACAGCCATATTCGCCTGCGCGCCGGAATGCGGCTGGACATTGGCATGTTCGGCATTAAATATTTTTTTTGCCCGTTCAATTGCTAGTGTTTCCACAACATCTACATGCTCACAACCGCCATACCAGCGTGCTCCGGGATAACCCTCCGCGTACTTATTAGTCAGTACAGAGCTCTGAGCTTGCATTACAGCTTGTGAGGTGAAATTTTCACTGGCAATCAGCTCAATATGCTCACGCTGTCTTTTTAATTCATTTTGGATCGCATTGTAAATTTGACTGTCTGTTTTTTTCAAATACTCCATTAAATCCTCCGTATTTAGATTCCCTCTATTATTTTGAGAACATTTTAACTCTTTGCAAGTGTCTGCCGCCGGCAAAATTTGTCTTTAACCAGGTATTAACGATTCTTTTTGCCATAGCAGTCTTTAAATAACCTGCTGCTAAAACAAGCACATTAGCATCATTATGCTCACGGGAAAAACGCGCGGTGGAAAGATTGAAACAATTCGCCGCCCGGATTCCCTTAACCGTGCTTGCTGCCATTGCCATTCCGATACCGCTATTACAAATCAAAATCCCTTTTTCATTTTTCTTTTTTGCCACAGATTTAGCAACCTTTATCGCGAATTCCGGATAGTTGCAGGACTCATCGGAAAAACCGCCGAAATCTTCAACAGTATGTCCGTTTTTTTTAAGATGCTCCACTAAAATTTGTTTTAGTTTAAAACCTCTATGGTCATTCCCGATCGCTAGGTTCATTGTAATTTATCCACCAGCCCTTCTATAGATTTTTTAATTACCCTTGCAATTTCTTCATAAAAATTTACATCTCTGCCAATCGGATCCGGAATTCCTAATTTACCAGACTTATCTTGAGCAAATTCCTTAAGCAGAAAAATTCTTTTTTTCGCCCGCCAATAGCGGTCAAACATAAACTCTCTATGCGTATTTTCCATAACCAATATATAATCAGAAACTTTTACCATTTGATTAGTTAATCTTCTGGCTCTATGCGCTGTTATATCCACCCCGTATTTTTTCATAACCGTAATCGCGTCCTGTGACGCGCGCATGCCGTCAAAAGCAGCGACTCCGGCTGAGGCAATACGCAGATTATTATTTCCTGCTGCCATTTTTTTCATCAAGCCTTCGGCCATGGCACTGCGGCAGCTGTTTCCCGTACAGACAAATAATATATCTTTACGCTTATACGCTTTTTCCAGCATCTGCTCAGTCACTGCTCCTGGTCTAAGAATTTTATAACCATCATCAATCTGGACAACGGTAGAAGCTATGCCGAGTTTTGCCGGCCCGGCATCAATAACCGCGTCAATCTTTCCATCAAGATATTCCAGAACTTCCCGCGCTGTCTGCGGAGGCTTATCCCCGGCAAAATTCGCTGATGGCGCAAATACCGCGGCTCCAACTTGGTTTAAAAACATCTGTGCGACAGGATGATCAGGAATTCTAAACCCAATCATTTCATTATGGGCAGTTTTTAAAACCAAAGTCAAAGGCCCGGGCCAAAACTCCTCCATTAATTTATAAACAAAAGGCGAGATATCTTCAATAAATCCTTCTACCTGCTCAATGCTGCTGACACATAATGAAAATTTCTTTTCTTCTTGTCTTTTTTTAATATAACGCAGTTTTTCTACGGCAATAGCATCGGTTGTCAGTGCCGCAAGCCCGTAAACAGTTTCTGTGGGAAAAGCCACCAACCCGCCGGATTTTAGAATATCCGCGGCTTGTTCTATTTTGGATTTGTCAGGATTCAGCGCGTCGACTTTAATGATTTTAGTTACTTTCGCGGCCATTAAATTTTTATCTTTCGTATCGCGTTGGCCATATCAATTTTCAGCTTTAACATTTTTTTTCTGATTCCTTCATCTTGTAATGCCAGGATCTGACAAGCAAAAATCGCGGAATTTTCCGCTCCGGCTTTACCAATAGCCATACAGGCTACGGGAATTCCTTTGGGCATTTGAACTGTTGAAAGCAAACTATCCAAGCCTTTTAAAGTTTTTGTTTCAATCGGAATCCCAATTACCGGCAAAATTGTATGCGCGGCAACTGTTCCGGCTAAAGCCGCGGACATCCCCGCGGCGGCAATAATCACCTGTGCTCCGCGAGCCGGCAGCAGCTCAACATATTTAACCACGTCTTTGGGCGTGCGATGAGCCGAAAGCACTCTTATGTCATAAGCCACTTTCATTTCTTTAAATACATCAGCAGCCACCTGTACTGTATCCAGATCAGACTGACTGCCCATTAAAATTGCCACTTTTATTTTTTTATCCTTTGCCACCTTTACCTCCTAAACAAATAACTTTATTATTTTTTTATTTTATTATTTTATCAGATACCTTGGCTAAGGCTTTTTTGCCGATATCTTTACGATAGAACATATGCTCAAAACTAATTTGGTTTATTCCCTGATAAGCCTTATCAATCGCCTGAGCAATATTATCGCCTAGACCAGTTACCCCAAGAACCCTTCCGCCGCTGGTTAAAATATCATTATCTTGTTTTTTTGTGCCAGCATGAAAAATAAGCAGGTCCTTTTCCCGGCTGATTTTTTTTAGCCCGGAAATTTTCTTATTTTTTTCATAATCTCCGGGATATCCGCCGGAAGCGGCGACCACACATACACATGCCCGTTTATCCCAATCAAGCTTAATTGTATCTAATTTTCCGGCTAAAGCGCTAAGAATAATATCCACAAGATCACTTTTAAGTCTGGGCAAAATAGCTTGGGTTTCCGGATCACCGAATCTAACATTAAATTCAAGCACCTTCGGCCCTTTAGCTGTGATCATTATCCCGGCATATAATACTCCGCAAAAAGGAACGCCCTCTTGCTGCATACCCTGTATCGTGGGAATTATTACCTCAGTTTTTATTTGCTCAAATAAATCTTCACTAACTACCGGAGCCGGAGAATACGCGCCCATGCCTCCGGTATTTGGTCCCTGATCATTATCAAATATCCGTTTATGATCCTGGCTGGACGCCATCGCGCAAACATGCTCGCCGTCACTGATAAAAATCATTGAAGCTTCTTCGCCTTCTAAACATTCTTCAATCATCACTGTATTGCCGGCACTGCCGAAATCATTATCCCCCATAATTGATTGGATTGCTTTTTCCTGTTCAGCAAGAGTTGGGCAGACAAAAACACCTTTTCCGGCGCATAAACCATCTGCTTTAATCACCAGCGGACGATTAGCATTACGCGCGTATTTAAGCGCTGCTTCTTTTTTTGTAAATACCGCGAAATCAGCAGTAGGCACTTTGTATTTTTTCATGATATTTTTAGCAAATACTTTGCTTGCTTCTAAAGCACTGGCATTTTTGCTTGGGCCGAATATTTTCAGTCCTTTAGCTTGAAACAGATCAACAATCCCTAAAGCCAAAGGCACTTCCGGGCCAACTACTGTTAAATCAATCGCGTTTGCTTGGCTGAATTCAAGTAATTGTTCTATTGCCTCGGCTTTTATCTCAACGCATTCGGCGATTTCCGAGATTCCGCCATTGCCCGGAGCGCAAAATATTTTTTTCACTTTAGGCGATTGAGCAATCTTCCAGACCAATACATGCTCTCTTGCTCCTGAGCCGACAACTAAAACCTTCATAAATTCTCCGCTGTGCTGTTTAAATAAAATTCAATCTTGGTTTGCCTTTTTCCGCCGCAGCAACTTGTCCAATAATTCCGCTTTTCAGTTTATTTGCTTTTAAATGCGCCAAAGTCTTGGCAACATCTTTTTTATCAACCACTAGAACCAATCCGATTCCCATATTAAAAGTCCTAAACATTTCCTTTTCTTCCACATTGCCTTTAGCCGCGATTATTTTAAAAATTTCCGGAATATTCCAGCTGTTTTTTTTAATCTCCACTTTGCAGTTTTTCGGAAATATTTTCATCAGCTTTTCATAAAAAGCGCCGCCGGTAATATGCGCGATTCCTTTGACCTTAACTTTTTTCAGCAAAGATAATACCGGCTTAACATAAATCTTAGTCGGCACAAGCAATTGTTTAGACCTTGCTTTAATTTCTTTTTCATTAAATACTTTATGCGCCAGGGAAAAACCATTGGAATGCAAACCGCTTGAGGCAATACCGATTAAAACATTAGTTGGTTTTATCGCCGCTCCAGTGATTATATTGTTTTTTTCAATGATTCCCACGCAAAAACCCGCCAAATCATACTCATCTTTAGCATAGATTGCCGGCATTTCCGCGGTTTCACCGCCGATAAGCGCGCAGCCTGACTGCCGGCACCCCTCGGCAATACCTTTAACAATATTTACTAATTTAGTTTTATTTACTTTGCCAATAGCGATATAATCCAGAAAAAATAATGGTTCCGCGCCCATGGCCAGAATATCATTAACATTCATTGCCACAAGATCAATCCCCACGGTATCATGTTTATTAGCAAGCATCGCCACCTTAATCTTCGTGCCCACACCATCAGTACTGGAGACCAATACCGGATTCTTATATTTTTTGGTCAAGGCAAAACAACCGCCAAAACCGCCGATATTATTTAATACCTCCGGCCGCTTAGTGCTTTTAACCAAAGCGCCGATGGCTTTGACAAAATTATTTGCTTCTGTGATATTTACTCCGGCTTGCGCGTATGTCAGCCTTTTGGGCATGTTTCCTCCACAATAGTTATGAGTTATGAGTTACGAGTTATTAGTTATAAACATTAAGAATAAAAAACACCCAAAAAACCTAATACTGTTTTTACTCTTTAGCTTTTCATTTATAATTATTAGATGGTTTTTAACTCATAATTCATAACTAGTCATTCATAATTCATTTGCGTTCTGCTATTTTAACGCAATACGATTTTCATGTTTTTTTTAAATAATCAATCGCGTTTTTAAATATATTTAAACCATCCGGAACTGCTTCATCTTCTCCCCTTGTCCAGCGCGGATGCTGAGTTCTAAACACACATCTTTCCGGGTGCGGCATTAACCCGAAGATTCTGCCAGTGGCATCACAAATTCCCGCAATGTGCTCAATTGACCCATTAGGATTATCGGGATAGGGAGCAAGGTTGTTGTTTTTATCACAATATTGATACACAATCTGACCATTATCTTTTAAGCGGTTTAAAACCGCGTTATTTAAAGTTATAAATTTTCCTTCACCATGGGCAACCGGAAGATATATCACCTTATCAATTCCCCTTGTCCAAACACATTTATTCTCTTCTCTATTTTCTGTCTTCTGTTCTCCGTCCTCTGGCTTCTTTAAATACACCCATCTGTCTTCAAATTTTCCCGAATCATTGCAAGCCAGAGTACATTCCTGCTGCCAAGTCTGATTACCCGGCAATATCCCCATTTTAACCAAAACCTGAAATCCATTACAAATCCCGAGCATCAAACCATTTTTAGCTAGAAACTTCTGCAATTCAGCTTTTAATTTCATTTTTAATTCATTAGCCAGGATTCTCCCCGCGGCAATATCATCTCCATAAGTAAATCCACCGGGGAAGGCAATGATTTGATAATTAAATATTTTGTCTTTTCCGCTAAGTAAATCATTTACATGTAATGAACTTACTTTTGCCCCAACTAACTCAAACGCGATTCTTGTTTCCTGATCGCAATTAGTTCCGGCTGTCCTTAAGATTAAAACTTTGATGTTTTTCATTTCTCCCTTTCAAAACAAACTATCTTACTTTCTTTATTTTTTTTTGCCGTATTCAGCGCGGTTTCGGCTTGTTCGATAAAAACCTCTTCCGTAAACTGTTTATCCTCACCATTAAAACAAGCAAACCCGATACTAGAATTAAGCCCGACTATTTTTCCTTTATATTCACCGGTCAGATTCTCAATTCCCTGGCTTATCCGATTAGCAACCAGCATTGTATCCTGCTTATGCTTATTTAGATTATCCGCCTGCTTTTCTTGGCTTAATCCAGTTTCCGGCAAAATAACCGCAAACATTTTATTACTATATCGGCCAAGCACATCAACATTCCGCACTTTAGTTTTTAGCAATAAACCAATTGCTTTTAATAATAGCCGCTCTGCTTCTATGTCCGCGCTAGACTGCGCATCTTCTACCGCAATAAACAATAAAGATATTGGACGGGCATAGCGTTTTGAACGAGCAATTTCTTCACGCAAACGCGTCAAAAAATAATTCTGATTAAATACCTTGCTTACATTGTCAATAATCGCCTGAGAATATACCCGAGCATGCTCCAGAGCTTTAGAAGCCTCAAGCGCGAAAACTTCCAAAACATTAATATCCCCCTGATTATATATTTCTGCTGAAGATTTAGCGCTAAGCATAATAATACCGATCAATCGGTCATTTAACCATAAAGGGATAATTATTTCCGCTTCAATAGCAGAAACCGGCTCGAATAATATTTCTGTTTCAGACTCATTTTCAAACTGATTTAACTCACTTTTTATCAGCATTCCTGAGCTTTGCTTCAAACAGTTTAAAATCTGACTATTATCATCCAGCCGCAGCTGCTGCTGGATTTCACTATCAATCCCGGCACTGGCTTTAATCATATAACCCGCGCTATCCGCGTTTTCCAGAAAAAGCGCGATCCTTTTCGCGTCTAGGGTCTGGACAATTACCTCAATCAGATAATCACATAATTGGTCAAACTCAATGATCACGGTTAATCCCTGGCAAAGTTCAGCTAAGACTTTTTGGTAATCATATTTGCCTTGATAAACTACTTTTTCCAAAAACATTTGGATAAGTTTCTTATAGGGAGCAAATAGAATCATGAGAATTATAACCAGCAAAGAAAATGTCGTAGTAATTAAATAGCCGAATACTTCCAAAAATAATTTACTGATAATAATATGCATGCCCAGCAAAGGGCCGATCAATAAAACAGCCAGCAGCACTTTATACGCTATTCGATCAAATTCCAGACAACGGAACCTAACAATAGCATAGGCAATGCTCATAAAACTCAGCGCCATTAATAAAGATCCGAGAAAATTAAAACTCATCCCAAAATTAACCGCGAAATTTATTAAAAGACAGGCATCTACAAGCCCAATGCTCAGGATAATAAATCGGCTCTGTTTTGCCGCGATTTCCGATGGTTTTATTTTACTTTTTTTAATTAAAGCAATAACAATGCCTAAAGGTAAAAACAAAGAAACATTTAGAAAGAACAGATAATACGAGAAAACATTTACATTAATTACACTTTCCCACTGAAAAAAATCTGTCTCAAGCAAAAGACTCTTATCCCAGTAATAAAAGCTTGAAAGCGCGAACAAAAAAGAAAAAAATAAAAATATTTTAAGCAATCCGCTTTTTTTTGTTTTAAGGGTTAAAAGAATATTCAGCAAAGCCGGAACAATAAAAGCCGCGCCAGTCGCGAATATTTTTAAAACAAACATCGCATTATCAATACTATTATGATAATGGGTCATAACAAAATACATGAAAAAATAACATGACATTGCAACCGCGGCAAAAAAGTAAGGACGACAGAGAAAAGATTTTTCTGCTTTTAATAAGACATAAAGCCCTGCCCCCAGGCTGAGCAATCCAAAAATTAGCGGGCTAAAGGCATTAATCGTCACGCGACACTCCGTACTTAATTTGTAAATATACTACTACCATTTCAAGGGGTTTTGCCATGCTTGTTTCAACTTATCGATAGAGGCGAAAACCAGATTCTTACCGCTTAAACCTAAAACCTGAAAATCCTGGGCCGCGGTTACCTGGCCCAGGCAAGAAAAAGTTAACCCTTTTAGGATCTTCTCAAACGCATCCTTTTTATCATTTTGGATTTCAACCACAAATCTACCATTAGATTCAGAAAATAATAACGCGTCCTCGCGTAAATCTTTTTTAGCGATCTTATGTTTTAATTTTCTTAAATCAATTTGCATCCCCAAACCTCCGGAAAATGCCATCTCCGCTAAGCTCACCCCTATTCCGCCGTCAGAGCAGTCATGACAAGAGCGAACCAGCCCAGCTTTTGTTGCTTTACTTAATTGTTCATACAATTTAAGATTTGCCTTAAAATCTACTTTCGGCACATTCAAGCTCTTCCAGCCTTTTTTTACATAATAGCTGCTGCCGCCCATTTCATCATTGGTTTGACCTAAGCAATAGATAAGGTTGCCCGCGGATTTCGCGTCACTGGAAATAACCTTCTCCACATTGTCAATTACCGCCAGAGCCGAAATAAGCAATGTCGGTGGAATAGCGATTGTCTTTTTACCAATACTATATTCATTATTTAAACTATCCTTGCCTGAGATAAAGGGAACGCTGTAAGCCAGCGACGCGTCCCGGCACGCCAGACAGGCACGCACAAGCTGTCCCAGCACTTCAGGCTTGGTTGTATTGCCCCAGCTGAAATTATCTAAAACCGCAGTCTGGTTTAAATCTCCGCCAACACTGATGATTTGCCTTAAAGCTTCATCAATACAAGAAGCAGCCATCCAATAAGGATCAATATCCGAATAACGCGAATTAATTCCACAAGAAATAACAATGCCTTTTTTTGAATCAGCTAAAGGCTTTATCACTGCCGCGTCCTGCGGGCCGTCATTATCAATCCCGGACAAAGGTTTTAATACGCTCATTCCCTGGACTTCATGATCATATTGCCGGATAATCCATTCTTTGGAACAAATATTTAAATCTGAGAGCGCAGCCAATAAGCTTTCCGTCAAATCTGCCGGGGAATTCTTTTTTACTTGCTTCACCTGGGGAGGATTCCAAACAGCTTGACGGGCTGAATCAGGTACTCCTTCATGGAGAAATTCCATAGCTAAATCACAAACCTGCACCCCATTAGAAAATATTTCCAAACGTTTTGTATCAGTAAATGTACCGATAACCGCGGCCTCGACATTTTCTTTTTCAAATAAAGCCAAAAGACGCTTTAATTTATTTTTCGGAACAGAAACAACCATTCTTTCCTGAGCCTCTGATATCCAAATTTCACTATAAGTTAAGCCTTTATACTTTAGGAGTATTTTATCCAGATCAACTCTTGCTCCAGTATCCTGGCCCATTTCACCCACAGCGCTGGAAAAACCGCCTGCGCCGCAATCAGTTACGGCTGTATACAGCTTTTGATCGCGCGCCTGCAGCAAAGTATCCAGTACTTTTTTCTCAGTTATCGCGTTACCGATTTGCACTGCCCCGCTGGATATATTTTCTGATTCGTGGGTTAACTCTACTGAAGAAAATGTTGCTCCATGAATCCCGTCTCTGCCGGTTCTGCCGCCAATCGCCACAATATACTCACCCGGACTGGTTTTTTTAAAAGAAAATTCCCGCGGCATTATTCCCACTGTTCCGCAATAAACCAGCGGATTACCTAAATAGCGCTGATCAAAAATCACCGCGCCATTTGCCGTAGGAATTCCCATCCTGTTTCCATAATCCCTGACTCCGGCCACAACACCTTTCATAATCCGCTTCGGATGCAATAGTCCCTGGGGCAAATCTTCTCTTTTAGTATCCGGCATTCCAAAACAAAAAACATCAGTATTGAAAATCGGTTTTGCTCCCAAACCCACACCTAAAATATCCCGGATAACTCCGCCGATCCCAGTACCTGCCCCACCATATGGGTCTAAAGCCGAAGGATGATTATGGGTTTCCACTTTAAAACAAATATTATTATTTTGATCAAATTTTATTACACCGGCATTATCCTTAAAAACCGAAACGCACCAAGGTTTATCCAGCTGCTTGGTTGCGTCCATAATTGTTTTTTTGAGTAAATTTTTGATTGTCGAACGTTTTGGGATTTTTCCAGAGTTATCAGTATAATCAATATTTCCGCGCATTGTCTTATGCACACAATGCTCCGACCAGGTTTGAGCCAGGCTTTCTAATTCACAATCCGTGGGATTGCGCCGCAGCTTAGTAAAATACTTTTTAATCGTCTGCATTTCATCAAGATTAAGCGAAAGCTGCCAATCCTTGCTTAACTTGAGTAATTGATTATCATCAAGATTAAGCAGATCCACGATAATTTTTTTAAACTCATAATTTATGTCTTTATGCGCCTGTAGAGTTTTTTTTAAATCCTTTATTTTTACAATATGCTGAATAACCTTATTATAAAGCAGTTTATCCCCGATCAGATCAAGCTGTTGTTTATTTATTTTCCCAGTAATCAGATATTTTCTGCCGGTTTTAACACTGTTTAAAGCATTGATTCCTAAGTCGCGAATCCCTTTTCGCGTACTTTCCTCCCAGGGATCCATTACTCCCGGATTATAAGCGACTTCAATAACATGGTGATTATTTTTTTGTTTTATTTGGAATTTTTTATCCTCAATTTTTCCATGAATGCTGGTCTGGATGATTAAATCCGCTAAAAGATCGTCGGCAATTTTCTTTATGTCTTGCGCGATTAAATCGCCTTCAAGAATATAGACCTGAACCATTTTAACATCAGTGACTGTATTAATTCCTAAATCAATGATATCCCGCTTAATCCCTTCTCCCACCGGATCGAGAATATTCGCTTTATTTTTTACTTCTACGCGCCAAAACATATTTTTCTCCTAGAAGCCAGTTTATCACTTGCTTAAACCAGAAAATAAACTAACTATTATGCTAAAGATAGTTTAGGCTGGTTTTTGCTTGTTTAAGTAATTATTATAGTTTCATCAAAAAGATACGCTATATATTAATTCGCTTAAAGATAATATCCAAATTACGTAAAACATATTTTAAATCAAAACAAAGTTCAATTTCATTTTTTGTCAGCACTTTTGCGACATCAATATCAGCTAACAAAAGATTTTTAAATTCTTCGCCTTGTTTCCAAACCTTTAACGCGTTTCTTTGGACCAGATCATAAGCATCTTCTCGCGACAATCCCTTTTCAACAAGGGCAATCAAAATCCGCTGGGAAAACATTAAACCTTTAGTCTTTTTCAGATTTATCAGCATATTTTCAGGATAAACAATTAATTTATCAACCAGCTCAATACAAATACTCAACATATAATCCAGACAAATTGTTGAATCCGGCAGAATAATCCGCTCCACTGATGAGTGGGATATATCGCGCTCATGCCAAAGAGAAATATTTTCCATACCCGCTAAAGCATTGCCTCTTAGCACTCTGGCCAAACCCGACACTCTCTCTGAGGCAATCGGATTACGTTTATGCGGCATAGCGGATGAACCTTTTTGCCCAACAGAAAAGAATTCCTCGACTTCCAGTATTTCCGTATGCTGCAAATTGCGGATTTCAGTAGTAAATTTTTCCAGACTTGAGCCTATGATCGCCAAGGTTGTTAAAAACTGCGCGTGCCTGTCTCTTTGCACTACCTGATTCGCTACAGGTTCAACTCCCAGTTTTAGTTTTTTAAGCACAATGGTTTCAACTCTTGGGTCGATGTTTGAATAAGTCCCCACAGCCCCGGAAAGCTTGCCTACGCAAACAATCTTTTTTGCCTGCTCCAGCCGCTCAAGATTACGTTTTGTCTCTTCATACCACAGCGCCATTTTTAAGCCAAAAGTTATCGGCTCGGCATGCACATTGTGCGAGCGTCCGGCCATAGCTGTAAATTTATGCTTTTTCGCTTTTTTCTTTAACACGCTAAGCAAGGCTTTTAAGTCAGTAATTAAAATATCGGCTGCGGCTTTTAACTGTAAAGCCTGTCCTGTATCAATCGCGTCATTTGAAGTAAGCCCCATATGGATAAATCTAGCGTCTTCTCCCACATTCTCCGCAACTGAGGTTAAAAACGAAATTATATCATGCTTGGTTTTCTGCTCTATCTGCTGGATTCTTTTTAGATCAAATCTCGCTTGTTTTTTAATTACAGCCAAAGAAGTTTTTGGAATTTTACCAAGTTGCGCCCAAGCTTCACAAACCGCGATTTCCACATCAAGCATTTTCTGCCATTTGCTATTTTCCGACCAAATATTCCCCATTTTTTCGCGTGTATATCTTGCTATCATCAGAATTCCTTTCTGTTCCTTAGGAATATTATATATTACCAGATTATCGAGCTTCAGTCAAATTTTTTATAATCGCAAAAATAGACACAAAATATCGCTTTATTTGCCTGTTTTCTAAGCATTAAATATATGATATCAATAAGTTATAATTATTATCTTAAGGCTGGGCCGAAACAATCTCAGGTTTGCCGATCAAGCAGAATTTTTCTTGCCAAAAAGCATAAAACCGATTAACTATATCCTGGCTAATGCCTTGTTTTGCGGCTTCTGCTTTATAAAAAGCAGCTGCTGCATCCTCAAATTTACTTTGCGCGTAGTAAATCTGCGCTTTTGTATCCAGATAAAAAAACCTTTTATCCAGATCAAGCGCTATAGCCTTATCCACAAAAACATGGGCTTTTTCATAATCTTTTTTCCGAATAAACAGACAAGCCATATTATTATAGCAATCCGGAAAATCTTTATTCAGTTCAATTGCTTTACGATAAGCAAGCTCGGCATCATCCAATTGCCCAAGCCGCAAATAAACATTGCCGATATTAAACAATGCCATCGGAGTATCACTGCTTTCTCTTAAAGCATCGTAGTAATGTTTAAGCGACGCGTCCCATTGCCCTTTTTTCTCCAGCAATACACCCAGCTCTACATTGTCTTCCACTGACATATCATCTTTTACTTGCTCTAAAGGCATGATTTCCAGCAGCCAATTGCCGGCAGCATACCAATTTCGTTTAAACCCATTATAACTTCTAATTACAAACTCTTTTTCCCCAGTATGTTCAACAATAACTTTCTGCGCTTCATCAAAACCCACAATCACCGTATAATGATAGCGGTTGAGAATAAACGGATGCAGCTTTTGCATTACGATAACCGGAATTCCGGCTTTTAACCGGGTTTTGATTGTTTCCAGATCACCAATATAGCCTTTTGCCCAAAAACCACTATCCTTGGCATATTTTTCTAAATCAATATTTAATGTTCCTTTTAAATCCGCGGAAAACACTTTTTCGGCAATTTTATTCTGGCTGCAGCTATTTCCCCAATAATTAAAAACAGCAGCCAGCGCTGCCGGACCACAGTGTAATTTTTTTTGTTTTACAAAAGGCACATCAAGAATAATCCCGGCATCAGAATTATCAGAAAGATTATTCCTAAGAGATGAAATACTAGGCGTGACACACCCGGTAAGCAAAATTATAATGCAAAACAGGTAAATAATTACCTTGGTGTTTATTTTTTTTAACACAACTTATTATTTAGATTGTAGGTTTTATTTTTTATTTTTACGACGCGGCTCTAGTTTTAAACCATAGTCAGCAAAATAAAGGATAAACACAGCAATCAGCAGTAAAACCAGCAAAATCACCACACCGGAATCTCCTGCCGCTTCTAGTGTATCGACTTTTTTTGCCAGTTTCTGAAGCTGCACTTCATCTAATTGATTTACATACTGCTGCGCGTCTTCCTTGCTTAAACCAAGTTTTGCTAGTCTTTGCTGGACAATTTCTTTATTTAAAAAATTTTGGACTTTTTCAAGATAAATACTTTGGTTCGCAGTGGATTGGACTACAAGCTGGGAATCAATCGGCATCGCGATCGCGTTTGCCGGAGAAAACCCGCCGATTAGAGCAATGCCCAGCATCAGCGTTAAAATTCCTTTTGTTTCAATAAACTTTCCAAAAACATATACACCCTCCTTTGTGTTAGTTTTTAAACTATTGATTAATAATAGCACAAAATATAAATAATAGTCAATATTCAATTTCCTGAACCAATCAAAGTCACCAGGTCACATGAACACAAAGTCACAAGGACACAATGATGTAAAGCTAAAACAGTTCATCAAGTTATAAAGTTTGTAAAGTTCATAAAGTTAAAAGGGCTAGAATAATTATTTTAGCGGGTTTAAAGCCTGATTTTGATAGGACTGTCAAAATCAGAGATTTATCCTCGCAGGCTTACAGGAAGTAAGGCGAGAATGAGCTAAAATTATTGATTCTAGACCGCCATTGATGAACCGCTTAAAGCATAAAGTTATAAGTGAGGAGAAAATAACTGTGAAAATATCTTATTCTCTTCAGGTAAACATTCGAGCAATATCATTGACTTTCAATACTTATATGATATAATTTCTGAATACACAAACATTGGTCCCATCGTCTAGTCTGGCCTAGGACGCTAGATTCTCATTCTAGTAACAGGGGTTCGAATCCCCTTGGGACTACCACTTCGGCTCGCTATACTCGCTCAGTGTAAACAAAATAAACAAGCCACTTTTTTAGAGTGGCTTGTTTTATTTTTAACAAATAATTGTATTTCTTGTTTATAGATTAAAACACTTATCAGCTGTAGATAGAAAAAATTAATAAGCCTACTTAATCATACTTCCATCTGGCATTAAATCAAACGGCGGGATATCGCCTCTTTTTCTAATTTTAAATCTTTTGCAATTATTATTATTTTTTTCCGAAAGGCAGTACTTGTTTGCTATCTCAATAAAAGCATCAAAATTTTCTGCTTTAAAATGTTCAAAAGTCGGACACTGTTTAAGATATTTGCAAACATGTCCTAATCCATTGATTGCGATATAGAAAGGACACTGCGTATACTTATCATTAGAACAATACAAACCTGTGTCTAATGGCAAAAATCCGATTTTATACTGACAATCCCTTGAATAATCTACATACATAGGACATTGCATATATAATCTCCTTTGTCACCCCGCATTAATCTGCCCTAAAATTAATGTAGCATAAAATTAAATTGCTGTCAAACAAGAATTTGTTTTTTAAAGTTTTACTAAAGTCCTAATCAATGTTTTACCGCAAAGATAGGATGTTTAGCTATCATTCTCGGCCCGGCAAACCGCATAACTTGAATAATTGCATCTTTTTCTTTGTCCATATTCTTAGTTAAAGTTTATATTTTATCGAGCGCAAAAGATCTTTTCGCCACTTAATATCTTGTTTTTTTTCAATCCCCAGCGGCTTAGCGCCGTCTATGACTCCCATAATCCCCCTGCCTTGAACTGTCTCAGCTGTAACAACCTCAAGCGGGTTTGCCGTTGCGCAGAAAATTTGGCAAACCTCAGGAACTTCCTTGATGGCCCGCATTACATTAATCGGAAACGCATTTCTTAAAAACAGCACAAAACAATGTCCAGCGCCAATATCTAATGCTGCTTTTTGGGCCGCTTTTTCCAGATCGCTATCATTGCCCTCACTGCGCACAAGACAAGCGCCCGAGGCTTCACAAAAAGCCAGTCCGAATTTTATCCCCGGCACAGTTGTAATAAGTGCTTCATAAATATCTTCAACGGTTTTAATAAAATGACTTTGTCCAATTATAACATTCGCTTGCTCAGGTATATCTATTTTTACATTATCAATTTCCATATTAAAACTCCTTGGCTAGTAATTAATTCTCCATGTACCCTAGTATAAAGTATAGCAAAAAAAAAAGAATATTTGCATAAAAAAAAGTGTCAAGCCAAAGTAAGAATGTCCGCTTTTTACCAAAGTAGAAATGTCCGGTTTTATGGTTTTTAAATACTAACCAAAGACTCCTGCTTTGATTGTGAAATTCTGCTTACACTAGGCAGCTTTTTCCAAGGATGTTCCATG
>JAZDHZ010000032.1:0-35442 GCA_043805415.1 Candidatus Omnitrophota bacterium | reverse complement strand
TCTGACAACAATCCTCCTTTCCTGCTTATTTTTAAAATCAAAAACCTTAACATAGGACTATTACTTGAGCAGATTCCTAAGTCCCTGAATATTGTACGATCCATCGGAATTCTTTACATTAATACCATTAATGCTCTCGATCTTACCGTCGCTTGATTTTGTCACTGAAAAAGTCTTTGACTGTCCATTATTTCCATCAGTAAAAAACTTTACATTATCCCCATCAGTAAATAATTTTTCCATAACAAAAAGCACTTTTTCCAGCAAAAGCGAGTGCCCCTTACCCGCATTATCAAGAGCCTCACCTAATAAATCACCGGAATTTCTATAATATAATTCCGCTGTATAAGCAAAATCTTCAGAACTATTGGTCTGGTTTGCCGGGCAATTTTTTTGACTATCCCAAGGCACTTTTGACGCGAAATCCAGACTATTTGCCCCTTTTTCTGACTTATTAAATAAATCAGACATCATAATATCCATCTCTCCATTAGTCTGCATATCATAAACATGGGCAAACTCATGAATAACTGTTTCTCCAAAAACATCGTCAGGAATATCACTTCCCAAATTAATATTTAAGCCATCCGAATTCCCGCCGCTCCTAATATTATTAATCGACATTCCGTCCGGTATTTTATCCGCGCTGATAGAGCCAAGAGCATCACCAATCTGATCAAGCTGAGACTGGGTAAATCCTGATCCAATAGAATAATTCTGGATTCCTGATGAATTCTGAGTCCCGGAATTAGTGGTTGAATTGGAGATATCCTGCGTTGTTGTATTCACTGTTGAGCCGCTGCCATTCGTCGTATCTTGACTCATTGTCTGAGCAAATGGCTTGGTTAATTGGTTGGTTCCAGTATCTTCGTTTGACGCAACTACTGTACTAGTTACAGTTAATGTGCCATTTTGCGTACTTGTTGATTGCGTTTGATTGGATTGATTAATACTGCTGCCTAAATAGGAATTTACTGCATTTTTATCGTAGCCGGCACTGATTAAGGCTTCGGCAACTTCCGGCGCTGAATGACCGCCACCGCTGCGACTCATCAGCAGCGATGCTGCTGTTCCCAGATTAGTCCCCATATCGCAGACAATTTGTGCTTTTTCTTTTATATCTGTGTTTGCCTGGGTTAAACCGCTAACAGTTACTTCCACACTATTTTCACTTTTATTATTCGACGAAGACTGGGATTGATTAATCCAGCCTGGCTGAGGCGTAGCTACCACTCTTTCTTCCTCATTTCCGCTGTTTGCCGACTTCTCCGATCCATTTCCAGATACAGAATTGTAGTAATCATCATCATACATACTCTCTGCCAAAACATTGGCCGAACAGTAAAACACACTGCAGAGCAGCAATAAGCTAAAAATATAATTACTATTTCTTTGATTATTTTTAATTGCATCCATTGCCGCACTCCTTAACTATTGCCATAAAAAAAACCGAACTGTGCAAGGTTTTCCCGGCAGCTCGGCTGTCATAGCTTATAGTCGCGTTGTCGGTGCGCCCGGCGATCTTTGCTTCAGCTTTAGACCCGTAGCTTTGCCCTAGAACTTATTCTCATTCCAGGCTCCTGTCCAGCAGGAGGTCCCCATCTTTCAATGGGTTTGCCCTTTCGGATTACTCCAAAATACTAATTTTAATCTTATTAAAAGTCTTTAATTGATGGTATAAGTATATCATAGCGCATTACTAACGTCAAGGCAAGCAAAACATAACTTCTGAGTATAGATTTGTGGATATTAATGGAGCATATGTTCGAGGACTGTTTTTTTGAGGATAATGAATTCGTATTTGAATATAATATGGTGTTCAAAGTATAAATATTTTATTTTGTTCCCTCATCCCAAACAATCCAATAACCATTTCCATCGCCAAACACAAATTGGCTCTTTTTTTGCCTCTAGTACATTATACCATGGAATTTCATGTTTTGCAAATCCAGTAATCTGAATCAGGAATTTACCAGATTTGATTAAGCCTTTAGATTTTCAACCCATTTAAACCTTTTAATTGCTCAATCCTTTGCTTAAATCCGTATTTAAATATAATATGGCGTTTCAAAGTATAAATATTTAGATTTGTTCGCGCTTTATAAAATAATCCATCAACTCATAACCATCGGCAAACACAAATTGGCTCTTTTTTGCCTCTATTTCATTATAAAAACAAATTTCATCTTTTTCAACCCCGCTGCCATACATTAGAAAACATACAGGATCAGATGTATGTGTTTTTAATGCCACAGGTGTGGGATGATCAGGCAGAATCAATATCCTGTAGTCTTTTATATCCTTAAGCCCAGCCAACACTGTTCCCACCACTAATTTGTCAAAATTTTCAATTGCCGCGATTTTTGCTCTGGCATCTCCATTATGCCCAGCCTCATCAGGCGCTTCGACATGAATAAACACAAAATCATCCTTTTCCAGAGCTTTAAGCGAATATTTGGCTTTTGCCGCGTAATCAGTATCATAATATCCTGTGGCTCCAGGGACATTTATTGCTTCTAAGCCTGCCGCGCAGCCAATACCCTTAATTAAATCAACTGCTGAGATTACTGCTCCGCTTAAGCCATATTTTTGTTTGAACGAGGGTAATTCAACCTTTTTGCCTTGGCCCCACAACCAAATCATATTTGCTGGACTTTCATTTAAATCCCTACGAACCTGATTAATTTCATGTAAATCAAGAATATCCCGGGATCTGATCATAATATCATTAATAAATTCTGCTTTTTTATTATCCGGCATATATTTTTCAATCTTTTGTCCCATAATATCATGCGGCGGATAGCATCTTATTTTACAAAGATCATGTTCTGAATCTTTTATAACCATTAAATGCCGGTAACTTACGCCTGGATAAAAAACAATATTTTCATTTTTAAAATGCCGATTTAACACTTTTATTAGCACTTGCGCTTCTTTACTACTAATATGCCCGGCACTGTAATCAACCAAATTACCATTATCTTCAGTTATAAAATTACAGCGAAAAGCAACCTCATCATCTTTTAGCTTAATTCCTAAATTAGTTGCCTCCAAAGGAGCTCTGCCGGAAAAATATTTATTAGGGTCATAGCCGAATATCGCCAGATTAGCCACGTCACTGCCTGGAACCATTCCTTCAGGAACAAACGATGCCTGACCGATTTTGCCGTCTTTAGCCAGTAAATCCATGTTTGGAGTACGCGCTACCTCAAGCGGAGTTTTCCCCCCAAGCTCTTCAAGCGGATAATCAGCCATTCCATCCGGCACCATTACAATATATTTCATTTTTTTCGCCATTTTTAATTTAACCTATTTTAATTTTCGCTAAAACAGCCTTAACCGCGGGAGGAATAATTTCCGGCTGTTTAATACTGGAAATCGCTTGGTCCGGATCCTTTAATCCATGTCCGGTTAAAACACAGACAATATTTATTTTTCCCTTATGTTTAAAATATCCGGCTTTGGCTAATTTTAGAATTCCCGCTACCGAGGCAGCTGAGGCCGGCTCAACAAACACCCCTTCAGCTTGAGCCAGGAGTTTATACGCTTGTAAAATTTCCTCATCAGTCACGGCATTAATCAAACCGCCGGAATCATCACGCGCGGCTTCAGCTTGCTTCCAGCTTGCCGGATTACCGATTTTAATTGCCGTGGCAATGGTTTTAGGCTCTTTAACAATCGCGCCATTAACAATCGGAGCTGATCCAGCTGCCTGAAAACCAAGCATTACCGGCAAAGTATTTATTTTCTTATTTTGTTTGTATTCATTAAATCCTTTCCAGTAAGCAGTGATATTTCCGGCATTACCCACAGGAATCGCCAAAAAATCAGGAGCCTTGCCTAAACAATCAGAAACTTCAAAAGCCGCGGTTTTCTGACCTTCAATCCGAAAAGGATTTAAAGAATTTACTAATGTTACTGGATAATTATCCGTAATTTCCCGGACCAACTCTAAGGCTTGGTCAAAATTACCGTCAATCGCTAAAACCTCCGCGCCATGGATTAAGGCCTGGGCCAATTTGCCCAGAGCAATAGCTCCTTTGGGAATTAAAACAATACATTTCAAACCGCAGCGAGCGCTATACGCGGCAGCGGAAGCCGAGGTATTTCCAGTGGAAGCGCACATCACTGCTTTTGCTCCAGCTTGCTTAGCTTTAGAAATAGCCATGGTCATACCCCTATCTTTAAATGAACCAGTAGGGTTAAGCCCTTCGTATTTTAAAAACACACGAGCCTGGTCACCAATTAAAGCACTGATTTTTGGCGCGAAAACTAAAGGAGTATTGCCTTCATTTAAAGTAACAATCGGAGTATCATGATCAACCGGTAAAAATTTTCGATACTCCTCAATCAAACCTTTCCAACCCATGCTTTTAAATCCTTTCAGTACGTATTGCCACACTTTTCTTTTTAATTACCGGCAAAGCATTAATTTCAAGCAATGCTTGCGAAATATCTTTTTCTTTGGCATCATGCGTCATCATTACCACATGCACTGACTGCTCTTGTCTTCTGCCTTTTTGAATAACGCTATAAATACTGATATTATTTTTACCCAAAACAGCGGCAATCTGAGATAAAACCGCTGGCTCATCTAAGGCCGAAAATCTAAAATAATAGCGGGTTTCAATATTATCCATTGAACTAACTTGAATCAAATCAGACGAGATATTCAGCAAAGCTGTTTTTTGGCTTGATGCTACCTGCAGCTTCTGAGCAATTGAAACAATATCCGAAACTACGGCGCTAGCAGTCGGCAATTGCCCGGCACCCGGACCATGGAGCATTTGCTCGCCGACAAAATCGCTTCTTAACAGGATTGCGTTAGAAACCCCATTAACATTAGCTAATAAATGTTTTTTTGGCAAAAGTGTAGGATGAACTCTTAACTGAACCGATCCTTCGATTTTTTTGGCGATGGCCAGTAATTTTATACAATAACCCATTTCAGCGGCATAACGGATATCACATAAGTCTATATTTTCTATGCCTTCAACATATACATCTTTAAAATTAACTTCATGCCCAAAGCTTAGCCTTGCCAAAATAGCAATTTTATGCGCCGAATCAACGCCGTTAATATCAAGCGTCGGATCGCTTTCCGCGTATCCTTTTTTTTGGGCTTCTCTTAAGGCAATTTTAAAATCACAGCCTTTTTGCGCCATCTGAGAAAGAATATAATTACTCGTTCCGTTTATAATACCGTAAACACTTTCTATCCGATCAGCGATCAGTCCGTCTCTTAAAGTCCGAATAATCGGAATAGCGCCGCCAACACTCGCCTCGTAATAGACATCCACTTCATTTGCCTTAGCTGCGGCAAATATTTCCGAACCTTCTTCCGCTAAGAGCGCTTTATTTGCCGTAACCACATATTTTTTATTTCTCAGAGCCTGGAGGATAAACTCTTTTGCCGGATGGATTCCACCGATAAGCTCGACAACAATCTGGATCTGCTCATTATTGAGTATTTTCTGAACGTCAGTTGTAAGCATAGTTTTATCAATATCAATCCCTCGGTCTGATTCAATATCTAAATCACACACACAAGCAAGATTGATACTTAAGCCAAGCTTTTTTTCCAGGATCTTAGCTTTTTGCTGGAGCACTTTAACTACTCCACAGCCAATAGTCCCAAATCCAATTAAACCAACATTAATTTTATTCATTTTTTTCTTTGTTTAATTTTGCAGACAAATGAATTTTTTTACCTTCGCTCGCGCAATTTTTAATTGTCTGTTCAAGAATCAACAAATCCTTATCCTCAACTTTTATAAATTTAATTCCAATATCAAACAAAAGTTTTTTACTTTTTTCCTGTTTTACGTATACAACTTCCGCCAACACTTCAATCAAGCGAGTAACTTTAGGCAAACGTAAAGTTACATGGAGAATTGTTCCCATGGGAAAGTTCTTGTCTGTAGTAAAACAAACACCGCCTAAACTTACATTCCGCGTAAGCGTCATATCGGTTTTATTGATTTCGCCAGGATACACATAATAGCTAACCACAAAGTTAGTATTTATCCGAACAAATTGACGCCTTTCACTAGGAGTATATTCATTATTTGAATCAGGTGTTTGCATTTTTGCCCCAGGTTAGATTCTTTTAAACTAAATTTTCCTTAAAATAATTACCAAAAATAAATGGTCGGGGCGAGTGGACTTGAACCACCGACCTCTTGAACCCCATTCAAGCGCGCTAGCCAAACTGCGCCACGCCCCGCTTTGAATCTAAAAATCAAATTAGTCTATATCTAGATTCAAAAAACATCACAAAAACTTTATCGAAAAATAAAGTTAAAAGTTTAAAAATAATTCAATTTCTCAGATAGAGTACTACAAAACAGTTTAAATTGCAAGAAAAATATTCTTTTTTATCGTCGCAAAATCGCTTTTAAATCTCATTTTTTTTCTGTCTTTGCATCAATGAGTGCATAGCTGAAATTGGCTTTGCTCCTTGATATAAGACCTTATAAACTGCTTGGGTAATCGGCAATAAAACATCATACTGTTTAGCAAGTTTAAGCGCGGTTTTAGTTGTAAACACGCCTTCAACAACCATGTCTGTTTGTTTAAGAACATCCGCCATTTTATTTCCGCGGCCGATTTGCTCGCCAAACCCGCGGTTTCGGCTTCTTTGGCTAAAACAAGTTGTAACTAAATCACCCATGCCGGCAAGTCCGCTAAAAGTCTTATACCGCGCGCCCATGGCTACTCCCAGCCGGGTAATTTCCGCAAGCCCCCGGGTTAATAATGCGGCTTTAGTATTGGCGCCAAATCCCAGTCCATCAGAAATACCGCAGGCAATAGCAATTATATTTTTAAACGCTCCGGCTAATTCAATCCCATACAAATCAGTGGCAGTATATACTCTGAATTCCGGGTTCATAAAAATATCCTGAACCAAAACAGCTAATTTTTTATTCGCTGACGCGCATACCGCGGCCGAAGGAATGCCTTTAGCCACTTCATAAGCTATATTCGGACCAGATAATGCCGCTAAGGAAACATTGCCTAACTCTTCGCGAATAATCTCCGACATGCATTTTGCGGTTTTTAACTCAAGACCTTTAGCCACACTCAAAAATTCGGCTTTTCCAATCTCAACTTTTGCGATTTTTTTAAGTACCTGGCGCATGAACTGAGAAGGCACAGCTAAAACAATCAGCTCTGCCTGATTAAGCGCCGCGGACAAATCGCTTGTAAGTATAATATTTTTAGGAATTTTTATTCCAGGAAGAAATTTAGTGTTTTCGCGTTTGCTTAATAGTTGATTTATATTCTCCGGAAAAGCTCCCCATAAACAGGCTTCTATGCCTTTTTTCTGGGTAAGGATAGCCAATGCTGTTCCCCATCCTCCATCACCGATTATCGCAACCTTCATCTTTTTCCAAACACCTTTCTTTCTCTGCCGGTTAACAGCCTATTTATATTATCCTTGTGCTTTGCCACAATAAGCACGCATAAAACCGCTGCCAGAATCACATAGAAATACGGGGCTTTTAATCCCAGCATAAAAAATGGGATCGCGATACTGCATATGATCGAACCTAAAGATACATACTTAGTCAATCCCACAACCCCTAAAAACACCGCCAGTCCAAAGAGAACAGAAATCGGACTCAAGCAAAGCAATACTCCGGCACTTGTCGCTACTCCTTTGCCGCCTTTAAAATTTAGAAAAACATTAAAAATATGCCCGCAAACAGCAGCAAGACCAAACAATGATTTTATTATCGGTAAAGAGATTTCGACTCTATCCCCGATAAAGTTACCAATAACCACAACCGCGATTACTCCTTTTAAAACATCTAAAACCAATACCAGCAATCCCGGCAGCTTTCCTAAAATCCTTGCCGCATTAGTCGCCCCGACATTACCGCTGCCGCATTCTCTGATATCTTCGCCTTTAACCATTTTGACCAAGATATAGGCTGAAGAAACAGTGCCCAATAAATAAGCGGCAACTAGGCCTAATAAAACAATAAAAATACTCATCCCAAAGCCCCTTTCTTCTTAATAATAATTTTAACCGGGGAGCCTTGAAAATTATAACTGCTTCTTATTCTGCTTTCTAAAAACCGCGTAAAAGGATCTTTTAATAACTCAGGTTTATTCACCACCATGGCAAACACCGGAGGGTTTGTTCTTAACTGCGTAAGATACTGCAGTTTTAGCTCCGGGTTTTTCCCATCTTTGCGCAAGTGTTCATTAATGTCATCAAGGGTTTCCGCTAAATGTCTTTGTTTAATCTTTTTTTGTGAATTATTCCATGCCTCTTGCGCTAAAGCCAGAGCAGCTTGGACATTTTTTCCATTTTTAGCTGAACATAAAATACTAAAAGCAAAATTCATATAAAACGCTTTAGTGGTAAGCGTCTGCTGACACTCTTCGATTTTTAGCTTTACTAAATCACATTTATTAATCGCGATAACACAGCATTTATCCTCTTCTTTTATCAAACTAAAAATCGCTAAATCATCTCGGTGTATACCCACTACCGCGTCAATCAGCACAATACAGACGTCGGCGCGTTTAATCGCCTGAATTGTCCGGGAACGGGAAAACAAATCAATTGCTTCTTTGGGTTTTTTCTGTCTTTTAATTCCAGCAGTATCAATCATTAAATAATTATGACCGTCAATCGTAACCTGAGTATCCACTGAATCCCGGGTTGTTCCCGGAACATCCGAGACAATAACTCTTTGCTCTTTTATCAGGGTATTAAAAAAAGAAGACTTGCCGACATTAGGCTTACCAATTAAAGCCACTTTCAAGGTAAACACTGCTTCCTCTTCCGGATTTTTTTTATCTTCTGGTTTTAAATAAGACACAATCACATCCAGCAGCTCATCAATATTTAAACCATGCAGCGCGGAAACAAACAGCATTGGTTCAATGCCCAGTTCATAAAACTCATTCATATGCCTGATTTTTGACATATCATCAACTTTATTAACGACCATGATGATTTTCCGATTAGCTTTTCTTAAAAAATTTAAAATCCCCCGGTCTTCCGGAGTCAATCCTGAGGTTGAGTCTACAATAAATAGAATCAAGCTGGCCTGTTCTATTCCGATTTGCGCCTGTTTAATGATCTGATCAGACATTTGAGTTTTTGCCTCAAAATGGATCCCGCCGGTATCGACTAATTCAAACTCTTTTTTGCCCCAATGCACTGGAGCATATACACGATCACGCGTAACTCCGCTTGTCGGCTCAACAATAGATTGGCGTTTACCCACAAGCCGATTAAATAAGCAGGACTTGCCGACATTAGGACGCCCGGCTATTGCCACTAATCCATATTTTTCCATATTCATACCCGCTCTCTGAAATCAGTTATGCAGACTATTTAACCGCGCTAAGTAATTTATTGCTTTTGTAAATATAATCCAGTCCTGAACCAACAGTAATAATCGCCGCTATATCCCAGAAGATAAAGGAATATTTGAATTGGACAAGAATGCAAATTACTGTTGCCATCTGGAAAAAAGTGGTTAATTTCCCCCAGTAGCTCGGTTCAATTTTCAAATTATTGGTAATAACATGAATCAGCAATGAGCCTAAAGCTAAAATAATATCCCGCGAAATAATCAAAATCAGAACCCAGATTGGCACTCTGATTTCAAAAGAACCGCTCTGGGCAAAAGCAAGCACAATGAAACTAGCGATTAACAGCAGCTTATCCGCCATTGGATCTAAAAAAGATCCTAATCTGGTCCGCATGTTTCTTGTTTTGGCAATATAGCCATCAATAATATCGCTGATTGCCGCGGTAAAAAATATTCCCACAGCGACAAAACGCAAATAATCTCTTTCCGGCGAACAGTAAATAATACTGCCCACAAAAAAAGGGATTAAAATTATTCTAAATATTGATATCCAATTAGCTAGATTCATAGTTATCCCTAAAATTAAACATAGTCACCAAGACACAAGACACAGGGCACAAAGACAAAACCAACTTTCTAATTTCTATTTTCTGTTCTCTGTCCTCTGTTTTCTGTCGACTTAACTACTATTCAATCAAACGCATGCGATAAGGCGGCCAATATATTAATATCGCTTTGCCTATCATGTTTTTCCGCGGGACAAAACCCCAATAACGCGAATCCCGGCTATTGCCGCTATTATCGCCTAAAGCATATAAACAATCTGCAGGAATCTGAATTGATTTGTCGAGCTCACCATAATCGCCGCGGTTATAATAATACTTGGATAATAACGCTTTTTCTTCAACTACACTTCCATTAATATAAATCTTACCGTTTTTAATCTCCAAAGATTCATTGCCGAGACCAATCAGCCTTTTAATAAAAGCCAGCTTAGTATCTTCGGGATATTTAAATACAATAATTTCACCCCGCTTTGGCTCTCTGAATTTATAAATAAATTTATTCACCAAAATTCTATCGCCCTCAATAAGTGTCGGCCGCATCGAGCCGGTAGGAATTTTAAATGCTTGAACCACAAAAGTTCTGATGATCATTGCCAAAACAAACGCGATTAACAATGATTCGGCATATTCCCGTATAACTGCTTTAACTTTATTATCCATTTAATGATTCCTTTTAATCATTGATTTGTAATATAGCCCGAAAAGCCTCTTGGGGGATTTGCACTTTGCCAAATTGCTTCATCCTTTTACGTCCCATTTTTTGCTTCTCCAAAAGCTTTCTTTTTCTCGAAATATCTCCCCCATAACATTTTGCCGTAACATTTTTCCCCATGGCTTTTACATTTTCCCGGGCAATTACTTTAGCTCCGATTGCCGCCTGAATTGCTACCTCATACAGCTGCCGGGGAATAAGTTCGCGGAGTTTTGATACAATTTGCCGGCCTTTATACTGCGCGTTATCCCGATAGACCAGAAAAGATAGCGCGTCACAAGCTTCACCATTAATTAAGATATCCAGCTTAACCAGCTTTGTCACCCGATAGCCGATTAATTCATAATCAAGCGAGCCATATCCGCGGGTTATTGATTTCAGCTTATCATAAAAATCAACAATAACTTCACCTAAAGGAAATTCATAAGTAATCATCACTCTTTTTTCGTCCAGAAATTCTTTATTAACATATATCCCGCGTTTAGATTGGCCCAAAGTCATTACCACCCCTAAACAATCCTCAGGAATAATCATAAACGCTTTAATATACGGTTCTTCGATATCTTCAATATAATTTGGTTCCGGAAATTTGGCCGGATTATCAATTTCAATCAGATCGCCGTTTGTTTTTAAAACTCGATACACTACACTCGGAGCTGTGGCAATTAAGTTGATTTCAAATTCGCGTTCCAGTCTTTCTTGAACAATGTCCATATGCAAAAGTCCTAAAAACCCGCAGCGGAAACCAAAACCCAGCGAAGGACTGCTTTCCTGCTCAAAAATAAAACCATAATCAGTTAATTTAAGTTTATACAAAGCCTCGCGCAGATTATCGAAATCAACACTGCTCACCGGATACAGGCCGCAGAAAACCAGAGGATGAACTTTTTTAAATCCCGGAAGCGGTTTTCCTGCCGGGTTTTTGAAATCAGTAACTGTATCGCCGATTAGAACCTCAGCCGGATCTTTAATATTGCACACAATATAGCCTACTTCACCGCAGGATAAACAATCGACTTTTTCCGGTTTGGGATTAAAAATTCCGGTTTCCAGAACTTCGTATCTTTTCCCTGAATCCATAAAACAAACATGCATCTTGGGTTCAATAATCCCATTGACCACGCGCAAATAAACAATAACCCCTTTGTAATTATCAAAAACAGAATCAAAGATTAAACACTGCAAAGCACTTTCCGCGCGGCCGGCAGGCGGCGGAACATCAGCCACAACCCTTTCCAGTATCTCAGTAGCGCCTTTGCCTTCTTTGGCGCTGGTTAGCAAAGGTTCGTCTTCAATATATAAAACATCATGAATCTGATGCGCCACCAGCTCAGGCTGGGCATGGGGCAAATCAATTTTATTTATAACCGGAATTATTTTCAGCTTCTGCTCACTCGCCAGATAAAAATTAGCCACTGTCTGCGCCTGAATGCCCTGAGCCGCGTCCACCAGCAATAGCGCTCCTTCACAAGCCGAAAGAGACTTAGCCACTTCATAACTAAAATCAACGTGACCAGGAGTGTCAATAAGATTTAATTGATATCTCTGGCCATCTTTGGCATTAAAATATATTCTGACTGCTGAGGCTTTAATCGTAATCCCCCGCTCGCGCTCCAGTTCCATATCGTCAAGCATCTGATCATGAAAAACCCGTTTTTCAATTGATTGAGTTATTTCCATCAATCGGTCAGCCAAGGTTGATTTCCCATGGTCAATGTGAGCGATAATACAAAAATTTCTAATATTTTCCCGGTTCATAATAATTCACAGCCAAATTCAATTAGTGCTTTTGTGCGTTTTAAGGATTTAGATTCCGCGTAGATTCTAACTACTGGTTCAGTCCCTGAAGGACGGATCAGCAGCCAGCTTTCATCTCTCATTATAAATTTTGTTCCGTCATAGGTTTTAATTTCAACCACATCCTGGCCTAGGATATTTTTCGGATGCGCTATGGGTTTTGATACTTTTATTTTTAAATCCCTGCGCAAATAAACGAATTTTCCAAAGCGTTTCTGCGTATCGTTTATGATCTCAATTATCCCTTGTTTGCGATAAGCGATTAATTCTAAAATCAATAAACCGGAAAGCACCCCATCGCGCTCCGGCATATAGTTTTTAAAGCCAATGCCTCCGGATTCTTCCCCGCCAAGTAAAACATCCTCTTTGATCATTTTTGCGGCAATATTTTTAAAGCCAACCGGAACTTCTTCTAATTCAAGCTTGTAAAAAGCCGTGATTTTATCCACTAAAGTTGTGGTGGTTATGCTTTTTACGACTTTGCCGGACATTTTTTTATTTTCTATAAAATGCAGCAATATTAAGCATATAACCAGATGCGAACTGATCAACTGTCCATTCGGACACATTGCCCCGATCCGGTCAGCATCACCATCTAAGGCTATGGCCAGATCATAAAATTTAAGCTTTAAAGTTTTATTAAGCAAATCTAAATTCTGAGCAATCGGCTCAGGATTAACCCCGCCAAAAAGAACATCATGACTAGCCCGAATAGTTTCCACCTGAGACTTTGATCCTTTTAAAACAGTTTCCACAATCCCCGCTCCGACTCCATGCATGGCATCAACTAAAACGCGAAACTTATTTTTTTTAATCAAATCAATATCCAGATATTCTTTTAAAAAATGGATATAGGGTTTTAGCATATCCGCATTCAGAATCTTTTCCTGCTTAGCTAATTTGGGAATATTATGTTCCTGTTTTATTATAAGTTCAATTTCTTTTGTCATTTGCTGAGAAGCGGTTGAACCAAACTCGTCTTTAATTTTAAAACCATTAAAATCATAAGGATTATGACTGGCGGTCAGGACAATTCCGCAAGCCAAATGATTAGTTCTGACATATAAACTCACTGCCTGGGTTGGTATAGGTTTGGCAGCGATAAATACCGGCACTCCATTTTGGCTTAAAATCTCTGCCGCGGTTTTGGCAAATTTATCAGATAAAAACCGCTGATCATAACCAATGGCCACGCCTTTTTTATAAGCTAAAGGCTTATGCTTTAGCAAATACTCAGCTAAAGCCTGACTAATCCGTTCAACATTTTCAAAAGTAAAATTATCGGCAATAATTCCCCTAAAACCATCTGTGCCGAATTTAATTTCCTGCATTTTTCAACCTTTCAATTGCTTTGGCGCGATTTGGTGATTTAAATACATATGAGCCGGCAACCAGCATATCCGCGCCATTAGCCACTACTAAAGCAGCGGTCTGCTCAGTGATCCCGCCGTCAACTTCAATTATTCCTGGAAAAATTTTACGCAGCTGGCTTATTTTTGGAAGCACTTCCGGCATAAAAGATTGACCGCCAAAACCCGGATTAACACTCATCACCAGCACCAGGTCAGCATAGGCTAAAAACTTTTTTATTTTACTCAAGGGCGTTGCCGGATTCAGGCTTATGCCCAGCTTTATCTTCTGTTTTTCCAGCTTAGTTTTAATTTTTTTTACTAGGCTGAGACTGGAGACTTCCCCATGAATCGTAATAATTGAACTGCCGGCATTAATAAAATCATCAAGAAAAAACCAGGGATCCTCAATCATCAGATGCACATCTAAGGGAAGATTTGTCCGTTTTTTTATGCTGGCTGTAACAGCTGAACCAATGGTAATATTCGGAACAAAATGTCCGTCCATAACATCAATATGCACCCAGTCAGCCCCGGCTTTTTCAATTGAATTAACTTCTTTTTCCAAGCGGCTAAAATCAGCTGATAAAATTGATGGCGCGATTTGAATTTTTTTAGCCATAATTAAAACCCTCTCAAAATATTAATCAGTTTTTGTTCTTTTTGCTTATCCACGGGACCAACAACCGATAAGTTAAGATTGTTTTTAGTAAATAGTTTATTCGCTAAAACCTTTATTTCTTCAGCAGTTACTTTTTCAATTCCCAGGATAACTTTTTCCACATATTGCGGTTTACCCTCAGTCATTATACTTTCTCCAAACCAGCTCATATGTTCAAGCGTATCTTCCAAACCCATTAAAAGCTGTCCCCGGCAATAGATTTTCGCTCTTTTCAGCTCATTTTTTTTAACATTAACAGTGGAAATTTTCTTTAGCTGTTCGAGAATTACGCGCAGAGCATTTTCTGTATTCTTATTAACCACTCCCGCATGCACAAAAAAAGCTCCGGTATCATTAAATCTTTTCACCGCAGTGGCAATCTCATAAGCATATCCGTGCTTCTCACGGACTTCATTAAACAAACGGCTGGACATATTTGCTCCTAAAATAACATGGAGCAAAGTAAAAGCATGTCTCAAGGGATCATTGCGCCGCAAAGCATGAAAGCCCAAACATAAATGAGTTTGCTGCGTATCTTTTTGCAAAAAAACCTGGTTGGGTTTTTCTTGGGCAATCGCGATTGATTTATAAGTTAGACTTTGTCTTTTTTTTAATGCTTTACTCTTATTTTTTAAAATCTTATCAATATAGTTTAATACGTCTTTATGCGAAATATTCCCGCAAGCTGTAACTAAAACATTGCTCAGGCAATAATACTTGTTCATAAATCTAAGCATAAAATCTTTATCAATTGCTTTTAAACTATTAAAATCTCCCGCAAGATTTCGACCTAAAGCATGATTGGGCCAGAGTAATTCTAGGAGTCTGTCATAAGCCAGATGATTAGGCAGATCAAAATACATTTTAATTTCTTCGAAAATTACCAATCTTTCTTTTGTGATATCACTTTGCTTAAGCAAAGGATCGCTCACTATATCCAATAAAACATCCAAAGTAATTTGAGCATGCTTATCTAATACTTTGGCCATGAAACAAGTTACTTCCTCAGAAGTAAAGCCATTTAGTAATCCGCCCAGGCCTTCAATTGATTCCTTAATTTGTCGATATGTGCGCTTTTTAGTGCCTTTAAACACCATATGTTCAATAAAATGAGAAATTCCGCTGGTTGTTTTAGACTCATATCTACCGCCAACTCCAATCCAAACCCCTAGCGCAACACTTTTTGCTTCAGCCACATTGCAGGTTGCAATTCTTAAACCGTTTTTTAGTTTACTTATTACATACATATATTATAAAAAAATTAATCTGGTTTGATTTAATATAACTTACTTAACTTATAGATTTTACTCAATTTAGACTAATTTGTCAAACAAAAAAGCTCCTCGATTTGAGGAGCTTTTGCAAAATCATCTAAAAAGCAGAATTAATGCTTCATTAACTGTTTTATCTGAGCCTCTGTTTTAGTCAGCCGAACACTCAAAGCATACTTTGTAACATAAAGTTCGCTATTCCTATAAAAGTAATATGCTATATATAATGACCCTATAAAATTTACCAGTCCAGAGTCCCCATCACGCTGAACCTGAAATCTACGCTGAATAAATAAATTATTCTTATTCACAACACCCTCCTTTCAGCTACATTTTATGGGCATTATAAAAGTGCTTAAAATTATAATAATAAAAATCTTATAAGAAAAGTATATCATATGGGAGAAATATCTGCAAGTAATAAGGCAGCGGAAAGCCCTTTGTATTCTCTCAGGATAAACGTTTAGCGAATAGATAATGTTATCAGTTTTGAATTGCTTAATTACAACTTAAAATAGTTTTTAGCTCTTGAATTACATCTTGCAGCGTTTGATTTCTCTTTTAGTTCAGTTTTTTCTAACCGCTATCCGCTAATCGCTATACGCTGAAAAATTAGAATTTGCAGGAAACCCCAAACTGATGCAGATAATCGTCATTGCCTTCAATCGCATCCTGCCAATAAATAAATGTATAGTCTAAGTAATAACAAACCGGATGGCTTATAAAAAACTCGGAATATTGCCAGCCTAAACCTAAAGAATAAAATTTACTTGAATCAACATTTGAATTCGGCTGATGCGCGCCCAGCCGCAAAGAAAGATCAGGAGTAAAATAGTGTTCCATTCCAAAACGCGCGTTTTTACTAAAATCTGAACCGCTATCTTTTGTATTGCCGGTTAAATCATAAATGTCAAAAGTAAATACTGTTGATTCATCAAAATAATAAGCTAAACCAGGCCGCCAGACTCTAATTAATCGGTTATTTACTCCATGAATCGTAAAAGTCGGTTCATTAATATTTTCAATCAATAAACCCAGCGCGACTTTATCAGTCAAATTCCATAAAAATCCAGCATTTAAACTGATCGCTGTATCACTGGAACTAATTCCCGGAATTTTTGATTCAAAATTAAAATAATTTAAGGAAACTCCCCAGGCTTTATTTTCATCAAATCCAAATTGACGGCCATAAGCAATGCCCGGCTGCCACAATGTTGTTGTACTGCGCGTTGTATTATTTTCATAAGTACAGTTAAGAAAATAGGCACCGATTGTTCCATTTGCTGATTCCTTGCCCTGCCCAAGCTTCTGGGTATAAGCAATATAATCATCACTGATAAAATCTCCGGTAATATAATCATTTCTGCCATTAATAATTCCGGAAACAGCCAATTCATGATCTTTTTGCCAGGCAAGGCCGGCAGGGTTCCAAGTGCTGGCATGCGCGTCATCAGCCAAGGCCACAAATGCTCCGCCCATTGAAATCGGCCGAGCCCCGCCTTGGGCAGCTGAAATAGTTTTTACATTAAAAACAGCCATTGCCCCGATGATTAGGAAAATAAACAAAATTCGGCTTAAATATTTTAGCATTATTGATCACCTTTGTTTGAAAACTCTGCCAGATTAACCAGCGGCTTAAGAAAACATCTTCCGATTTGCTTAGCAGCATCATTGTCTTTAATAAGTGCCGCCAGTTTTGGTCCGAAAATATAATATAATGCGACAAATTGCCGGCCTTGAAAATCGCGCATCAACTGTTTATCTCTGAATTTTCTTAATAAAACAACTTCCGGCGCATGCTGATTACCATAGCATACAGTTGCCACAAAACAACTACTGCTGCTTCCGGAATCAGCGCTGGCTGAACTTAGTAAGGCAGTTGCAGTTGCGCGATTTGTAGTTGCTGTTGATCCTTCATAATTAGTCCCATCATAACCAAAAGCAACATAATTATATGTTGTGCCGGCAATAACATTAGTATGATTATATGTTTCTGTGCTTCCCGGAACCGCGGTTTTAGAAAGAAGTAATGTCCCGTCAGTTTCACTGGTGGGATAGACGCCATCAGTTCTATATCTGATCATGACCTGACTAAGGTTATATCTTACGGAATTTCTCCATGATAGGGTTATCCAACTGCTGTTTGCAAAAGCAATATTATTTGCTGTAAAACCTGTTGGGGACAAAAACGCGGCGTTTAAAGGTGTCTGAGGATCACCCAATAGATTCGTACTAAAATAAGCCCAGCGCTGCGCATCATCTACCCCGACCAATCCAATGGTTTCATTTTTCGCGTCTTGCAATGCAGCGCCTAAATTTGTAATCCCCTCATACACTACTGCGTCCCAAAATTCTCGATGAATCCTCTGCGATGCGCCATCAGTACTTGCCGGAGAATACCATCCATATCTTGAATTACCGATAAATGCAAACGCGCCATTAGCCTGTGTGGTAAAATGCTCTAAAATACAATCCGCGGTATCATAGGTTCCATCATCGAGCCTATTATCAAAAGCTCCGGAATAGCAGCCTTGTGTATAGCCAAAAAAATAATCTGTATTGGTTAAGGCATCTACAGTCACATTAAACATTTCCTTCGCAAAGGTAGTATTATTAGCGTGTCCAATATGATTAAGGATATGCGCTCCGGAATTAAGAATAGCCACTAGGTCATTGGTCTCCCAGAGACTATCTTGATCGTATAAAGTGCTATAGCTAAAATAACCAGTTTCTGCCATTCCCCTTGTAGTATAACCATTAGCGCTTGATCCATTTCTAATTTCTTCCAGAGAAGGTTTTCCATAATCACCATCTGAAAGGTCCTCACCTGCCATGCAGGCAGAAGTAAGATAACTAGCAGTAGAATTCTCATAAGCAATTGTTTTTTTAACAAAATTCGCAAGTTCTGCAGTGGAATCAACCGGAGCCCGGCCAATATAAACATCCGCTAAAAGGTTAACATCTCCGCCGCCATCGCCATCAGTGCGCTCGCCATATATCCCATTAGCATTAAAATCAAAATCGCCGGAACAACCATAGTACATATCGCAAGGTATATTATTATCCGGATCCATTGTCGGCATAGGACTGGCTAAAACATATCCGTATAATCCCCGGCTGGGAATTATCGGCGCAGTCTCAGTTTCACCACCAACTAAACCCGCATCAGCATCACCCACCAAAAGCACGTATTGGGTCTGGCTTGCTGTATAATACGCTCTAATACAAGTACGGATTTGTTCCGCATTATCCGCGCCGCTATAATTAGCATAGATAAAATCCGTATCCAAAATAGCGGTAGTTAAACCTTTAGACTGTTTATGGGTTAAAAGATCATTAAGATTATTTACTCCTGCATAAGCTTCAAATGCAGGGCTGGTTATAATCAAATAATCAACGGCAGCTAAAGGAGCTTGTAAAGCTGCGGTCTGCGTGGGATAAGTATTTAGATCATCCGGATTGTCAATAAAGTCACTCACTGCTTTTTGATCAGCAGCAATCCCGCGATAAAGCGGATTACTGCCTAAAGCTGTTGAAGCATTAGCAAGCGTAATATTCAAATTTAGGTTTTCATAATAAGCTAATTTTCCAGCGGCTGGGATATATTCCACTGGATATAGATTAATAATCAGGATTTTATAACCGCGCATTTGCTGAGTGGAAACTATTTTAAAAATTGTTTCCGGATAAGCTGTATTTCTAGCATAGACATCTGGTTTAGGAAGTGTATGTTTAGGATTACCAGTATAACTAGTTGGAACTTGTGCTTGAGCTGGTTCTACAAAATATGTACCATAAAGATATTTTTTCCTTGTCCACCCCACACTAACATTACTTACTTTTTTCCCATAGGGAATAAGATATTTTACGGTTTTAATTGGCAGCAGCGGCTCACCTGGCGCGGCAAAATTATTCAAACCAGGAACTTTAATCCGGTCATATTCATTTATCTTGGTAACCTCAATGGATTTAAGCTGAGCGCTTATACAAGCATTCTTAATGTTTAGAGAAAAATCTTTATCAGCAGAATGGGCAGCATAACCATTTAAACTGAATAATAAAACTAATCCACAAATGCTAGCTAAAACCCCTGATGTTCTACTCCTTTGCATTAGTTTTGTCCTCCCACTCGCGCCATTTGTAAATAGCATCATCCAGAGCTTGTTTCATTGCCTGATCACGTTTATCTTTAATATCAATTTCAGCTATATTCTGATTAATTATATGCGGAGTAATAAAAACAACAATTTCTTTTTTAACTGTTGATGTGCCATGACTTTTAAAAAATACTCCCAGCAGCGGAATATTGCCCAGTATCGGCACTTGGGTTTGTGTCTTAGAAACCGTGTCTTTAATTAATCCTCCCAAAACAATTGTTTTGCCGTCTTTTACAATAACCGTTGTATCAGCCTGGGTTGTGTCAACAGCCAAGGAATTATTAACCTCAGCCACTCTTCTTGCTGAGCTGACTTCCGGATGAATCTTAAGCGTAACAAAACCATCATCACTGATTTTAGGAGTAACCGTCAGCTTAACACCGACTTCAATAAATTTTGTTTCTTCTGTCTGAGTCTTTGATTCACTATCAATATAGGTAACCAAATATGGCTCAGAAGCGCCGACAAGAATATTGGCTTCATTATTATTCATCACCGTGATCCGCGGATTAGAAAGAACATTGGTGTCTGTCCTGCTTTCCAGCGCCTGAATAGTCACCTGGTACTGATCAGCGCTAAGCGTTCCGACTCTCAATGTCCCGCCGCCGCTAAGAGTTACCGGAAGCACCGCGCTAACATCAATCTCATCACCGTCGGTTTGATTAAGGTATTCCCAATTCACGCCTAAACCTTTGCTTTTATCCGCGGAAATTTCTAATATTTTTGCTTCAATCAATACTTGTTTAGACCTTTGATCCCAATTGTTTAGCAATAAATCAATTTTGGAAATTGTTTCCGCGATCGCCCGCACGACCAAGCTATTAGTTCTTTCATCAATAAAAATCTCACCTTCAGCTTTGGGAATCAACTCCGTAAGCTTGGCCAGCATATCTTTAGCATCAGCGTAATTTAAATTATATACCTTAGTAATCATCTTGTGATCAAGCGCGGCAATAACTTCTTCTGCTTCAGCAATATTAGCCACTGTGTCAGTAATTATAACTTGATTAGCCATTGAATTTATTTCTATTCTGCCGCGGGGAGATTTTGTCGAATTAAGCACCTGTCTTAAATCAGCAACCTTAACATTACTTAAAAAGAAAACCCGGCTGATTAATTTTTCAGTTTGCTCTTGCTGCAAAACATCCTGTTGGGTTAAAACCCGGATAATCCCCTTATCCTCAACAAATACGAAATTATTTGCTGTTAAAACAGCATCCAAAGCCTGCGCGACCGTGATATCATTTAATTTAGCCGTAACCCTGCCCTGGACATTGCGGCTAGCAACAATATTTACCTGCCCTTGCTCAGCCAGCAATCTTAAGACATCCAAAATGCTCATATTCTTAACATCCAGATTTATTTTAACCGCTGTAATATCAGCTGAATATGTCGGATTACACAAGCATAACCCGGCGCAAACGATAAAGAATGTGATTAAAAATAAAAGTTTCTTTTTCATAATCTTAACTCAAATATTTCGTCATCTTTTTTAAGAATAACTTTGTCAGACTTAACTTCAGTCACAATAAAACCTTCAACATTTTCTCCGCCATAGCAGTAAAAAGACCGTTCATTAGTTACATTGCTTATAATTGCCTGCGGTCCCTGCGCTCCGGATACAATCCCCTGCAGTTCGAGTTCAGAAAGCTTTAAATCTGATCGCACTGTTTTTTCAGAGGATTCTTTTTTTTGACCTGAGCTAACTCCAGTTTGAGCCATAAATAATTTCCTGCGCGTAAGAATCCGTTCATAATATTTTTCTGATTTCTTCACCAGGTTTAAAGAAGTAATTCCTGGCATGGCTTTTCTTCCCAAAGAAGTTTCGATATCTAAAGCTGTTGAACTCGAAAATAGAAAAATAAAATAAATCCCCAACAGGCCAGCAAAAACAATCAATCCGATATTAACCCTACTTATATATTTATCCCTGAAAAGAATCCGGCTAAGCTCATCATTTACCATAGTATAAAAATCTAGTCCTTTGCTAGAATCGCGCTTAATAGCAACTGTACTTTCAGCGGTTCGCCTTCTGCCTGCGCATTAATCTGGGTATTCTTAATTGAAAACATATATGGTGATTTGTCTAAAGTGTAAAAAAATCTACCCAGATTTTTCAGTTCACCTTCTGTCTCTAATTTAAAATCAAACTCAGCATACACCCCATCCTCTTTAAGCGGAAAAGGCTTTACATTTGTAACATTCAGCCCAGCAATTCCCGCCTTACTTTTTACATCCTGCAGAATATCTGTTGCCGCTGGTTTATCCAGATTTGACTTAAACTTTTGCACAAAATCATCATATTCTTTCTCAATAATCGATTTACCATTAAGGATTTGGTTTATTTGACTTAAAGCTGTCTCCGCGGATTGAATCTGAGTATTAATTATAACATAACGCGGATAAGCAAACTGAAAAAAGAAAAAATATACTCCTATTCCCAGAATAAGACATAAATAAAAAGAAAGCAAAAATAATTCTCTGCGAACTAAACTCATAAAAAACCGTTTTCTTGTTTTTCTTCTTTTATGGTTGTTGATCGGCCATGGCCTGGCAAAACTAAAGTTTCATCGCTTAACCCGATCATTAATTTTTTACTTATCGAATCACTTAAAGCGGCAAAAGATCCGCCTGGCAAATCAGTGCGCCCAACTCCATGGCAAAACAAAGTATCCCCGCTGAATAAAATATCATCTACATGCAAACAAATACAGCCTGGGGAATGACCCGGTGTATGCAAAACTCTTAGCTGCAAATCGCCTACAGGAATAATATCATTATCTTTTAAAATATGTATATCCGGCCTAAAATCCTGACCCAAACCAAAACTTGCTGAAAGATTTTTCTCACTATTTGCCAGCATTTCAGCATCAGCCGCATGGATATATACCGGAAGATCAAAACTATCTAAACAGCCGATATGGTCATAATGCCCATGCGTTAAAATAAGCGCTTTAATATTCAGGCCTTCGGCTTTTACTACCGCATTAATTTTACCAACCTCAGCCCCTGGATCAATAATAACCGCTTCCTGTGTCTTGCGGCTGCCTACTATATAGCAATTAGTCTGTAAAGGACCAACAACTACCAACCGAACTATTATTCTTTTATCCATGTTTTAACTTTTTCCCAAGAATAATCCTGTTCAAGTGTCTTGGCTATACTTTTTAACTCATCTTTAAATTTTATTGCTTTATATTCCTGCCTGTTTTTATTTTTTAATGAATCAATTACTGGTTTAAGGCGCTCTAGAACCTCCCCATATTTCGGTTTTTTAGCGTCAATCACCAAGCCATTCAGCAGTTTAATATAATTAGAGGCATTGCGCGCCATTCGATAAGTCCAAAGTCGATTTTCTTGAAATGATGATTCCGCTTCTTCTAGGGAAGATATTGCTAAAAGATGATATTGCTGATAAAGCTCTTGGCTGGATTTATAGGGAGCAATAGTATCTATATACTCAACTATGGGTCCGGTAGGTTCCGCTGGCTGCTTATCTTCAGGATCGCCAATTTCTACCCCAGCGACAAAACCGCATAAAAATAAAGCAGTTATAAGCATACTTATCGAATATAGTATTTTTTTCATCGTCCCTGACCAAGCCTTTGCGCTAGGTATTCAGCAATCCCTGCTTTTCTGATCTTACTTTGAGCTTTAGAAATATTATAACTAATTCGCTTTATTTCCACAAGCCTTTTTTTAGTATCATATATTCCATATGCTGCTTCAGGAATTCCGTCTCTAGGCTGGCCCACGCTGCCAATATTAAATATGTATTCCGCATCATCCTCTAGCCGAACTGATTTTCCCGCATATGCTTTGATCTGCCCACCACTCTGTTTAAAAAACATCGGGATATGCGTATGCCCAATAAAACAAATCTTTTTTTCAATACACCTAAAACTATCGGCTGCAACTGATAAAGAATACATGTATGAGAATTTTTCCGGACGAAATAAAGTTCCATGAGCACAGCTGATATATCGATCGGAATAGGTCAGCGCCAAATTTTTTAAAAACTGCTTTTCCCGCGCATTGACCTGTTTCATAGTCCAGAGAATAGCTTCCAGCGCATTGGAATTAAAAAAAGAACTATCAAATTTATCAACCACTGCCCAATCGTGGTTACCGGCTAAATTCACTGATCCAAGCTCGCTTAATCTTGCGATACATTTTCGGGGATCAGCGCCATAGCCGACAATATCACCCAGACATATGTACTTATCAATTTTGTCTGCTTGATAAGCCAGCAAAACCGCTTGCAAAGCCTCCAAATTACCATGAATATCAGAAAAGATTGCGTAGCGCATAATTTTAATTTAAATAAAATTAAAAAACTATTTGAAAAGTTTTAAAACAACCTTCTGGTTTATTCCAGGATAGCTGTTTGTTCCGGATATAATCGCCCAGAGATTGATCGATTTGGTCCAAGAAATTTTCTAAAGTTTCTTTCGCCCCCTCGGCAACTAACTCCACACGTCCATCTACTAAATTTCTAACCCAGCCGGTAACTTTACATCCAGCAGCAATCGTTCTCACTTGATAGCGAAATCCCACCCCTTGCACCATTCCTGAATAGTAAACATGTACTTGCTGTGCTGTCATATTAGCCTTTTCTTAGAATTCAAATCTAGAAATATTTTAACAAATAAAAGGCAATTTCGTCAAGTTAACTTAATTTGCTTTACTATCGGTTCGGTTTTATTGTAAAATAAGAACAAAGGAATTGCAATGATAAAGAAAAACATATTCTCCATTGGATTAGATCAAGAAACCATTTCTTCTCTGTACGCGTATTTTGCTGATGATTTTGATTTCATCATTATTGAAACTGCAGAAGATTTAATGAGTAAAGTAAAAAAAACAAAAGCCAGCTTATTGTTTTTAAACAACCATTTACCTGACTTTGACAACTGCCAGGAACTTTGTATTGTCCTGCGCTCAAGACCAAATACTGAGACTGTACCGCTGATAGTCCTAACCCATGACAATCCCGAATCATCACAAAAAGAAAAAATCTCACTTTTTCAAGCCGGAATTATTGACGGATATTTTTCTATGCCTTTAAATGCCGAAGAGCTGGCCGCATACTCCAATGTCTTCTTGCAACGCCAGGCTTTACAAGAAGAGCTTGAAGAAAAAAATAAACTGCTTTCCAAAATTTCAATCACTGATGATTTAATGCAGATCTATAATCGCCGCTACTTAATCCTTCGGCTTGAAGATGAGATCACAAGGATAAAGCGCTATAATTATCCTTTTTCGGCAATTATGATTGATCTGGATTATTTTAAAAAGATCAATGACCAATACGGACATACCCAAGGAGACAAAGCGCTTAAAGGTCTGGCTGTTTTATTAAAAACAAATATCCGGGCAATGGATATTCTTTGCCGTTACGGCGGTGAAGAGATTGTTATTCTCCTGCCGCACACTAATGACAAAGGAGCTTCCCTAACCGCTGAACGGATTCGCAGCAGAGTAAAAGCGCATAATTTTGGGGACAAAGATAATCCCTTGCGGTTTACAATAAGCATTGGCCTGGTGAGTTTTGACGGGCAAGACGATATCAATGTAGATAAAGTTATCAAAGCTCTTGATACTCAGCTGTATAAAGCTAAAAACAGCGGCCGGAATAAAGTCTGCGAAAGTTTATATAAAGAGACACTTAAGACTGATGATTAAGTGTGTCTTTAAACTTTTCCGTCCTTCGTCCTAGCGTAGCGATCGTCCTTCTTCCTTCGGGCTTTCTCTATTTTCCTAATCGCTAAACGCTGTATTAATTTACATTCCGGGAATTTTAAGATCTCCCATAACTGACTTTAATTGTTCAGCCGCAACTTTCTGGACTTTATCCGATGCAGCGTTAATCCCATTAACCAGTTCTTTTTCTAATTTATCTTTTTTATCAGCCTGCAAAAAAGATTGATCGATTTCTAAAGAAATCACTTTTTGCGTGCCGCTCATCGTGATTTTAATTTGTCCTGGGCAAACCTCATGATCAACAATAACATTTTCCAGGCTTCTTTTAATATCATTCATCTTTTTTTGCGCTTCAAAAATATTTTTCATTTTGCTAAGCATTTTTTATTCCTCCGATTTCTTTCCCTTATAAAAAAAACCCTGTCCGCTCTGATTAACGCCTAAGTTTAGTATGATAATACATTTTGGATTATTTTTCAATTATTTATTGTGAATAAAAAAACCCTATGATAACATATTAGTATGAAACAAAATTTAAAACACTCTATCAACCAGCAACTGCAGACATTTATCCAGGCAAGGCTGAAAAACTACAATCTCGCGCGGATAAATAATATCTTGGATAAAAGCATCAAGGAATTTATCTTGCGGGATGGAAAAAGGGTAAGGCCGATATTTTTTCTTTTAGCCTACAGCGGTTATGCTAAAAAAAAGACGCTCACTGCTGATATTATCCAAACCTCCCTGGCCTTTGAGCTTTTGCACGATTTTCTGCTTGTGCATGATGATATCATTGATAATGCTGATACCCGCCGCGGCAAGCCGACAATGCACAGAATGCTCCAAAAATCGCTTAAACAATCAGAAAAAATCGGAAAAGACTTAAGTATTATTGTCGGGGATATTATTTATGCTCTGGCGCTGGAAGCGTTTGTTTGTATAAAAGCTGTGCCGAAAAACAAGGATGCGGCTTTGCGAATTTTCCTAAAATCAACTATTTTAACCGGCGCTGGGGAGTTTATTGATATTCTAAACGGATTAAGCTTGATTACAAAAGTCGGATTAAAGCATATCCGGATGAATTATTTATTAAAAACCGCTGAATATACCTTTAAGTCTCCGCTAGCCTGCGGATGCATTCTTGCCGGAGCTCCGGAAAGTGAAGTAAAAAAGGTTTTACAACTCGGAGAATTTCTCGGAGAAGGTTTTCAAATAAATGATGACTTGATCGGCATTTTCGCGGAAAGCAAAAAAATCGGCAAATCTGTTTTAAGCGACATTATTGAAGCTAAAAAAACACTGCCCATCTTCCTTGCTTATAAAAAAGCCAGTCCCTCGGATAAAACTTTTATTAATAAGTGCCTGGGCAATAAAAGTTTAAAATATTCTGACCTGCAAAAAATTAGACAAATAATTATTGCTACCGGCGCGTATGCTCAAACAAAAACAGCAATAAACAAGCTGCTGAAAAAATCAGAGCAATTAATTGCTGATTTAAAAATGCGAAAAAGTCAAAAACAGTTATTCACAAACTACATTCTTTCTTTTATTAAAAATTAGGTTAAAGTATGAAAACAATAACTATTACAAAAAGCGCGGGATTTTGTTTTGGGGTGCGGCGCGCTTTGCAATTAGCGGAGCAAACAGCAACTGCTAATAAAAAAGTCTATATGCTCGGGGATATTGTCCATAATCCGCGCGTGGTTAAGGATATAAAGAAAACCGGGGTTATTAAAATCGATAAATTACGGCCTCAGCATAATGGAGTACTGCTGATCCGGGCGCATGGCGAACCCCGGAATATTTATAAAATGGCCGAAAAACTCGGGTACAAGATTATTGATGCTACCTGCCCGATGGTTAAAGAAATCCATTCGATTGCCCGGGAATATGAGCAGAAAAAATTTACTATCATAATCATTGGCGATCGAAAGCATGATGAGGTAATCGGCATCCGCGGTAATTTAGAAAACGACCCGATTATTATTGCTCAAAAAAAGGAAATCACTGCTGAAAAGTTCGCGAGAATTTCAAAAGCAGCGATTGTTGTCCAATCAACTCAAAATATTGATAAAGTATTGGATATAGTTGAAAAGCTGGAAAAACACATTAAAAAAGTGATCTTTTGTAATACGATTTGCCTACCCACCCGGTTAAAACAACAAGAAATTCAGCAGCTTCCAGCTACCCAGGATATGATGATCATTATCGGAGCAAAAACCAGCGCCAATACAAAACGGCTTTATGAGCTGTCCAAAAAGATTAACCCCAATACTTACTGGGTAAACTCAAAAAACGATATTAGAAAAAGTTGGTTTAAGCACAAAGAGAAAATCGGCATTGGCGCCGGCGCTTCCACTCCCGAATACATTATTAAAGAAATTGCCTCTTATATCCGCTCGATATAGCGTTTAGAAACTATTAACTACTTTGGTCTAGAATAATCATTTTAGCGGGTTTGAAGCCTGATTTTTTCCGTAATTGCCGCGACTTCTGATTCAGTATAAACCTTTTTTTGCTTATTCCCCCAGACAACATTTGGCCAGCAATAATCAGCGGGGTTTCTTCCGACAATATGAATATGCATTTGACTGACAATATTGCCGATTGCCGCCACATTCAGTTTGCTGACCTGGGGATAAGCGGATTTAACAAAATTTGATATTTGATTTATTTCTTTTAAAAGCGCGGCTTGCTGATTTGGGTTTAACTCACAGATTTCTTTAATATCAGTTTGCGGAACCAGAATAAACCAGGGTACCAGCTGATTATTCATTAACAATAAGACGCTTAAATCCAGTTTTCCCAAAATAAAACAGTCAGCAACTAACCTTGAATCTATACTAAATTCATTCGGCTTTAAATCCATCTTCGCCGCGCTTTCTAAACAATTACTTTGAATTTTTTGTTTTCAAATTCGATAATATCGCCGGCAACAATCTTTTTGGCTTTCCGTGTCTCTATATGACCATTGACTTTAATATGGCCTTGCGCTATTTCCAGTTTAGCATGCCCGCCGCTTTGCACTAAATCCTGCATCTTTAGGATTTTATACAACTCACACGGCTGTTCCCTGACAGTGATAATTTTAAATTCTTCCATAACTCCTGAAAAAAGGACGCGAAATCCTGCGTCCTTTTAGAATTTCAGTTTGGGTTACTTTCAACCGAGTTCAATATCTATCCGGCTAATCTGACCGCTTCTTAGCATTTGCGCGTATTCCTGATTCAGCACTCCACTGGCTATGAGGATTCTCTTATTATTGGTAAGCATAATTTGCATTGAAACAGGCTTTACCCCATTCGAACCGTAAGTATTTCGATTCTTAGGATTATGGTAAATAATCAAGGTTGTGTTTAAGAATTTAAACGCGTATGAGTTTTGCGGCAAATCAATAATAATATTTTTCTCACTGGCCGGGCAATACTCAAAAACAGATTCTTTTTTTGTAAACATCCAGGCTGGCAATGCCGGCTCAAATTTAGCCGTTAAATTTTTATCCTGATCCAGGCGGAAAGGCTTTTGGCCAACATTCATCCACAGCCACATGGTAATAAATTCCGCTGTTGAACCGCTCAAACGGGCCACAAATCCATTGCCATGCAATGTTTTATCCGGAAAAGCGCTGCTTACGAGAAATGATGAATTCTCCAGGATACTCCGGCCGTATCTTTCCGCCGGCTGAAACGGAACAAGCACGTTTTTAAAGTCAGCAAAGAAATCATCGTAGAGTTGATTTCTTAACAGCTCAAGCAGAAACTTATACTCCATATGCAGCCAGATAGACTCGTTTTCCAGCCATCCCGGGGTAAAAACTCGCGCTCTGCCAATGTCTTTAGTAATTTTTTCTAATGATGTATTTACTTTATACATTTTAAGCGGTTTATCGTACAAATCACTTTTTTTGGTATTAGCATACAGCGCTTTTACTTGTTTAGCGTCATAGCTGCATCTTAAAGCATGTACCTGTGCTTCTAAAAACAATGGCAAAGGCTTTTGTTTGAACTTTTTAGGTCTTACACAGAAAAGACCATCCTTGCTTTTCTTAAATCCGTCTTTGGTTTTAATTTTATTAAAACTGGTTACTTCATTGATAAAGTAAGTATGATATAAACCGGTTTTTTTGTCTTTGGAATTTGCCAGGCTTATTTCCAGTTTCTTTGACATCTTAGTTAATAGAGCTTTAATTTCTGAGATTTTCAGATTAAGCAGTTTTCCATTAATTCCTTTGGCTACTTGCTTGCGATAAGCCTCTTTTAGAGCATAAGATTTATCCCAATAAGTCATTTCCCGGCTCTTGTTCTTAGTTTTAAGATAATTATCAACTAAGGCCTCAAGCCCTTTGATAAACTCATGCAATTCTTTAGGCAAACTAACCGGCATGTCTATGTCAGGATTCAGCTGTTTTATACTGTTTAAGATGAAATCAATTAACCGCTTAAGCTCAAAGGTCTCGCATACAGATGAACCAAAAAGACCAGGCAAACCATTTAAAGCGTCATACCAGCCGGGTTTATTGGCTTCCATTTCAATTCCGCAGCCAAAAGCATCCAAAGACGCCATCTTATTGGTCAGCAGACAGATCATTTTACTCAGTAATGTGGTTTTATAAATACTGCCATTGCCATGGTTTGTTCTTATTGCCCAGTCGTCACTATTTTTCTGACGGCAAAATTCAGATTCCTCTTTAACTCCGTCTAAGCCGACCGCGTGATACTGGCGAACAGTGTCATTATACAGAATATATTTCTCATCCCGCGGCTTTACTTTGACACAGTTGTTAAAGTATACAAATTGCTTTTTATTCAGCAGAATATCTTTTAATTTTTCCGGATAAATTGACAAATATGATTCCAAAGCATCAAGATTATAAGTCCAATGATCAACCCAAAATCCTTCACCGTGTTCCGCGTTTTGCTGGCGTTTACAGCTGGAAAGCACCTCGGTTAAGAATTGTTCCTTGCTGACTTTTAGATCAATGCCATTTATTTCCAGAAACACAAACAAATCACCCAAGGCAAATTGTTTTTTAATAAACTTATGCACTCGCGATAAATCACTTCTCTTTTTTAACTGCAGACCAATATTTTTAAACGCGTCATCATCCCGGAGTTTAAATCTATCCCCATAAACAACCAGAGGATTAAATCCATCCAGCTGAATCAGATTAAAAAAAGCAATAATATTAACATCCTGAACATTGGTATTAAACCAGACATCGTCGCGCCGGTTCTGATTAACATCACGGTAATTGCCATTGCCTTGGGATAAATAAGTCGGCTCAATTAGAAAATTATTATAATCCCGCTCCAGATCTCCGTGTTTTCGTGAATAAACATGATAAATATGTGATTTTTCTTTACCTTTTAGAGTTATAGCCAGGCCGCCTCTTAAAACATTATCCAGGTATGTCTGCTTGCAATACAAATCATAAGTATCATTGCTGCTCTTAGTAAAAATATTGCTCTGAATTTTTGCTACTTCCTGCTTATATTCAAAAGCTTTATTAACTAAAAAACCCTGCTCATTTGTTTTAGCGATCAGCGTCTGTAATTGATTTTCTTCACGCGCGTAGCCGATCAGGCTGGTGATGGTTACTTCCTGCTGCGGTTTTAAAACCAGAGATATATAACTGAATGCTGAGGGAGTCTTGCTTGAAGTTATCTGCTCTGCGGGCACCTGAAATTGTTTTTTACAAAAAAACCGGGGATACTGAAAAGTCTTATTTTGACCAAACACTACATCCGGATCAACAATATACTCGGTTTTCTTTTTTAAGTTATCAACATTGGCATAGCTATAATAAAAATTTCCGCCTTTAATATAAAGCACCTGGGGACTATCTGAGGGGTCGACTGCCAGCTTATAAAACGGCACTTTAAACTTTGTCACATACTCGACCTGCATCCAGGCTTCAATTGTTCGGCCAATATCTTTTAAAAACCGGTCATTAGCTCCGCAAGGAATAACCTGAGCCAGTCCGTCGATAAGCTCCAGCGATTTAGTAAACTTAGCAGTATTTTTTATCGTAAGGTTTCTTACCAAACAGCCCATCGGCTCATTTGACATTGTAAAATATTTAGCGTCGATTTTTAAACCAATTGTCCGATTATCTTCTTGCACGCTGAAATCTTCTGGGCTGATAAACATTTTGCGTTCTAATTGAGTGTTTTGATTTTGAATTTGATTGCGGAAAGGTTCATAACACAGATTTTCTTTATCGTTTTTATTTTTGATAAATGTTCTAAACCCGCGGCGGGAAGCAAACTGCCAGGCTTTATTCGCTGGAAAAAACTCAAGGATCGCATTCCGCTTACTTTCTACTCCAAAGCTGGCAATCCCTTGACCGCGATTAACATAAAAAACCCACATAGGAATACCAAACAAACCCGCGATACCTGGAAAGAAACTTGCAAATGGTTTTGCCAAGTCATAATTATTAATTACAAATTTTCCGTCATTCTGCAAATAGTATTCGACACTCCGATCTTTCTTCACGCTTTCTCCGATCTTATTTTAAATTTTTCGGTTTTTACTGCTAGAAAGTATCTATTTTACCACGAAAACGAGTTTTGTAAAGCCAAATAAGAAATTATTGAATTTGGCTTTATTTCCAAAAAATCCTTATTTTAAACCGAAAATCCCGGGTTTTAGACCTTCATGCATTTCGCTGTCGCTGCGGCTATAATTTGGCCTTGAGAATTACTACACTCAGATTCGGTGTAAATTAGCCGGCTTTGTTTTTCTTGCCGCAGACAAAACAATGATTATCATCTTTTAAATTGATTTTTTTCATATATTATTTTCAGAAAGTTTAATGCTGATGGAGTAAATTTTAAGACATAAGCAGATATTGATGATTACGCAGCTATTGCGCTTAAACGAGATTTAAAGCAGTGTTATTATACTTTTAAAGATTTATTATGGACTTTTAAAAAATTTTCCAAGTACTCTTTGTCCTGTTTATCCATATAAGTCACTTCAACTCCTGCTTGATAAGTTGTTTTTCCCGTAACAGCGTCAATACTTTTATCCCCAACCCATCGAACATTAGCCTCAGCTATTGTCATATCCGGATTATTCGGCACATCGATATTCAGCTCAAGCTTATCATTTAAATTTAAACGTGAATTTGAGGCAATCCGTGCTCCCTCCAAACTAATATCCTGAGTAAAAGCTTCATGGTTTTGCTCCGGCTGATCTTCAAATGAAAATCGAATAAAAACAGATGATAAAGTTCTTTTAGTTTGCCGTCTTTCCTGCATCATAACCTCCTATTATTAACATGGATCATAAAAACATATACAAACTACTGTTTTATCCACACTTGTTTTTCAGATTATAGTTTACCACTGTCCAGAAATTTTATCAAGTAAAACAGAAATTTAACTGGTTGCTGCTAAAAAACAAACAAATGCCGTAGCTACACACTCATCTAAAAGCTTTTTAATTATGCGCCGAATATTTTACTGCGAAAAATAAAGAATACAGCTCCTAAAATACACAATCCCGCCCAAAAATAATCACTGGAAAGTTTTTCCTTCATGTAAAATATGGAAAACGGAACAAAAATCAATAAGGTGATAACTTCCTGCAATATTTTCAGCTGGCCTAAAGACAATACTTGATGCCCGATCCGATTTGCCGGTACTTGAAACAGATATTCAAGCAAAGCAATGCCCCAGCTTATGAGCGCGGCAATTATCCAGGGCTTAGCCGATAAGTTACGCAAATGCCCATACCAGGCAAAGGTCATAAAAATATTGCTGCAGCATAGTAAAAAGATCGTAATTAGGATTCGGTTCATAATCTTCTCACATAATTTCTGAGTTCAGGCAGATGATGCTAATTAACCGCAAGTTAGGCAACCCCCTGAAGTAAATTGATATATGTTTTTATCAGTGCGCGCACCCGCCGCCATGACCGCCGCAGCCATGTTCTACCAAAATCTCCGCTTGTTTATTATTTTTAAACAATTCAATATTAGCTTGCACCGTGCCTTGAACTGCTCGGTATACTTTAATCCCCATGTGATTTAATTTACTGATCGCGCCAGCACCAATCCCGCCAACCACAATCGCGTCAACAATGTTTCCGTCCAATGCTTTTAGCGGACTGCACATGCCATGCTCATGCTCTAAGTTTTGGTTATTAATCGTATTAATTGCCTTTGTTTCTGTGTCAAAAACCACAAAAGCCGGGGCTGAGCCAAAATGCCCAAACACTTGACTATCTAATCCCATAGCTTCTTCAACCGGAAAACATATTTTCATTGTTTAACTCCTTTTTGTTTTTTTCTTTTAGTTTATCAGATTTTTAAATATTTTTCAGTTTTCGAGAATTTAATTTCCTTAACCATATAAATATTATTCGGATAAGGCTCAGCAAAAATAGACATTTCTTTTGATTTTCTTGACCTTATTTAAGCTCTTGATTTTTCTCCTTGATTACTACCGCGCCTTTGGATATAGGAGAAATAGTGATGGCAAGCATAACTTTGCCCATTCCCCGTTTTTCAATGGTAATAATACAAGCTTCCGTGTCTTTTTCAAAACTCATAACAACTTTATCAAATTCAACTGTTGTTAATAAATTCCATTGATTTAAAGCCATTTGTTTTTTATAAAATTCAATCACCGCGACAATATCGGCATTACCGGTATAGCTCATTGTTCCCATACGGGTTTTATTATTTTGAAAGATAAAAGACTCTTTTCGATACATTGAAAATCCCGCCGGTACAGGCAAATCTTCAAAGCGTTGAATCGAGGATTTACCCAGCTGCCTAGACTCAGAGTAATTATCACCCGAGCTGGTTTGATAAGAATCAGTCGCGCAACCACTGAGCAGAAACATGCCCAGCAGGACAGGAACACAGCCCAAAACCCCTATTTTCTTATTCAAAACATCCCTCCTTGATTTAAACTGCGGCAAAGCGCTCTAATAATTTAACAACTAAACGGTCTGTTCCGTTTAAGATAATCTCTTTAATTTGATTTAGTTCAAGACCTGCCCCTAAGGCGATATTATTGGCTTTTTCCCGGTTAATTAAATTCTCCGGGCCGTGACTATCAGTATTCACGACCAGGCCTGCTCCATGGCGCAGGGCAAGCTTGGCCACATTGCCATTGCCCAGGCAATGACCGGCTCTGGCGCTAATTTCCAGATACACGCCTTTGCTGGCTGCAAGCTGAACATCACTTTCAGTAATTAGTCCAGGATGCGCAACAATATCCACTCCAGCTTCAATCGCCGCTCTATTGGTGCCGGGAATCACCGGCTCAGACAGAGTCTCTCCATGGCCAATAACCAGACATGCCCCCAAACTGCGGGCATAGGCGGTTAAATCCTTAAAATCCTCTAAAGGAATATGGGTTATCTCAACTCCTGGGATTAATTTTATATCAACTTTTTTTGACAGGTCTTTGCAGACTTTTACTAAAGCTGTTAACACATGCTCAATATTAGATCTATCCACATGGTCGGTTATGCCCAGGACCTTATAGCCCATCACATGCGCGCGTCTCACCAGTTCGGAAGGAACTAAGCAGCCGTCACTAAGCATTGTATGTGTATGTAAATCAATCATCTTTATTCCTCTTGAATTTTTGGTGCCCCTGAGACGAATCGAACGTCTGGCACTTGGTTTAGGAAACCAATGCTCTATCCTTCTGAGCTACAGGGGCGCATAAATGTGTTAATATTTTAACATACCTGAACTAAAAATCAAGGATACTGATAGTAAACTGTCAAGCCAAAGTAAGAATGTCCGCTTTTTACCAAAGTAGAAATGTCCGGTTTTATGGTTTTTAAATACTAACCAAAGACTCCTGCTTTGATTGTGAAATTCTGCTTACACTAGGCAGCTTTTTCCAAGGATGTTCCATG
>JAZDHZ010000031.1:0-18266 GCA_043805415.1 Candidatus Omnitrophota bacterium | reverse complement strand
GGTTATGGCCTCGTCCTGGCCAATAACGGTTTTGTGCAATTCATCAGCCATTTTAAGCAGCTTTTCGCCTTCTTTTTCTTCTAAACGCGCGACCGGTACTCCGGTCCATTGCGAAATAATCTCAGCAATACCTTCTTCCTTTACTTCAATATTCATTTCCATGCGGCTTTCATTCCAGCTTCTTCTGATCTTATCCAGCTCAGCGCGGGCCTCTTTTTCCTGATCGCGGTAAGAAGCGGCTTTTTCAAAATCCTGATTTTTAACTGAGGATTCTTTTTTCTGTCTTAAATCTTCAATTTTATTTTCCATGTCTTTTAAATCAGGCGGAGCAGTCATAACCAGCAGACGCGCTCTGGCTCCAGCTTCATCAATAATATCAACTGCTTTATCCGGCAGAAAGCGGCCGCTGATATAGCGCTCGGATAATTTAACTGCCGCGACCAGCGCCTCATCAGAATATTTAACCCGGTGATGCGCTTCATATCTTTCGCGCAGACCTTTAAGAATTTCAATTGCCTGCGATTCTGTAGGCGGCTCAACCATTATGGTCTGAAAGCGTCTTTCCAAAGCCGCGTCTTTTTCAATATGTTTACGATATTCATTAATCGTGGTCGCGCCAATACACTGGATTTCTCCTCGGGCCAAAGCGGGTTTTAGAATATTGGAAGCATCAATCGCCCCTTCCGCGCCGCCAGCGCCAACCAAAGTATGGATTTCATCAATAAAGATCATCACTGTTTCCGAACGCTTAATCTCATCCATAACCGCTTTAATCCGCTCTTCAAACTGGCCGCGGTATTTTGTTCCGGCAACCATTAAAGCCAGATCCAGAACAACTACCCGCTTATTTCTCAGCACCTCAGGAACATTGCCTTCGACAATCTGCTGAGCCAAGCCTTCGACAATCGCGGTTTTTCCCACGCCGGCTTCGCCTAATAATACGGGGTTGTTCTTGGTTCTGCGGCTTAATATCCGGATAACTCTTTCAATCTCAGTTGCCCGGCCAATAACCGGGTCAAGTTTTCCATCTTTGGCCAGCTTATTCAAATCCCGGCCAAAAGCATCCAAGGCCGGTGTCTTGGCTTTTCCATTAGCAACTGCTGGATGAGCTTGCTGTCCGTCATAGTTTACTGAGGTTGTTCCCAGCAATTCCATGATCTCTTTGCGTACTTTATTTAAATCCAATCCCAGGTTTAATAATACTTGAGACGCGACTCCTTCGCTCTCGCGAATTAAACCCAGCAATAGATGTTCAGTGCCGATATAATTATGGCCAAGGCTTTTCGCTTCATCCATTGCCAGTTCAATTACCTTTTTCGCTTTTGGCGTAAACGGAATATCTCCGGAGGTAACTGTGCTTGGTCCGGGCTGAACAAGTTTTTCAACTTCCAGCCGAATCATCTCAAGATTAAGCCCAAGGTTTTGCAATACCGCGGCAGCAACCCCTTCGCCTTCTTTGATCAATCCAAGCAATATATGCTCAGTACCGATATAGTCATGGTTAAATCGTTTTGCTTCTTCTTTGGCAAGAAGAATTACTTTCCTCGCGCGTTCTGTAAACCGGTCAAACATCCTTAGCCTCCTTTGCAATATGCCTGCTATTAAAACAAGGCATTCCATTTTATCTTTATTTCAATTTCGCTATTTTTATTTATTATTTCTTTATTTTATTTTTTGCCGGATTAACTCCGCCCGTTTTATGTCTCGCTTACCAGCAGTCAGAGTTTTCTCCTCTAGTTTCTGCAAATGCGCCGGCTGGGTAAGAATAAATAGTTCATTTATTGTTTCCTGATTAGCCCCTTTTAGTAAACCCAGATCAAATCCCAGCCGCACATTAGAAAGCAATTCATTCGCTTCGGAGCTGGTAATTATCCGGGCATTTTGCAAAATTCCGTAAGAACGCCAAACTTGATCCTCTAATCTGCTTTTATTTTTAGTTGATAGAGTTTGTCTGGCGTTTTTTTCGTATTCAAAAACCTGATTAATAATCCGTTTTATATTATCGATTATTTCAATTTCACTTTTCCCTAAAGAAATCTGATTGGAAATCTGAAAAAAATTGCCCGTTGCTTCTGTGCCTTCACCAAAAAGACCCCGGACAGTTAAGCCGAGTTTAACTATTGCCTGGATAACCCGATTGATTTGCTTGGTTAAAACCAAGGCCGGAAGATGCAGCATAACCGAAGCCCGCATGCCTGTTCCGGTATTTGTCGGGCAAGCGGTTAAATATCCTAGCTTGGCAGAAAAAGCGAAGTTTAATTTTTTCTCCAGAGCCGAATCTATTTTTTCCGCGATTAACCAGCAATCGTCCAAGGAAAAACCAGGTTTAAGGATCTGCAGGCGCAGATGGTCTTCTTCATTAATCATTATCGACAAAGTTTCATCTGAACTTATAGCAACCGCGCGTCCGACTTTTTCCGCGACTAACTCTTTACTAATCAAATGGCGTTCAATTAATAGTTGGCCATCAACTTCGGAAACATCTTCCATTTTAAGAAATAAGCCGTCTTTTTTTATTTGCTCCAGGCTCAGTAAAGCCGGCTCAACAATTGACAATGTCTGCATTAACTGCGCTTTAGACGCTAAATTGGCAAAAATAATTTTCTCCAGGTTTCTGGCAAGTCTTATCCTGCTGGAAAAAATAATTTCCGAATGAGACCCGGTACCTTTTAACCAGCCGCTGGTTTGTTTTAGCAGGTCATCGAGATTCATGAGTTAATCTCCTTTTCCAATTGTTTAATTTCATCTCTCAGTCTCGCTGCTTCTTCAAACGCTTCGTCATGAATAGCGTTCTGAAGTTTAAGATGCAGCTCCTGCAATTGTTTTTTCGCGTCAAAGCCATCGCCATCAATAGATGGTCCTTTGCCAATATGCTGCAAAGATCCATGCACTTTCTTTAATAAAGCGCTTAGGCTTTCTTTAAAAACCTCATAGCACTGACTACAGCCCAGCCTGCCGCTTTTCCGAAAATCCTCATATCGCATTTTGCAATTAGGACATTGCAATGCGTTTTTTTTATCTATAGGCGCTGGAGCCCCAAAATCAACCAGTCCGGCAAGAAGATCCTGTAATCCAAACGGCTGCCCCAAACCAGCAATACCTTTGTCTTTGGCGCATTCTTCGCAAAGATGCAATTCCGTCATCTGGTCATTAATAATTTCGGTTAAATGCACGGTTGCTGATTTTCCGCATAATTGACATTTCATAAAAACCTCCAGCTCTTAACGAGCAGTCGCAAGGACACAAGACACAAAGTCACAGGTCAATAGCTAATGGTCGATGGTCGATAGCTAATAGTCAAAAGCAAAAAGCTATAAGCTATGAGCTATGAGCTATTAGTTATTTACACTTTATACTTGATTCCGTCTTTACGAGTTATTTTATTAAATTCAGTTAATAATTCCAAAGTTATTTTTCCGGGTTTTCCAGTACCGATAGTCCGGCTGTCAACTTTTACCACTGGGATGACTTCCGCAGCAGTTCCGGTTAAGAATAATTCATCAGCATTAAACACCTCATGCCGGGTTAAAATACATTCATGAGTTTTAAGCTTGGCTTTTTGGGCAATAGCAATAACCGCGTCCCGGGTAATCCCGCGCAATGTTCCCATGCTTTGCTGCGGAGTATATAACTGTTTATTTTTAATCAGAAATATATTATCCCCGGTGCATTCAGCCACAAAGCCCATGGAATTAAGCATTATCGCTTCCTGGTACCCGGAATTAACTGCTTCGATCTTGGCCATAATATTATTCAAATAATTCAATGATTTAACCTGCGGATCAAACGCGCTTGATAGATTACGCACTGTGGGAACTGTAATAATCTCAAGCCCTTTTTGATAAAGCTCTTTAGGATATAAAACAATATTATCGGTAATAATTATAATCGTGGCTTTTTTGCATTTTCTCGGATCAAGGCCTAAATCTCCCACACCCCGGGTTACCACAACGCGGATATACGCGTCTTTTAATTTATTGGCTTTAAGCGTGTCAATAATTGCCTTAATCATTTGTTTTTTTGTGATGGGGATATCGAGCATGATTGTATGCGCGCTTTCATAGAGCCGGTCAATATGTTCATTAAGCTTGAAAACTAAACTGCCGTAAGAACGGATTCCTTCAAAAACTCCATCCCCATATAATAAGCCATGGTCAAAAACCGAGATTTTCGCGTTTTCTTTATCAAATAGTTTTCCGTCTAAGTAAATTTTTAGAGACATTTATCCCCTCCGATTTAAAAGTTATATTAAATATAAAATATTATCCCTGCCTTATATTTTACCGTCTTTTATCAACAGCGTTCTCGATGATAAATCGGCAATCACTTTTGAATGTGTAGCAATTACAATTGTAATATTTAGATTTTTATTAAGTTTCAATAACAAATCACAAACCTTTTGTCCTGTATGCGAATCAAGATTTCCGGTTGGCTCATCACAAAGTAGCAGCTGCGGGCTGTTTACCAAAGCCCGAGCAATGGCAATCCTTTGTTGTTCCCCTCCGGAAAGTGCTGAAGGTTTATGCTCTTTTCGATTCATCAGACCTACTTCCGCCAAAAGCTGTTCGGCTTTAACTCTAGCAGAACTAGCCCGTTGCCCAGCAATAAGCGCCGGCAGCATAATATTATCCAAGGCGCTGAATTCCGGTAAAAGATGATAAAACTGAAAAACAACCCCGATATCTTTATTGCGCAATAATGCTCTTTTATTATCTTTCATTTTATAAATATTTTGATTATTAAGCAATACTTCTCCAGTATTTGGTTTATCTAAGCCTGCTAAAAAATGCAGTAATGTCGACTTCCCAGCGCCAGAAGCGCCCAGAATGCTAACAAACTCACCTTTATTTATACTAATATCAATTCCGCGCAAAACATGAAGTTTTGCGTGATTTGAATTGTAATACTTATGCAAGTTTCTGCCTTGGAGTATCATTCGTATCTTAATGCCTCCACAGGATCAAGCTTGGAAGCTTGATATGCCGGATAAAAAGTCGCGCATAAGCTGATCAAAACCGCGGCCAGAATAATCCACATAATCTCAGAAGTTTCAATTTTTACCGGGAGCTTACTGATATAATAAACATCTTCCGGCAATTTTATAAATTCATAGGTTTTAAGCAAATAAGCGCAGAATAAACCGCCGGCTGTTCCCAGCATTGTGCCCATAATTCCGATCGACAAACCCACCATGGTAAAAATCGCTCTGATACTTTGATTTGTCGCGCCGATTGTTTTAAGGATGCCGATATCTTTGGTTTTTTCCATAACCATCATAATCAAAGTGCTGACTATATTTAAAGCGGCAACAAGTACAATAAGCGTCAGGATCACAAACATTGCTGTTTTTTCCAGTTTTAAAGCATTAAACAGATTTCGATTAATATCCATCCAGGTTCGGGTAAAATAAGGAAATCCCAGCTGATCCTGAATCTTTTTTTTAATTTGTTCCGCGGCATAGATATCATTTACTTTTACGCTGATTCCGCTGACTAATATTGGATTTTCAAAGAAAATTTTAGCATTATCCAGCGAAATAAAAACAATTCCTGTATCAAAATCATACATACCGCTGGAAAAAATCCCGGAAATTTCATAGCTGTTTTCCCGCATTTTCCCCAATGTTTTTTTTCTTTGCTTTGCCGCTGAAATCAAGCTGATCTCGTCACCGACTTTTAGCGCGAGCTGCTCAGCTAAACCCTTTCCGATAATAATCTTATTCCCATCATCTAGATCTAAAGTTCCGCTTTTAATAAAGTCCTTTATTTCCGTAACCTGCGCCTCAAGCCGCGGATCAATGCCTCTAACAACAACCGGGCTGAGCCGATCATGATCAGATAATAAAGCCTGAGTATTAATAAACGGAGCACAAGCAACAACTCCGGCAACACTGGAAATAGTGTTAATCGCCGTCGCCGGATCATCAAGCCCGCCTAATTTATCGACCACAATATGGCTGCTTGTCCCGATTATTTTATCGCGCAACTCTGTGTCAAATCCGCTCATCACTCCAATAACAATGATTAAAGCGCAGACTCCGGTAGCCACGCCGATAATCGAAATAAAGCTGATCAGCGAGATGAACTTTTCTTTTCTTCTGCCAAAAATATACTTAAGCCCGACTTTTAATCTATAACCCATATAATAAAACTTTTAAACTTCCCCGCGGGTTTTTACTCTGCCCGCGATTGTTAAACTGAGCCTGTCTCAATATCCTGAACTTCTGGTTTTAACTGAGGAAATAAGATGACATCTTTAATTGAAGTCTGATTAGTAAAAAGCATAACCAGCCGATCAATGCCAATGCCCAATCCCCCTGCCGGAGGCATCCCATATTCCAAGGCTTCGACAAAACCCTCATCAATTTTGGCATTACATTCATCCTTAGCCTGTAATAAAAACCGCTCTCTTTGCTCATTAGGATCATTAAGCTCAGAATAGGCATTGGCTATTTCCATGCCGCCCATAAACAGCTCAAACCGCTCGCTGAGTAAAGGCTCGTTTTTTTTCTTTTTGGCCAAGGGGCAGAGCTCCGTATAAATATCCGTGATAAACACCGGATGATTTGTCTGGAGTTTTTCTTCAATTAAATCACTGATCAGATTTAGAATAAAAGTCCGGCTGATCTTGCCTTCCTTAAGCTCGACTTTTATATTTTTCTTTTTTAATTTAGCCAGCCACTCTATCTCAGAATCATCAGGATTGATCTCGAAATTCTCCTGCATTAATTTGGCAAAGGATACTTCCTGCCAATTAGTTAAATCTATTTTCTGTTCGCCGAAAACAAGCTCTTTTGTGTTAAAAACCTGCTCAGCAATACGCATGATGATTCCTTTAACCAAATCCATCATATTTTTATAGTCAGCATAGGCTGTATAAACTTCCAGCATGGTAAATTCCGGATTGTGCTTTGTGGAAAGACCTTCATTACGAAAGCTGCGGTTGATTTCATAAACTCTTTCCAGGTCTCCGACTAAAAGCTTTTTAAGATACAGCTCCGGAGCAATGCGCAAACTTAAATCCATATTTAAAGCATCCAAATGGGTTTTAAACGGTTTTCCCGCCGCGCCGCCGGCAAGCGAATGCATCATCGGCGTTTCCACTTCCAGGTAATCCTGGTCATCAAGATAGCGTCTGATTTCTTTAATAATTTTACTTCTTTTGATAAACACGTCTTTAACGTTTTCATTGGCAATTAAATCCAAATAGCGTTTGCGATACCTGATCTCCACATCCTTTAACCCATACCACTCACTAGGAAGCGGTCTAATCCCTTTGGCCAAAAGCTCTACTTTTTTTGCCTTGATTGTCGGTTCCTGCGTCCGGGTCATAAACAGTTCGCCTTGAATACCAATAATATCGCCAATGTCTAGTTTTTTTAAAATGGAAAAAATCTCATCGCCCACCGCGTCTTTTTTAATATAAAACTGCGCTCTGCCGGTTATATCTTTAATGTCGCCGAATATACTTTTCCCATGTTCGCGCAAAGCCATTATTCTTCCGGCAATGCTGACTGGAGCATTTTCCGCGAAATTTTCCTTTACCCACTTAGCAGTATGCGTTTTTTCAAACCTGCCGCCATACAGACAAACCCCTTGATTTTTTAAATCTTCCAGCTTTTTTATGCGCATGTCTAATATTTCATCGCTCATTATTAAAACCTCTTTTCTTAAAAACTAACAAAATTATCTTAAATAGAACTTTGGATTAAATTTAAAATGAAGAAATTTGCTTTAAGCGGGAATTAAACTTTCCTGTTAACATATTTCTAATCAATAAGTTGCCGTTTTTTTTGCCTAACCCCACTATTTTTTTGATTATATAACTAATAGACTGTTGTGTCAAGGGAAATGGGTCTAAAACTAAAGGCTTTTCCCGTCATAAAATCTGGTCAGCTCTGTTTAAAATAATATTATTCCTGATGAATTTTATTTTGGATAAACTATTGCAAAAAGCAGGATTATCAAATTTATTTGCAAAAACTAAATTAATATGGTAGAATTTTATCATAGAAGAAATTGTAATATATTCATATTATTATACATATATTTTTTTAATCATTTATTTAATTCTTTATAAAAGGTAGTAGTAAGCTATGATACGCAGAGAATTTACCCCTATATTGCGCGATATTAATGGAAATATCTTATTTAAAACCAATCAGAAAATAACCCGCGAAACAATCAAGCAAATCGTAAAAGAAAAGACATTCGATGCAACCAATATCAGCCTATGCAAAGACCCGATTATAGATGACATCATCGCTGCTATTGACCGTGGGATTTATAAAACAATTTTCTCTAAAAAAAATGATCAAAAACAAATTTCTAATATTTTAAAGCAAACTAGATTAACTGGCGCGATCCTTAAAGAACTTAATAATATAAAAAATATTCTTCCCAATACTTATAACCATATTTTAGTGGTTGCCGCACTTTCGATTAAAATATGTCTTGATATGAATGACGACTCATACAATCCATTTAAAATTGCTAACATCGGATTAGTTCATGATTTAGGAAAATCACGCCTTCCGGTAAGCATTTTGGAAAAAGACTCGCCCCTGACTGACGCGGAGTTTAAAGTTATTCAAGAACATCCGATGATCGAATATCTTTTAATATCACATTATTTAAATAACCCAAAATCTTTTGTGGCCTTAGCCGGTTTTTCGCATCATGAGCGGCTTGATGGAAGCGGGTACCCGCGAGGAATCAAACAATTAGATAATTACATCCAAACAATAATTCCTTGTGATATATTTGACGCGCTTACAAGTCAGCGCCCTTACCGTAATGAGCCGTTTACGGTAAGAGCCGCGCTTGATTTACTTTTAGCTGAATCAAGAAAAGGCCGGGTAAATAAAAAATTTGTAAAATGCTTAATCAGCTATGTAAGAAAAGATAAACCGCATTATCGAGAAGTTAAAATTTCTGAAGAAAACAGAGATGCTCCGCCCAGAATTAATCATTATGGAATAAGAAAAAAATAACCCTTCAAGCCTCACGTTAAAAAACTTCAGGATCAATAATCTGTCAGCTTAAACTTAATTTAATTTTTTAATTATAAGCTTTAATATGTTTTTCGTTTGATTGGAAACTTTATACTCGTCAGCGATGCGGATATCTCCAACAAGAATAATTTTATTTTTTGATAAAACAAGCGGAATTTTCCGCTTTTCCTGTTTATCAATTTTCTGATCTATAAGAAATTTTTTAACTGTTTTTTTCCCCGAGCTTCCCAAAGGCTTAAAACTATCTCCAGCAATTTTAGCTCGCACAATTAAAGGAAATTCAAGTTTATCAAAATCAAGATACTCCACTCCCTTTATATGCTTTTTAACTCTTACATTTTGCCTTGCCCGAACAGCCTTAAACCAATATCCTAAACTTTTAATTCTAAGCTCTTGGCCTAATTTTAAAAAAAACTTTTTCTTTTCCGCGATAGCTGCTTCATTTTTTCTTTTCTTTAGGAATTTTATCCAGTGCCGGGTTTTATTAATCTGAACAGATTTCGGCAAATCCAATGATTGAGCTTGTGAAATACTTTGTTCAATAAAACTATCCGCAAGATTTATGTGTTTATAATCAATTCCGTTTATATCGCCGTTTAAAGCGAAAATAACTTTACGGATAAGCCCTGAGCGGATTATTGGCATAAGCTTTAAAAACTTTGCCCGGTCCAAACAAAATTCACCTGGCTTTTTAACTGACACGATCCGGGGATAAACAGTTTTTAATTTAGCTTGTAAAAAACTCTCGGTTTGCCGCGCGTTTTCTCCGATTCTGGCAATATTGTCTTTTAAAGCCGGACTTATTTTTTCCAGCAAAGGAATAATATCCAGCCTAACTTTATTTCTAAAATAATTTTTCTCCAAATTACTTAAATCCATGTGGCTTTTTATTTTATTTTTTTTAAGATAAGCAAGCATCTGACGCTTTTCGATGTTAAGCAAAGGCCGAACAAGCAGTATGTCTTCAAATTCAGTTAATAGTTTCATTCCGCCAAGTCCCTTAATCCCGGTACCTCTGAGCATCCGCATCAAAATTGTCTCAACCTGGTCATCTTTGGTGTGCGCTAAAACGATTTTTTTTATTTTTTGAGCTTTGCAAAGATTAGTGAAAAAATTATAGCGGGCAAATCGCGCTGCCTGCTCAATAGACATTTTCTTGCTTTTAGCAAGCTTGCTTACTTCCACTCTTGCTCTAAAAAAAGGCAGGCCTAAGCTCAAAGCAAGCTTGGCCACAAATGCTTCATCCGCGTCAGATTCTGAGCCTCTTAAGCAGTGATTAAGATGCGCCACGGAAATTTTTAGTTTATATTCATGATTAATTTTAGCTAAAACATACAGCAAAAATACAGAATCCGGCCCGCCGGAAACACAGACCAGTACAGGCTCTCCCCTGTCCAAAAGCTTATTACGCTCAATCGCGGATTTAATTTTTTTAATAATCATAATAATAGAATATAAAAAAAAATAGAGAGTAGCAAGTAAATAGTTGTTATTGCTTGCTGCTCTCTATTAAGATTTATTCGAGTATTTTATTTAAACAAAGTATTTGCCACGACAAATGAAGCAAATACAATCGAAACCATGGACATAAGTTTGATTAAGATATTAATTGAAGGCCCGGAAGTATCTTTAAACGGATCGCCTACTGTATCACCAACAACCGCAGCCTTATGCGCGGCACTGCCTTTGCCTCCACAATTTCCTTCTTCAATATATTTCTTTGCATTGTCCCAGGCGCCGCCGGAATTTGCCATCATAACCGCAAGCACAAAACCGCAGACTGTTCCGCCGACAAGCAACCCCACTACTGCCTCAACTCCCATTAAAAGTCCGACTACAACCGGAGTTATTATTGCTAAAACTGACGGCACGATCATTTCCTGCTGCGCGCCAATGGTAGCGATATTAACACAAGAAGCATAATCAGCTTTTGCTTTTCCTTCCATCAAGCCTTTAATTTCTTTAAACTGTCTTCTGACTTCCAGAACAATCTTCTCCGCGACTTTTCCCACTGCTTTCATGGTTAAAGCTGAGAATAAAAACGGCATCATTCCGCCGATAAATAATCCGACCAATACTCTTGGATTCATCAAGCTAAGCTCAACATCTTTTCCAAAAATATACAGCTGATCTTTGTAAGCAGCGATCAAAGCTAAGGCAGTTAAAGCTGCTGAGCCGATCGCAAAACCCTTACCAGTTGCCGCTGTAGTATTACCCAAAGCATCAAGCGCGTCAGTACGTTTGCGAACTTCCGGATCAAGGCCTGCCATTTCCGCGTTTCCTCCGGCATTATCCGCAACCGGTCCATAAGCATCTGTGGCTAAAGTAATTCCCAATGTACTGAGCATGCCGACCGCGGCAATTCCGATTCCATATAAACCCAAATTATAATCATGCGCTCCGCCGGCAAAATAAAAACTTGCCAGAATAGCGCCGCCAACTACAACAACCGGAATCGCTGTGGAAAACATCCCCACAGCCATACCGGAAATAATAACTGTTGCCGGACCAGTCTTTGAACTATCAGCAATACTTTGCGTTGGTTTGTATTGATGGGAAGTGTAATATTCCGTGGAAAAACCAATGATTATCCCGGCAATCAGACCGGAAATAATTGACCAGTAAATCCCCAGATTATTCACGCCCAGTGTTTTTTGCACGATAAAATAAGAACCAACTAAAACAATCGCCGCGCTCACCAGTACTCCTCGGCGCAAAGCTTTAAGCAATACTTCCTGTTTTGCTTCTTCACCGCTGCGCACAAAAAATGTGCCGACAATTGAAGCTAAAACACCAAGCGTTGCTAAGACTAAAGGCACGGTAATACCTCTGATACCTAATCCCGCGGCAGAAGCCAGTGCCATTGTCGCCACAATTGATCCAACATAAGACTCATAAAGATCAGCGCCCATGCCGGCAACATCACCTACATTGTCACCCACATTATCCGCGATAACAGCCGGATTACGCGGATCATCTTCCGGAATTCCAGCTTCAATCTTACCTACAAGGTCAGCTCCGACATCAGCGCCTTTGGTAAAAATTCCGCCGCCAACTCTGGCAAATAATGCCATTGAACTAGCGCCCATACCAAAAGTAAGCATTGTGGATGTAATTGCCCCGATTTTATCTAAATTATGCGGCAGTTCGTGTGAAGAATAGTACCAATTAAGAATAGTATACCAGATGCTTAAATCCAGCAAGCCTAATCCCACAACAACCAAGCCCATTACCGCTCCGCTAGAAAACGCAACCCGCAAACCGCTGTTCAGGCTATGGCTGGCTGCTTGAGCAGTACGCGAACTTGACCGGGTGGCGATCATCATTCCGATAAAGCCGGATAATCCGGAAAAAAATCCACCGCTTAAAAAAGCAAATGGAACAAAAATCGCTAGGTATCCTTTGGATACTAAATAAATAAGCAGGAAAACAACAATAGCAAAAAATATACCCACAACTGTATATTGCCGCTTAAGATAAGCTGACGCGCCTTCCTTAACAGCATTAGCTATTTCTTTCATTGTCTCATTACCTTCATCCTGCTTCATAATAAAAGCCGTCAGAAAGCCGGCAAAAACCAGAGCAGCCGAAGATCCTAAAAATGTAAACACTACTAATAACGTATCACTCATTAAACTCCTCCTTTGGGGATTAATTGGGATTAAGCTTGAATTTAAAATAGAAATTTCATTCTACTATAATTGAACAAAAAATCAAGAGGATTATTTTAAAAATTCTTCAGCGTAAAATAAAGCAGATTAATCAGCAGTCTATTATTCTATAAAAAATTAATCAAATATGCAGATTTTAACTTTTTGGATGTTTAACGCTTAAATCTAAAATATTATGATCTGAAAAATCACTTTTTATAATTAAATGCCTCATACCCTGTTTATTCTTCTCAACCTTGCCAACCGCGAAAACCTTAGCTGCCAGGTCAAGTTTAGTCTGCCATTTTTTTCTAAAAGCCATCCAATTATCATCAAGCTCTTTGATTAATTGATGCAGCTTCTGTTCAGTAAGTTCTTGTTTGTTTAAATCTTCAGGATATTTATTTACAAGATCATCCAGCTCTTCGAGATAAGAATCAAAAATATCTTCTTCCCAAATATCTTTTTTTGATTTCTTTTTATTTGAAATATCCTTCATTATTATCTCCCTTTTTCCCTTTAATTTAAGTTTAATGATTTTTAAAGAGAAAGTCAAATAAAAACTTCTAATAGTATTATATTTTTCAACACTAATCTTAGTTATGATTAACTAAGCCCTGGGCTGAAGTAATGGTAAATTTAATTTAAAAATATAGTAAAATAAAACCCCAGTAAGCACGACTAAAAGCACGCTTATAAAAATTAACCACATTTTTTTTGATTTATTAGCTTTAGCAATATTATCCAAGCTAAGCCTTAAGCTGTAAATATTTGCGCTTAAATCAGTTACAGATTCTATTAATCGAACATCAAGCTCAGCGCGCATTGCTTTTTCCATAGGCGAGTCGAGCATTCTCGCAATGCTTTGGACTATTTCTTTACTGCTTAACTTATGAATATCGCTTAAATTCATCAGTCCCCTAAAGCTCGATTATTTCAACTTAAATCGTAACTATTTTTGGTGACGGCGGGTGGAGTTGAACCACCGACATAACGGGTATGAGCCGTTCTCTCTAACCGGGCTGAGATACGCCGTCACATAAATCGTTAAAATTTTCAATATCCTTAAACGGGTACCGTTCTTAAATGAACACGTGAACTTATGGAGCGAAGCGACATAAGTCACTGTGTGAATTTATCCCGCACGCTTTTTTGCGGGGCTCTAACCGGGCTGAGATACGCCGTCACATAAATTTTAAATTGCTGATTATCAATCAAAAACTGTTTTTATATTTTAAGTCACTTGTTTAAAAAAATCAAGCTTAAATCACGCAAACTTAATCTAAATCAACTTTTTCCAGCGCCATTCCCACCAGCTCGTTCAAAAGCTCCATCAACTTATCGGAAAAGCGATTAGGGCTTTTTGCTGTGCCCACACTTATTACTCCCAGAATTTTATCTTTTTGAAAAACCGGAATTACAAAAGCTGACTTTATCGTGGGTTTATGCATCCGAATCTTAAGATTTCTATCCGATAGATTATCATTAAGAAAAAGCGCCTTTTTCCGCTCAATGGTAAGACCGGCAAGCCCTTGCCCTGGCTTGATTTTTGTATTCGCGATTATTTCCTGGCTTAAGCCGGTTGCCTCATGAATTGATAAAAGCTGTGATTGTTTTTCAAATACCATTACTGAGCCTCTTTCCGCGGCGCATATTTTCATCGCCAGCTCTAGGAATGTCTTAAGCAGAAAACCAATTTGTTCATTGTTAAATACAAAACCTTCTGTATTGGCTCTGTTATCAAAATCCTTAAGTTTTGCCATAAACGCGGTAATCGCGTTTAAAAACTCCACGATACTGTTAAGCTTGCTCATAGACATCACAGGCAATTGATTAAAATATTCAAAAAATTTACCTTCATCTACTCCGGAATCATGTAAACATTCCGTCAGCCGCGTATCTTTTTGAGAATCCTCATAAACCAGCGGTCCGACAATCAGAAAAACTGTTTCAGCATCATTAAACGAAATCGGCATAGCGAAATTTACCAGACCCAAAGGACAGACATTTTCATAAAACCCTTCAGTCTTATGCTTGTCTATATTTTTTGCAAGCTGCGTATACCACTGCCAGCATTTTTTCCGCGCCAGAGGCGATTGAGCAACAGCATCTTCACAAATTAAAGCCATATTAGAAGGTCTGACAATGATTTCCCCGCTAGAATCAATTGTTCTCAGGGAAATCCCAATAATAGAAGAAAAAACATCCTGAATATTCTGCCAGTGTTTTACATCAATTATTTCATCAAATTTCATATTATTCCTCTTTTTGCCAGCTAGCCCCTTATTTTTTTCTAAACAATATGTATAAGTCTATCATATTTTAAGGATTTTGCAAAAGAATCTAGATAAAATTATCCCGCAAAAATCATTATTTAGATTCAAGAAAAGGTTGGATTGAGAGTTTTTAATTTAGTTCTATTTGCCTGGATTTTTGGTAGCTACTTATCAAAATTGGTAGCGGGGGTCAGATTTGAACTGACGACCTTTGGGTTATGAGCCCAACGAGCTACCAGGCTGCTCCACCCCGCAATATAATTTAATTAGCGATTACTTGCTAGTATTTTCTTTTTCTGTGCGGTTAAGAAATTCTTCCATCTTCTCTCCCAATCCAAAAAAGCCGAATTCTTTTTCTTTGCTTTTTTCTTTTACCTTGGGAGGCTGGATAACAGGTTTACTGTTTTTCTTTAAACTAAGATCAATTTTTCCGTCAGCACTGATTTTTTTCACGCGAGCTTTAACTTTATCACCAATTTTTAAATGGTCATTGATGTTTTTTACAAAACTATCAGATACCTGGGAAATATGAATCAATCCACGCGCATTTTGAGGAAGTTTTACAACCGCTCCAAAATTATGAATTTTAATAACCTCCACCTCAAGCATATCACCGATTTTTAATTCATTTTCCCGCATATTTATTCTTCGCCTTCGTTAACAATTCTAAAAACCACTTCATTTTCCCGAGCTACTTTTAATTTTTCCCGAGCTACTTCTTCAATATAAACAAGATCCGTTTTAAGCAACTCATTTTCTTGCGCTAATCTTTCATTTTCAATCTTTAATTTTTCCACTTTTTGAGAAAGAGCTTTATCCCGCAATGTTAGTTTTTGTATTTTTGAATAAGCGGGAAAAAACAAGATGCTGATGATTAACAGCCAAAATATAATTTTTCCCAGCAATACCTTCATAAACTTATTCTTTACTTAAACTTATTAACCATTTGCTTACCATAATAGCAAGCAGCAGATCCTAACTCTTCTTCAATTCTCATTAATTCATTGTATTTGGCAATCCGCTCAGAACGGGAAGCCGAACCAGTCTTAATTTGTCCGGCATTTGTCGCGACCGCAAGGTGAGCGATTGTAACATCTTCGGTTTCACCGCTGCGATGGGAAATCACTGATGTATATCCCGCTGATCTGGCCATGGAAATTGCTTCCAGGGTTTCAGTCAATGTTCCAATTTGATTAACTTTAATTAAAATTGAATTCGCGATTCCTTTATCTATACCGACTTTTAAGCGTTTGGTATTGGTCACAAATAAATCATCTCCAACCAGCTGTACTTTTGAGCCTAATCTCTCGGTTAATTTTTTCCAGCCATTCCAATCATCTTCGTATAAACCGTCTTCAATGGAAATTATTGGATATTTTTTAATCCAGCCTTCATATAGATCAATCATCTTTTCCACATTCCATTTAACCGGAGTAGCTTCTCCGTCAAGCTCATATTTACCGGATTTATAGAATGAGCTGGCAGCGGCATCTAAGGCAATACAGACATCTTTACCCGGCTTATAACCAGCATCTTTAATCGCCTGGATAATTAATTTGATCGCTTCTTCATTAGAAGCTAAATTAGGAGCAAAACCGCCTTCATCACCAACTGATATACTGAGTTTTTTTCCTTTAAGAATTTTTTTAAGACTGTGAAAAACTTCACAGCCGATTCTAAAAGCATCGGCAAAAGTATCTCCGCCAACCGGCATGATCATAAATTCCTGCAAATCAACATTATTATCAGCATGCATTCCGCCATTGACAATGTTCATTAAAGGCACTGGCAATACACAAGCATTAGCACCGCCAATATATCGATATAAGGACATGCCCAGGGCATTACTTGCCGCCCGCGCGCAGGCCATAGAAACCCCGAGTAATGCGTTTGCCCCAAGTTTTGCTTTATTATCTGTACCGTCAAGCTTGATCATCAAAGCGTCAATCGCGCACTGTGCCGTAACATCCATGCCTTTTAATTTTGGGCTGATAATTGTATTCACATTGCTTACTGCTTTTAAAACCCCTTTACCTAAAAATCTATCTTTATTGCCATCGCGCAATTCAACTGCTTCAAACTCTCCGGTAGAAGCTCCGCTTGGTACAGCAGCACGGCCTAGCACTCCGGTTTGAGTGATGACATCAACTTCAACAGTAGGATTTCCTCTGGAATCTACAATTTCTCGGGCCTTAATAGTTTCGATCTTGTGTTTCACTTATGTTCTCCTTATTTCAAAGTAAATCAACAACAGTGTTTAAATCCGTATCCAGAATTGTAGTTATCTCTTTTGAATCACTCTCAGTATTACCGCTAATTTGTCCAGTAGTAACTACATTATTTATTGTGTTTTTCAGTGTAGAATGTACGATATAACCTCTTGCAAGGTCATAATATACCAGTCCTTCTATCCGCGCTTCCACTTTTCCATTAAGCTTTAGCTCAGGGTTTTTAGATCTTGTAATTGTACTGGTATTTCCCAGGACTTTTACTTTAGCGCAATCTATTGATCGTTTATTTTCAATTCCAACCAATGTGCGAGTTAACTTTACTGTATTAATCACAGTGTAATTTTCATTATCATCATTTACAATCTCTGAATCTTCCATCCAGCTTTCCCCGATCCGCAATGCCCGATCAGGGAATATTGTAAACATTTTTTTAAAATCCGCATTCTGCAAAGATGCCGGCAGGTCTGCAGGCAACTTATATTCTTTTACTTGACCATTATATCCAACATCAATAACCGCGATTTTACCATTTAACAAAGGCACATCATTATTCGGAATCTTCTGGCCATTAACAATTGTATTCATCTCCGACTGGCCATAAATAACATTTATTTTGGCTGTTTTAGCCTCAAGGTTCTTTTCGGTAATCTCATGCGTATACAGAAAATTACCATCCATCTTTGCCGTATTTTTAGGTGCTGTATTCTCGCTATTGGGATTGACTTGAATTGTTACATCCCCATCAATTTTCATGCTATAGTTTAATTTTGCGCCAACCTGAAAATCATATTGTAGTTTTACTTTATCTTCAGCTTGCAAACTACTTAATGAACACAAGATAAAAGCACTAATCAAAACTATACTTGGAATTTTTTTCACAAAATATCCCTTTGGTGGTTTTAACTTAGGTTAAGTTTACAACTAAAATTTTTAAAAGTCAACTAATAAATTAGTTATTGTCAAGCCAAAGTAAGAATGTCCGCTTTTTACCAAAGTAGAAATGTCCGGTTTTATGGTTTTTAAATACTAACCAAAGACTCCTGCTTTGATTGTGAAATTCTGCTTACACTAGGCAGCTTTTTCCAAGGATGTTCCA
>JAZDHZ010000030.1:0-56281 GCA_043805415.1 Candidatus Omnitrophota bacterium | reverse complement strand
ATTTTACTATTTTTTTAATTTTAACTTTAATTATTATTTTATGAAAGGAGAACAGTTATGAACAAATATATTCGTTTTTATTCTTATCTAGTGCTAGTTTGTTTTATTGTTAATGTGACGACAATGAATCTTGCGTATGGTTTTGATGTAAACGCAATGGAAGACATGCTGATGTCCGAAGAAGTAATTCAAGGGGTATTTGGCGGTCAGGTTTCAGATCAAAGTGAATCAGCTGATATGAATCAGCAGGTCGCGCCTCCGCCTAAAGTAATCACTACTTCAAATGGTGATCTGTACATTTATTCTGGTGAGGGGGCTTCTGCTCAGGTTAGTAAAACTAGCGAAGGCTACACTGAAGTTAGTTATACTTTAAACGGAGCAACTGTTAAAGTTAAAAATGATGAAACCGGTGAAAGTTTAACTTATAAATACGAGCTTGATGGAAGTACAGTTAAACTTTACAATGATAATGGCGCGCTTGTAGAAACAAGACTATACAGTCAATATGGGCAGTTATTATCAACTTCGGCACAAGGATTAATTACCTACGAATATGGTCTTGACAAAACCGGCGCGGAAATAATGGTAAGCTCTACTGATCAATGGGGCAATAAAACCATATATGATGATGCCGGGCGTCCTGACTATATTATGTACACTAATTTGGATGGAACCGCTGTTCAAGTAGGTGATTATACCTTTAATTCAAAAGGAATTCTGGAAACATTTACCGACCAGAACGGCAATACAACTCATTTTGAGCAAGATGGTATCCGCCCCTCATATGTAGCAAATTTACAGGGTACGATTACAAAAACTTTTCAGTATAACACTGATGGAATTCTTGTTTCTGTTACTGATGAGATATCCGGTCAGATGACTGAGGTAGTTGGAGGATATTACTCAACAATCTTTGATGTTATTACTCAGGTTGATGCCGATGGAAATGAAGTTATTGACCCTTTAACTGGTGAGGCTGTGGTTGATCATTTAGTTCCGGTTGGAGCTTATAACTATGACGCGGCTAATAATATTTCTTCAATCACTACGCTAGGAGCAGAAGGAGTTGTAACCGGCTGGACAGATTATAATGAATTCGGACAGGTTACTGGTACCTATAATCATGAAGGAGTTTTAATTCAACAGTATGAATATAATGAACATGGGTTTTTGGAGAAGACCTTGTCTTTGGGCGCAGTTGGCACTGTTGGTGGACAACCCGTAACTTCAATGACCCTTTTTGATGGACAGGGCCGGCCCTCAGAAGTTTGGCAGATGGGAGATGGCGGAAATAAGGTAAAAATCCAAGAATATGCTTATAAAGAAAATGGTACTTTAGATTGTACTTATTCTTTGGGAATTATTAGAGGTACTGATGAAAATAATGAAGTTACATATGGCCAACCTATTCTTGATGATACTGGTAATTTTCAATACATCAGAACATCAAAAACAGAGTTTGATAAAAAAGGTAGACCAGAAGCTGTATATGCTATAGTCCGTGATGATCAGGGGAATATTGTTATGGATCAAGACAATAATCCTGTTATGGAAAAACAACAGTCATATAAGTACAATAAAGATGGATTCCTTTCGCAAACACTTAGTTATGGATTTGGGGGAAGGGTAACCGGGACTACACAATTTGACCGTTATAGTCGCCCAACTATCGCGACAAATGCCCAAGGAGCAGAAAGCCAGATATTTATTTATGGAGAAGATGGTTTTTTGACCAAAACAATTAATCGCGGAGAAAACGGTGTTGAAACTGGATACACATTGTACAATGATAAAGGCAAACCAACTGATGTTTATAATCATGAAGACAGTTTGGTTCAGAAATATATTTATGATGAGTGCGGTATGCTGGTCCAGAGTTTGACATTGAGTGGGGCAGAAGGTGTAAATGAGATGATTGCTTCAACCATGGCAGATCAAGAAGCTATTCTCGCATTATGGGATGCGGCTTATACAGGCGAAGCTATTGCCGCTACTGGTGGAAATCTTAGTGACAGCGCTTTTATAGCCGCAATGTTCAATGCCTGGAACTCTGGTGATGCTGAATTAACAGAGAAAATCGCATTGACAATAATAATGTGGTTTAGCGACGGAGCAGATGGCGGCAATGAAAATTTGATCAACAGTGTTGGTACCGCGTATCACATGCTGGGTCAGTCACTTGAAGCTCAAGGCAATACTGATACAGCTGTATCAGCTTATAAGATTCAGGTTTCAAATTATAGTGATGCAATGGCTTACAATGCAGAGGGAACAGCGCAGGAAAGTGTTACATCCTGGTCTGTCGCACAGCTTTCTAATTCCGCAGACCGTCCTGAGGGTGATCCAGATCTGCCGACAGTCAATCTTCCTACTGTAACAGGATATACGGTTTTTGGCGGCGATGGTAAACCAATGGCATCCTATTCTATGTATGAGAAATTTGATGAAAATGGAGCAAGTCTTGGTATTCAGACCGCGAAAACACAAGAGTTTTTCTACGCGTATGAATCAACAGAAAAACAAGCTACTGGAGAAGTAGACGCGAATGGCAAAGCAATATATGTGGATGTTACATCAACAAAGTATTCTAATTTTGTTCAGCAAACAACTAATTTTGGTGATTTTTACGATTCAAATGGTGACGGGGTTATTGCGACCAGCGGTGCTGATAAAGATGAGCAAGCGGTTACTAGCTATACTAAGTTTGATATGTATGGCCGGCAAAGTGAAACTTATTATAAAGGCGACGCGTCTTTAGGTGAAGAAGATCAATTAGTCCAGAAATACAGCTATTCTAGCAGCGGATTCCTGAAAACAACAGTTTCTTATGGAGCAAATAAACGGGTAACTGGGATAACAGTTTTTGATAATTATTCAAGACCTGTTGCTTCATATAATAGTTATGGCTCTCAGGCGTCCAGCATTCCGGATGATCTTATTGCCGCGCTTTCCCAAAAATCCGAAGGTTTAACTGTGAGTGATCTTGAAAAGCCAGAATGGCAGCCATACTTAAAAGGCTTGACTCAGACATTTATTTATGGGGAAGATGGTTTTCTTGAATCAAGCATGACTTGGAGCGAGGCCACGGTAATTGATGTGGCTAAATTGGATAAATTTGTTGTGGCTCTAGGCTCAGTCAGAGGCGACAAAAACTATTCAACTGATTATGACTTTAATGATGATGGCGCTATTGACGCGACTGATCAAGCGATGTTTGAAGATTCTTTTAACGGTTCAACAGCTTTTAGCGCGGCTTATAATTCAGTTACCGGCGATGCTAATTATAATGCTACTTATGATTATGACGCGGATGGAGATGTTGATAAAACGGATTTAACAAAGTTTAATAAAGCAACATATAATAGTACCACTAAATATATGCCTACTTACACAGGCAAGACTGATTATGATAAGTATGGCAAAGCAACTTCTGTTAAAAACGCGGAGGGCATAGTTATTCAAGAGTATGTTTATAATGAGCGCGGTTTTATGAGCATGTCAGTGTCATATGGCGCTCAAACAGATGAAAATGGTAATGTTATGCTTGATGCTGATAATCAAGTTATTACTGTTGAAACTGGATATACTGAATTTAATGAAAAGTCAAAACCAATCGCTACCTATTCTGTATATAATGACGGTACTAATGGCGAGCAGACAGCAAAAGTACAAGAATATATATATAAAGATGGTTTTATGGTTCGGACGAATAACTTTGGACGCAATGAAGTGGATAATGGATATACATTATTTGATGATTATGGAAGACAGCAAACAACTTATAATCAAGAAGGCGCGGTTGTTTCCAAATATATATATTCAAATCAAGGTTTTCTGAAACAGACAAACAATTATGGTACTGGTGGCTCGTATACTGGAAAGACTATGTTTAATAAAATGGGCCGGCCTAGTGAAGCTTATAATATGGCAGGAAGCAGTACAGGCCTGAAAGGATTAACTCAAACATTTGAGTATAATCAATATGGATTCTTACAGTCAAGCACTAGCTATGGTGAAAACCAGACCATGACTGGAAAAACTGTTTATGACGGTTATGGTAAAGCGCTTAGAGGTGAAAATGATATGGGCATGACTGTATCAGCATATGAATATGACTCTAAAGGATTTATGACTAGAACTATATCACTTACTTTTGTCGCAGATACTGCTGAAAATCAAGCTGATCCGCTAATAGCAGTTAATGCGGTTCATAATAATCTAAATGATACAGAAGATCAAAATAATGGGCAATCACAGCGTGGTTTTTATGCGGTTACCGGCTATACTTTGTTTAATGATAATTCCAGACCAACAGCATCATATCAGTGCTTCTGGGATACGCAGGATGAAGGTGAAGGCGCGATTATCCAGTCATATAATTATTCTGATGATGGATTCCTTACCAGCACCACTAATTATGGAAAAGATGGCATTGTAACTGGTAGAACAGAATTTGACAAATATGGCAGACAGCTTGCTTCGTACAATGAGTTTGATGAAGTAACAACAAAATATCGTTATTCAAATCAAGGTTTTATGGACTCAGCTTACAATTATGGACTGGGCAATGCAAGTACTGGAAAAACTACATTTAATGACCTTGGCCGTCCAGAAGAAAGCTTTAATAGCCGTGGTTCTTTGGTTCAGGATTTTCATTATAATGAGTTTACTGGTGCTATGGACGCAAGTACTACTTATGGTGAACCCAGTATGCAGAATGGTGAGATGAAACCTACGCCAACAGGAACAACAACCTATGATGCTTATGGTAAAGCAATTGAGCAGACTAACGAATTAGGGATGAAAGTAGCTGATTATCAATATGATTCTCAAGGTTTTATGACCCGCGCAAACAGTTATGGGAATAATGAGGTTCTAACTGGATATACTGAATATAATGGAGCAGGAAGACCTACAGGTTCTTTTACGGTGTCTGAATCTGGAATAGCAACAAAAGTGCAGGATTTTATCTACAATACTAACGCGATTGGAGATCCGAGTGACATACAGTATGTTGATCAAGCGTTGGCAAATACTGGATTTCTGACAATGACAATTAGTTATGGGGATAATAATGAGTTTTCTGGATATACAACGTTTAATAGATATGGTCAGCAGGATAAATCATTCAATGAACTTGGAGAACAGACAACTTTATTTAGGTATTCTCGCGCGGGATTTATGACGGAAACAATGAACTATGGGGTGAATAAAACTTATACAGGAAAAACTGTATTTAATGAATATGGAAGACCGGTAGGTGCTTATAATGAGAGAGGCGCAGTGGTTCAGGACTTTCAATATGAAAACGGTTTTCTTGTATCAAGCACATCCTATGGTGATCCTGGAAAGGAAACGAAAGGTCCGGTAACAGGAACAACATTCTATAATGATTATGGAAAGCAGACTCATACTGTGAATGCCGAAGGATCAGTTGTCAGCAGATTCCATTATAATGAAAGAGGGTTCATGGTTCAGTCTGATAATATCGCGGTTAATGATGACGGATATGAACAAGTGGTCGGATATACTCTATATGATAATAAGACTAGACCAACAGAATCATATTCTGTATACGTTGATGGAGTTGCCTCTTTGTCCCAAAAATTTGTATACAATACTGAATGGGATGGAAAGTCTGAATTCACTGGAACTGCGAATACGGGCTTTGTTACTGGAGCTGTGATGTATTCGATGAATACTAATGGCACAGATACTACGGGTGATGATGTTTCAATATATACAGGAACAAGCGTATACAATAAATATGGCCGTCCGGAATCAACATACAATCAATTAGGTATGCAGACATCGAAAAATTACTATACGCAAAATGGTTTTATTGATAAAACTATTAACTATGGTGAAGATAAAACGGTAACTGGATATCTGAAATATGACAATACTGGAAGACCTACAGAGTCTCAAAATTTTAGAGGGGTAGCAACAACCAAATACTTCTATAATGACAGAGGCCAATTATCACAAACAGTTAATTATACAAATGGAATAGAAACTTCATACACAACATTCGATGTATTTTCAAAAGCAACGGCTACATATCAGCTGTTTGTTGGAACGAGTAGTGAGAATGGATGGCAGTACAATCCTGGCGGAACTGCTAATTATACTTTGAATACTGATGGTTCTGTTGCCAGCGGTGGGTTTAAGAATCAGGAGAATATCTATAATATCTATGGTGGTATTGAGCAGACTAATAGCTATGGAAGATCAGGCAGCTTGGTCAGTCATATAACCTATGACGCGTATTCAAGACCAAATCAGGTATTTAATCAGAATAATTCACTGGTTCAGGAATATACATATTCTTCACAGGGATTCTTATCCTACACAACTAGCTATGCAACTATGCGGGCTTATGATAAGGAAGGTAATCCGGTTGCTGACGGGAACTGGGATACCTCTGAGACAACAAGAACATACTTTAATAAATATGGTCAGCAGACAGAAACATATTTAATGACTAAGCAGAGCGATGGTTCATATTCTCAGGGTGCGATCCAGGCTAAATACTCGTATGATGGTAATGGATTCTTGAATAAATCGGTTAACTATACTGACGGTACAGTTAGCTCATGGGTTACATTTGACGCGAGCGGAAGACAGAATTATTCGTATAATGCTGATGGTGGTTTATCCGGTACTTTCTACTATGATGCTAATGGATTCTTGACCAGAACTACATCAAATGGTTGATCATCGTAATATGTTGTAAGTTTAAGTGTTATGATTTGATAATACAAAGCTCCCCCTCTTTTAGGGCGGGAGCTTTGTATTTAAATCCTAAGGCAGTTTTTCCTTGAATTAATCGCTGGTATATTGTAAACTATATTAGTTGTTTAATTAATATGTTTGCGATTATTCTTCACTAACTCAGGGGAACTTATCTTTCCGTAAGTTGATTAATTTTAATTATTTTGCATTTTTAGGATACACTCATATTATATGAAAAATTTTCCAGAAGCTATATTTACAAGTAAAAGAAACAAACAGAAAAGTAAGTATCCTTTTTTTCTTATAGCTGGCCCTTGCATTATAGAATCGGAAAACATGGCACTTGAGCATGCTGCTTTACTCAAAGATATTAGTGCTTCATTGCGGATCCCGTTTGTTTTTAAGGCAAGTTATGATAAGGCCAACCGGACTTCGCTCAAATCTTTCCGCGGTCCGGGAATAAAAGCTGGTCTGCAAATCCTGAATAAAGTAAAAAAACAAATCCAAGTTCCGATTATTACTGATGTGCATGATGCCCAGGAAGTTGCTCTGGCAAAACAAGTGGTTGATATTATCCAGATTCCAGCATTGCTTTGCCGGCAGACGGATATCTTAGTTGCTGCGGCTAAATCCAAAAAAATTGTTAATGTGAAAAAAGGCCAGTTTATGGCGCCTCTAGATATTGAAAACGCGATTAATAAAATTGAGAGCATGGGTAATCGCAAAATCATTATTACTGAACGCGGTACATGTTTCGGCTATAATAATCTGGTCAGTGATATGCGCGCAATGCCGCTTATGCGGCAGTTCGGTTATCCGATTGTTTTTGACGCGACTCATAGCGTGCAGCTGCCGGGCGCGGGTAAAGGTAAATCGCTTGGTCAGCGGGAATTTGTGGAAACACTGTCGCTGAGTTCTCTGGCCGCGGGAGCTAACGCGCTTTTTCTTGAGGTACATCTGAATCCGGATAAAGCAAAGTGTGATGGCCCGAATATGATTGCCCTAAACAACCTTGAGCGGTTATTAATAAAAGCGAAAAAGATATGGGAGATTGTAAATGGCTGATCTGAAGTTTCAGAAAATCGCTAAGCAGGTTTTAAGAACCGAAGCCAAGGCAATAATCGATCTTTTGCCGAGAATTAACAAAACCTTTGATCAAGCTGTGAATATGATCGCGGCTTGTAAGGGAAGGGTTGTGGTTACTGGTATGGGTAAACCCGGTTTGATTGGGATTAAAATATCAGCGACCATGGCCAGTCTGGGCATCCCGAGTTTATTTCTCCATCCCGGAGAAGCAGTGCATGGAGATTTGGGCCGGGTTACCAGCGAGGATATCGTGATTGCCATATCCAATAGCGGCCAAACCGAGGAAATGACAAAATTATTGCCGATCATTAAAAAAATCGGGGTAAAATTAATCGGGTTTACCGGCAATATGAAATCCGTACTTGCTGAGTATAGTGATATTGTCTTAAACGTTGGAGTTAAAAAAGAGGCTTGTCCTTTTAATCTCGCTCCCACAGCCAGCACAACCGCGACCTTAGCTATGGGCGACGCGTTAGCTGTCGCGGTTTTAGAAAAAAAAGGTTTTAAAATTGAAGATTATGCTTTTTATCATCCAGGAGGAAGCCTGGGTAAGAAACTTTTAACTGTAAAAGATCTTATGCGCAAAGGCGCGCAAAATCCGATTGTTCCCCAAACCGCTAAAATAAAAACAGTTTTATTGCAGATTACTAAATCTCGCGCCGGCTGCGCTACGGTTATTGATAAAAACAACAAGGTTGTCGGTATTTTTACTGACGGAGATTTAAGAAGACATATTGAAGGCGAGCAGGATATCTTGTCTTGTGAAGTATCTAAAGTAATGACGAAAAACCCCACGACTATATTTAAAAATAAACTGGCTGCTGAGGCTTTAAAAATTCTTAAAGAAAAAAAAATTGATGAACTTCCGGTTGTCGATGAACACAAACATCCCATTGGTTTATTAGATGTCCAGGATTTACTTAAAGCAGGTGTAGTATGAAAATTAAAAAAGCAAAAAAAATAAAAATTGTAATTGTCGATGTTGATGGTGTTTTAACCGATGGTACTATTGGTTATGGTAATTATAATGATGATTACCGCCGCTTTCATGTTCAGGATGGTTTTGGTTTTGTTTTACTGGCAAAAGCCGGGATCAAGTCCGCGATTATTACCAGTAAAGCTTCAAAGGCTGTGCTAAGAAGAGCCAAAGAATTAAAGATTAATATGGTCTGCCAGAAAACCGAGAAGAAATTAATTGCTTTTAATAAAATTCTTAAAAAATATAAACTAAAATCCGAACAAGCATGTTATATTGGTGATGATCTTCTTGATCTGGCAGTACTTAATAACGCGGGATTTGCTGTAACCGTACCGCAGGCCTGTGAAGATATTCAGCATAATGTTGATTATGTTACAACTAGGGATGCTGGCTATGGAGCGGTTCGGGAAGCGATAGAGTTTATTCTTAAAGCACAGAATAAATGGGATGATTTAGTAAGAAAATATTCATAATAGGATTTTAATATAATGGAAGAACATCTTTTAAGAACTGATTTGATTTCGAAATCCTATAAAAAAAGGCAAATCGTTAATCAGGTAAGTATAAATATTCATAGGTCTGAAGTCGTTGGCTTGCTTGGCCCAAATGGCGCGGGTAAAACAACAACTTTTTATATGGTTGTGGGTCTGATTACACCGGATAAGGGGAAAATATTTTTTGATAATAAAGAGATAACCCATATGCCGATGTATAAAAGAGCGCGTTGCGGTATTGGTTATTTGGCGCAAGATCCATCAATTTTCAGAAAGTTAACGGTTGAAGAAAATATAATGGCTGTCTTAGAAACCCTGCCTATATCTAAAAAAGAAAGAAAAAGCCGGCTGGAGCAGCTGCTTGAGGAATTAAGAATGACTCAGTTGGCAAAAAGTAAGGCTTATACCCTTTCCGGGGGAGAGCGCCGCAGGCTGGAAATAACCAGATGTTTGGTTACTAATCCGTCTTTTATATTGCTGGATGAACCGTTTAGCGGTGTTGATCCGATCGCGGTCTTTGAGGTGCAGCAAATTATCGCGGATTTAAAGAAAAAAGGCTTGGGCATACTATTAACGGACCATAATGTCAGAGAAACTTTAAGCATTACGGATAGAAGTTATATTATGACAGAAGGCCGGATACTTTTGTCCGGAACCGCGCAAGAACTGATCAATAATCCAGAGGCAAAAAAGATATATCTGGGTGAAGGCTTTGCTATGTAGCGGCATTCTTGACGTTTGCCTTAAATAGTGATATTATTATCTTGTTATAATTAAAAAAAGGAGGAATAATAGTGGAACTTAGAATCAGCAGTCGCAACTTTGAAACAACCACTGCATTAAAAGAATATGTTAGCAAAAAAGTTGAAAATTTCGAGAAATATCTAAACAGCATTATTGATATACATGTTGTGCTCAGTGTGGAAAAATACCGCCAATGCGCGGAAATATCAGTTTTTGGCAAAAAACTTAAAATTACCGAAAAGAGTATTGAAACTGATATGTATGTGGCGATTGATGATGTTTGTACGCGCATTGAAAAAGCATTAAGAAGACATAAAGATAAAATTACAACTCATAGAAAAAAAGATGCTAAAAAGATTGGTGAATTAATTTCAGAAACTGAGAATGTAGAGGGAGATGTTTGATGAAAATAATGGAATTTTTAAAAGAGAAGGCAGTATCTGCTGATCTGAAGAGTACGGACAAAGAAGGCATAATAAAAGAAATGATTGATCTTTTGGCCGATGCTCAGGCAATCAAAGATAAAGACAAAATCGTTAAAATCCTGCTGGAAAGAGAGACATTAGGATCAACTGGTATTGGTCAAGGGGTGGCTATTCCTCATGGTAAATGCGCTAGTGTTAAAGATCTTGTTGCTGCTTTTGGCATATCTCGTAAAGGGGTAAACTATGATTCACTAGACGGAGAACCGGTATATATATTCTTTCTCCTGGTTGCGCCTGAGGATTCAGCCGGTCCGCATTTAAAAGCATTAGCGCGCATTTCTCGGCTGTTAAAGGACAAATATTTCCGGGATACATTACGTGCTGCTCCGGACGCGAAAAGCCTGATTAAAACACTCCGGGCTGAGGATGGAAAGAAATAATTATCTGATGCGCTTGCTTAAGTGGTTGTACCCAGGCATGAAAGTTAAACGCTGGATTTTACTCAGCGCGATGGGAATAATTTTAATTGTTCTCGGGACAATAGAGGGAGTTAGTGAAGTAAAAAGACAAACGATTCCCTCGGTTGCCATAATCTTAGTATTTTGGGGTATTATTTTAATTTTTTCCGGCGTAAAAAAAATGGTTAAATCTTTTGTTAGTATTTTTATGCCTGGCGGTAAAGAAAAAGAACTGGTTGATTTAGTATATAAAAAAAGACAATTAAGCAAAGGGCCGAAGATTGTGGTTATCGGCGGGGGAACAGGATTATCCGTTCTTTTACACGGGCTCAAAGCTTATACATCTAATCTTACCGCGATTGTCGCGGTTTCCGATGATGGCGGAAGTTCCGGCAGGTTGCGTCAGCAATTTAATATGCTGCCTCCGGGTGATATTCGAAACTGTTTGGTGGCGCTTGCTGATGCTGAGCCGCTTATGAGTGATTTATTTCAATTTCGGTTTAAAGAAGGGACTGAGCTTGCCGGACATAATTTTGGCAATTTATTTATTACAGTTATGACTGAGCTGGTGGGTGATTTTGATAAGGCGATTAAAGAATCAAGTAAGGTTTTAGCGATTAGCGGACAGGTTATCCCTTCAACCTTAAAAGGCATAAACCTTATGGCGGAACACGCGGATGGGACAAAAACCTATGGGGAAACAAGAATTTCAAAAAGTACAAGTCCGATAAATCGCATACACTTATTACCGGAAAATTGCTTGCCTACCGACGATGCTCTGGATGCTATAGCTAATGCGGAGGCGATTATCTTAGGGCCGGGAAGTTTGTATACAAGTGTTTTGCCAAACTTACTTGTGAAGAATGTTTCTGAGGCAATTGCCGCTTCTTCGGCGATAAAAATTTATATTTGTAATGTAATGACCCAGTCAGGGGAAACTGATAATTACAGTGCTTATGACCATGTTCGGGCTATTCATGAGCATGCGCGGGCTAAAATTATAGACTATTGTTTTGTTAATACCGGATATGTTCCGGGAGAATTTTTAGAAAAATACAAGTCTGAAAATTCTGTTCCGGTAAAACCGGATATTCAAAAATTAAAAGATGCAGGGATTAAGGTTATCGCGGATGATGTTATTAGCGCCCATAACCATGTGAGGCATAATTCAGAAAAAATTGCGGAAAATATAATCAACTTAATTCTAGAACTAAAAGAGAAAAACTCAGTGTTTAGTAAGGGCGCGTGAAAAACTATGGATAATCCGAAAAATTTATTTACTAAAAATGTAATTATTCAGAATAAAACCGGTTTGCATGCTCGGCCGGCAGCTGTTTTTGTTCAATTGGCTAATAAGTTTGACAGCGAAGTTACAGTGAAAAAAGGTAAGCAGAAAGTAAATGGAAAATCAATAATGGGTATTCTGATGCTGGCTGCCGGACAAGGGCAGGAAATTATCATTATTGCAGAGGGCCCGGACGCGGAAAACGCGGTTTTAGAACTAGAAAAGATACTATTGAGCAATGAATAAACAAAAAAATAATAAAACTGATAAAAAGATGATGCAGGGAATAGCGGCTTCCCCGGGAATTGCTATCGGTCGCGTATTTATCTGGGACAGTGAAGAATATTCTATTAGTAAACATGTAATTGATGCTAATAAAATCTCTGAGGAAATACTGCGGTTTGAGGATGCTTTAATCAAAACTCGTTCGGAAATCCTGGATATTCAAAGAAAAATATCCCGGGAAATGGGATTTGAGCATGCTGAGATATTTAACGCGCATTTACTTGTTCTTGAAGACAGGATGCTGATCGAAGAAGTTATCAATAAAATTAAAAAAGAAAAAGTTAATGTTGAACATGCTTTTGTGCGGATTCTTAAGAAATATTCAGATATATTTTCAAAGATGGATGATGAATATCTTCGGGAACGCTTGATTGATATTCAGGATGTAGGCAAACGGATAATTAGAAATCTTTTGGGCAAGCAAAAGCAAAGTTTAAAAGATTTAAAGGAAAATGTCATTGTTGTCGCTACTAATTTATCTCCTTCTGATACCGCGCTTATGCATAAGGATAAAGTTAGCGGCTTTGCCACAGATATGGGGGGACGCACGTCGCATACCGCGATCCTCGCGCGTTCTTCTGAACTTCCCGCGGTTGTTGGACTAAAAACCCTTACTCCCATGGTGAATAACGGAGATATTATCATTATTGATGGTAATAATGGTAATGTTATTATTAATCCGACTAAATTAATAATAAAAAAATATCAGAACGAGCAAAAAAAATTCATTGAGTTTGAAAAGGGATTATCCCGGTTTAAGAGTTTGCCGGCAATAACAAGTGACGGACGAAGTGTTATGATCGGGGCAAATATTGAATTCCCGGAAGAAGTTGATTCTGTTCTTGCCCATGGAGCGCAAGGTATTGGCTTGTATCGGACTGAGTATATGTATATGAATAGAAGTGATCTGCCCTCAGAGCAGGAACATTTCTTGGCTTATAAAAAAGTCGCGCAGTGCATGAAAAAAAATCCCGTGGTAATCAGGACTATGGATATTGGCGGAGATAAATTCGTTTCCCATTTAGAAGTACCCAATGAAATGAATCCGCTGATGGGTAGGAGAGCAATAAGATTCTGTTTGGCTCGGCCGGATATTTTCAAAACCCAATTAAGAGGAATTTTAAGAGCCAGTGTTTATGGTAATTTAAAAATTATGTATCCCATGATATCTGGTTTGGGTGAACTCCGCCAGGCAAATGAGATATTAAGAGATGTTAAGCAGGAATTGCTAAAAAAACAGGTGCCGTTTGATAAAAATATTGAAGTCGGGATTATGATCGAAGTTCCTTCAGCGGCATTGATCGCTGATATCCTGGCTAAAGAAGTCGCGTTTTTTAGTATTGGAACAAATGATCTTATCCAATATGCTTTAGCGGTTGACCGGATAAATGAAAAAATTGCTTATTTGTACGAACCAGCGCATCCCGCTGTATTACGTTTGATTAAATCAATCATCGATGTGGGACATAATGCGGGTATTTGGGTGGGAATGTGCGGAGAGATGGCTGCTGAACCGGTATTTGCCATAGTTTTGCTTGGACTGGGATTAGATGAATTTAGTGCCAGCCCAGTTGCTGTGCCGGAAATTAAGAAAATAATCCGCTCAATGTCTTATGAAAAAGCCCAGGAAATTGCCGCGAAAATTTTAACTTTTGACACTGCGGATAAAATTCAAGAATATGCTAATACAAAGCTGAAAGAATTAGTAATTAAAAGCACTGAATAGATAGGATTTTTACTTAAGATGAAAATATTAATTCTTGCTGCTGGTTATGCTACAAGATTATATCCATTGACAAAACATTGGCCGAAACCTCTCTTGCTGGTAAAGGAAAAACCAATCATTTCCCACATTGTGGAAAAAGTTGATGGAATTGATTCAGTGGATGAAATTATCGTAGTAACTAATGATAAGTTTGTTGATCAATTTAAAGGCTGGGCTAAGAATTCCGGGTTTAAAACTAAAATCACGGTTGTAAATGATAGAACTACATCAGAAAAAGACCGCTTAGGCGCGATTGGTGATATAGATTTTGTGATAAATTATTGTAAGATAAAGGATGACTTAATGGTTATCGGAGGCGATAACCTTTTTTCTTTTGATTTTGAAAAATTCGCTAAATTTGTTAAGAAAAAAAAAGCAGTGTGCGCGGTCGGACTATATGATATTAAAAATCCTGAAATGGTTAAAAATTATGGGGTTGTTACTGTTGATCGATCAAAAAAGATAATTGATTTTCAAGAAAAACCGAAAAAAAGTAATTCGACTCTGATTTCAATGTGTGTTTATTTTTTCAGCGCTGGGGCTTTAAAATTATTTAAACAGTATATTGAGGAAAAGGATTGTCACGATACATCCGGCGATTATATAAAATGGCTGTGCAAAAAAACTGAAGTTTGGGGATATGAATTTGGTGGAGTGTGGTATGATATCGGAGATATTGTGACATTTTATCATGCCAGTGTAACGTTTAACGGTTGAAAGGAGAATAGTAAATGAATAAAAGTTATTTAATGACATCAGAATCAGTGGCTTGCGGACATCCGGATAAACTTTGCGATCAGGTTTCTGACGCGGTTTTGGACGAACTTCTGCGTCAGGATAAGTTCAGCCGGGTTGCCTGTGAAACTTATGTTACCATGGGAATGATTATCGTTGGCGGAGAAATTACAACAAAAGGTTTTGTGAATATTCATGATATTGTGCGGAAAGTGGTTAAGGAAATCGGATACAATCATCCGGATTTCGGATTTGATTACCAAACCTGCGCGATTTTAAACGCGATTAATACTCAGTCCCCGGATATTGCCATGGGGGTTGATACCGGCGGAGCCGGAGACCAGGGGATGATGACTGGATTTGCTACGCGGGAAACTTCGGAGCTAATGCCTTTACCGCTGATGCTGGCGCAAAAGCTTGTCCGCAGGATGAAGGAAGTCAGAGAGAAAAAAATTCTTAAATATCTCGCGCCTGATGGTAAAGCTCAGGTAACTGTTGCCTATGAAAACGGCAAACCCAAAAGAGTTACAGCTGTGGTATTAGCTTGTCAGCATACAGTAGAGATATTGGATAAAAAGAAAAATCATATTACAGCTAAAGCCCGTCAGGAAATGATTGATAAAATCGCTAAGCCGATTTTAGGCAAATGGGTTGATAAAGATACTGAGTATTTTGTAAATCAGACTGGTAAGTTTGTTATCGGCGGACCTCAGTCTGATACAGGGATGACCGGCAGAAAAATCGTGGTTGATACTTACGGGGGATTCGCGCCGGTCGGCGGCGGGGCTTTTTCCGGAAAAGATCCGACAAAAGTTGACCGCTCAGCCGCGTATATGGGCAGATACATTGCTAAAAATATTGTGGCTGCTGGTTTGGCTGATGTTTGTCATTTGCAGGTGGCTTATTGTATTGGAAAAAAAGAGCCGGTATCAGTGGTAATTGACACAGTCGGCACTGGCAAAATCGCGGATGATAAGATTGCTGAGCTGGTAATCAAACATTTTCCCTTAAATCCGCAGGGAATTATTAAAAAACTTGATCTATTACAGCCGATTTATCAAAAAACAGCTTGTCATGGACATTTTGGCAGAAATGAATTTACCTGGGAACAAACTGATATGGCCGAGATTTTAAAAAAAGCCGCAAAGCTGTAAGCAATAAGGAGGAGTAATGCCTGGTTTAACTGAAAACTATAAAGTCAAAGATCTCAGTCTTGCTGAGTTTGGCAGAAAAGAAATAGACATTGCTGAACAGGAAATGCCCGGGCTGATGACTATTCGCCAGCGCTATAGCCAAAGCAAACCGCTTGATGGTGTAAGGATCATGGGGTCATTGCATATGACGATTCAGACTGCAGTCTTGATCGAAACACTGGCAGCTTTAGGCGCTAATGTGCGCTGGGCGAGCTGTAATATATTTTCAACTCAGGATCACGCGGCAGCAGCGATCGCCAAAGCCGGCATACCGGTTTTTGCCTGGAAAGGGGAAAATCTGGAAGAGTTTTGGTGGTGTACTGATCAGGCGCTTTCTTTTGGCAAAGGCCTGGGACCGCAGCTGATTGTTGATGACGGCGGAGACGCGACGCTGATGCTGCAGTTAGGTTCAGCGGCAGAAAAAAATCCGGCTTTGCTGAATAAAAAACCCGGTGGAGATGATGAAGCGGAATTGCTTAAATTGCTAAGCAAACTCCAGACACAAGAACCAGGTAAATGGACAAAAATGGTTGCTCAGTGGCGCGGGGTTTCGGAAGAAACTACCACTGGGGTGCATCGTTTATATCAATTAATGGACAAAGGCGAACTGCTGGTGCCGGCGATTAATGTTAATGATTCAGTGACTAAATCCAAGTTTGATAATCTCTATGGCTGCCGTGAATCGCTCTGCGATGGAATTAAACGCGCTACTGATGTTATGATCGCGGGAAAAGTCGCGGTTATCTGCGGCTACGGCGATGTGGGAAAAGGCAGTGCTCAGTCTATGCGCGGTTTGGGAGCAAGAGTTATTGTTACGGAAATTGATCCGATCTGCGCTTTGCAGGCAGCAATGGAGGGATTTCAGGTTCAGACGGTTGAGGATACTTTGGGCATTGGCGATATTTATGTTACCACCACCGGCAACAGAGATGTGATCCGCATAGAGCATATTGCAAAAATGAAAGATCAGGCAATTGTCTGCAATATCGGTCATTTTGACAATGAAATTCAAGTCAGTGCTTTAGAAACTTATCCTGGGATTAAGAAACTTAATATCAAACCCCAGGTAGATAAATATACTTTTCCTAATGGTAAAGCAATATTTCTTTTAGCTGAAGGCAGATTAGTTAATCTTGGGTGCGCTACCGGGCATCCTTCGTTTGTAATGTCAAATTCTTTTGCTAATCAGGTGCTTGCGCAAATTGATCTTTGGAAAAATAAAGATATTTATGAGAAAAAAGTTTATCGCTTGCCGAAATATCTGGATGAAGATGTTGCCAGGCTGCATTTAGAGAAAATCGGGGTAAAGTTAACCAAGCTGACAAAAGAACAATCCGCTTATTTGGAAATTCCCATAGAAGGTCCATATAAACCGGAACACTATCGATATTAAAAAGCAGAAAGCGTTTGGCTGATGGCTAATAGTAAAAGCAACGAATAAAAGCAGTGTGTAGGTTTTGGGGAAAAACTATCGACAATTAGCTATTGATTATTATAGAAACAATAAGGAGGAATGAGTAATGGTATCCTATAAAGAATTAGGATTGTCTAATACGCGGGAAATGTTTAAAAAAGCCATGGCCGGTAAATACGCGGTTCCAGCATATAATTTTAATAATATGGAGCAGATTCAAGCGATAATTATTGCTTGTGTAGAAAGTCAATCTCCGGTAATTTTACAGGTTTCAAGCGGAGCAAGAAAATACGCTAATCAGACTTTGCTAAGATATATGGGCCAGGGCGCGGTAGCAATGATGAAAGATCTGGCCAAGGAAAAAGGATTAAAAGAAATCCCGATCGCGTTGCATCTTGATCATGGAGATACATTTGAATTGGCAAAATCCTGCATTGATCATGGTTTTTCTTCAGTAATGATTGATGGTTCGCATCATAGTTTTTCCGATAATATCGCTCTGACGAAAAAAGTAGTGGAATACGCGCATCAGTTTGACGTGACAGTAGAAGGCGAACTGGGCGTTTTAGCTGGCATTGAGGATGATGTAGTGGCAGCGGAATCCACATATACGCATCCGGCTGAAGTTATTGAATTCGTCAAAAAAACCGGAGTTGATTCATTGGCAATTTCTATCGGCACTTCGCACGGCGCGAATAAATTCAAGCCGGAACAATGTACTAAAAATGCCGAAGGTGTATACATTCCACCGGAGTTAAAGTTTAGTATTTTAGAAGAGATTGAAAAAAAGATACCGGGATTTCCGATTGTGCTGCATGGGGCTTCATCAGTTCCGGCTGAGGCGGTAAAGATGATTAATGAAAACGGCGGGAGTTTAAAAAATACTATCGGGATTCCTGAGGACCAGTTAAGAAAAGCCAGTAAGTCCGCGGTTTGTAAAGTTAATATTGATTCCGACGGCCGTTTATGGATGACCGCGGCAATCAGAAAGCATTTTAGCGATAAACCCGGGGACTTTGATCCCAGACAGTATTTAGGACCTGCTCGTTTAGCTTTGATTGCTATGTATAAGCATAAGAATGAAAATGTTCTTGGCTCCGCGGGTAAAGTATAAATTGGCTCATAGCTGATGGCTGATAGTTCATAGCAAAAACAAAAAAAAGAAGACGAAATAATTAAATCAAAAAATAGCCTTGCTGGATTAAAACAGCAGGGCTGTTTTTTTTGTAGGGGCCGGCCTTGCGTCGGCCCGTGATAAAATACGATTATTACCGATATCCCAAATCAATACAAAGGCGAGTATCATAATCAAAGAACCTGTACCTGTAGGGTCACAGCGTATAAAAAAATAGAACCGTCCCCTTTTTCCTATTTTTTTACAGATTCAATCAGCCAAATTCCGACAAATAAAAATACAATATTTGTTATCCAAGCAGATAAAAGAGGAGAGAGTATTCCGATTTTTCCTAGAGAAAGACAAAGCGCGTTAGTTCCCCAATAACTGAAACTAATAAAAATACTCAGGGCAACACCTAAAAACAGATTACCGCTTCGCTCGCGAGTTAAGGTAAACGGCACAGCAAAGAAAATAATTATAAAATTAGCTAAAGGAAATGCCAGTTTATTATAGAAGATAACGAGTTCTTTGTTTGCTTTAAACCCGCTGGCTTTGAGCCTGCGGATATATTTTTTAAGCTGCCAGTAACTCATTAAATCCGGCTGAAGATCCGAGCGGGCAAAATCCTTTGGTTTCTCGTCAATTAGTTCAATTCTTTCGTCATAGTGCACAGGTTCAGATTTAACCACTCCATTTTCATATTCCGTGATAATGCAGTCATAAAAAATCCAAAACCCTTCAACCCATTGGGCTTTTTTGGCCACAAGCTGGCGGGAGAGCTGGTTTTTATTATTATTTTCGGAAATCGTGATATTGCTGATTTGCTGTCTTTTTGTGTCGTAGCTGTTAACAATGAATATTCTGTTTTTTGAGCCGTAGAGAGTGATGTCAGTCATTACATTGTTTTTTTCTTTATTAGCCGAAGGTTTGAAATACTGCTCCTGAAGGCTGATAGAGTGTAGATAGGAATCAGGTTTGACTAATTCATTTACCCCAAAACTTAAGCCGCTCATTAATATGCCAAAACAGAGGAATATCCAAATAATACTCCAGAGATTTACGCCGATTGCTTTAATCGCCATGATTTCATTGTGCCGATTTAAAGTGCTTAGGGTAAAAATAGTAGCTAAAATTATAATTATCGGTGAAATATTAACAAAAATAAACGGAGTCATGGAAAAATAATAATCACAAAGTACAAACATCGGTACTTTTGCTTCGACAACTTCATCAAGATGGTCAAACAGGTCAATGATCCAGGATAGGGAAATAAATAAGACAAAACAGGCAATAAAAGGCTTTAAGAACTCGCCTAAAATGTACTCTCTGATAATTTTCATAATATTATTCTTCCAATACTTTAAAACACAAAAACAATCCGATTCCAAGAAAAAATAAATTCGGCAGCCAAACTCCCAGCGCGGGAGATATTTTATTGCGCAGCGCCAGACTTTCCCCAGCGGCCATTAAAAAATAGTATAAAAGACAAATTATTACGCTGAGCGAAAACCCCAGAGATCTTTCGCGCCGTTTAACTCTTATCGCCAAAGGGATGCCGATTAAAATAAAAATTAAACTGCTAAAGGCCAAAGAATATTTTCGATATAAACCTACTAAAAGCGGACGCTCATCTACATTTATAGCGCGCATTAAAACAATTTCTTTTTCCAATTCTTTGATTGTCATGTCCGAGACTTTTTTATCAAGTTTCTGAGTGCTGCTTTTTTCTTTTAAATCCAGACTAAGCTGATATTTTTTAAAATTAACTTTATAAAAAACATGAGGATCATCAAAGTTCGGCTCATCAGCTGAGCCGTTATAAAGGATTAATTTTATCATCCCTTTTTCCGGAATGGAGATGAATTCGCCTTTTTCCGCAACGATTGTTCGTGTGGGTTTGTCAGTCTGCGGCTGAAATATGCGAACATCTTCTAAATAATTGCCTTTTATTTTATAAATAAAAATTATATGATTACGAAAAGCTTTGATAAATGTTTTCTCTTCAATATAGGCTGTGGGATTTTTAATTCCGATTTCCTGTAATGTTGAGCGCATTAGATAATGCGCTCTGGGAATAAGCGCGTCATTAAAATAAAGACAAAGTAAACTAAACATGATCCCGGAGAGAAGAATTACCCCAAGCAAAGGATACAGGCTTATTCCGCTTGTGCGAATAGCAGTGATCTCATTATCAGAAGCCATTCTGCCAAAGCAAAGCAAAGTAGCGCTGAGAACCGAAATCGGGATAGAAAAAATTAATAAGCTCGGCAGCATATAAACAAACAGCTTAGCTACGATCGTAATTCCCACGCCCTTGGCAATTACCATTTCCACAAGCTTAACGATATTGCCGACCAGCAATAAAAAACTTATAATAAATATGGAAAGGCTGAACAGGGAAAACCACTCTTTAGTTACATGATTTCTTAAAATGCTCATAAATAAAATTCTGCTTATAATTAAATTGTGAATAAATTATCTTGCTATTGTTAGACACGTAACGCTTTTTGCTCCAGATTCCTTTAACACCCGCGCGCATTCATTGAGTGTGGATCCAGTTGTAAAAATATCATCAATCAGGAGAATCCTTTTGTTTTGAAATTTTTCCGGGTGTTTACAGCTAAAGGCTCCGGCAGTATTCAGCTGTCTTTGCCGCGCGGTTAATGTGACCTGCGCGGTTGTTTTTTTTATTCGGCAAAGATTATTAAATGAATTTTTAATTTTAAAATATTCACTTAGTTTATTGGCGATTATCTCTGACTGATTAAAACCTCTTTCTTGCAACTTATGTTTATGTAACGGTACCGCGGTAATTAAATCAATATTCTCCTCACAAAAATTATCTTTTAAAAACCGCACGAGGATATCTCCAAGCAGAATGCCGGTTTTTCTTTTGCGTTTATATTTAAACAAATGGATACAATGTTTAACCATACCCTTATATTTACAAGCACTCAAAGCTTGGTCAAAATAATATTTTTTACTAGCGCACTGACTGCAGCCATTTTGCCTGATTTGGGATAAATGTTCCAAGCCTGTTCCGCATTTTAAGCAGAACGGAACTTTAATCGGCTTTATCCCCGCAGCGCAGGCAGTGCAGATATTATACTCGCTGCTTGGATTAAGTTTGCTTTTACAAAAAACACACAACCTAGGGTAAATCAAATCAAATACCCTACGCATACTTTGCTTTATCCTAAGAAATGAAGTTTTAAATTTAGGACTTGTTTGCATTTTAGCGGCAAATTTATAATCTTAATACAAGAGTCTATAATATACCACAAAATTTTTGATAATTCAAAGAATTACCAAAAGGTCTCAGTTATGAGTTATGAGTGATGAATTATATGAATATAAAAGATAAAAGCTATAAATTTGCATTAAAATTATAAAATTGTTCTGCTGAAAAGCGCTATTGGACGTATAATTTTGTATATAACCTGTAATTCATCACGCATAACTATTGTTAGAAGCTTGGCTCAACGCAGAAGGTTTTAAATTTAAGCGAACGCTTTAACCCTCCGATTGTAAACATGAGGTTTGTTATATATTTCATTTTGCACCAGGTGAAAAAATGCTGATATGGCTGCATATGAAAGCAGACATCAAAGTAACGGCGCATGCAAAATAAAGTTAATACCCCGAATATAAATAACAGGCTGCTGGTCAGGGGATTGACTGTACCCAGGAGCATGAAAATAGCGCTAATAAGCGCGATCAGTCCAGTCAGATGCATAATCTGAAAATAACCGACATAAATAAACCCTTTGATCGGAAAAGTAATGCTGATCATCGGTATTTTGGGTCCAGAAGCGAATATCTGAAACACAATATCTAGTTTATTGCTGGCATGCTTGGCTAAAAGCGGGGCATGGGCCATTCCATAAGTTACCCAAACTTTTCTTAATGCCGGAAAATCCGACCGATGCATGTGGTCAACTTTAGCTTTTGGCTCAAAGTAGAGTTTCCAGCCGTAGTTTTGAATCTGCAGCCCGAAGTCCATGTCTTCACCGGTTTTTTCATCCCAAAACCGGGCATTTGCCTGATCAATTGCCTGTTTGCGAAAAGCCGAATTTGCGGTAACAAAAAAATAAGCTTGATGTCCCGCGATTTTAGTCGGAGATTTATCAGTCAAATCAGGGAAATAGCCTTCGGTAATTGTATAGCCATATCTGGGCGCGACCATATTAAAACGAAAATGCTGGCAATAAAGTTCGGTGAGATTATTTTGATCAACCACAAGTGTATAAACTTCTCCGCCAACTATGCCGATTTTTGGGTCTTTGGCAAAAGCCGCGAGCATATCAGTAATCCAGGATTCGCAGGGAGCGCAATCGCCATCAGTAAAAAAGATAAATTCACTTTTTACTATATCAAGGATCTTGTTTCTGGCATAGCCGGGAGACTGGCAATTCTTGATCTCGACCAATTTTATGAACGGATACTGTTCTTGCCATGTTTTGATAATACTTATAGTCTTATCCGTGCTTCCGCCATCTCCAAGGACGATTTCCATTTTATCCCTTGGGTATTTGACCTTCAGCAAATATTCAAAAGTTTTTTCTAAAGTTCTTTCCGCGTTTTTAACCGGAATTATAATTGAAATAAACGGTGTTTTATCCATATTCGCTCCTTAATTATCCTAAAAAAATTATTGAATTATTATAGTCTAGCGGTTTGAAATATGTCAAGAAATAATAAGGTTTTAATCTGAATGAAAAGCCTGCGGCTGATTTTTCCTATTTTAGTGTTGACAGCTAAGCAGAGGAGTCGTATAATTATTTCAAGGAGATGTTCAAGGATGGACAATAAAAATAATATATTTAAGATAACTCTGCTTGTATCGCTTGTTTTGCATGCCTTAATTTTATTTCCCATGCCTAAGTTTGAAAAAAAGCAAAATCCGGTTATTGAGCCGGTTTATTTTAATTATTTAGCGGTTAATATTCCCCAGCATAACACTAATGATATTAAAGAGTTAAACAAATCAAATATTCAGCAAGAAAAAAATAAAAAAATCGCGAAAAAAACATATCGAACAATCAAATCAAATAAAAGCATTCAAAAAACAAACAATAAAATCAAAGAAAGACCGGAAGTAGCGGAAAAGACACCAATTATTGAGCCTGAGCTTAAAAAAGAAATTCTTACTAAAAGTAATCCGGTTTTACCCAAAAAAGAAGAAGAATTAAGTAAAGATAAATATTATATTTCATATTATCGTTTGATCAATGAGCTGTTGCGGGATTCAGTGATTTATCCTAATGATTTTTCTGAGGGAGAGATTGCTTTAACCTTTGTTTTAAACTCTGATGGAAGTCTTGAAAATGTCGACGTGATGCAAGATACTTCTTACCGTAACAATTCCTTGCGGGAGACAGCCAAGCAGATTGTAAAAAATGCTTCGCCTTTTCCGCCTTTTCCTAAAGAGCTTCGCCAAAAACAACTAACATTTAATGTGGTTTTTTGTTTCCGCGAAAGAAGCTGACACAAGTCACAAGGACACAAGGTCACCAAGTCACAGGTTGCAAGCTAAAAGCTATAAACTATAAAGGGCAGGAATAATTATTTAGGCGGGTTTGAAGCCTGATTTTGATAGGACCGGCAAAATCAGAGATTCATCCTCGGAGCATTACAGGATGTAATGCGAGAATGAGCCAAAATAATTGATTCCGGACCGATCGATAGGCCGATTTTGTTATAAGTATTGTGTCGTGCGTATCGCGTAAAAATAGAAAAAACATATTTAGTGAATAAAAAATAAATAACGTAGGGGCTGGCCCCTACAAATCATTTTGTGGGAAAAAGATGATAGATAAATTTTACGCACAGTATAAATTTTCCTGCTGAAAAACAGCAGTACCGGCTAAATATAAAATGTGTTTTTGGCGCTGCGGAACTTACCCATCTAGAGCTGGGCTCAGACAGTCCTCGCTCATAAGAATTGTTCCCAAAAACCCAATTTATATTTGCCTAAATTTATAAATGCTTAAAAATTTACCCATCATCTTTAACATGGTGACTTTGTGACCTATGTGACCTGGTGACATGTACTAAATGCTAATCGCTTTACGCTTAAAAATATGTATAAAAAAAGACTTTATCGAGTTGCTGTGCATAATCAGGATTTGATTGCTTTTAAAATTGATTATTTTGAAAGCGATTTATTAATCTGCGCGGAAAAAAATATTCAACATCAGGCAAAGCAGGCCTTGGTTTTTTATCATCAGCAAGTCCAAACTTATGTGGAAAATAATTTGATGTTTGCCCAAAGTCTGATTCCTCTGGCTTTGGATAAAAAAGCTCCGCGAATAATTCAGCAAATGTATAAAGCGTCGAAAAAAGCCAAGGTTGGTCCAATGGCGACTGTTGCCGGAGCAATAGCCGAGGCTGTGGGCAAAGACATGTCTAAATTTAGTTCTGAGATTATTGTGGAAAATGGCGGGGATATTTTTATGGCCACAAACCACTTGAGAAAAATCGGGATTTTTGCCGGTATTGGCTGTATTTATAACCAACTTGTTTTTTCCATAGATCCGCGGCAAACTCCTTGCGGCATTTGTGCCTCCAGTGGTCAATTTGGACATTCTTTGAGTTTTGGCACGTCAAATGCTACGATTGTGGTTGCCAAGACTTCCGCGCTAGCCGATGGTTTTGCCACGGCAATCGCGAATATCATAAAAACCGATGCTGATTTGGAAATAGCAGTTAAACTGGCGCAAAAGCTGCCAGAGATTCGAGGGTTAATAGCGATAACATCCTCGAAATTAACAGCTTATGGTGATATTGAATTTGATGTTCTTGACATTGGAACATAAGGCTGTTATAATTATATAACTTTGTTGTAAACAAAACTAAATATTTGAAATTTAAATGATTATACACTTAAAAATTATAGAGAGGGTGATATAAATTGGCTAAAGTAAGAGTTGGAAAAGGAGAAGCTTTGGAAAAGGCTTTAAGAATTTTTAAAAAAAAGCTCGACCGAGAAGGTACTTTAAAAGAAATGAGAGCTAAAAAGCATTATGAAAAACCAAGTGAAAAAAAGAAAAGAAAAGCTAAAAATGCTCGAATTGGCCGTCGTTAACAAAGAATAGACTTATGTATAAAACCAGATTATTTTTGTTATTTTTGCTTTTGAATTTCACTTCAGTAATTAGCTATGATCAAATAACTGTGCAGGCAGCTGAAAGTAATGTTCAGCTGCCTGCTTTGCATATTCAGGAAAAAAATCTCGCAAACGGCCTAACCCTGCTTATTCAGGAAAACCATTCCAATGAACTGGCTGCTTTTGAAATTATTGTAAAAACCGGCAGTATTTATGAAAACGAGTTGCAAGGTTCGGGCATTGCTCATCTTACTGAGCATATGCTGTTTAAAGGCACTTTGAACCGTCCGGCTGGAAAAATTGAAGAACAGGTGAAATTTCTCGGCGGGTCAATAAATGGCTATACCTCGCACCAGTTTACCGGATATACTCTGGTTGTACCTTCGCAAAATACGCAAGCAGCGATAGAAATATTAAGCGATATGCTGAAAAACCCGCTGTTTGATTCTAATGAATTGATTAAAGAAAAAGCAGTTATTCTGAGTGAGATCCAGATGAATCAGGATGATCCTGATCGCTTACTAAATCAAAAATTTTGGCAGTATTCTTATCCTATTGCTCCGTATAATCTTCCGGTTATCGGCCTTGAGCCGATTTTCACAACTTTGGAGCAAGCAGATTTAGTCAAATTTTACAATAAATGGTATGTGCCGAATAATATCATAATCGCGGTTTCCGGAGACGTGGCCAGCGCGGAAATCAGCCAAAGTCTGGAAAAAGCGTTTAGTGATTTTAAACTAAAGCCCTATCCCCAAGTAACACTTCCTAATATTCCGCTTGCTCAAGGAATTAAATCATATATCATTGCTTTTGATGTTAATGTATCCCAGATGATAATTGGTTTACCGAGTGTAGTTTTAACCCATCCGGATAGCGCGGCTTTGGATATTATTGCCACAATCCTCGGACAGGGAGATAGTGCTTTATTGCATAATAAATTAGTCAGAAAACAGAAGTTGGCTTATTCGGTCAGCGTCTATAATTATACTCCAGGATTTAGGGGGATATTCGCGGTCAGCTGCGCGCTTGACGCGGTTAATCAAGAAAAGGTTCTAAAGGAAATTTTTAAAGAATTTGAGATGCTTAAGATTAAAAAAATCTCTAAACAGCAAATAGAAAAAGCAAAAAATTTATATTTAAGTGATTATTTTTCCAATCAGCAAACCGTGGAATCCCAAGCCCAAGCCATGGCCACGGATTATGCTTATACCGGAGATGTTAATTTTACCTGTAATTATCTAAATCAATTAGCAAAGCTTACGCCGGTAGATATCCAAAACTGCGCGAAAAAATATCTTAACAAAGAAAATTATGTATCAGTAATCCTTGAGCCGATTACCGCGGCTGCTCAGCAAGAAAAAACCGAAATTAAGCCAGATGGAGAAATCAAAGAAATTACTTTTGATAATGGCTTACGCCTGGTTTTAAAAAAGAACGCGGCGCAGCCGATTATTAGTCTGGGCTTAGCTGTGGGGGGAGGAACCCGTTGGGAGGATGATAAGGATAATGGTGTGTTTAATCTCCTGAGCAATTTGCTGATCAAAGGGACTAAAAAAAGAAGTGCTGAGGATATTGCCCAGACATTGGATTACTTAGGAGCCTCGGTCAGTACATTTTCCGGGTATAATAGTTTTGGCTTAAAACTAGATTGTCTGAGTAAAGATATTGAAACCGGTATTGATGTTTTTTCTGATCTGATTATTAATTCCACTTTTGTTCAGCCGGAAATAGCGCAGGCAAAGCGTTTAGTCCAAAAAGAAATTGATATCCAAAATGATAATATTTTTCGGGATACGTTTAATCGGACCAGAGAGACTTTATTTAACAGTTATCCTTATCGGTTTAATAATATTGGGCAGACTCAATCAGTCAACCAGATAGATCGAGAAATGCTTTTAGCAAAAAAAGACGCTTTTTTAATTGCTCCGAATATGGTGATTACTATTTTTGGTGATTTTGATGAGCAGGGTGTTATTCAAATGATTAAAGCCAAAATTATTAAGGTTGTTAAAACCGGAAAAATGCCGATCGCGCCGGTTTTTAACGAACAAGCCAAAGAACAGCAGCAACTAGTTGAAAATAAACGCGATAAACAGCAAGCTATTTTGATGCTGGCGTTTCCGGGTTGTGATATTTTTAGTCAGGATCGCCAGGGCTTGGAATTTTTAAATGATTTGCTTATTGCTCCGGGATCAGTGCTTTATGAGCGGATCAGAGAAAAAGCCGGACTATCTTATACCATGGGCGGATCGGCAATTACGGGATTAGATACCGGCTTTTTTTATCTATATGTGGCAACAGCTCCTGAAGCATTATCTGAAGTTAAGAACATAGTTATTGAAGAAATAAATAAAGCTAAGGATGAATTATTTTCTTCTGGTATAATAGATTCCACTAAAAATTATTTAATCGGCACCAGTAAACTCAGCAGGCAAGCGAATTCAAGTTTAGGGTTTATTGTCGGCTTAGATGTTTTATATGGTTTGGGAATTGATTATCATCAAAATTTAGATCAGAGAATATCTGAATTAAACGCGGAAAAGATTAAGCGGATCGCGAATAAATATTTAGATTGGAATAAAAGTGTAATGGTTATTACAAAGGATAGATTTAATGATTAGTGTTTCAACGGCGTGGAACGCGACAATCAATGATAATGGAAACGCGATTGTTGCCCAAATACTGGAACTGGGAATTAAAAATATAGAGCTGGGATTCTCCATAACTGATGATATGCTCGCGCAAATAATCAAGCATAAGGAAAATAGGCAGATCCAAGTCAGCAGTGTGCATAATTTTTGTCCGGTATTACCGGGTTATAAACCCGGAGGATTTACTCCGGATTTTTTCTCCTTATCATCTCCAGATGACGCGCAAAGAGATAAAGCGGTGATGCTGACAAAGCGCTCTATTGATACAACCAAGCGGGTTGGGTCGAAAAATCTGATTATCCATGCCGGACGGGTGGAGATGGAGCAAAGGACAAAGGAATTGATTTGGCTGTATAATTCGGGCAAAAGAAATACAGAGCAGTATAATGAATTATTGCTTGAAATAAAGCAAGAGCGCGATCAGAAGAAACAACCTTATTTAGAGGCAATTATCAAAAGTTTAGACACTATTCTTAGCTATGCCGCTGATTTGGATATTAATATTTGCATTGAAAATAGGTTCTATCATCGGGAAATCCCTTGTTTTGATGAAATCGATCTTTTATTTAAACGCTTTAGCAAAGCAGAAAATTTTTACTATTGGTATGATCTGGGGCATGCCCAAGTCGGAGAAAATCTGGGCTTTCCTCCTAATTTAAATTTCTTAAACGCTTACGCGGATAAAATGGCAGGCATGCATCTGCATGATGTTCGGGGCACGCATGATCACCAGGTTCCTGGTTTTGGAGAATTTGATTTTAGCCTCTTGAAACCTTTTATAAAAAAGCATACAATAAAAGTCCTGGAAGTGCATCAGCCGGCTACGGTAGAACAGTTAAAAACCGGTATTGCTTATCTTAAAAAAATCGGAATTTTCAACCAGCAGGAGTGTGAATTATTATGAATAGAAAGCCTATGTGGGCAGGCCCGCAGAAGTTCTATCCTGAAGATCCGGATATATTGAAGAAATATTTTAAAAAAGTTATAGATAAAACCGCTGCTAAGCAGGAGGTAAAGGCTGTAATGCTGCCGCATGCCGGATATTTTTATTCCGGTGCTGTTGCCGGAAAAACAATTTCTTGCGTCAAGGTTCCGGATACAATTATTCTGCTTGGCCCTAATCATACCGGCCTGGGCCAGCCTTACAGTCTTGTGCGAAAAGGTCTCTGGTCAACTCCTTTGGGAGAGATTAAGATTTGTTCAAAGCTGGCGGATTTAATTCTGGAGAATTCAGATTTGATCACTGAAGATGAAACTCCGCATACCCATGAACATTCCCTAGAGGTGGAATTGCCTTTTCTTAAATACCTGAATAGTAATATTTCGATTGTGCCGATAATTATATCGGATTTTTTTATCGACCGTCTGGAAGCAGTGGGCGATAGTTTAGCGCGAGCAATAGTTGAATATGCCAAGCCGGTGTTGATTGTAATCAGTTCGGATATGACTCATTATGAACCAGCGGAACAGGTAGAATTAAAGGATCAAAGAGCTATTGACGCAATGCTTGAGCTTAATCCTCAGGAGCTGTTTGCCAGAGTTAACGCGGAAAATATTTCAATGTGCGGATTTGGGCCGGCGGTAATTGGGCTTTTTGCCTGCAAAAAATTAGGAGCAAAAAAAGCGCGGCTTATTGATTATCAAACCAGCGGGGATGTTACCGAAGATTTTTCCAGTGTGGTTGGTTATGCCGGAATAATAATTCAATGAAATGATATCTAAGAAAAATGAAAAATAGGAAGGAGCTAGTAATGACTGAGAAAAAAGTTGATGAAAGTTGGAAAGATAAAGTTAGCGTTGAGAAAAATGCAGAGCAACAGGAACCCCAGGAAACCGCGCAAGAGCAAGCGGCGGATCATGAGCATGAAATGCCTCCGGTTGATTTTAACTTATTTATTTCCAGCCTGGGGATGCAGGCATTAATGGGTCTGGGCGAAATTGAAAATCCGATTAGTAATAAAAAAGAAAAATCTCTGCCCCAGGCTAAGTATTTGATCGATACTCTGGCCATGGTTCAGGAAAAAACAAAAAATAATCTTAATGCCCAAGAGAGCGATATGCTTGATCAGATGTTATTTCAATTGCGGATGAAGTATGTAGAGTTATCAAAATAATTCAATATCAGATAAAAATTAATATTCTTAAACGATTGTTCATTTGCGGAGGCAAAGATGAAGAAAAGTGAAAAACAAACTAATGAAATAACTGAACCAAAAGAAATAAAAGAACCAAAAGATAATAAACCCCATCCCTCAGCGGATAAGTTAAAAGCTTTAGATCTGGCTTTAAGCCATATTGAAAAGCAGTTTGGCAAAGGCTCGATTATGAAACTGGGTCAGGATACAAAACTTGATGTTGAAGCAATTCCTACCGGAGCCTTGACTCTGGATCTGGCTTTGGGAGTTAATGGTTTTCCCCGGGGAAGAGTGATTGAAATATTCGGCCCGGAAGCCAGCGGAAAAACAACCTTATGTTTGAGCACAGCAGCGCAAGCCCAAAAACTGGGCGGGGTCGCGGCTTTTATTGACGCGGAGCATGCTTTTGATCCGACTTATGCTAAAAAAATCGGTTTAAATCTGGATGAGTTACTGATTTCCCAGCCAGATACCGGGGAGCAGGCTTTAGAAATCGCGGAAACTTTAGTTAGAAGTAATGCCGTGGATATAATTATCATTGACTCAGTTGCCGCCTTAACTCCGAAAGCGGAAATTGAAGGCGATATGGGTGATTCGCATATGGGATTGCATGCCAGACTAATGTCTCAGGCATTGCGCAAATTAACCGGCGCGATTTCCAAGTCCAAAACCTGCGTGGTGTTTATCAATCAAATTAGAATGAAAATCGGGGTAATGTTCGGCAATCCGGAAACCACAACCGGAGGCAAAGCTTTAAAATTCTATGCCTCAGTCAGATTGGATATAAGAAAGATTGAAACTTTAAAAAACCAGGAAGAAGTTATCGGCTCAAGAGTGAGAGTAAAAGTGGTTAAGAATAAAGTTGCCGCTCCGTTTAGACAAGCGGAATTTGATATTATGCATTCTGAAGGCATTTCCCGGGAATCAAATATATTAGACCTGGCAATTAAAGACGGCTTGATTTTAAAGTCCGGCTCCTGGTTTACTTATGGTGAAGAGAAACTGGGCCAAGGCAAAGAAAAAGCCAAAGAAACTTTGCGGGAAAATAAGAAGATATGCAATGAGCTTGAGAAGAAAATAAAAGCAACAGCGCACGCGCTGGTTAACGCATAATCGGTTTGGAAATTAAATATGAAAAAAAACAAATCCAAATTAAAGTTACTGATCCAGGTTTTTGCTGCTGCTGTTTTTTGTTTATCCAGTATTAGCCGGGTTTGGGCGATAAATGTGCCAGCAGCTGTTTTGGAGATTGAAAAGGCAATTACCGATGTCGCGGAGTACGCGGGAAAAACCGTGGTCAGCATCAGCACGCAAAGAACATCCCGGGGGACTTCGTATATGCGCGGTTCGCGCGATGATTTGTTTGAAGCGTTTTTTAAGGATTTTTTTTACGGGGATACGCCGAATCGCGATCGCCAGCAATTAGGGCTGGGCTCGGGTGTGATTATTGATCAGCGCGGTTATATTTTAACCAATGAACATGTAATCAGCGGCGCGGAAGAAATAAAAGTAACTTTATCTGATGGAAGAAAATTTGACGCAGTGCTTAAAGGCTCGGATTACCGTTCTGATCTGGCAATAATTAAGATCGAAGCAGATGATCTTGCTTTTGCTTTGATGGGTGATTCGGACGCAGTGCGGCCAGGCCAATGGGCCATTGCCGTGGGTAATCCTTTTGGCTTTGCCGCGCAGAATCCTAAACCGATAATTAGTTTTGGCGTGATTAGCGCTTTGCACCGGGCTTTGCCCAGTACTGCTTCCCGGGGCAGAGCTTATCTTGATTTAATCCAGACTGACGCGGCAATTAATCCCGGTAATTCCGGAGGGCCTTTGCTTAATATTCAAGGTCAGGTGATTGGAATTAACGCGGGAATTTTTAATTCCAATGCCGGCTCAGCCGGAATTGGTTTCGCGATACCGATTAATGACGCTAAAGTAATCTTAGATAAATTGCTTAAAGGCGAAGAAGTACTTTATGGCTGGCTAGGTCTTGAGGTCCAGGAATTAAACTCAGTTTTAGCGGATTATTTTAAGCTGACAAAAGCTGATGGAGTTTTGATTATCAAGGTTTTTCCTGACAGTGCCGCGGCTAAAGCTGGTTTAGAAAATGAGGATATTATTGTTAAGTTTAATGGAAACCAGATTAATAATACGCTTGATTTTTTAAAACAGGTTGCTAAAACTAAAGCCAATGATGATATTAAGATTAAAATTATCCGCAATGGTTTACCTCGGACCCTGCGGATTAAAATGGGCAAAGTCCCCAGCAGCGAAGAATTAGTGGTTACAACAAGTCTGCCGCCTAAGCCGATTAATAATCCTGAACCAAAACAGAGCAGGGAAAATACCGTTGCTGAAGTCTCAGAAGCAGAACAACCGCTTAAGGAAGATTTGTTGGCCAAAGCCTGGCGGGGATTTAAGGTTAGTCAGATTGATGATAATTTTGCCAGTATGTTTAATCTGGAAAATAACCAGGGCGTGATTGTTACTGATGTTGAGGCTGCTACTCAGGCAGAACGCGCGGGCATAAAGGTCAATGATATAATTACTCAGATTAATACGCAAAAAATTACTTCCGCGGCTGAGTTTAAAAAAATTATTTCCAATGTAACCGGCAATGCGCTGGTTAAAACAAATCGCGGTTATCTTATGATCCAGGAATAGAATCAGCGGACTTGCCTGATTTTTCAAAACCAGATAATGCTGTTGTCTAAATCTTAAAAAGCGGATCGGTCAATTATGAATAAAGAACTTGAAAAAGCTAAAATCAGCGCTTTTAGATTGCTTAAATTCAGAATCCGCAGCAAAAGTGAAATGGAAACGCGCTTAAAACAAAAAAAATTTTCTTTAAGCGTTATCAGAGAAGTACTTGATTTTTTGTCGGATTTAGGGTATCTTGATGATTTGGCCTTCTGCCGTTCGTGGATCATCAATCGGCGGCAATTAAAGCCGCGGAGTAAAAGACTTATAGCCTATGAGTTAAGGCAAAAAGGCGTGGACGCGAATATAATTGAGCAGGCTTTTGGCTTGATCGAAAACAACTCTGACGCGGATATTGCTCAAGACCTGGCGATTAGAAAATACGAGAAGCTGAAATTATTTCCGCCAGAGGTAGCGCAACGGCGTTTAATCAGCTATTTAGAGCGCAGAGGGTTTAGCTCAGGGCTTGCAGTAAACATAGTTAAAGGATTAATTAACAATGACGAGCAATCAAGTTAGACAAAAGTTTCTTGACTTTTTTAAGTCCAAAGGCCATAAAATTATCAGCAGCGATACTTTAGTGCCGCAGAATGACCCGAGTGTCTTGTTTACCTCAGCGGGGATGAATCAGTTTAAACAGCAGTTTATGGGTAATATTACTGATTTCCGCCGGGCAGCCAGTTCGCAGAAATGCATGCGTACCGCGGATTTAGTTAATGTGGGAATAAGTCCAACTCACCATACTTTTTTTGAAATGCTTGGCAATTTCTCATTTGGTGATTATTTTAAACCAGAGGCGATTTTATGGGCTTGGGAATTTATTACCCAGGAGTTAAATCTGCCGAAAGATAAAATATGGGTATCAGTACATAATAGCGACAATGAGGCTTATGCTATCTGGCTTAATCAGGTTAAAATCGATAAAAATAAAATCGTTAAACTAGGGGACAAGGATAATTTCTGGCCGGCAAACGCGCCGAAAGACGGGCCAAATGGACCTTGCGGGCCATGTTCTGAAATATTTTATGACTGGGGCGAGGAATTTGGCTGTAAAGATCCAGCTTGTTCACCGGCTTGTGACTGCAAACGCTTTTCTGAAATCTGGAATCTGGTGTTTACGCAGTTTGACCGGCAAAGTGACGGAAGCTTAATTGCCTTACCAAGTAAGAATATTGATACTGGCATGGGGCTGGAACGAATAACCAGCGTGGTGCAGAATGCGCGGGAAAACTATAGCACTGATTTATTCGCGCCGATTATTGCCGCGATACTCGAGCTGCTGAAACGGAAAAATATTGTCCCGGACGCGCAGTGGCGCGATACTAAAGCCAAAGCAGTCGCGGATCATATTCGCGCGGCTTGTTTTGCCATTGCCGATGGCGTGGTGCCTTCAAATGAAACCCGGGGATATGTGATTAGAAAATTAATCCGCCGCTCAATCATGAACCTAAAGGCCGTGGGAATTAAAGCTCCGCTGTGTTATGGCGTGGTTAATACAATCGGCATTGTCATGGAACAGCAATATCCGGAAATAAAAAGAAAGCAGCAGACCATTGCCGGAATCATGCAAAAAGAAGAAGAGATGTTTTGGAAAATCTTAGATGAACGCTGCGAAGATAATGAATTGCAGTTTAAAGCCTATGCGAAAAATCCGCAAGCTGATATAACCGCGGCAAATATCGCTTTTAATCAATATGATACTTATGGCGTTCCTTTGGAAATCAGCAAGGAAAATGCTCAGAAATACGGTTTAAAAATTCTGGATGAGGATTTTGAAGTATTAATGGATGAACAGCGCGAGCGTTCACGCTGCGCTACTCAGATCTCGAGTGAAATTTTCGCCAAAAGCATTGGGCCTTTAATCAATGATTTAGCTAGTGTGTTTACGGGATATGAGGAATTAACCACTCAGGCAAAAGTAATTGCTCTGGTTCAGGGTGAAAAACTGATGGACGCGGTGGACAGCAAGGATAATAATAATTGTGTTGATGTGATTCTTGATAAAACTCCGTTTTATGTGGAATCCGGAGGACAGATAGCGGATAAAGGCAAAATCCTGCTGAAAAACGGGTTTATTGATATTATAAAAATTGAAAAAGTAAATAACGCGATTCTGCACAGAGGTCAAGTGCATAATGGCTGCATTAAAATAAATGATCTGGTTACTGCTGAGGTAATGACTAAAGATCGCTGCGCGACAGCGCGCAATCATACGGCAACGCATTTACTGCAGTATGGCTTAAGGCAGATACTGGGCGAGCATATTGAACAATCCGGATCAGCGGTTTCCGCGGAAAAACTCAGGTTTGATTTTTCGCATTTAAAGGCTTTAAAAAAACAGACAATTGATAAAATTGAAAATTTGGTTAATGAACTTATTTGGGAAAATTTAACTGTCCAGACCGAGGTCATGAATATTGAACAGGCTAAAAAATCCGGGGCCTTAGCTTTTTTCGGGGATAAGTATGGCGATACAGTCAGAGTTGTTTCGATTTTAGGCTTGCCCCAAGCCAAGGAATTCTGCGGCGGTACGCACGCGCAGGCAACCGGACAGATCGGATTATTCAAGATCATTTCCGAAAGCTCGATTGCTCAGGGAATACGAAGAATCGAAGCCGTGACATCGCGCGCGGCTTTTGATTTAGTGAAACATCAGCAAAATCTTATTGAGCAAATCAGCGATTTATTTAAAACTGACGCGGATAAATTAGTTGAAGCAGCGGAAAAAACAATCAAGCATTTAAAAGAACAGGAAAAAGAAATCAGATCATTGAAAATGGGCTCGCTTTCCAATGATCTTTCCGGAATTTTAGCAAGCGCGGTTAAAATAAATCAAGTTTCAGTGATTATTAAGCAATTTGCTGATTATGATGTTAATGCTTTGCGTAAAATGAATGATAGTTTAAAAACCAAAGCTGATCCGATGATCAGTGTTTTAGGCTCAACTCTGGGCAGCAAGCCGATGTTTTTAGTCGGCGTAAGCAGCTCTCTGGTTAACAAGGGAATTGATGCTGTCCAAATAATTAAAGAAGTATCCGCAATCGCCGGCGGCAGTGGAGGCGGGAAAAAAGAACTTGCCCAAGCTGGAGCAAAAGATGCACTTGGTTTGAGTGCTGCCATGGACCAGGCTTTAAAAATCGTGGAAAAATTTATTAATAAATAAATTACCGAGGTGTTAGATGAAAGTAGTGAGATTTTCCGGGAAGACATTGGAAAAAATTTATAGCCGGCTTACTTGCCGTAAAGTGCGGGTAAAAAAAACAGTTGAGAAAATTCTCGCTGATGTTTTGGCAAAAGGTGATGATGCTTTAATTCGCTATACCAAAAAACTCGATGGCGCGACACTTAACCAAAAGCAATTAAGAGTTAGCGAAGCGGAAACCAGCGGAGCTTATCAAAATATTGACGCGGCTTTTATTTCCAGCTTAAAAGTCGCGATTAATAATGTTACCAGTTTTTATAAAAAACAAATTAAAAAATCCTGGAAAATAAAAGGTGAAGACGGCATAACTTTGGGTGAGATCTATAATCCAATTGAAAAAGTCGGAATTTATGTGCCCAGCGGCACAGCCCCTCTGGTTTCCTCGGTGTATATGAGCGTATTGCCGGCAAAAATTGCCGGAGTCAGCGAAATCTATATTGCCACTCCGCCTAATGCCGAAGGCAATGTTAATCCTTATATTTTAGCCGTAGCCAATTTATTAAAAGTAAATGCCGTGTTTAAACTTGGCGGAGCGCAGGCTATCGGGGCAATGGCTTTTGGCACCAAAACCGTGCCCAAGGTAGATAAAATCGTGGGTCCGGGCAATGACTATGTTACTGAAGCCAAAAGACAGGTTTTCGGCTATTGCGCGATTGATATGCTTGCCGGTCCGAGTGAAGTGGTGATTATTGCCAATAATTTTGCTAATCCGGCGCATGTAATTGCTGATCTTTACGCGCAGGCAGAACATCGCTTGGGCATTGGCATTTTGATTACCACCTCGAAAAAACTGGCTAATATTGTGCGCAAAGAAGTGGCTAATGGCTATGTGATTATGGTAAACAATCTTGATGAAGCAGCTGATGTTTCCAATCGGATTGCTCCGGAACATTTAGAAATAATGGTTAAGCAGCCGAATAAACTGCTGAAGAAAATTAAAAATGCCGGGGCAGTGTTTATTGGTCCTTATTCTCCGGTGGTAGTCGGTGATTATATTTCCGGGCCAAGCCATGTACTGCCGACATCCGGAACAGCCAGATTTTTCTCAGGATTAGGTTTAAATGATTTTGTGAAAAGCACGCATGTAATCAGTTATACGAAAAAAGCTCTGGAAAAAGTGGCTCCGGCAATTGAACAAATTGCCTCGCTTGAGGGGATGAAAAAACATGTAGCATCATTAAAAGCAAGATTTGAATAATTTTAAGGAGCGGCATAATTATGACCCAAAAAAATGGACAAAGAACCGCGTTAATTAAACGCAAAACCAATGAAGTTGATATTAACGGATCATTGAATATCGACGGCAGCGGGATTTCTAAAATTCAAACTGGTTTTGAACCTTTAAACCATTTACTGACTTTGTTTTGTTTTCATGGTTTATTTGATTTGACCCTTGATGCTAAAGGCGATTTACCGCATCATATAATTGAAGATATCGGCATTGCCTTGGGCAAGAGCTTTAAACAGGCCTTAGCTGAAAAACAAGGAATTAACCGTTATGCCTGTTTTACTGTGGCCATGGATAAAGTGGCTGTGGAAGCTGTGATTGATATCAGCGGCCGGCCCAGTCTGCATGGTGTTAATCTTGAAAAAGACCATGCGTATAATCCAATAGCTAGTAAACTGGAAAATGATAGTTTTGACAATACTGATTTTACCTTTAAGCATGTTCAGGAGTTTTTAGAATCATTTCTCCAGCATAGCGGGATAAGTTTGGTTTATATTATTAAATCCGGCGAAGGGGATTTACATCATATTTTAGAAGCATTGTTTAAAGCAATGGGCAAAGCAATTGATCTAGCCACGCAAATTGATCCTAGACGCAAAGGTGTGCCTTCAACCAAAGGGATAATCGATTAATTATGATAATTACACCAGCAATTGACATAAGGCAAGGTAATGTGGTTCGCTTGTTTCGCGGCTTGTATAGCAAGCAAACAATCTATTCAACAGATCCGGTAAGTTTTGCCCAGAAATGGAAAGATCAGGGCGCGGAAATTCTGCATATTATTGATTTAGACGGAGCGTTTTACGGCGAATCAAAAAACATGGAAGTGATTGAGAAAATCATCAGGCAAATCAAACTAAAAGTGCATTTAGGCGGCGGATTGCGCACAGAAGCAGCAATTAAAAAAGTTTTTGCTCTGGGTGTGCATAAAGTGATTATCAGCACCAAGGTTTTTGAAGATGATAAATTCTTAAACAAACTGGATAAAGATACGCTGGCAAAAGTGATTGTCAGCATTGACAGTAAATCCGGAGTAGTACTGGATAAAGGCTGGACTGACCAGACATCATTGACAGTAGCCGAAGCGGTTAAGCAAATCGAGAAGCAGGGAGTTAAGACAGCGGTAATTACAGATGTTTCTAGTGATGGGACTTTAGAAGGTCCGAATATTCCATTGCTGAAGCAGGTATTAGCGTCTTGTAAAATGAATATTCTGGCTGCCGGCGGGATTTCCGGAATAGAAGATATTAAAGCGCTTAAAAAATTATCATTGGAATATGGAAATTTATATGGAACAATTATAGGCAAAGCCCTATATGAAGAAAAGATCGATCTTAAGGAGGCGATTAATTGTGCTAGTTAAAAGACCAAAATTAAAACCACTGAAATTAAAAAACCTAAAATCTATCAATGAATTAAAATTTGATGACAAACAGCTGATTCCGGCTATTGCGCAGGATGTAAAGAACAAAGAAATTCTCATGGTTGCGTATATGAATAAACAATCATTAAATGAAACCCTGTCAACCGGCCTGGCCACATATTGGTCACGCTCAAGAAAATGCTTATGGTTAAAAGGCGATACTTCCGGACATTTTCAAATCGTAAAGAAAATTCACTTTGATTGTGATAAAGATACTTTACTGCTGGAAGTCAGACAAATCGGAGTAGCCTGCCATACCGGAGAGCGTTCGTGTTTTTTTACCCGCATGGTTTAAATAATTAATAGATTTATAGCGGGTAGCCTTGTAAACATTAATTTAAATTAGAAGTTTAAACAAAGGTGAAAAAGCTATATGTACTATCCTGATTTAGAACAGTTTAAAAAATTAAGTAAAAAAGGCAATGTGATTCCGGTTTACCGGGAATTGCTTGCTGATTTAGAGACTCCGGTATCAGCGTTTATGAAAATTGATAATGGTGATTATTCCTATTTACTTGAATCCGTTGAAGGCGGGGAAAAAATCGCCCGCTATTCTTTTCTGGGAAATAATCCCTCGCTTATCTTAAGAAGTAAAGGCCAATGCCTGGAGATATTAAAAAAACAAGGCAAGGGTTTTAAGAAAACCGTAATTCAGTCTCCTGAAGGACCTTTAGCCCAAATAAAACAAATAATCAAACAATATAAGTTTGTTAATGTTGACGGCTTGCCGCGGTTTTGCGGCGGTTTAGTCGGATATATGAGCTATGACGCGGTGCGGTTTTTTGAAAATATTCCGGATAATAACCCGGATGATTTAAAGCTTTATGACGCGGTGTTTATTTTAACTGACACTATTTTGATTTTTGATCATGTGCGCCATAAAATCAAGATTGTGTCCAATGTGCATATCGGAGATAGTAATAAAACCCGGACCGCAAAAGAACTGGAAACCATATACGCTCAATCTTTAAGCAAGATTGATGCTTTGGCCAAAATCCTGCAGAAACCGCTGCAAATCGCAAAACCAAAAATAAGCAAACAGCCTTTCGCGGTAAATTCTAATACTAGCCAAAAAGAGTTTAAAGCCGCTGTAACCAAGGCTAAAGAGTATATTCATAGCGGAGACATAATTCAGACAGTTATTTCCCAGCGATTCAGTGTTAAGGTTGATGTAGCGGCATTTGATATCTACCGATCTTTAAGAATTGTTAATCCCTCGCCTTATATGTATTATCTTAAATTTGATGATATGCAGTTAATCGGATCATCGCCGGAAATCATGGTTCGCTGTGAAAATAATATTGCTGAGGTCAGACCAATTGCCGGCACAAGAAAACGCGGTAAAACTGAGCAGGAAGATCTTGCGCTGGCTGAGGATCTGTTAAGAGATCCTAAAGAAATCGCGGAACATATCATGCTGGTTGATTTAGGCCGCAATGATCTGGGCCGGGTCTGCGAATACGGCAGTGTTAAGGTCAATGAATTCATGGCCATTGAAAAATATTCGCATGTAATGCATATTGTCAGTGATGTTCAGGGAACACTGAATAAAGACAAAGACGGTTTTGATCTGCTTAGCGCGACTTTTCCCGCGGGAACGGTTTCCGGTGCTCCGAAGATCAGAGCCATGGAAATTATTGATGAGCTGGAAACTGTCCGGCGCGGTCCTTATGCCGGATGCATCGGATATTTCAGCTTTTCCGGCAATCTGGATACCTGCATTACGATTCGGACAATTGTGTTAAAAAATAAAACTGCTTATGTTCAAGCCGGCGCGGGAATTGTTGCTGATTCTGTTCCGGAAAAAGAATATCAAGAGACAGTTAATAAAGCCAAGGCACTGATCAAATCAATTGAAATCGCGCAAAAGGGGTTATTATGATTCTATTAATTGATAATTATGATTCATTTACTTATAATTTAGTGCAGTATTTCGGCGAACTTAAACAAAAAGTTAAAGTAGCGCGAAATGATAAAATTAGCATTGCCGCGATTAAAAAATTAAAACCAGATTATCTGGTTATTTCACCGGGTCCGTGCACGCCCAAGGAAGCCGGCATGTCCTGCGAGATTATCGAGACTTTTGCCGGAAAAATTCCGATCCTGGGAGTTTGTCTGGGGCATCAGTGTATTGGTGCTAGTTTTGGCGCGGAGATTGTCTTAGCCGATAAATTAATGCATGGAAAAACTTCTCAGGTATTTCATGACCGATCAGGATTGTTTAAAGGCCTGAGTAATCCTTTTAGCGCAACTAGATATCATTCGCTGGTTGTTCAGGAGCGGGGTTTGCCCAAGTGTCTTAAAATAACCGCGCGTTCAGAGGATGATATGATCATGGCCATGCAGCATAGAACTTTAGCGGTTTATGGCGTGCAGTTTCATCCTGAGTCGATATTAACCAAAGAAGGTAAAAAAATCCTGGATAATTTTTTAAACCTAAAGGTTACACCATGATCTTAGCGGGAATTAAAAAACTAGTCAAAGCCCAAGATCTCACTCCAGCAGAGATGAAAGCAGTTTTTAGTCAAATCATGAAAGGTGAGACTACCGCGGCGCAGATCGCGGCATTTCTTACTGCTTTAAGCATTAAAGGCGAGACAGTTGAGGAAATTACCGCGGCAGCTCAGACCATGCGCAGCTTTGCTGAACCGATTAAGTCTCAGTCTAAAATCATTCTTGATACCTGCGGCACAGGCGGCTCGGGTTTACATACGTTTAATGTCTCAACTTTAGTGGCTTTGATTGCCAGCTGTGCCGGAATTACTGTGGCCAAGCATGGCAACCGCAGCGCGACCAGCCGGGCCGGCAGCGCTGATCTTTTGGAAAAACTCGGGGTTAATATCAATGCTGAGCCGCAAGTTGTGGAGCATTGTCTTAACCAGATCAATATCGGGTTTTTGTTTGCCCCGAAATTTCATAAAGCAATGAAATACGCGATTGGCCCAAGGCGGGAAATCGGCATAAGAACGATTTTTAATATTCTCGGACCTTTAACTAATCCGGCGCATGCCACGCATCAGCTTTTGGGTGTTTTTTCTCAGGATTTATTAGCGCCTTTAACCGCGGTTTTGGCTAATCTTGGCTTAGTACATGCTTTGGTGGTACACAGTGAACAGGGCATGGATGAAATCAGTACCGCGTCAAAAACCCTGATTTATGAATTAAACCATAAGCAGATAAAAAATTATACTGTAAGCCCAGATGATTTTGGGATAAAAACCAGCAAATTATCTGATCTGCAGATTGAGGATGTAGAACATAGCTATGAAATTACTCAGGATATTCTAAAAGGTAAAACCGGACCGGTTTATGATCTGGTTATCCTGAACGCGGCTTTCGCGATTTATACTGCTGACGCTGTTGGGGATGTAAAGCAGGGCCTGGAATTGGCAAAAAAGATTCTAGCTGACGGCAGTGCTTTAAAAAAACTGGAACTTTTAAAACAATACTCTCATGAAATCAATACTTAAACAAATCATTAAAGCGAAAAAAGCGGAAATTATCGCGCTGAAAAAAAAGATCCCTTTAAATATTCTCAAAGCAAAAGCGAGAAACGCGAATATTCAGATAAGGGATTTTAGCCAAAGCATTGATCAGCCCAATACTTTGACTTGCGTCGGAGAACTTAAAATCGCTTCGCCCGCAAAAGGCTATTTACATAAAAATCTTGATCTGGTTAAAACCGCGCTGATTTATCAGCAAAGCGGCATTAGCGCGATATCCGTGCTTACGGATAAGCATTTTAAAGGCAAACTAACTGATCTTAAAAAAGTGAAAGCAGCAGTTCAAATTCCGGTTTTGCGCAAGGATTTTCTCCTGGATATTTATCAGATATATGAGTCTTATTTAGCCCAGGCAGATGCGGTGCTGTTAATTGCCGCGATTCTCAGCGCGAAAAAACTTAATCTCATGCTGGACTTAGTTCATGCTTTGGGAATGAACGCGATTGTGGAAGCGCATAATTTAGCGGATATTAAAAAACTGGATATGAAAAAAGTCAGGATTGTCGGGATTAATAACCGGGATTTAAACACATTTGCCATTGATTTAGGGACAACTAAAAACCTGATCAGTAAAATCCCAAAATCTAAAACTGTGATCAGTGAAAGCGGTATCTTTAGCCGGAAGGATATGATTTATTTAAAAAAACTGGGTGTAAACAGCGTGCTGGTCGGAGAAGGAATTGTCACTGCTGCTGATATGGGTTCGCGGATTAAAACATTATTAGGAAAAACAAAATGATTAGAATTAAAATATGCGGGATTACTCAGAAAAAAGACGCTGATGCCGCGGTCAGCCTGGGTGCTGATGCTTTGGGTTTTGTGTTTGCCAAAAGTCCGCGCCAGGTGAGCATGTTTCAAACCAAACAGATATGTGCTGGTTTGCCTCCTTTGGTAAGCAAAGTTGGAGTTTTTGTCGACGCGAATAAAGACAATGTGTTAAAAATTATTCAATATTGCGGTTTGGATACAGTCCAGTTTCATGGCAATGAAAGCGATAAATACTGTGCTTTTTTCAAAAAGTATTGTAAAATAATAAAAGCATTTAGAATCGCGGATAAAGCAGCGCTTAAAGCAGTAAAGACATATAAGAGTCCGGACGCGTTTTTATTTGATACTTTTGTTCAGGATTGTTATGGCGGCACAGGCAAGACATTTAACCATAATATCCTGAAAAATATGAAGTTTGCCAGGCCAATAATTATTTCCGGGGGAATTAATTTATCGAACGCGGCAAAAATAATAAAATTACTTAAGCCTTATGCTGTGGATGTTTCCAGCAGCGTGGAAAAGCAACCGGGAATAAAAGACATTAAAAAGCTAAAAGCAATAATAGCCGCGGTAAAAAAATGATTATTTAAAAACCCAAGAGGTATGTTATGAGCAATCAAAATGAAAAAAACAAAGACAAAAATAATGTGCGAATTTCGGAGAATGATATAAAAAGAAAGCTTTACGGCGATCAGCGGCAGACAAAAGCCAAAGAACCTTTGATTAAAGGTAATTTTTCCGAAGATATTATTAAAAATAAATTATATGGCACAGCTCAGCCTCAGAAAGAAGCTGTGAAAAATCCAGAACCAGCAGTGAAAAATGATTTGTTTAGCGCAAAGAAAATTGAACAACCTAAGGTTGAGCAACCCAAGGTCGAACAATTAAAGGTTGAACAATCAAAGGTCGAACAATCAAAGGTTGAGCAAACCAAGCGTGTACTGGAAAAAGCCGCTGGGCAAAAGATTATTCCTGAAAAACCGGAAATTAAGATTCTGCCGGCTTATCAGGAAGAAATTGACGCGCTTAAACAAGCAATTGAAAATTTAGAAGAAAAGCTGCAGAGAACTGAGCAGCAAAAACATAAATTAAAGGTTAAACTGGTTCAAAAAAGAAAACTGATTAATATCCGCGAGGGTTTAGCTGATTTGATTTTAAATAAAATGCCGGAAAAATTTGTTTTATTGGTTTCAGTGATTATTATTATGTTTTTGCTGATCATGTTTATAAAATTTATCCCTAAACAAACAGCGCGTAAGCCGCAGCCGGTTAAGACTGTTCAACCAGCAGTTGTTCAAAAGCCAGTGGAGCAGCCAAAACCGCGAGCAGCCGCGGATGCGCGCCGTTATACAATCCAAGTAGCGGAATATGCTGATGAACAGGCGGCATTGAGTTTTGTCAAAGAGCTGGAAGCAAAAGGGTTTGAGGTATTTTTAACCACGATTTATCGCGGCCCGAATAATACCCGGCCTTATTTTAAAATTAATGTCGGTTCCTTTGATAACTTTAATGCGGCTAAGCAAACTAATTTAATATTTCGCGAAAAAACAAATATAACTGATTCTTTTATCCGGGAGACTAAATAGTAATGGCATGCCGAGAAAAAAACAAAGGATATTTTGGCAGCTTTGGCGGTAAATTTATCCCTGAGACTCTAAGTAAAGCGCTCAAAGAGCTGGAAATTGCCTATGAAAGTTCTAAGCATGATAAGGGTTTTAAAACTAAACTCAAGTTTTATTTAGAGCAATTTGCCGGAAGACCGACGCCGCTTTATTTTGCCGCCAGACTGAGCGCGCATCTGGGAGTAAAAGTTTATTTAAAAAGAGAAGATCTGCTGCATACCGGGGCGCATAAAATAAACAATACCTTAGGCCAGGTTTTATTAGCAATAAATATGAAAAAAACCCGGATTATCGCGGAAACCGGCGCTGGCCAGCATGGAGTGGCTACGGCTGTGGCCGCGGCCAGGTTTGGTTTAGAATGCGAAGTTTTTATGGGCTTGGAAGATATGGAGCGGCAAGCATTAAATGTGTTTAGAATGCGTCTGCTGGGCGCTAAAGTTACCGGCGTATCATCAGGCAGTAAAACCCTTAAAGACGCGACTAATGAAGCCATGCGCAACTGGGTGGCTACAGTAAAAGACACGCATTATATTATTGGTTCAGTGGTTGGACCGCATCCTTTTCCCACGATTGTTCGGGATTTTCAAGCAATTATCGGCAAAGAAGCGCGGCAGCAGATTTTAAAACATGAGAAAAAACTGCCGGATTATCTGGTTGCCTGTATTGGCGGCGGCAGCAATGCCATGGGCTTGTTTCATGAATTCTATAATGATCAGGCAGTTAAATTTATTGGAGTTGAGGCTGCTGGTTTAGGCCTTAATACCGAGCATCACGCGGCTAGCTTGTGCAAAGGTTCTGCCGGAGTTCTGCATGGCAGCAAGAGCTATATAATGCAAAATGCCGATGGTCAGATCAAGATCGCGCATTCGATTTCCGCTGGTTTGGATTATCCGGGAGTTGGGCCTGAGCACGCGTTTTATAAACAGTCGAAAAGAGCAAAATATGTGGCGGTTACTGATACTCAAGCGCTTAAAGGGCTTAAACTTTTATCTGAACTAGAAGGGATTATTCCAGCTCTGGAATCTTCCCATGCCCTGGCTTATCTGATTACCGCGGCAAAAACCGCGAACAAGAACAGCGTTTTTGTGGTTTGTTTATCCGGCCGGGGTGATAAAGACATGGAAATGGTTTCCAAATTAAAAGGATTTAAATACAAATGAATCGAATCGATCAGAAAAATCAGGATTTAGCCAAGCAAAAACGCAAAGCATTTATTGCTTATATTACTGCCGGGTTTCCGGACGCGGAAACAACCGAAAAACTGGTCTATACTCTGGAAGCAAATGGAGCGGATATTATTGAACTGGGCATGCCGTTTTCTGATCCAGTGGCTGACGGCCCGACTATTCAGGCTGCATCCTGCGCTGCTTTGGCTGCGGGGATGAATATGAAAAAATTCCTGCTTTTGGTAAAAACTTTGCGCGAAAAAACCCAGATTCCTTTGATCATCATGTCTTATTATAATCCGATATTTAAATACGGGATTAAAAAATTCGCTACTGATGCCAAACAAGCAGGACTGGATGGAGTGATTGTGCCGGATCTGCCGCCGGAAGAAGCCAAAGAATTAAATCAAGCCTTGGGTTTGCAGGCAATCTGCCAGATATTTATTATTTCTCCGGTTACAGAAGCAGAACGCATGGAGAAAATTGCCAAACTATCGCAAGGATTTATTTATTATGTGCCTTTAACCGGAGTAACCGGAGCCAGGACCAGTCTGCCTCAGGATATTTCCATTGCAGTAAAAGCAATTAAAAAAATCACAAAAACTCCGGTTTTCGTGGGATTCGGGATTTCTACGCCACAGCAGGTAAAGCAGGTTGTGAAAATAAGCGATGGAGCGATAGTCGGCAGCGGGATTATAAAAATCATTGAGCAATATTCCCGGAATAAAGATATGTTAAAAAAAGTAGGACAATATATTAGGTCTTTGAGCAAAATGCGCGGTTAAGACCAGGAGTATAAATTATGTCTGAGAATAAAAAGCTCGGAGAGTTGCTGGTTAATAAGAAAATCATTACCCAAGAGCAGCTGGACAATGCTTTAGCCAGGCAGCAGAAATCAAATTTAAGAATCGGTGAAGAGCTGATCCGCAGCGGCGTGGCTAGTGAGGAAAGCATTCTCCAGGCGCTGGCTGAACAAATGAATATGCCTTTTGTTCATTTGCGCACCATGGATGTTGATCCAGCGGTTATTGGAAGAGTTCCGGCCAGGTTTATCACCCATTATAATTTTATTCCGATTTGCGAAAAAGAAGATGGTTTGCTGCATATCGCGGTAAGCGATCCCTTGGATCTGTATACAATTGATGAAATCAAGCTGATTCTTAAACAGCAGGTAAAAGTCTGCTTAGCGACTTCTTTTGAAATAAACGAGGCAATTAAACGTTATTATGGTGTTGGAGCAAAGACCATGGCGCAGATGGTTGATGATTCTTTGCACATTGAAATTATTTCCGCGCAAAATGCCGCGGATCAATTGGAAAAATCTGATGATACGGAAGATCCTTCAGTAATTAAATTCATTGATCAGGTTATTCAGCAGGCAGTGCGGGAAAGAGCTACGGATATTCATATTGAACCCTATGATAAAAATCTCAGGGTGCGCTACCGAATTGATGGTTTGCTTTATGAAGTTCCGGTGCCTTCAACAATCCATCATTTTCAATCCGCGATTATCATAAGATTGAAAATAATGTCGAATTTGGATATATCGGAAAAACGTCTGCCTCAGGACGGACGGATTCAGGTCCGGATTGATAATGGCGATTATGATCTGCGGATTTCGATTTTGCCCACTGCCTATGGCGAGAGCATTGAAATTAGAATTTTATCGCGGAAACAGATATTTTTTTCCATGGAACAATTAGGTTTGGATGCTTCCGGCGTAGACATGCTGAATAAAATGATTAAAAGAACGCATGGGATTATTCTGGTAACCGGGCCAACCGGATCTGGCAAAACCACTACGCTTTATTCTTGTTTGGATAAAATTAATGCCGCGGAACGCAAGATCATTACCATCGAAGATCCAGTGGAATATAAACTGCATGGAATTACCCAGATTCAGGTGCATCCGAAAATTGATCTGACTTTTGCCAATGGTTTGCGTTCCATGCTCAGACATGATCCGGATATTATGATGGTTGGAGAAATCCGCGATCTGGAAACAGCGGAACTGGCGATCCGAACCGCTTTAACCGGTCATCTGGTGTTCAGCACCTTGCATACCAATGACGCGCCCGGAGCCATGGCCCGTTTGCTGGATATGGGCATTGAGCCTTATTTAGTGGCCAGTTCATTGGATTGCGTGATTGCCCAGCGCTTGGTGCGGGTGATTTGTCCGGCTTGCAAACAGGAATTTACGCCGCATAAAGAATTAATGGAGGAATTCGGCATACACAAAGACCGGTTCAGTAAAGAGCATTTTTATTTCGGCAGCGGCTGTGATCAATGCAAATTTACCGGTTATTTAGGCCGGACAGCGATATTTGAAGTTTTAATTATAAATGATCAGATCAAAGACATGATTTTAAACCGCGATCCGTCAAATATTATCAAACAAAAAGCCGTGGCCCTGGGAATGAAAACTTTGCGCTTAAGCGGCTGGGAAAAAGTTATCAGCGGAATAACTACACCTGAGGAAATTATCCGGGTTACCCAGCAGGATACGGAATAATAACCCGCGAATTTAAATATTAAGCTTATGCCGATTTATAATTATAAAGCCAAAATCAGCCCGGATACTTTCCGCAATGGCACTATTGAAGCGGAAAGTGAAAAAGCAGCAGCGAATAAACTGCGGCTGTTAAATTACTATCCAGTATCAATTAAGCTCAAGTCTGAAGAGCGCTTAAAATATTTTAAGTTTAAAAAACGGATAAAAGTAAAAGATATCTATATATTTTTAAGGCAGCTCTCGAATCTTAATCTTGCCGGATTATCTTTGGTTAAATCTTTGAAAAATATCGGCGAGCAATGCAGTAATCCAGCGCTGCAAACCGTTATTGTCGATATGCGGGAAAATATTCAAAAAGGTAATTCATTTTCTCAGGCATTAACCATGCATGCCCATGTATTTTCCTCGCTGGAAATAAATATGATAAAATCAGCGGAAAGCACCGGCACTTTGGCTGAGGTGCTTTCGGAAATCGCGGATCTAAAAGAAAAAGATATGGAATTTTCCAGCCGGATTCGATCGGCTTTGGCTTATCCGATTTTATTGATCTCCGTGGGTATTCTGACGCTTTTTTTACTCACTACTTTTGTTTTGCCTAAATTTATTACTTTATTTCAGGATCTGGGGCAGAGTCTGCCGGTTTTAACTCAGATTTTAATTTATTTCAGTCTATTTCTTAATCATTACTGGATCGGGATTGTCGCTAGTTGCGCCGCAGCAGTGATTTTCAGCATAAAATATTTTAAAACTGATAAAGGCCGATTATGGTTTGATCAGTTTAGACTTAAAATTCCTTTTTTGCGCAATATTATAATCAAGATCCAAACTGAAAGATTTGCCCGGACTTTGGCCAGCTTGATTAAAAACGGCGTGCCGATCATTAATTCTTTAAAGATTGTCAGCGAAGTCGCGACCAATAAAGTATTTTCTCAGGAAATTGCCCAGATTCACGCAATGGTCAGCAAAGGCCAGAATATCAGTCAGGCAATTAAAGCTAGCGCTGTTTTTGAGAAAAACGTAGTTGATTTGATTTCTGTGGGTGAAGAAAGCGGTATGCTTGAAGATATGCTTTTGCGCATTAGCCAGATGAATGAAAATGAATCAAAGCAGCTGATCGAGGCTTTTTTATTTATGCTTGAGCCGGCATTAATCTTGTCTTTAGGCGCGATAATCGGGATGATTGTTTTGGCGATTTTACTGCCGGTATTTGAAATGAATTTTTTAATCCAATAAAAAATAAGGGGAGAATATGAAAAAAAAACTGGGGTTTACCTTAATTGAATTAATGCTTGTGGTAGTGATCATTGCTACGCTGGCTGGACTGGTTATTCCCAGATTAGCCGGCAGAGCTGAGCAATCGCGGATCACCGCGGCCAAGGCAGATATTTTGTCCAATATTCCTTTGGCGCTTGATCTGTATGAGCTGGATAATGGCACTTTTCCTTCAACCCAGCAAGGCCTGGATGCTTTGGTTGAAGCTCCGACCAGCGCGCCTTTGCCCAAAAACTGGAATGGCCCGTATTTAAAGAAAAAGCCGATTGATCCTTGGGGAAATGCATATCGCTATGTTAGCCCTGGGGTGCATAATCGTCAGGACTATGATTTATATTCGATTGGCAAGGATGCAACAGAAGGCGGTAATGATGATATTGGAAACTGGGAGGAATAAACCCGCTGATTACCGATTAGCCTGCAAAGCACGAACTTATTTTAAACAAGGATTTACTTTGCTTGAGCTGCTTTGTGTAATTACAATCATTAGTCTGCTTTTTGCCATAAGCGTTCCCACGCTAAGTAAAACTGCCCGCAATTTTTATTTTACTAATAAAGCCAAACAGATTGAGGCCTTATTAGTTTTTATCAAAAAAACCTCAGCTTTAGAAAAAAGAAAATATAAATTATCAATTGATTTAAACGAAAACAGTTATTCCGTTGCCGCCGAAACCGCTGCTTCAGATTCAAACTATCAAGAATTCGCCCAATTTCAGGATTCTTTGCTTGGCAAGAAAACCCTGCCTCCTGGTTTGGGATTTAAAACCCAGTCTGATTATCAGCAGGTGCTGGAAATAATTTTTGAGCCTTTGGGCAATATCAGCGCTCAGGAATTTCTGGTTTATGATCAAAATCAACACAGCGCTAAATTTCAGACTACACTTAGCGGTCAAATCATATTGGAGTTTATCTAAATGAATAAAAAATCAAAGCAGGGATTTATTCTGGTTGAGATATTAGTCAGCTTATTGGTTTTTAGCGTGGGTGTGCTGTTGCTGATCCAAAGTCTTTCAAATATAACCAAGAGCAATCAGAATATAAGAGATAATTACTTTGCCATGCTCTTAATTGATAATCTGCTGAACCGTTTGTATGCCAAAGAAATCATTGCGCCCTTAGGCATTGAATCCATGTCCAACAAGGATTTTACCTGGCAAATTGATTACAGCAATTCTCTAGAGGGATTAAAAGAAATCCTGTTGAAAGTAAATTGGCAATCTAAAGGCAAGGATTATTCAGCGGAGTTAAAACATCAAATAATTGTCGTCGAACAGTAAAGCTTAATATTGACATTTTACCGATCAGATTGTAAACTAACAACATATGGCTATAAAAGTAGGAGTAGGAAAAAGTAAAGAAATCGATTCATTTGCCGCGGGTTCATTAGCGGCGCGTAATGCTATTGAGCAATTAGGTTCTAGTCAGCCTAATCTAGTTTTTGTCTTTGCTTCGTCTCGGTTTGATCATCCGCAGCTTATTCGCGGGATAAAAAGTGTTATTCCTAATTGTCCTTTGGTGGGTTGTTCTACCGCGGGTGAGATTACCAGCCAAGGTCCGGATAAAAAATCAGTGATTGTCCTGGCAATTGAATCAAATAGTTTACATGCGGCTGTTGGCTTGGGCAAAAAATTAAGCAAAGATTCGCGCCGAGCCGGGCAAGAGGTTGCCCATGATGTTATTGTTAAAACCCGCCAAGGTTTACCGCGGCATGCTTTTATGATGCTGGCTGACGGACTTAGCGGTAATGGAGTGGATATTATCCGGGGAGTTCAGGAAGTTTTAGGCACAAGTTTTCCGATTGTCGGCGGTTCAGCGGCAGATGATTTTTTATTTGCCAATACTTTTCAATTTTACGATGAAAATGTTTATCAGGATAGTGTTTGCGGAATATTATTTTCCGGTGATATTAGTATCGGCATCGGCGCCAGGCATGGATGGTATCCATTAGGAAAGCCGCGGATTGTTACCGCGGCGGATCATAATATTATTAAAAAACTTGACGGCAAGCCGGCAGCGAGAATTTATGAAGATTATTTCGGCAAGCGGGTCGCGGATTTAAGAAATGAACCAATGGCCAGAATGTCAGTTATGTATCCTTTGGGCATGTCTATTCCGGAAGAAGAAGAATGTATTATCCGAAACGCGATGAAAGTTGATGCTGAAGGCTCATTAATCTGCGCCGGAGAAGTTCCTGTAGGCTCGGAAATTCGGGTAATGATGGGGTCCAAGGAAACAGCGCTTAAAGCCGCGCAAAAAGCCGCGGAAATAGCTTTAGGCGCTTTGCGTAAAAAGAAAGCAAGTCTGGTATTTGTGTTTGACTCAGTTTCCAGGGAAAGATTGTTCGGCTTAAAATCCAAAGAAGAGATTGAGGTTGTGCAGAAAATATTTGGTCCGGACACACCAATTGTCGGGTTTTATACATACGGTGAACAGGCACCGCTGGGCGCGACAATTAATCTGGGACAGACTTTTTTTCATAATGAAACCATAGTGGTGTTTGCGATTAGTGAATAAGGAGAAACTTTAGTTGAAAATTAATATCTGGTTAATTTTAGTCATCGGCGCGGCAGTATTAAGCGTTGTGGTTATTGTGGATAATATGATCGCAAAACTAATGGGCGGATTTATTCTCCTGGTTTTGCTGGCTTACTTGGCGGAAGTTTCGCGCGATGAAAAAGAACAGATTGACAAAATGCAGCGCGCTTTGGATAAATTAAGAAACGCTTATGGCGAACTTGATGAACAAGCAAAGATTATTATCCGCACTGACGTAGAACTAAACCGCACACAGGAAGAACTGGATAAAAAAGTAAGCGGTTTGTATACTTTGCATGAATTAGGTAAATTAATCAGTTCAACGCTTGATGTAAATAGGCTGTTTGCCCAGATCACTGAGCCTTTGATCCTAAAACTCGGATTTGAAAAGACAATGATCTTTTTAAAAGACGGTCCAGAGCTTGCTCCGCAGTGTAAAGCAGCTATTGGTTTTGATGCCGCGCATATTGAACAAATCAAACAAGCTAATATTACCAGCGATTTTCTGAAGAATGTGTTTGAAGTCGGCAGTTCTGTTTTGGTTAAAAACGCGGATACTGCTAATATTGATCAGAAAGAATGGCTTAATTTATTCGGGGTCAGCGCTTTTGTGATTGTGCCTTTGGTAATCAAAGAAACTGTTCAGGGCTATATTTTTGTCGGCAACGCGTCCAGTTATAATTATATTTCCGAAGGCGATATTGATTCCTTATTTATTCTTTCTAATCAGCTGGCTATTGCTTTGGATAATGCCCAGCTGTATGCTGCCTTGAAAAAATCGCATGATCAATTGGAAATCAGAGTTCAGGAAAGAACCAAAGAACTGGCTCAGGCAAATAAAGAACTGGTTAAACTGAATAAAATGAAATCAGACTTTGTCAGCGCTGTTTCTCATGAGCTGCGCACGCCTTTGACTTCAATTAAAGGCTATGCCGCGATTCTCAGCGCCGGACGCTTAGGCGATGTAACGCCAGTGCAGGCGGAAAAACTGAACAAGATCAGTATTCACAGTGATGAGCTGGTTAAGCTGGTAAATGACTTATTAGACATTGCCCGGATTGAATCCGGCAAAATCGGTATGAGCATTAAACATGCTTCTTTAACTGAAATCGTGAAAAGCATCGCGGATTTATTTTTCCCGCAAACCGAAGAAAAGCATATTCATCTGATTCCGGAACTTCCTGATGATCCGCTGATGGTCTGGATGGATCCCAGTCAGATTTCCCGGGTATTTATTAATCTGATCGGCAACGCGATGAAATTTACTCCCCAGGACGGCAGCATTATTATCCGGGTAAAGCCGGACGCGAATTATATTAATGTGGAAATCATTGACTCAGGTATCGGCATCAGCCAGGATGATATTCCGCGTTTATTTGATGAATTTTATCGAGTGGAAAACGCGATAAATGCTGAGAAAAAAGGTACGGGTTTGGGTTTGTCTTTGGTTAAGAAGATTGTCGAAGCGCATAAAGGGATTATTTGGGTAACCAGTGAAGTCGGCAAAGGCACAACTTTCCATTTCACTTTATCAATAAATCAAATTGAAGATTCACAAATTTCTGTTTAATCTGGAATATGGAGCATAAAGTGATAAAACAAAAAATTCTAATCATTGATGATGAACCAGATATTCGCGATGTTTTAAAAATTACTTTAGAGTGCGAGGGCTTTGATGTAATCGAAGCTGTTGACGGGGTGGATGGCTTAGAAAAAGTCCATAAAAAATCACCGGATTTGGTAATCTTAGATTATAAAATGCCGAAAATGGATGGACATGAAGTTTGCCAGATCCTGAAAAAAGATATTCTGCTGCGCCATATGCCGATTATCATGCTCACAGGTAAAGGCGAGACCCAGGATAAAGTAAATGGAATTAATGCCGGGGCTGATGATTACATGGTAAAACCCTTTGAACCCGTGGAACTTGTGGCTCGGATTAAAATGATTTTACGCCGCAGCACAAGAGACCTGGATGCTAATCCCTTGAGCCGTTTGCCGGGTAATATAACGATCATGCACGAATTGGAAGCAGCGATAAGCAGCAATAAGCCTTTTTCCGTGTGTTATCTTGATCTGGATAAATTTAAAGCTTTTAATGATACTTATGGTTTTGAACATGGCGATGAAGTTATCCGGGAAACAGCGCGGATTATTTTAAGCGTAGTTCATCAATACGGCAATCCTGAAGATTTTGTCGGACATATTGGCGGCGATGATTATGTTTTTCTCACCAGTGTGGATAGAACTGAAATGCTTTGCAACCAGATTATTGATGATTTTGATAAAATCGCGCCTTCGTTTTATAATCAGGTAGACAGAGAAAGAGGCTATATTATTGCCAAAGACCGCCAGGGTAATATTGAAAAGGTTCCGTTGATCTCAGTATCGATCGGCATTGTTTCCAATCGGGATAAAAGCATTTCCCATGTGGTGGAAATCGGAGAGATTGGTGCTGAACTGAAGAAACTGGCTAAAGCCAATCAGGGCAGTAATTTTGTTTGGGATACCCGCAAGTAAATAATTATCTGGAAAAATAGGTTTTCTCTTCCGCGTATTTTCTGGCAGTGTGCACATCAATTTTTCGGTTGTCCAGCATAAACTTAAGCGATTGATCCATTGTATGCATGCCTTCTTTACCGCCGGACTCAAGAATATTCTTGATCTGATATGTTTTATTTTCCCGGATCAGATTGCGGATAGCAGTATTAGCGACCATTACCTCAGTAGCCAGCAGTAGTTGTTCCTCACCAGATGACGATGGCACTAAAATCTGCGATACAACAGTATGAATCGATTCAGCAAACTGGACTCTGATCTGTGATTGCTGCTCAGGAGGGAAAACATCAATTATTCTGCTCACAGACTGAGCGGCATTTCTTGTATGCAGTGTGCCGAATACCAAATGTCCGGTTTCCGCGGCAGTTACCGCATTGGAGATGGTTGCCAGATCGCGCATTTCTCCAACCAAAATCACATCAGGATCCTCACGCAAGGCGGCTCTTAAACCATGAGCAAAACTTTCGGATTCAGTGCCGATTTCTCTTTGATTAATAATACTTCTTTTATGCGGATGCAGATATTCGATCGGATCTTCCAAAGTAACAATATGCAATGAACGCTCTGTATTAATTGTATCAATAAGCGAAGCAAGGGTTGTTGATTTTCCTGAGCCAGTTGGTCCGGTTACCAAAACCAAGCCTCTTTGCAGCTCGCAGACCATTCTAACCGCGCTGGGTAAGCCCAAGGCATTTAAACTTAATATGTTTTGCGGGATCTGTCTAAAAGCAGCGCAAATACCACGTCTGTCGCTGTAGATGTTGACCCTAAAGCGTGCCAAATCACCAATACTTATCCCAATATCAATCTCTTTGCCATGTTCAATTACCAGCTGCTTATGCTCAGGCAAAATATCTCGGATAATTGTTTTAATATCATCATTGGTAAGACTATCATTACCTAAAGGTTCTAAATTAGAGAGCCTGCGCACCATTGGCGGTAATCCCACACAAAGGTGTAAATCTGATATTTTATTGGACACAACTTTTTCAAATAATTCTTTTGCATTCATTGAAAACCTCTTTATGGTAGTAATCTTTATTATTACAATAATTATAAGAGTTTAGAGCAAAAGAGTCAATAGCTATTGTTGTTATTACTACGTCAAGATGTAATATATTTACTACGTGAAAATGTAATGTTTTCACGTAGTAGAAACAAGTATTTTTTGGTTAAGGAACT
>JAZDHZ010000029.1:0-10558 GCA_043805415.1 Candidatus Omnitrophota bacterium | reverse complement strand
GCTAAACAGGGATCTGTTATTTCTTGATCCGGAAATCATCAGCCCTAACCGCTATCAGCCGCGTTTAAATTTTCGCCAAGACAAGCTGCATGAGCTTATTGAGTCGATTAAGGAAAAAGGCATTGTCCAGCCGATTATTGTGCGCAGGCATTCAAATAAAACATACGAATTGATTGCCGGCGAAAGACGCTTAAGGGCAGCCAAAGAATTGGGTTTATTGGAAGTGCCGGTTGTGGTTAAACAGGTAAATGATCAGGAAATGCTGGAATTATCAATTATTGAAAATATTCAAAGAGATGATCTTAACCCGATTGAAGAAGCAAAAGCCTATGAGGTTTTGATCAAAGAATTTAAGTTTACCCAGGAACAGGTGGCGCATTCAGTTGGCAAAAGCCGGGCGACTGTTGCCAATATGCTTAGACTGTTAACTTTGCCCAAGATAATCAAGGAGGCATTATTTAAAGAGCAAATATCCATGGGCCATGCCAAAGCAATTTTAAGTTTAACTGAGCCGGACAAGCAGCTTGAATTATTAAGCCGGATTATTAAAAAAGGATTGTCGGTGCGTGAAGCAGAGGGGTTTTGCGCGGCGAAAAAAAATCCTAAAAGCAAAGCAGCTGTAAACAAAGACGAGCATGTTGTGAATTTAGAAGAAGAGCTGCGTCAGATTTTTGGCACAAAAGTCAGTTTATTTCATGGAAAAAAACGCGGTAAAATCCAAATTGAGTATTATTCTTTGGATGATTTGGATCGGGTGCTTAAATTGATTCGCAGATAATAAGAAGCAAAGAGCACTTGGCTGATGGCTGATGGCTCATAGCTCGTAGCTCATGGCTGATAGCTGATAGCTGATAGCTAATAGAAAAAGCAGAAATTGTAGGGGCCGTGCTTGTCCTGGCCCGTAATAATAACAAAACAAGGAGAAAATATGAAACAGCAGACATTAATCTTAATCAAGCCTGATGGCTTGGTAAAATCTTTAACCGGCAATATTCTAACCCGGCTTGCTGAGACAAAACTGGAAATTATCGCTTCAAAAATTGTCGCGGTAAGTCCGGAATTAGCCGCGGAGCATTATAAGCATTTAAAAGCACAGCCGTTTTTTGGCGAGCTGATAACCTATTTGCAAGGCCAATTGCATAACCGGCACAAGGTCATGGCCATGGTTTATTGGGGTGAAGACGCGATTGCCAAAGTGCGCGCATTAGCCGGAGCAACTAATCCTGAAGAAGCAGAGCCGACCTCAATTCGCGGTGCTTATGGCAGAATAACCTCAAAAGGCGTGTACGAGAATGTGGTGCATGCTTCATCTAATGAAGAAGAAGCGGAACGAGAAATTAAATTATGGTTTCAGCCTGATGAGATCATTATTAATGCTTATCCTAGTAAAATAATAACCCAGAGCAATGTTCAGCAAAAAGTTTGGGCTTAAATCAATTGCTTGGGCGCTCCCTTGCTTTAGAAGATAAAAATATGGTATACTTAATTATAAGATACATTTAAAAACATTTTAATTATTACGTAACAATATGTTTATGTTGATAATCTGGTATTTTGCCTATGATTAAGTTTTTTAAAAAAAACACAGGTTTTTCTTTTCTTGAGCTGGTAGTTGTTTGCCTGCTTATTTCCACTCTTTTGGCTATCGCTATCCCGGCATTTTTAAATGCCAGGCATAATGCTGATAAGCAAAAAGGAATTTATAATCTTTATGCGATTTATCAAGCGCAAAAAATGTATTTTTTTGACCAAGACCCGCAGCAATATTCTTTTGATATTATGTCTTTATTGCCTTATGCGACAATCAGCGAAGATGACGGTAGTTGGGGTTATCTCATAAGCTTTTCCGGGGGAGCCAGCTTTACTGCCACAGCTAACCATAAGTTGCCGGACGGTACGTCTGATGGATTTTGGATATCAATCGATGAGACTGGTTCAATTGATGATGCTCCGGCTCATTGGCCTTATTAGGTAGAGACACCATGTGCAAGTTATTAAATTAAAAGCAGTTACGAGTTATGAGTTGTGAGTGAAAAGATTAGAACTGTAGGACTAAAAAAACAGAAAAAGCAAAAGCGATTAGAAAAGGTCACAGGCTAGCTAAAAGCTATAAACTATAAAGGTCACAAGGTCAATGGTTGATAGTTAATAGTAGGAGCGAAACTCTGTTTTCGCCCCTAGACAATACCGATATTATTATTTTTTATTGATATATTTTTATCATTTTGCAACGGGTCGATACAGGGATCGACCCCTACAATTTCTGCTTTTCTCTTTTTCATTGTGTCTTGCGTCTTGCAACTGCTTTTCCTAAGTTCTACGAGCCATGAGCTAAGCGCGAAGCGCTTCCTGCTTTTTAGCGCAGTTCATAGGTTAAAGCGCCTGAGACAAAAATATCTGTTCCTGTTTTATCTTCCACTTTTGCCTGGATAATGCCATAAGGATCAATAAAGCAGGATATGCCGGTATTAGCACTACGCATAAACCAGCAGCGGTTTTCAATTGCCCGAAACACGCTAATCGCTGTGTGCTGCAAAGGCTCAGTGCTGTGTTTAAACCAAGCTTCATTGGTTACGGTAATCAGCAAATCAGCGCCTTGTTTTCGAAACTCCCTGACCAGCTGGGGAAAAGTATCTTCAAAACAAATTAAAACCCCAAAATTAATTTCTTGCTGCTGCTGGTTAAAGCTTTGAAACACGGTATATCTTTTTCCGCTGGAAAAATCCGCAATCGGCGAGTTTTTTAAAAACCCAAAAATATTTTTATACGGAATATATTCGCCAAAAGGCACTAAATGCATTTTATCATGATAAAGTTTTAAATTTCCCTGGCTGCCAAACAGAAAAACTGAATTATAATATTGTTTACTCGGATAATCTTCGCGAGGGCTGCCTACCAGCAGATGCGTATCGGCTTGTTTAGCTATGGCAATTACTTGATTATATAATCTGGGCTCATCCAAAATATAACCTGGCACTGACGTTTCCGGCCAGACAATCAAATCCGGCTTATCTTTGCTGGCAGCAAGGGTTAGCTGTTTTAATTGATTCATGTTTGAATTGACATAATCAGGCTGCCATTTTTGCTCTTGGGGAATATTCGGCTGAATCATGCTGAGCTTAAAATTTGGCTGGCTAAATGGTTTGGCATGGATAATAGACCCCCCATAAACATACATACCCGCTAGGTACAAAATAGGTATATAGAGATAAGCCGCTATTTTGCCCTGTTGTTTAACTTGGCTAAATATCTGCAACAAAGTGAGATTAATCAGCACAATTACAAAACTTATGCCCCAGACGCCTAATTTATCAGATGCTTGAATAAGCAAAATATTTTGAAACTGAGAATAGCCAAGAAGTCCCCAGAAAAAACCGCCAAACAAAGCACCGCGTAAGCGTTCCAGTCCGATCCAGAGCAAAGGCCCGATAATCAGGCTTGTCCAGTGAGCAGGCTTTGGCAGTAAAATGCCGAACACCGATAATTCCAAAGCCAGGTACAAACAAAGAAAAATCAAAGCAATCAAACTTACATGCCCTAGCCAATAGATTAAGCCAAGAAAAAAGATAAAGCTGAATAAAAAAGAAATCAGCCATCTTTGGCGCCAGGTTTTATTTCGCAGGCTGATTAAAAACGGGATCAAGCTAAACCAGGCAAGAATGCCCAAATAATGGCCTAAAAAACAGAGATTAAGCAAGGCCGTAGAAATAAGAATACAGGCAAGATCAGCAACAGAAATCAAGGGCAAGGATTTGGCTTTTAGTTTTTTGCGCTTAGGAGTTTTTAAACTTTTCTTTGCCATGCTAAACTATTTTCCGCAGCATTTTTTAAATTTCTTATTGCTTCCGCAAGGACAAGCATCATTGCGCCCGACTTTTTCATCCTTACGCGTATACGGCGCGGCTGGTTCGGGTTGCGCGGTACGCTGGGTCTGCCCGGCAGCTTGATCTGACGCGGCAAACTGTAATGTGCTTGGATGTGAATAGGATATGGGAACGCTTTCAAATACACCGGTGGGAATGTGCTGCTGTACCATGTTTACTTTAAACACAAATTCCAGGGTTTCTTCTTTAATCCGGCCGACCATATCGGAAAATAACATATAGCCTTCGTGTTGATACTCGACCAAAGGATCTTTTTGGCCAAAAGCCCGCAAGCCGATTCCTTCGCGCAATGTATCCATGGCATGTAAATGATCTTTCCATTGAGTGTCAAGAATATGCAAGCACAATGAACGCTCAAAATCCGCTCTCTGGCTAGGGTCTAAGCTGCCGGCTTTTTGCTCATAAGCAAGAATCAAAGTTTGTTTAAGGGCAGAACCCAGATCCTCCTGCTCTTCAGCAGAAAAAGCTAGGCCGAATTTTGAGCGAATCCAATCTTCCAGGCCTGAGGTGTTCCAGTCAGCTGGGTGAATTTTTTCCGGTAAATATTGGACAATGGCTTCATCAGTTACTTCATCAATCAGTTCGACAATATAATTATGCAGCTGTTCCTGCTTAAGCAGATGAGCGCGCTGTTCATATATAATCTCTCTTTGTTTGCTTAAGACATCACCGTATTTAAGCAGTTGTTTTCTGATATCAAAATTATGTCCTTCCACGCGTTTTTGGGCAATTTCTATGGATTTGCTGATCATGGGATGTTCAATCGGCATATTTTCTTCCCATTGGACAAAATTCATGAACCGGGTCACCCGGTCTGAGGCAAAAATCCGCATTAAATCATCTTCTAAGGAAAGATAAAAACGGCTTGAGCCTGGATCGCCTTGTCGTCCGGCGCGGCCGCGCAGCTGATTGTCAATGCGCCGGGATTCATGTCTTTCTGTTCCGATAATATGTAAACCGCCGAGAGCCACAACTTCTTCGTGTTCTTTGGCAATTTCCTGTTTTACGCTTTGCAATGCTGTTTCTTTTTGCTCTTTGGTTGCCAGTTCAGGGTCAATGCCTTTTTTTTGAAGTAATTCCGCGGCAAAAAATTCCACATTACCGCCAAGCAGAATATCCGTTCCTCTACCAGCCATATTTGTGGCAATGGTTACACGGCCTTTGCGTCCGGCCTGAGCAATAATCGGCGCTTCCTGTTCATGCATCTTGGCATTAAGCACCTGGTGGCTAATGTTTTTGCGTTTTAACAGATTGCTGATATGCTCAGAATTCTCAATGGATATTGTTCCCACTAAAACCGGCCGGCCCTGGCTATGAATCTTGGCAATCTCTTCAATCACGGCGTTAAATTTTTCCTTAGCGGTTTTATAAATAATATCCGGCTGATTAATCCGGGTTAAAACCCGATTAGTCGGAATCATCACTACATCCAGCTTGTAAATATGCTGAAACTCAGATTCTTCGGTCATGGCTGTTCCGGTCATGCCGGCAAGCTTAGCATACATCCGGAAATAATTCTGAAAAGTTATGGTTGCCAGAGTTTGGTTTTCCCGCTCGATTTTTAAACCTTCTTTGGCTTCAATGGCTTGATGCAAGCCATCGCTCCAGCGGCGGCCGGGCATTAATCTGCCGGTAAAATCATCGACAATAATTACCTCTCCGTCTTTGACCACATAATGCACATCGCGGCGGAATAAAGGAGAGTGAGCTTTAAGCGCTTGGTCAACATGGTGTTTAAGCTCCATGGTTTCCAAACTGCTTAGATTATCCACGCCAAGCATTTTGGAAACTTTTGTTTCTCCGGCTTCAGTCAGATAAACAGTATTGCCTTTTTCATCAACAATAAAATCATTGGTCTCTTCTTTGGTTTCTTCATTTTTTTCACCCCGTTCCAAACGCGGGATGATTTTGTCAATTTTATAATATTTATCAGTCGAAGCTTCCGCTGGTCCGGAAATAATCAGCGGAGTTCTTGCCTCATCAATCAGAATGCTGTCCACTTCATCAACAATCGCGAAATTCAGGTCTCTTTGCACCATATCGCTTATATCCATAACCATATTAGAGCGCAGATAATCAAAACCAAATTCATTGTTTGTGCCATAAGTAATATCACAGCGATAGGCTTGCTGCCGGGAAATCGGTTTTAAACGCGTCATGCGTTCATCGCGCGCGGAGGAATCATTATGGCTGGGGTCATAGGTCACGGAAAAATCATGGGCAATCGAAGCGCAGGATAAGCCGAGAAAATGATATATCGGCCCCATCCAGCCGCAGTCTCTCTGGGCAAGATAATCATTAACCGTTACCAGGTGCACGCCTTTATTAGAAATCGCGTTTAGGTATACAGCTAAAGTCGCGGCCAGGGTTTTGCCTTCACCAGTGGTCATTTCCGCGATCTTGCCTTCATGTAAGACTATGCCGCCAATAAGCTGCACATCAAAATGGCGCATATTAATTGTCCGCCAGGCAGCTTCCCGGCAAACCGCGAAAGCTTCAGGTAAAATCAGATCCAGCACTTGTTTTTCACAGCGGGCAACTGCTTTATCATCAGCAGTTTTAGAACAGTTTTGGCTAAGATATTCCTGAATTTTCTGACGAAATTCCTGGGTTTTAGCCCGCAATTGCTGATCAGATAAAATTTTGATTGCTGGTTCTAGAGCATTGATTTGCTCGACAATCGGAGCCAAGCGCTTAAGCTCTTTTTCATTATGATTGCCAAAGATTGTTTCTTTGATAAATTTAAACATTTGAGTGCCGTCTTTCAAGTATTTTAACAGATTAAAACCATAGGGTTATTACACAATAATTATCAGTAAGGGTTTTATTATAAGGCAAGAGCTGAAAAATGGCAAGAGTCTTTATTGCCGGATATCAGCGAATAAAGACTCTTGCCAAAAAATTTTATTATCGAAAGCTTGGAAAAAAGATCTTACCAACCGCCTGGGTCATCAATTGGATAACTTCCTCCCCAGACATCAAGTTCATCCAGGGTGATTGTCGGGGTTCCCACATTTGGTCCGCCTGTACGCGTCGCGGTTAAGGTAAAAGTTGTCGCGGTTACAGTCGGTTCAGGAAAAGTCCAGTCTCTGGTATCGGCAAAATTTGCGCCTACTTGGGTATTGAGCGCGGCTAGAGTCATGCCAGAAAAAGTGTCATTTTCCCGGAAAAAATCCAGAGCAGCAGTGCGCATGTTTTTTAACACTCCCATGGCTTGCGAGCATTTAGCAACTTCCACAGAGCGCATGTAATTAGGAATCGCAATGCCGACTAAAACTCCAATAATAATTACTACGATCATCATTTCCACCAGAGTAAAACCAAAATTATTCCATTTTTTCATCCCAGCCCCCTTTGTAAGATTAGAATAATAACAAATACTTAAATTTTTTTATGCGCATGTGTATTTTAAAAATTTCCCGGATCAGCATGCGGATATGTTCCGGTCCAGTTATAATCCTGATCCAAAATGATGGTTGTATTTCCTGCTGCTTGATGCGGGCCCCTGAGCCTTGTGCTAGTTAGCGTAAACCCGCTGCTAGTGGCACTAGTAACCAGATAAGTCCAATCAGCGTTGTTTACAACAGATACTCCGGATTGGATGTTTATCGCTGCTACCGATAAACCGGCGAAAGTATCATTTTCCGCGTAAAAAGCAAAAGCAGAAGAAGCCATTGCGTTTAATGTGCTCATAGCTTCTTTGCATTTGGCTATTTCCGCTGAGCGAAAATAACTGGGAATGCCGATGCCAAGTAAAACCCCGACAATAACCACAGCCACAACCATTTCAATCATTGTAAAGGCTTGATTTTTATGCATAAAATAACCTTTATTTCAAATAATCTATAATCAAGGATACTATTCTTATTACTATAAGTATACCTTTTATAAAGCAATAAAGCAAGCATAAACCCCTAAAACACATATACTTCAAGCAAAGGCATCCTATGTCAAAGACAAATACTTTGAATTTTAATCAAGCAGTTTATTGTATCTCATACGCGCGAATTTTGTTATAATATTACAAGTTTTAAACAGGATGGATAAATAATCTAATTTAACAAAAGGCTAAGCGTGGAAAAAGTCCGGGTTTTACATATAATAACAAATCTGGCATTAGGCGGAGCGCAAAAAAACGCTTTATATACTCTGGATAATTTGGACTCTAATAAATATGAAAAATATTTTATCAGTGCTCCCTGGGGGGGATTATTCGAGGACATTGAGCAGTACAAGGGAATAAATTTTTATTTTTTAAACTGTTTAAAACGCAGAATCGCGCCGCTAAATGATTTGTTTGTTTTTTTCGCGCTTAGGCGCTATATGCGCAAGCATAAAATTTCGATAGTGCATACGCATAGTTCAAAAGCAGGCATTATCGGCCGCTGGGCAGCAAAATTCGCAAAAGTGCCGATTATTATTCATACTGTGCATGGCTGGAGCTTTCATGAGCATATGAGCAAGCCTTTAAAGGCTTTGTATGTTTTTTTAGAGCAGCGCGCGGCGAAAATAACCTCGCGGTTTATTATTGTTTCCAGTAGTGATAAGCAAAAAGGCTTAGCGCATCAAATCGGCACAGCGCAACAATATGAACTTATCCGCTATGGCATAGAAATAAGTAAGTTTTATAAACCAGATTCCTCTGTGGAAAAAAAAGCTAAGCAGGTGGTGGGCATGATTGCTTGTCTTAAACCGCAAAAAAACCCGCTTGATTTTATCAAAGCCGCGGCGATAATTTCCAAGACAAATAAAGCCGTTGAGTTTATGTGCGTTGGTGATGGCTGTTTAAGGCCGAAAATAGAGCGGGAGATTAAGCGCAATGCCTTGAGTTCTCAGTTAAGCCTGCTGGGATGGCGCAAAGACATTCCGGATTTAATCGCGGCCATGGATATCGTGGTACTTTGTTCGCTTTGGGAGGGATTGCCCATTGCTTTACTGGAGGCTATGGCCGCGGCCAAGCCGATTGTGGCTTATGATAGTGACGGGATCAGAGAAGCAGTACTGAATAATAAAAACGGGTATCTTGTAGAGCCTGGCGATGTCCAGGGCTTGGCGAAAAAAATTCAGGAACTTTTGGATGATCAGTTATTGGCAAAAACCATGGGACAAACAGGGCATAATCTGCTTAAAGAATCAGAGTTTAATGCCAGGCAGATGATGCGGAAAATTGAAGCTTTATACGCAAAACTACTCAGGTTAAATCAGGACAATTAGTTTAAATTCTTAGTATCGATCAAGCGGGAGCAGGTTTTTTCGCAAAGTAATTGAAAAGAGTTTTAGGCCGAATTGTTCAATAAGCAATTGGATAAATTATGGCGGCCATTTCCCGCCCATAGTGTAAGCAGTTCCATCAAATAAAATAATTGCCGACTCATCAATAGTGATGGTTTTCCCATTATAAGCTGGATTCGGAGAAGTGCGTGTGGCCACGGCTCTAAACGTTGAATCAGAGACATTTGTTATAGTATATGTCCAGTCCGCGTTATTTAATATAAAATGTGTATAGGTTTGCAGCAAAGCAGTGTCAGCGGTATATCCGGCATTATCCGGCATATACAGCATTTCAGCCGAACGGATAAGGTTTAAGTTTTCCAATGCCGCGGAACCGCGCGCTTGTTCAACATGGGTTAAATACGCGGGCACGCTGATAGCCGCCAGAATTATGATCAGGAGAATGGCTACGGTTAATTCAACCAAGGTAAAGCCTTTGGAATAAGCTGTATTTTTTAACATGCTGATATTATACAAGATAAACAGGTGATAAATCAAGTTTTTCTTGCGGCAATGTTTAGTTTCGCGTTAAAAGCGCTTGACGAAATTCGCAAAACGCGATATGCTTGCTATTGTAAATAGTTAACTTTGTTAATAATTAATCCTGGGAATAAAAATGAAACAAAAGTCGATCGATGAATACGTAGAGCAGGTTGTCCGGGTTTTACCTAAGGTGATCCGCTGGTTTCACGTAAATCGCGCTACCGCGCTGACAAAATCGCAGTTAAATCCCGCGCAATTTTTCGTGCTGGATATTATTTATGAGCTGGGCGCGCGAACAATGAGCCAATTGTCAAAACAGTTATCGGTTAGTCTGCCGGCGGTAACCCGGATTGTGGATAAGCTGTACGCGGATAAAATGGTTGAGCGGATTCCCGGCCAAAAAGACAGAAGAGTGATTCAAATCAATATCACAGCCAAAGGCAAGAAAATTGTCACTGAATTTCGCAAACAAAGAAAACAGGTTTTTAAGGATATTTTTAGTAAGCTTAGCGAAAAAGACAGACAGGATTATTTGCGGATAATGTTAAAGTTAAATGAAATGACGGCAAAACACGAAGGATGATTTAATTGTGAAAAAATATTTTCAAAAAAAAACCAGCGTAATTTTAATTCTGAGCTGTTTGGTTTTAAGCAGCGCCGCGGATTATCTGGCCGCTGCTGATCAGCCGGATACAGCCCCAAACATGCTGCGCTTATCCTTAGAACAAGTCAGCCGTATTGGACTGGCCAATAACTTAGATATTCAGATTGCTAAATATGATGCTTATATTAAAAGAACAGATCTCGATGATTCGCGAGCTGTTTTTGATACTTTTTTAAATGCCCGGGCTTCTTATTTAAATGATCAGCAAAAATCAGCAAGTTCTTTGTCCGGAACCAAAAGCAGGCTTAATAATTAC
>JAZDHZ010000028.1:0-9968 GCA_043805415.1 Candidatus Omnitrophota bacterium | reverse complement strand
AGTTGCTTTGGTAACTGATTATGATGTTTGGAAAGAAGATGAAGATGTCAGCGTGGAAAAAGTGATTGCTAACTTGACAGCTAATTCGGAAAATGCCAAGGAATTTATTAAAAAAATCGTTCCGGAAATGCAAAAAGCGCGGAATTGCGCTTGCGCTAGTGCTTTGGAAAATGCGATTATTACAGCTTCCGATGCCATACCCCAACAAGCTTTGGACAAGGTTAAATTGTTGGTATCTAAGTATATAAAATAAAGAATGTTTTAATTAAAATTAAGGAAAAAGTTGACAGGGAAATATCAATGCGCTATAATTAATTTAACTTCAAATTATAGTATATGTCCACAGAAAGTGAGTATCTAAAAAGGATAATCAGCGAAAATGGATTTTTGCATAAGTCAGGGTGCGCGCAAATCCATGCGAGTTAATAATAAATTAAAATTAATAAAAATTTAATCATAAGCAGTCGAAAGACTGCTTTTTTTTGTCTAAATTTAATCTGATTTAAATGGAGGAATAAACATGAAGAGAATGCTTATTTTGGCTATGGTGTGTTTTTTTATATGTATAAACTCCGCCTATGCAGCTAATTGGACTGTGGAAGTAGTTTCAAAGCAGGATGTGTATGAATTAGGGCAAAAGGCTGTATTTACTGTGCAAGTTAAAAAGAATCGGATATGGGTTAGGGATAAGCAAATCATGCTAAAAGCAACATTTCCTGATAGCAATACTTCTGTAACTTTGGAACATTTTATTCTAGGCAGATATCGTTTTAGCGCCAGTCTGATAAGTTTGTTAGAGCAGCAAACATTTCATGTCACTGTTTTTCAAAAAAATAAGCCAAACAAAATTTTAGCGGAAGCAGCAAAAACAATAACAGTTGTAGTGGTGAATGACAACTCATTTAGCATAAAAGAAGGGGATTTTGTTAATAATAATGAAGTTACTCTTTTGATTAATTCTAATACAAATTATGAGCTGCTCATCAGTGAAGATCCTTTGTTTAGTAATGCTCTCTGGATGCCGTATTCCCCGGAAATTCCATATATTTTATCCAGCAGCGATGGCAAGAAAACAATTTATTTAAAATTCCGCCATAAACTTAGTCAGCAGGAGCAAGTGGAAAGTAAGCAAATAACTTTGGATACAATGCCGCCGCAGTTGACGATTATGTCTCCGGTGCAGGGCAATATTGTAACTGGCAGAACAAATTAATATGAGTATAATAAAAAAGAAAATTTATAAAACCTGTTTTTCTGAAAACGGGAATATTCAAAAGAACGATGCTTTGCTCTTAACCATCGTGTTTACCTGGTTTTTGAGCATCATCTATTTTGATCCCATGCTGTTTGCTTTGCTCATCGGCGATGAGCCTTTACTGGCAAAAGGTTCAGTAATCATTTTTGTTATTGTGCTGAATATGATGTGGTTATATGGTATTTATCACAGCGTGAATATAGTATTCTCTTACTTTATTAAAATAAAGTTTCAGGAAAATGATTTATTAAAGGGTGTGCAGCCGCCGGCGGCATTGCTTTATATGACCAGGAATGATTTTAAGGAAAAGGCTTGTCTGACTTCTCTGTCTCAGAAATATAAAGATTTCCATGTTTATATCTGTGATGACAGCGATAATCCGGAAATTAAAAGGCAAATAGATTTATTTTCTAAAAAACATAAAGCAATTGTCAGCGTATTAAGAAGAAATAATATCAATGGCTATAAGGCAGGAAATATAAATAGCGCATTAAGTAATATTGATAAGTCTTATCAGTATATCGCGGTTAATGACGCGGATACGGAACTTCCGGATGATTTTCTTAGCAAGCTGATGCCGCGGTTTAAGCTCAGCCCTAAGATTGGTTTTGTTCAGGCAAAGCAAAAATCGCTTAAGCAGCAAGAGGGAGATTTAGGCCGAATTATGAAATCAATGATTGATATTCATTGGGATCATTATATGCCGCTTAAGAATAATTTCGGCTTTGTTATGTGGTATGGCCATGGAGCGGTTTTAAAACGGTCGGTGATTGAGGCGTTAGGCGGTGTGCCTGAATTTGTTACTGAAGATCTGGCTTTTTCTTCTGAGGCGCGCCGCACGGGTTATTATGGGATTGTGGCTGATGATGTGGTATGCGGCGAGGAGTTTCCCCAGACAATTGAAAAATTCCGCAAACGAAACAAAAAATGGGTAAGAGGGACATTTGAATATTTGACTAAATTTTATCCCAGAATTTTTAAGTCAAAGCATGTTTCTTGGTTTGAAAAAGCGGATATTTTTATTTCCGCCTTTGCTTTACTTCAGGCCATTCCGTTTTTGCTGCTTGTTTTTGTGGCAAGTTTTATCATGCCTTTTTATTATACGGTTTCTCAGGTGCAGGGGCCTTTATTTCTGGTGCCGCCGCTGTTTTATGATAACTGGATGCAGATAATTTTAAAAACAAGATACAATGTTTTTTGGGTATTTGATTTTTATTTGGTAATGTTTGTAACTATATTTTTCCCGCTTATTCCGGCAATTTTCGATCGATGGCAAAATAAAAAACAATTAATCCGCTATTTATCCACATCATCATTTCTTCATTTATCAATTTTATTAGACTCAGCCAAGGAAATTATAGTTTATTTATTTACTGGTAAGACATATTTTCCGGTTACAAATAATCGCTCGGAAATAAAAGAAAATCCATATTGGCTTTTAGCCGAGAGTCTGATTGGCCTGGGTTTAATCATTTTCGCGTTTACCAGTTATAATCTTTGGCTTTTATCCTTGGGAGCGGCTTTTGTTTTAACCCGAATTTTGGGTTTGTGGGGCAATAAAAGATTAGTTCGGGCTTTGGTGCCGATTCCATTTATTGTGACTTTAGCAATCATGTTTTTTATTGGGATTACAATTTTACAGAATTATATGTAGAAGATAAGAAAGGAGTTCAGGATGAAAATTCGCAAAGGATTTTTAATCAGAGCGCTGCTGCTATCTGTGTTAGGCACAGCGGTTTTTTTAATGGGTTTTGAAAATGGATATTCAGCTATGGGCTATCGTTATCTAAAAGATCGGAATTATGATAAGGCCATAGAGTCATTTTCATTGGCTAATAATAAAAGCGGTTTAGGACTTTTGTTTTTAAAACGCCGGATGTACGCGCAGGCTGAAGATGAATTTAATCAAATTGCTGATCGAAAAGGCTTAGGGCTTGTTTATTTGCAGAAAAGAGAATTTGATAAAGCACTCAAAGCTTTTAGATCAGAGAATGATCACGCGGGTATTGGGCTGGCTTTATGCTCACAGCATAAATATAAACAAGCGCTGGAAGAATTAAAGCAGCATACTGATTTTACCGCCTCAGCTCACGCTTATATGGGTATGGGCCAGTACCGCAAGGCAATCCAGTTGTTTGACCGGGCAAATGATTACTCCGGATTAGGGCTGGCTTATTTGAGCAAAGGGGATCGAAAAAAAGCCAAAGAATATTTCAAACGTAATAAAGATTATTCCGGCTTGGGGCTTGTCGCTCTGCGCCAAGGGGATTTTAAGCTGGCGCGGGAATATTTTCAGCAGGAAAATGATATCGATGGTATGGGTTTGCTGGCTTTAAACCGCGGTCAGTATACTTTGGCTTTAAAATATTTTAAACAGACAAATGATAAAAGCGGTATAGGTAAAGTTTATTTTAAACAAGCAAATTACGCCTTGGCTGCTAAATATTTCAAACAGGCTAATGACGATGACGCATTAGGCGATATGTATTTTTCCCTTAGAGCTTTTGCTCAGGCGCGCGACTGTTTTCTTAAAGCCGGCAATAAGGTTAAAGCCCTGCAGAGTGTAAGGAAAATGAAAAACAATGAGCAGTCAATTAAATACGCTCAGCAGGCAATCTCCGAAGGCGAAATGGTTCCGGAATTAACCCTGCAGCTTGGAGAGATTTACCGGGAAAGCGGGCAATACGCGGAGGCGGAAAAACAGTTTAGAACGGTTATGGCAATGGATGAGATGGAAGAGGACGGACTTTTTTACTTAGCCAGATTGCAGTTTGATGAGGCCGATTATCCGGCTGCTATAAGCTGTTATCAGACTTTAATGTCTAAATATCCAGACACCAGATATCTGGTTGACGCAAAGAAATCCATTAAGAGCATTGAAACATTAGTCTGCTTAATAAATAAAAAAACAAACAAAGCCAATGAAGGGAGGATTTAAGATGAAAAAGTTTAGATTCCTTCTTAGTTGTTTGATTGTTGGTTTATTAGTATTTTCCGCAGGAGAGTTTCTTTTTGTTGATTCAGTATATGCTGACCAAACTCCTCCGGATGGCCCGGATGATCATGGGATCGGGCCTAATGGGGAAGAACTTAGCAATGATGATTGCGAAGAGAATGAAGACAATGTTGACATGAAAGATCCGGTTTCAGTTACCGGAGGTAAGATATTTATTCCTGAAGTTGACCTTGAATTAAACGGAAATGGTAAAAAAACAGGTATTACGTATTTAAATTTCAAAAGATCTTTCTCTTCGCAATCAAATCAATCAGGTGGTCTTGGCAGGGGCTGGGTGACAAACTGCGAAATGCGTCTTGAAGAAACAGATGTAGGAGCAACTATATATTCAGAAACTGGGGAAGTAATGAATTATCTCAAATTGGGTGATGCTTCTTATATTAGGCCTGAATGCGGGACGAGTGGTTTGTCAAAAGAAGGGAGCATTTTTACCTGTGAGCTTAGATTTGGTTCTAAATATATATTTGAGGCATCAACACTTCCAACTGAACTTGGTAAATATAATATAAAATATATAGAAGATAGGTATGGCAATAGAATTGATTTTGAATACCAGCAATTTGATGACCAGTCTTTAGGAGGATTAGTAAATAAACCAACTAAGATGATTGAAACTGCCACAGGAAAATATATTCAGATTAATTGGCAGGAATATAATAATGGACAGGAAAATCTGTATTTAATTTCTTCAATAGAGGACAGCGCGGCAAGAACAGTTAGTTATGAATATGATCTTGATTTTAATCTATATAAAGGTTCTCAGGCAAATCTAAAGAAAGTAACAGATCCTGAAGGCAATACTCAGGAATATGATTTTATATTTGAAGAAACCCCGGAAACTACTATTTTAAAAAGCTTTAATATTACAGATAAAAGAGGTAATGTAACGATTTATAATTTTAATCAGCCTTTTGAATCATCAACTCATTTTCCGGACTGGAATTGGAATCTTAGGGTAGAATCAGTTGTTGACCCCAATGGCAATATTATGAGTTTTAGCACGGATGAAACCTTGGGACTAACTACATATATTGATAAAATGGGCAACACGAAAGTCTATGAATATTCAAGAATGCTGCTGGATAAAGTGACATACTCTGACGGAAAAAGTAAGCAGTTTTTTTATGATGCTGTCCGTAATAGAATTAAAAAGATTGATGAAAACAATAATGAGTGGAACTATACTTATGATGGTTTGAATCGATTGCGGCGAGAAACAGACCCGCTTGGTAATTTTATTCAATATTATGTGGCAGTTGAAAGGGATTACTATGCGAAATGGTCACAAAAGATTGATAAAAATGGTAATACATGGACAAGGGAAATAAACTGCGGTTCTGTGATGAGCGAAACTGATCCTTTGGGAAATAAAGTAAGCTATACTTATGATGCATTTGGTAATGTGCTGACAAAAACAGATGCCAGAGGCAATAGCAGTAGTTTTGTTTATGACAATAGCGGCAATATGACATCAAGCACTGATGCAGAAGGCAATACCAGTCAATTTACTTATGATTCAGTAGGTAATATGCTAACGGCAACTGATGCTTTGGATAATACAACTACATATACTTATGATCGCCTAGGCAGAATGCTCAGCAAAATATCGGCTGGCGGAAGTAAAGAAGAATATACTTACGACGGCAATGGCAATGTTCTTTCAGTGAAAGACGCGAATAATAATATTAATGCCTACGAATATGACGGAATGAATCAAACTACAGCAATTCATTTGGCTGATGGAACTGATATTACATATGATTATAATGCAATGGGTAAATTGATTGCAGAACATAAGCCTAATGGAACTTGGACATATGAATATGACGCGCGTAATCGTTTAATCAAGAAAATAGATCCATTAAATAATGCCACAGTGTTTATCTATGATGGTGCTCCCGGCTGCGGTAGCTGCGGCTCAACTGAACAAGTATCTACAGTTACTGATGCTTTGGGCAATATCACTAGTTTTGAGTATGATCCATTGGGCAGGAAAATTATCGAAAAAGACGCGAATAATAAAGCAGTGGAATATCAATATAACCCTAATGGCAATTTGATCAAAGAAATTGATAAATTAAATCATCAGACAAATTATGCTTATGATCAAGCCAATAGATTAATCAGTGTGACCAATCATCTGGGCGATAAAATTGAAATCAGCTATGATCCTAATTCCAATAAAACCCAGGTCAAAGACCCCAAAGGAAATATTACTACATATGCCTATGACAAGGACAACCGCAATACCCAGATAACTGATGCCTTAGGCAGCCAGACATTATTCGCGTATGATGTATTGGGCAATCGGTTATCAATAACTGACGCGGAAAATAATATCACTCAATTTGAATATGACGCGGAAAATAGGCTGATCAAGCTTACAGATGCAGCTGGGGTTTATGAACAGTATGAATATGATAAAAATAATAATGTGATTAAAAAGACTAATAGCCGCAATCAAGATATTTTATTTGCATATGATAAAATTAATCGGCTTGTTCAGAAACAATTAGCGAATAATCAAATTATTAATTATAGCTATGATGAAAAAGGTAATCTTGCTTCCATCGCGGACAATATCGGATTAAGAGCATATCAATACGATTCCCTGGGAAGAGTGATTAACGCCGCATTCCCTGGCAATTTAGCGATTAATTATGATTATGACGCAGTCGGCAATCGCAAAAAACTAATCTATCCATCAGGCACAACAGTTAATTACACATACAATAACCTCAACCTGCTATCTACGGAAACAGTTACAGCGGCCGGAGCTGATAAAACTTTCAGTTATAGCTATGATGATAAAGGAAGAAAAACCCAGCTTACCTATCCCAACGGCATAATTACAACCTATGCTTATGATGATGTCGATAGACTGCTGAACATTACAACCGGCGAGACAAGCTTGCCCGGCAGTATTGAATTAATCAATTATACTTATGATGCCAACAGCAACAGAACCCAGAGAACAGATAATGCCGGAATCCACAGCTATGCCTATGATAAAATTAATCAGCTGGTAAATGTAAGATATCCTGAAGGCACAAACCAGGCATATACATTTGATTATGTTGGCAACAGAACCAACCTGTTAAAAACAACTACACTTGATACAGAAAATATCACTGCTCAATTTAATCAATTAAACCAGCTAAACCGATATGAGAGCTCATTATTATCAGGAGGGGATATAATCTCCTTATCCGGAACACTAGCAGAGGCAAATATCGACAGCATAACAGTCAATGAGCAAATCGCGAGCATAGACACAAATACCTTTACCATAAATGATCTACAGCTTAATCCCGGATTAAACACCTTAAACATAAATGCCCAGGACAAAGCCGGCAATATCAGTCAAGCCAGTCTTGAGCTTACTCTGGATAATACAGTAAACGCGGTATATGGTTATGACCCAGACGGCAATCTGATCAGCAATTCAGTTAATGGCACAACCTGGAACTATTCCTGGGACGCGGAGAACAGACTAATCAGCGCGGCATCAAGCCTGGGGAAAAATATTGAATATACCTACTATGAAGACGGCAATCTTGGTTCTAAAACTACATCTGATACAACAAAATACATCTATGATGGGATACATTGCATAGCAAAATATGATGCCTCCAACCAACTGATCAATGAAATCGTCTACGGCCCGCAGATAGATGAAGTGCTCTGCAGTATCGACAGTTCTGATACAGCGCATTACTATCATCAGGACGCTTTGCAGAGCGTAACCGTGATAACCGATGGCTTTGCCAATAAAAGCACTTCATATGAATACGATGTATATGGTAAAATTAAAAACAAGACCGGTTCTTTTAAAAATGAGATAACCTACACCGGCCGATGGCTGGATGAAGACACAGGATTACATTACTACCGCGCTAGATGGTATGATGCTGAGCAGGGGAGGTTTATTTCAAGGGATCCGATAGGGTTTAGCGGGGGGATTAATTTGTATGGGTATGTGGGGAATGGGGTTATAGATAAGGGTGATCCGAGTGGGTTGAGTTTTTCTTTGTGCGATGTTGTATGCAATGTAAGTACTGTAAAATTGACTAAGTGGCTAGTATGGATTTGTGATGTATTTTGTCCTCAAAGCGTATCGGATTTCGATATGATAGAAAACTGTCCTTTAATAGAAGCTAGATCTGTACGTTTACCAGATGGGTCGTATCTGCATAAATGTAGATATAATTGTCAGCATAATGGTTTTCAAATAACTCAAAAATGGAAGAGTTGTAATAGTGAAACCAACTGTGATGATTATTATGAATATGCGCCCCCGATCGGTTTCAAAGATAGACCTAAAAAAAATATTTACTGATGGGTTAAATTGTAAGCTTAGGAGGGATATGAAGAAGCCATTATGTGTTCTTGTTTTATCAGTTATTCATTTGTCAATCAGTGCTATAATTATTATATCTTTACTTGTTAATTGGGAAAAATTGAATAATCAAATTGGCATGGGGAATGTAGAAATATTTATTGTTTCCTGGAGTATTATGGCCCTAATTTTAGCTGTGTCTGGGTTTGGTTTGTTTTTTAAGAAAAAGATAGGATATTTTTTAGCGATATTTATTTATATGTTTCTGTTTTTTGAAAATACTATTACATTAATTCTTAACATCAAAAAATTTATATCTATGCAACATATTTATTTAGCGCTTATTAATATTGTTCGACCTGTATTTTTTTTTATGATATTATTTTATCTTTTTAAAAAAACGATAGAGGAGTATTATGGAATTGATTCTAAAAAAAGGTTTCCAACAGTGGTTGCTATTAGTATTCTTGTTATTGTATTGCAATGTGTAATTCGAGGGCTCTTAAAATAGGAGAATGGTTTTTATGAAGATTGTTGTGTTTTCGGTTTTGTTAATGTTTCTTATTGTTGTTTCTAATGGTTTTTGTATTGATGGGGTAGAGATAGAATACTCTAAAAATGAAAATAATGGAAAAATTGATAGATTTCTTAAAAAATATGCGTCGGATCCTTATTCCCCAATTAAATATAATAAATATAAAAATACTTATTATATAGAATACGATACTGTTAGTAATGGTGAAGAATCTCACGTAAAGATTCCTATACATTATTGCCCTATAACTGGAGAAAGGCTAACCTACCCTCAGAAGCAATGACAGAAAAATAGAAAAAGTAGGGAATGATGGGGGCACCTATGGAACAGAACGTCAAGAGAAAAAAGATCCCTCAGGGTAAAACAATTTTTTCTTAAAAGCCAAAATAAAATCAGTCGATTTCAGTATCAAAAGACGCGAATAATAAAGCAGTTGAATATGAATATGACCCTAATGGCAATTTGATCAAAGAAATCGATAAATTAAATCATCAGACCATCTATGTTTATGATGCGGCTGATCGATTGATCAGTATTACAAATCATCTGGGTGATAAAATTCAAATAACTTATGACTCAAATTCTAATAAGACTCAGGTCAAAGACCCTAAAGCTAATATCACGGTTTATGCTTATGATAAGAATAATAGCAATATCCAAAGGGTGAATAAAGGGGACGGTTCTAATTAACTGAAAGAGCGAAGAGATATTTGATATAATTTTCTTGAAGAAAATAAATTCAAGGAGATTTTTTTTGTCCAGAGTACAGGAATAAATACGGGACGGATAAGAAAAAATAGAACCGTCCCCTATACGTTCTCAA